>JANRKX010000023.1:0-6206 GCA_033763255.1 Acidobacteriota bacterium | reverse complement strand
AAGATGATTGGTGAGAGTTGAATAGAGTGAGGCTATTCAACAAGCGATCAAGCCCGCTAATTACCGATCATCAGCATTTCTAGTGTGTATCGCATCTAAAAGGCTCAAGATGAGTGAGGCATCTTGAGCCTTTCTCCTTTTCCGGCTTTGTCCACAAGATTTCTTTATGGCTTTGGTAATGATCTGAATATAATCCGCCCCGCCTTCTCTAGCTCTTCGTTTTCTGACCGGCCCCGATTCTGCCCTTTCAAAAAGTTTCCCCGTCCATCACTTCTGGAGTTTCCATGCTGAAAAGTCATTTACTGGTAGCGGTGCATTTGCTGATGCTGACAGTTTTGGCCGAAGCGCTGCCTGAGAAACTTAAATATCCGTTGACAGGTTTTGTGACTGAGCGGCTTTCCGCCAATGAATATAGGAAATGGAAGGCGATTGAGCGAATCGTTTTTGCCGAAGACAAAGAACGCCAGCCATTGCATCCTACGTTGAGAAATTTATGGCAATGGATTGAAACCAGTGGTCACACAGTTTTCATTGAGATTATAAAAGTTCGCGGCTCCAGTGACTGTACTGCGGGATTGTTCACCATTGAGCGATTTGACCCATTGGGGGAGCATCACATTGCCGTCATCAAATTGAACCTGACCAATATCAATATGGCTTATGTGGGGCCGGAAACCAGGCGGCCCAACGGGTTTGTCCCGTTCAAAGGGCTTGGCAAAGAAGAGCGGTATGCCGAGGTTTTAGGCCATGAACTGGCACATGCCGTGCATATTCTTACCAATCTGGCGCGTGCGCGACAGGTCGAAGACCTGGTGCAACAGACCAATCAGATATTGTTGGCGCGGTTCAGCAAAAAACAAAAAGGCTATCACATCACGCCTGCTGAATTGAGTCGGCGGCTTTCGAAGCGGGATGATCTGCTGAAATTGCTGGAGCAGCAGGCAGAAGATATGGAGAAAATAGTTTGGCAGGAACTCGTGGCGGGAAAAATTCTGAATTCCAAATTGCCTTATCTGGCAAACAAGGAATCAGACCTGCAAAGGGAGTTCGGCTTTGCATTTCGCCGAACTCCCAAGCCGGGTCAGGCGGGCAAAAAGTAAAACGTTAGCCCCAAAATTGCGTAAACCGCCAGCAATAAAACGCCTTCCATCCAGTTCGATTCGCCGTCCTGAGCGATCAAAGCCACCACCAGCACCGAAACCGTGATTGCCACCACTTCCAGCGGCGAAAAAATTAGGTTCATCGGCTGGCCAAACAGGTAACTGGCAAAAACTAGCATCGGAGCGACAAACAGCGCCACCTGCATGCTGGAACCGATGGCAATGTTCAGAGCCAAATCCATTTTGTTTTTCAATGCCACCAGAATCGCCGTCGAATGTTCAGCCGCATTACCGATGATCGCTACCAGAATCACACCGACGAAAATTTCCGTCAGTCCAAGTTTGTGTGAGGCTTCTTCGACCGCGCCGACCAGAAATTCGCTCATCACGGCCACCAATGTTGTGGCTACCAACAAAACCGTCAGTGACTTGGGTTTGCTCCACCCGTGAGTCCCTATGGCTTCCTGTTCTTCTTTTTCATCCACTCCGCCGGTGTACAGATGCGAATGGGTCTTGAGCGTAAAAATCAGGCTCAGGACATAAGTTATGATCAGAACGATGGCGATTTCCAGACTCAAGTCTTGTTCGCGGACGTTCGGTTTATTGATGACCAGAAAGTGAAAAACCGCAGGCATCAACAACGCAATTGACGACAGCGCCAGCATCGTCGAACCCAGCATCGCGGCGGTTTTGTTGAAAATCTGGCGCGGATATTTGAATCCGCCAAGCAGTATGCTCAGCCCCAGCACCAGCAAAATGTTGCCGATGATCGAACCGGTGATCGAAGCCTTGACGACTTCGAACAGTCCTTTTCGCAACGCCATCAACGCGATGATCAACTCCGCCGCGTTGCCAAAAGTCGCGTTTAGCAAACCGCCGATTCCCTGTCCGAGCTTTTCCGCCAGATGTTCTGTGGCTTTGCCCATCCAGCCGGCCAACGGAATGATTGCCAACGAAGACACTGCAAAAATCGCAATCGGATTGGCGTGCGTGAATTCCAAAACTGCCGCAAGTGGCACAAAGATCAGCAACAGATTAAGCAGGTTTTCAGGCGCAAAAATTTTTTTCAGCATAAATTTGATCTACGGGCAAACCGGAGCGTGTCGAGTTTACGACTCTTCGCAACCGTTTATCCATAATGTTCCTTTCCGGTCAGGTTCGGCGTTGTGGTAAAGTGCGCGAATTATAAAAATCGCGCTTGAGTTAGTAAAACTGACTTCAATGATTTCGCTACGTTTTGCCGACCTGCATTTGTTTGCTAAGCTTTCCGCCGTCACAAGATTCCCCAACAAATCAAAAGTTGAACCAATTGAGGAGATTGTTATGCGTAAATTTTCAAGCAACATCCGTTTGGCAGTATTGGCTTTGAGCGTCGTGTTGGCAACGGTCGTCAGCGGCGTTGATGCCAGTGCCCAAACCAAATCGAAATCCAAGAAAAAGACCGTCAAACCAGCGACGGTCAAACAGACCAGCATTCCTCGTGGAACCGAAATGAAGATTCGGTTGCAGGACACGATTGACACCAAAGAATCCAAAGACGGCGATCGGTTCACGGCGACGGTGTTGACGCCGAGCCAATATGCCGACGCCACCATCGAAGGTCACATCGCCAAAGTCGAACAATCCGGCAAGCTGAAAGGCAAAACCGAATTGTCGTTGGCGTTTGATCGCATCCGGCTGCGTACCGGCGAAAACATCATTTTCGACGCGCAAGTCCTGGAAGTCATCGGCGAAAAATCTGCCAAGAGCGTTGACGAAGAAGGCAACATCGAAAGCGGCAGCAAAGGCAAAACCACTGCCATTCGTACGGGCGGTGGAGCGGCAATTGGAGCGACCATTGGCGCGATTGCTGGTGGCGGCAAAGGCGCAGCCATTGGCGCAATCGTCGGCGGAGCTGCCGGAGCCGGTTCGACCTACATTCAGGGCAGCAACAAGGTCAAACTCGACGCTGGAACTGAAATCGTTATCAAATCCACCCGCTAACCAATGGTGCGGAACCGGGAGCGGTAGCGACTGGGTGGCTTCGCAATGCGTACATCCGAATTACCCGGTCGTTACTGCTCCCGGTTCCGTAACGTTCCAAAATGAACCTCGAACGCTATTCCCGCCAAATTCTTTTCTCCGGCATAGGCAAAACAGGTCAGGAACGATTGGCTGCCAGTCACGCGGTCATCATTGGCTGTGGCGCGCTCGGTTCGATGCAAGCCGAGATGCTGGCACGAGCGGGTATCGAGTGGTTGCGATTGATTGACCGCGATTACGTCGAAGAATCGAACCTGCATCGGCAGATCATGTTTGAAGAAAACGACGCCGCCGAACGTTTGCCCAAAGCTATTGCCGCCGCCAATCGCATCGCTCGCATCAATTCCGAAGTCCAGGCCGAAGCGGTCGTCAAGGATGTCAATTACTCGAACATCGAAGAACTGATCCGCGATGCCGATGTCGTGCTGGACGGCTCGGACAATTTTGAAGTTCGGTATTTGCTCAACGACGCCGCAGTGAAGCTTGGCAAAACTTGGATTTACGGCGCAGCGGTTGGAGCTTATGGCGTGCAGATGACGATTCGCCCAGGGCAAACGCCGTGTTTACGCTGCGTGTTTTCCGAAATGCCGCCGCCGGGAACTTCGCCGACTTGCGACACCGCCGGAGTCGTTTTGCCGATCATCGCTACCATTGCTTCGTATCAAGTGGCTGAAGCGATCAAAGTGTTGACCGGCCAATTTGAAAAACTGCACGGTTCGCTGTTGCAATTTGATTTGTGGCAAAACACGTTTACGAAGCTGAAGATGCGCGAACGCATCGCCGATTGTCCGACTTGTCAGCAAGGCAAGTTTGAATTTCTAACCGCAAAAGGCGGCCAGTTGGCGACTTCGTTGTGCGGGCGCAATTCGGTGCAGATTACGCCTGCAGTCGCTCATCAAATTGATCTGGCTGAATTGGCCGACCAACTCCGCGAAATCGGCGAAGTTAGTTTCAACCGGTATTTGCTTAAGCTGAAAACGGCTGAACACGAAATCACAGTCTTCACCGACGCGCGCAGCATTATCAAAGGCACAGACGATCTGGCAGTCGCCAGAACGCTGTACGCTCGTTACATAGGAGCCTGAATGGAAATCGGAATCGTCAAAAATATCTTCCGCTATCCGGTGAAATCCATGGCTGGCGAATCGCTGGAAAGCTGCACGCTGGGTTGGCACGGATTCGAAGGCGACAGGCGATTCGCGTTTCGCCGAATGGAAGATTCCGGCGGATTCCCATGGCTGACGGCTGGCCGTCTTCCCGCCTTGATTCGTTATCAACCGTTTTGGGCGTTTCAGTCAGGAGAAAGCGCGGATCAAAAACCGTCCTTGCAAGTTCGCACTCCTGAAGGCAGGGAGTTTGAAGCAAGCAGCGAGGAGTTGCGCGCTGAAATTGCCCGGCTTTATGGCAAAGATGTTCAACTGATGCAGTTCAAACACGGCATCTTTGACGAAGCGGCAGTCTCGTTGATTAGCTTGGGCACGATTCACGGCTTGGCAATTGAATGCGGAAAATCGCTGGATGTCCGTCGCTTTCGTCCGAACCTTTTGATCGAAACTTTTTCCGCTGAGCCGTTTGCCGAAGATGATTGGGTAGGCCGAACCATTTGTTTTGGATCGGATGGCGGCCCGGAAATCAGCATCACGTTGAAAGACCTGCGCTGCGTCATGGTCAACATTGACCCGGACACTGCCGAAAGCGACCCGGCTGTTTTGAAAACCGCGGCTCGGATGAACGACGTTTGCGCGGGCGTGTATGCCACTGTGACCAAAACCGGCGTCGTGTTCGTTGGTCAAAAACTGTTTTTGAAATAACGTAACTGCTCAGTCTCTTCGTCGCGTTAGCGACGCTTGAGTTTAGCCGTGGTTTTCAACCCACGGTAAGAAGCGGCATTTCCTCCCCGTCGCGTCAGCGACGGCTGAATTCAGTCGTCGCTGACGCGACGGAGAGATTTTCTGGCCGCTACCCGGCGTTGAAACGCCGGGCTAATATCAGCCGCCGCCCTGCGGCGAAGAACGGACTGAGCAGTTACGAAATAACTCTGAAAGGCTCTGTTTTTGAATGCCGAAGACTGAAATTATCGTACCTGCTTCCACCTCCAATCTCGGCGCAAGTTTTGACACTTGCGGTTTGGCGTTGTCGCTGTATTTGCGATTGGAAGTCGAACCGCTCGACGGCAAGTTTGAAGGCTTTCAGATTTGGCCCACCGGCGAAGGCGCGGAGAAAGTTCCGCGCGACGAAACGAACCTGATGTTGCGAGCGGCGCTGTTTGCCGCCGAAGCTCGCCGCCAGAAACTGCCCGGCGCTCACATTCGCGTGGACAGCCAGATTCCGCTGGCGCGCGGACTTGGCAGCAGCAGTTCGGCAATCATCGCCGGGCTTTCCATTTATGAAGCCTTGAGCGGCGACAAATTGGATCAATCGGACTTTTTCGATTTTGCGCTGAACTTTGAAGGGCACGGCGACAATCTGGCTCCCAGCACTCTGGGCGGTTTGGTCGTAGCCGTAGTTCAGGAGCGCACGGATTACGCCGGGAACGAACGCCGCTCGTTGCTGACCGTTAAACGTCACTGGCCGGAAGAAGTCAAAATCGTCATCTGCATCCCTGACTTTGAGATGGAAACTGCCAAGATGCGCGCCGTGTTGCCGCAAATGACTACGCGACACGACGCGATTTATAACCTGCAACGCGCCGCCTTGTTGCAAGCCGCGCTGGCTGAAAAGCGATTCGATCTGATCAACGAGAGTTTGCGTGACCGACTGCACCAACCATATCGCGCGCCGCTGGCTCCGGGCATTTCCGAAGTGCTGCGCCTGAACGATGAAACGCACAAGTTTCCGGGATTGCTTGGCGCAGCCATCAGTGGAGCCGGTTCGACGATGATCGCTTTTGTCACGGACAACGGCGAAGCAATTGCCGCCGAAATGGTTCGCCGCATTGAATCCAAAGGCGCAAAAGCGCGTGCGTTAGAAGTCAGCGTAGACAATCATGGACGGCAAATGAGTTGAGCCGGAACGCGGGCGTTCCCGTTCGCCGGTCAGCGAATGCCAAAACACTTTGAAGGAGGACTCATCCAAATGAATCCA
>JANRKX010000022.1:0-16408 GCA_033763255.1 Acidobacteriota bacterium | reverse complement strand
CGATGGGAATCGTCGCTGGCTTGGTCAACCTCCGAGCACTGAAACGAATTTCTCAAAGAACAGGCGTTGAGTTCTAAAGCAAGCGAGCCAACAGGCTTTTATCGCCTTTCGACCTTCGCGCCTTATCACGCAACAGGTTTATAAACCATCCCGAACCCGACCAGCGGCGTGGGCAGCGCGTTGCTCTGAAAGCTTTTCATCCGCCACAATTCTTTGCCGGTTTTCGGTTCGTAAGAAATGATCCATTCAAATCCGCTGGCGACGACTTCGGTTCCTTTGGCGGTTTTGACGGCCAGCGGAGTTGACCAGCCAGCTTGAACCGGACGCGGCGTGCGCCAAATTTCCTTACCGGTCTTTTTGTCCACGCCAGCGATGAAAGATTTTTTGCCTTCGTCTTCATCGCATTGCAGCACGATCACGCCGTCCGCCATGACTGGCGAAGTGCTTGGCCCCATGCCTACGCTGGCGACTTTGGCGATGGGCGTTTTCCAAATCAGCTTGCCTTTGAAATCGTAACAGTACAGCCCGTCGCCTTCACCGCCGAACCAGGCATAAACGTTCTGGCCGTCTGTAACCATCGTCGGCGCGGCGTAACTGCCTTTGCGATGGCGTCCGTCATAAACGGTTCCGGTGTAAGCGGTTTGCTCCCACAGAATTTTCCCCGTTGTGCGATCCACGCTCAGGACTTTGAAAGTGTGATTGCGATCATCGGCGATGGAATCGGGGTGCAAGAATTCCTGGCCTTCGATCATGTGTTTGACGGCTTTCGCGCCAGGAACGATGTCACCTTCGATGTCTGTGGTCAGGAAAATCTGGTTGCCCCAGACAATCGGCGAAGAATGTCCGCGTCCGGGCAAAGCCGATTTCCATTTGATGTTTTTGTCGGCGCTCCATTCGGTCGGCAGGTTGGTTTCAGCGGAAACGCCCGTGCCTTCTGAACCGCGCCAAGCCGACCAGTTGGAGTTCGGCGCAGCGCCGGAATATGAAGGCTTGAACGCCACGAAGGCAATCAAGCCCAGAGTTAAGGCTGCCAGTGTTAAACCTGAAAGCCGCAGAGTTAGTTTTCGATTCATTGATTTAGTTACTCCTGTCGTTGATTAGCGCAGGATTTATGCTCACGGTCAGACTTGTTGATAACAGACTTCAAAGTTTAATTTTCGGAACAATCTTGGACTTGGGAACCTTGCCGGTGTGCGTATAAATAGCAAGCTCTTCGTTGCTGTTTACAACCCAAACTTCTAACGCTCCTTTTGCCAGGTATAATTCAACCTTGTGTTCAATTTCCTTCTTTGAATTGGATGGAGAGATAACTTCGACACATATTTCTGGTGCTTTCGGGTACGGTGTGATCTTTCCATATTCAGCGATAAATTCGTCGGATGCCCAAACCACATCCGCGACTTTTACTCCGTCAGAAGTGCTGATTGAACACTCAACCATTACCTCTCCATTCTTTTTCTTTCGATCAATTTTCTTGCCGACACCAAATTGAATCGAACCGTGCAGGTTCGATGCCGGACTCATCAAAATTTGCCCGAACTGGTTCGTTTCAATCTTGAACGGCAGGTTTTGCAAAAACGGGTTATTGATTACTTCATCCCAAGTCATGACTTTTATCCTTTCTTGCCAATACAGAATAGATGCTTGTCGCCACGAATGAAGAGTTTGCCGTCAGCGATGGCGATCGAAGTCCGCGAAGGTTCGCCAATGGAATTGGTTCCCAGAACTTCGTGTTTCGGGCCGGCTTTGATGACAAAGGTTTCGCCGTCGTCGTTGGTCAATAAAATCTTGTCGTCAAATGCGACCGGCGAGCCTCCGTAAAACTTGGCGTTGACGGGAACGCGCCCGCCTTCGTAAACCACTTTGCCGGTTTTGGCTTCCAGGCAGGTCAACGCGCCCTGATCGTTCATCAGGTACACGTAATCGCCGTACAAAATCGGCGAAGGGACATACGCTGTACCTTTGTTGTACTTCCAAGCAATGCTGTCGGTGTTATCCAGGTTGCCAGAACCACCCAAACGAACAGCGGTAATGGCTTTGCCGGGGTAGCCGGAAGAGTGAATGACCAAGCCGTGACCGACAACAGGAGTAGCAATCGCGTTATTTTTCAATCCGCCAGCTCGCCAAAATTCTTTGCCCGTCATCGGGTCATACGAAATCAGGAATTCGTTGCCGCTGGTGACAAGCTCTGTTCTAGTCGCGGTTTTGACAATCACTGGCGTAGTCCAACTGGTTTGAACCGGGCGCGCGACTTTCCAAACTTCTTTGCCGGTCTTTTTGTCGAAGGCGGCGATAAAGGAGTTTTTGCCCAGATTTTCATCGCATTGCAGTATCAACAGGTTTTCGTGCAGCACAGGCGAAGAAGCTACGCCCATTCCCAAAGTCAGAATCGGGCCGAGCGATTTTTTCCAGATCAGTTTGCCTTTGAAGTCGTAACAGTACAGCCCTTCGGAACCGAAATAAGTCCAGACGTATTTGCCGTCGGTAACGGGCGTCGGCGCGGCGTAATTGCCGCGTTTGTGCCGGTAATCGTGAACTGTACCTTCGTACGAAACGACTTCCCACAAAATTTTGCCGCTGTCGCGGTCAAGGCTGATGGTTTTGAAAGTATGCAACCGATTGACGCCGTCCCATTCGGGATGCGTGAACTCTTTTTCGCCGATCATGTGCTTCGGCGGTTTGTGCGATTCAGGAGCGGCAGCGCCGTCAACGTCAGTCGTCAGAAAAATCCGATTCCCCCAAATGATCGGCTGAGAAAATCCTTTGCCCGGCAGAGCCGCTTTCCACAATACGTTCTTGGTGTCGCTCCATTCGGTTGGCAGATTTTTCTCGGTTGAAATGCCTTGCGAATTCGGGCCGCGCCATTGCGCCCAGTTCGTTCCGCCAGCAGCGTCAGCCGCCGAAAGGTTCGTCGTCTTAACGGCTGTCAGAGTCATCAACGCTGCTGCCAGCAATACAAAAGTCAGTTTTTTCATTTGGGTGTTTCTCCAGTTCCAAAAGTATCAAGTGACAACCGAGGCAGTCGTCGTTGCTGTGCTTCGATTGTGGAAATTACTTCGCCGATTTGCGTCGCTCCGGCTTTTCGGTAAAAGCCTTCGGCGTTGGGATCGGATACGATTTCAATTCGTTGCGCGCCGATTGACGCAGCGCGTTCAATTGCGTGAGCCAACAATTGGCGGCCAATGCCTTTGCCAATCCATTTCGGCAAAACCCACAGATGCTCAAGTTCGGTTTTGCCGTCGTCAGTCACAAGCGCGTAAAAACCAATCAGTTTGTCGGATTCGGTTGCGGCGAAAACTTCGTGGCGTTCGATGAAGTCGGGCGTGATCGTCAGCGATTCGCGCCAGAGTTCGATCCAGCGTTCGGGGTAATTCCAATGTCGTTTCGCCGCAAGCGCGATCTCGGTCAGCACAACCGCCTCTCCAACTTCAGCGCGGCGAATCATTACCTGGTCCTCAACAAACTCCTGATTACTATGAAGCTTTCAGGTTTTGAGCCGACTTGTCAGCCACGGCGATCAAATGTTTCAGAAATGCGATTTGTTTTATGAACATGATTTTGACTCCGGCGAAAGCGTACAACAGCGACTGCAAATTGTAGAGAAGCCCGGTTCCGATGATCGCGAAATTCTCAGCAGTCCGAAGAACCTGATATGCGATGTTCCAATTTGCTGTTTTGATTTCCAAGCTGACCGGCAATAACCGAGCCAATCCTGGCAGCAGCAAAAACGCAACTCTTCGTGGTCAGGTTTCGGGAAACTCGTCTTGAACTGTGGTCAGTCGGCAAATTATAGTCTGACTTCAACAACGTCAAGAAAATCATCGCAACCAAAGAAAGATCAAACCAGTCTTTGATGAACGGAACCACTTTCACTTTTACTCGTTCACAGGATCGTATTCTATGAAATCAACATTGCTTCGTTTCGTTTTGTTTGCCGCAGTAATTTCTGCGTTTTCCTTCTCTGTCTTTGACAGCGATAGTTCGGCGCAATCTCCCGCGCGCGCCAAATCCGGCAGCGATTGGGCGGATTGGCGCGGCCCCGCACGCGACGGCCATTCGCTGGAAAAAGGCTTGCCGGAAAAATGGTCTAAAGACGGCGACAATCTGCTGTGGAAAGCTCCGTATGGCGGACGCTCGGCTCCGATTGTCATGAATGGCCGCGTGTTTATCTTCAACACGTCGGGCGAAGGCGAAACTTTTCAGGAGCGTGTGATTGCGCTGAACGCCGAAACCGGCAAGCTGATTTGGGAACACAAGTTCAACGTTTATTCCAGCGACGTGCCGCCTCGCCGAGCCGCGTGGTCTTCGCCTGTGGGCGATCCGACAACCGGAAACGTTTACGCTTTTGGCGTCTGTAATGAACTGGTTGCGTTGTCGTTTACCGGAAAGGTTTTGTGGCAACGTTCGCTGACAGATGAATTCGGCGCGTGGACTACGCACGGCGGACGGACAGTTTCGCCAATTGTCGAAGGCAATCTGGTCATCGTTAGCACGGTCACGGATGGTTTTGCCGACATCGCTTCGCGGCGTCATCGTTATTACGCTTTTGACAAACTCACCGGCGAAACCGTGTGGGTCAGCACTCCGGGCGGACGACCTTACGACACGACTTATTCAACTCCCGTCGTCGCAACGGTTGACGGCCTGCGAGTTCTGGTTGCGGGTGGTGGAGACGGTTCAGTCAGCGCGGTCAAAGTCGCCACAGGCGAACCGGTTTGGAATTACCCAATGTCCAAACGCGGAGTGAATCCCGGCGTAGTCATCAAAGATGGCATCGCTTACGTCAGCCATCAGGAAGAAAACCTGGACGTGAACGAAATGGGACATCTGGCCGCGATTGATTTGCGGGCCAAAGGCTCTATCACCAAAACTTCCAACGCCGACAAAATCAAATACGCGATTTACAATTATCAGCTTGGCCCGGCTTCGCCCATTATTGACGGCAACCTGATTTATTTCGTTGACGCCGGAGCCAACCTGTTCGCCTTCAACCGCGCCGATGGCAAAAAAGTCTGGGAACAGAATCTGGGCACGATTCAAAAGGCTTCGCCGATTCTGGCCGACGGCAAAATCTACGTCGGAACTGAAAACGGTACGTTCTACATCTTGAAACCTACGCCGACTGGTTGCCAGATTCTGGATAAAGAAGAGTTGGAGCCGATCACCAAAGAATCCCTGAAAACAGAAGCAGGCGACGAAGCCATTGCCGCCAACGAACAAATCATCGGCGGAGCAGCGGTTTCGCGCGGACGTATTTATTTCATCTCGACCAAATATGTTTACGCCATCGGCAAAAAGAAAGCGGCTCCGCTGCCGCCTGTTGTTGAAAAGGCGGATAACGCTCCGGCAGATGCGAAAGTCGCCCACGTTCAAGTTGTCCCGGTTGATTTGATGATGCAGCCCAGCGTGGCAAAAACATTCAAGGTCAATCTGTTCGATGACAAAGGCCGATTCATTAAATCCGAAACCGGCGCGACTTGGGCGATGGAGGGGCTGAAAGGCAATCTGGTCAACAATCAATTCACGCCCGCCGCCGAAAGCGCGCTACAGGGCGGCACGTTGAAAGCAACCGTCGCCGGCGTCACTGGAATTGCTCGCGTTCGCGTCATTCCGGCGCTGCCTTACACAGAAGATTTCAGCAAAGTCGCCGTGGATCAAGCGCCGAGCTATTGGCTAAATGCTGGCGGAACGCCGATCAAATACACTGTGCGGGAAATGGACGGCAACAAAGTGCTGGTCAAAAAACCGGACAATGGCATTTTCAAACGCACGCGCTCGCCGTTCGGCGCGGTGGAAACGGCGAATTTCACAGCCCAGGCTGACATTCGAGCCGTCGAACGTCGTCGCCAAATGGGTGACGCCGGAGTCGTCGCTCAGCGTTACGAACTGGTGCTGTTCGGCAACATCCAGAAAGTCGAACTGCGTTCCTGGCAGATCGAACCCAAGCGCAGTTTCAGCAAACCTTTCGCCTGGAAAGCGAACACCTGGTACACAACAAAATTGGAAGTGCAGAACCTGCCCGGCGGCAAAACTCGCGCGCGCGGCAAAGTCTGGCCAACAGGCGAAACCGAACCTGCCGAGTGGCTGATCGAATGGACTGACCCGATTGGAAATCGGCTGGGCAGCGCAGGCATTTTCTGCGACAGCGCCAATGAAGTCTTTTTTGATAACATCAAAGTCACGCCAAACAAATAGACGCTTTTCAAAAAGCATCGCTCTAAAACTGAGGGAGTAAGAAATGAAATACGGAAAATCGAAATCACAGTTTATCGCTGGCGCAATCGCGCTGGCTGTCGTTGCCACCTTTGGCTGGCAAATGCTCTCTGTTTCGGCGTCTGACACCGCCAACGGCGATTGGCCGATGTGGGGCGGAACGCCTGACCGCAACATGGTTTCAAACATGAAAGGTTTGCCGACGACTTGGGACGTAACGAAAAAGACCAACGTCAAATGGATGGCGACCATCGGTTCGCAAAGTTACGGCAACCCAACCGTCGCGGGCGGAATGGTTTTCGTCGGCACGAACAACGAAGCCGTGCGCGATCCGAAACAGCCAAACGACCGAGGCGTCGTCATGGCGTTTGACGAAAAAACCGGCGAATTCATCTGGCAGATCACTCACGAAAAACTGACAGCCGGACGAGTCAACGACTGGCCGTTTCAAGGCGTGGCGTCTTCTCCGGCGGTCGAAGGCGACAGGCTTTATTACGTCTCGAACCGGGCGGAACTGATTTGCGCCGATACCAAAGGCTTCACCGACGACGAAAACGACGGCCCGGTTAAAGACGAAAAATTCACCGGCAAAAAAGACGGCGACATCGTCTGGCGCTACGACATGATCGAAGAAGTCGGCGCGCATCCGCACAACCTTGCCAACTCTTCGCCCGTGATTTGGGGCGACCTGATTTTCGTCAGCACCTCGAACGGTCAGGACGAAAGCCACGTCAACATTCCTTCGCCCAAAGCGCCTTCGATGATTGCCATCAACAAAAAAGACGGCAAGCTGGTTTGGGAAGTAAACAACGTCAACGACAAGATTCTGCACGGCCAATGGTCTTCTCCGGCGGTGGGCAAACTCGGCGACGTGGTGCAGGTGGTCATCGGCGAAGGCGACGGCTGGGTTCGCGGCTACGAAGCACTGACCGGAAAACTTCTCTGGTCGTTCGATACCAATCCGAAAGAAAGCGTCTGGCCGAAAACCCGCAACGAAATCATTGCCACGCCGATCATTTACGACAACAAGGTGTACATCGCCAACGGTCAGGACCCTGAACACGGCGAAGGCGTCGGCCACGCTTATTGCATTGACCCCACCAAACGCGGCGACATCACCAAAACCGGATTGGTTTGGCACTTCGACAAGATTCGCCGCTCGATTTCGACTCCGGCTCTGGCTGACGGGTTGCTGTATTACCCAGACTTCAGCGGATTCTTGCATTGCATTGACGCCAAAACCGGTCAGGAATTGTGGCAACACGATATGTTCGCCGCTCTTTGGGGATCGCCGCTGGTCGTGGACGGCAAAGTTTATCTGGGTGATGAAGACGGCGATGTGGTCGTTCTGGCTCACGGCAAAGAGAAAAAGCTGATTGCCGAAATGAACATGGGCAGTTCGGTCTATTCCTCGCCGGTTCCGGCCAACGGCGCGCTGATTATCATGAACCGCAACCAGCTTTTCTCGTTGGCGGTCGGCAGCGGCGCTCCGGCGGCGGCAAAAGCGACTGAAAAAGCCGGTCAATAATCTTTACGGATTCGCCACAATTCGCGGGATAGCATTCACCATCGAATGTTATCCCGCTTCTGTTATCACCAAAGGAAACTGCTCTATGACGCGCGTCCGCTTGATTCACTGGAAAGCCGAAGAAGCTGCCGAACGAATTGCCAAGCTTCAAGCCGCTGGTTACGAAGTCGAATACGGTGAACTCGACGGCGAAAGTTACAAGGCGTTGAAGAACGATCCGCCCGCAGCGTTCGTGATTGATTTGTCGCGTATGTTTTCGCACGGCAAAGAAATCGGAACCGGTTTGCGCAGCGCCAAAGCCACACGCGGAGTGCCGCTGGTTTTTGTCGAAGGCGAGCCGGAAAAGGTCGAACGACTGAAGAAGGTGTTGCCCGACGCGACTTACACGACTTGGAGCAAGATTCGCAGCGCGCTGAAATCCGCCATCGCCAACCCCGTGGCAAATCCAGTCAAACCGGAATCGAATCTTGCCGGTTATTCCGGCACGCCGCTGCCGAAAAAGCTCGGCATCAAGGAAAACATGACCGTTGCGCTGGTCAACGCTCCCAAAGATTTTGCGGCGACGCTGGGCGAATTGCCCGAAGGCGTTCGGCTCAGGCACCAAGCAACAGGCAAAGAACCGCTCATCATCTGGTTTTTGCGAATGCGAATCGAACTAGAAGACCGCGTCAACGAAATGCGTGAACTGACCGGCGACGGCGGCATCTGGCTGGTCTGGCCGAAACAGGCATCCAGAAAAGAGAGGGAGGTGAAAACGGATTTGACGCAAAACATCGTGCGCGAAACCGGCCTGGCCAACGGCTTGGTGGATTACAAAGTCTGCGCGGTTGACGCCACGTGGTCGGGTTTGAAATTCGCCGTCCGCAAAAAATAAATTTGGAGTGCGGCTACCGGTAGCCGCTTTTCTTTCTTTACCAAACTTTCTGGTTGCTCGGTAAGGATTTCAAGCGAACGCAAAAGCTGCGACAAGTCGCAGCACTCCACACTGACATGACCATTTTTTCAACATACTGTTCGGCGGAAAAAGAAACTTACGAACATCCGCTGCCCGCTATTAACCGATACCGCAGCGACCGAATCCGACGAATTTATTCGGCGGCGGAAAGCGCCGGAACAGGTTTTTTCATTTTGTCGGGCGAATACGGCTTGCTGAAACCGAACGATCCGATTCCTTATTACGATCATCTGCTGGTCGGCGACGAAGTCGAGGCGCACAGTTTCAAAGTCGCCGAACAAATCAAACAACACGGCATTACTCAAATCATCTTTTTCACGTTGCCCGTAACGGTGGACGAAAAGCTGGCGGCATATCACGCCTGTTTGCGGCTCGCCTGCCAAAAAGCTGCAATCCAGTTGAGCTTTGTCGAAATTGATTTCGCCTGAGCTTGCACCATCAACTCACCAACTGCTGACCGTTGCGTCAGCACAGGAGAATTTATGAAAAAGATTTTGTTGCCGGGGATTTTGGCCGGCATAGCCGTTTTTGTCTGGAGCTTCATTTCGCACATGGTGTTGCCACTCGGCGAAGTGGGCGTCAAAGCTGTTCCCGCCAATGACGACGTGATTGTCAGCGCGATGAAAAGCAATATAACCGAGCCGGGTTTTTACATGCTGCCCGGCATAGATATGAAAACCGCCAGCGCCGAACAACAAACCGCGTGGCAAGCCAAATGGAAAGCCGGCCCGGCGGCAATCGTCGTTTACAACCCGACCGGCTGGGATGCCATGTCGCCTTGGCAATTGATTCGCCAGTTGCTGTTTCAGATTTTGTGCGGCTTGATCGCAGCGTTTACTGTTTCGCTGACTGTCGCATCGCTGGCCAATCGAACTGTCATGGTCATGCTGATGGGTGTGTTCGCCTGGCTGACGGTCAACGTTCCGCAGTGGAACTGGTACGGCTTCCCGTCGAACTTCACGCTGGCGCAAGGCGCAGATCATTTGATCGCGTGGTTGATTGGCGGATTGGTCATCGCCTGGATGATCGGACGAACAGAAAAGAAGTAACACACGATGGAGTCTTTCGATTTTCACCTGCGCACGCGCGTGGTCTTTGGCTTGGGAGTGTTTGAACGACTGGGCGAGATCGCGCGCGAGCTTCAATTCAAATGTTCGTTGCTGGTCGCTGACGCCGGAATGGTCGCTTGCGGCTATGTTGCCGAAGCCACAAAACTGCTCAACGACGCTGGCGTTGCTGTTTTCCATTTCGGCGACTTCGGCGAAAACCCTGACACACAAATGGTCGAAGCCGGTCGTCGGTTTGCCGAACCGTTCCTACCGGATTCGATCATCGCGCTCGGCGGAGGCAGTTCGATGGATTGCGCCAAAGGCATTGGCTTTGTGCTGGCCGGAGGCGGTTCGATGCGCGATTACTGGGGGCACGATAAGTTGTCGGCCAAACCAGAAGCTAAAACGATGCTGCCAATGCTTTGTATTCCGACCACCGCCGGAACCGGCAGCGACGGCCAAAGTTATGCACTGATTTCCGACGCCGAAACTCACGTCAAAATGGCCTGCGGAGACAAACAAGCCGCGTTCAAAGTCGCCCTGCTCGACCCGCGATTGACCGTCACGATGCCTGCTGAACTGACAGCCATCAGCGGGTATGACGCGATTTCGCACGCCGTCGAATCCTTCGTCACCAAAAAACGAAATCCGGTTTCTGATGTGTTCGCGCGCGAGGCCTGGCGATTGCTGGCGGCGAATTACCAACTGGTTCTGGCTTCACCGCAGAATCTGGAAGCTCGCGGGGCGATGTTGCTCGGCGCGTTTTACGCCGGAACCGCGATTGAAAATTCGATGCTCGGAGCGACACACGCCTGCGCCAATCCGTTGACCAAAAACTTCGGCACGACACACGGCGTCGCCATCGGATTGATGTTGCCGAATGTCGTTCGCTGGAATAAAGGCTTGGTTGGCGCGCGTTATAAAGAATTGGCAGCGATTGCCGGGCTGGCCAGCGAAGCCGCCAACGAAGCAAACGCGGTTGAAAATCTGGCGCGACGTTTGGAACAATTACGCGCCGCTGGCGGATTGCCAAACAGTTTAAGTTCAATCGGAGTTTCTAAAACTGACTTGCCGCGTTTGGCCGAAGAAGCCGCCAAACAATGGACAGGCAGCTTCAATCCGCGCGATTGGAGCAAAGAAGGAGCGATAGAGGTTTATGAAAATGCTTATGACTAAAACAGAAAATCAAAAATCAAAAGTCAAAAGTCAAAAGTCAAAAGGTCGGAACTTATCTTTTTATTTTTGCCTTTTGATATTTGCCTTTTGCCTTTTGATTTCTAAGCCGCTTGCTGACACGCGCGGTACTGAACCAGCGCAAACCGCCGATTCCTGGCCGCAGTTCCGAGCCAATCACAATCTGACCGGCGTTTCGCCAACGACCATGCCGGACAATTTGAAACTGCTGTGGACGTTCGAGGCGGGCAAAGGCGTGGACGCTTCGATTGAATCGTCGGCGGCGATTGCCGATGGCACGGTGTATGTCGGTTCTGCTTCGGGCGATTTGCTGGCCGTGGATTTGTGGAGCGGCAAGCTGAAATGGAAGTACAAAACCAAAGACATGATTCTGGAATCTTCGCCAGCCGTTGGCGGCGGAATGGTCTTTGTCGGCGATCAAGCCGGAGTCTTTCACGCCGTCAACGCGGCCACCGGTAAAGGCGCTTGGAGCTATCCGACCGGTTCGGAAATTAAATGCTCGCCGGTGATTGTCGGCGACAAAGTCTTGATCGGCGGTTACGACGGATTTCTGTATTGCTTCCAGATGCGCGACGGCAAAACCGTCTGGCGTTTCAAGACTGACAATTACGTTCACGGCACTCCTTCGGTTGTGAATGGCGTGGCCTACTTCGCAGGCTGTGACGAAATCTTTCATGGCATTCGCATCGCTGACGGCACGGAAGTCGTCCGCGTTCCCGCCGGAGGCAACACGGCTTCGTCGGCTGTCACCAACGGAACGGCGTTTTTCTTTGGCAATTTCAACAACGAAGTCGTCAGCTTGAATCTGCGATTGAAAAAACAGGCTTGGCTGTACACGCATCCGCAACGGCAATTTCCGTTCTATTCATCGGCGGCACTGATTGACAACCGGGTTGTCATCGGCGGACGCGACAAAATGGTTCATTGCCTGAATGCCACGACCGGCAAAGCTCTTTGGACTTTCAGAACCAATGCGCGCGTCGAATCTTCTCCGGCGATTGCGGGAGGCAAAGTTTACGTCGGATCGAACGACGGACGCTTTTACGTACTGGATTTGCTGAAGGGAACCAAGCTGTGGGAATTCAACGCAGGCGGAGCGCTTTCGGCTTCACCGGCGATTGCCAGCGGGCGCGTAGTCATCGGCGACCAAAACGGCAAGCTGTATTGTTTTGGCGGATAATCAATGAACTCTAAAGTCGTCGCCATCATTCCCGCTCGCTACGCTTCGACGCGGTTGCCGGGCAAACCGATTCTGGACATTGGTGGCAAGCCGATGGTCGTTCGAGTCGCTGAACGCGCTCGGCAGGTCGCCGCCATCAATCGTGTCATCATCGCCACCGATGACCAGCGAATTTTCGATGCTGTGACTGCCGCCGGCGAAGAGGTGATGATGACTTCGCCGGATCATCCAACAGGCACTGATCGGCTGGCCGAAGTCGCGGCGAAACTTGACGCCGAAATCATCGTCAACGTGCAAGGGGACGAACCATTGATTGACCCAGCGACGATTGAATCGGCGCTGACTCCGCTGTTGGCCGACAGTTCCATCGTTATGAGCACAACCAGCGAACCGATTGAATCCGCGGCAGATTTGTTGAATCCCAACGTCGTCAAAGTCGTCACCGATCCTGAAGGCTTTGCGCTGTATTTTTCTCGGAGTCCGATTCCCTTCCCTCGCGCGGCGGTGCAGGCGCACGGTTCCATCGAAGCGGCTTTAACCGCAAAACCGGAATTGCTCAACCGATACGCCAAACACACCGGACTGTATGTTTACCGCCGGGAGTTTTTGCTGAGCTACGCCAAACTCCCGACGACTCCGCTGGAACAAAGCGAACTGTTGGAACAACTGCGCGCGCTGGAACACGGTTACAAAATCAAAGTCGCCCGCGTCGCGCATCGTTCGATTGGCGTGGACACGCCGGAAGATTTGGAAAGAGTTCGGCAGATGTTTTCAGGCACGTAAACAAAATTTCTAAACTCGTCTTTTCTCTTCAATGAACTGCTGGCGGCCTTACTCGTTTTGGCAGACGTTTTCGTCCAACCATCAAGTTGTCCCAACCTCACACTTAGCCTAACCTTGTCATCCAAACCAAACCTGACTTAAACCTGACAAAAAGGCTATGACCATCAATCCACAAGAAAACTTTTCCCGCGACGTAATTTTGCGCGATGGCGCGTTATTGCGAATGCGCTTTCTGCGACAGACCGACCGCGAAGGTTTGATCGCGTTATTCAAACGCTGTTCGCCCGAAACCATTCGGTATCGTTTTTTGCGAATGGTGACTTCGCTGCCCGATTCGCAATTGGATCAACTGATCGCAGTGGACGGACGCCGTCACGTTGCGCTGGTCATTACACATGGCGAAAACGCAAACGAAACTATTGTTGCCGTCGGGCGCTACTTTGTACTGGACGAACAACCTGACACTGCCGAAGTTTCCTTTCTGGTGGAAGACGCCATGCAGCGAAAAGGCATCGGCACGATTTTGCTGGATGCGCTGGCCGAATTTGCGCGCCAACACGGCATCACGCGCTTTGCGGCGGATGTGCTGGCCGACAACCGGTTGATGCTGTCCGTCTTTCGCAAAGCCGGTTACGCGCTGACGGCGAACATCAGTTACGGCGTAACGCATCTGGAATTTCCGATCACGCGCAGCGAAGTCGCTGAAGCTCGACGCGACGCGCAGGAAGCCGAAGCCGAACGCGCCAGCCTGAGCGCAGTCTTTGAACCGAAAACCGTCGCCGTCATAGGAGCCAGCCGTGATCCGGCTTCGGTCGGCGGAGCGTTGTTTCGCAATCTGTTGCGCTGGGGATTCACAGGCACGCTCTATCCTGTCAATCCATCGGCAAATTCAATTGCCGGAGTTCACGCTTACGCCACCGTCGCCGAACTGCCGGAAATTCCCGAACTGGTTTTCATCGCCGTTCCCGCCGCTCACGTTATCGAAGCCGCCCAGCAATGCGCCGCCGCTGGCGTCAGAGCGTTGTGCGTTCTGTCGGCGGGCTTTGCCGAAACCGGCGACGCAGGACGCGAAGAGCAAAAAACTCTGCTCGACGTTTGCCGAGCTTCGGGAATGCGTTTGGTCGGGCCAAACTGCATGGGCTTGGTCAACACGTCGGGCAAGGTTCGTTTGCTGGGAACCTTCGCGCCGGTCGAACCTCCTGCCGGAAACGTGGCGATGAGTTCTCAATCTGGCGCGCTCGGATTGGCATTGATGGCTCAGGCGGGCGAACTTGGTTTGGGCGTTTCGTCGTTCATCAGCATAGGCAATCGCGCTGACGTTTCAGGCAACGACTTGCTGCAATTCTGGGAATCGGACGAAGCTACGGACGTGATTTTGTTTTACCTGGAAAGCTTCGGAAATCCGCGCCGCTTTGCCCGCATCGCTCGCCGAGTTTCGCGCGCCAAACCGATTGTCGCCGTCAAATCCGGTCGCACTTCAGTCGGAGCGCGCGCCGCTTCCAGCCACACTGCCGCGCTGGCCAGTTCTGATCGAGCCGCCGATGCGCTGTTCGCGCAAACCGGCATCATTCGCGTAGATACGTTGGCGGAGTTCTTTTCCGTTGCGCGCTTGCTGGCTTCACAGCCAATTCCCAAAGGCAAACGAATGGGCGTGCTGACCAATGGCGGAGGGCCGGGCATCATCGCTGTGGATGCAGCCATCGCAGCCGGATTGGAGATTCCGCCGCTCAGCGAAACCACGCAAGCCAGGTTGCGCGAAGTCCTGCCCGCAGCCGCTACCGTCACCAACCCTGTGGACACGATTGCCAGCGCCAGCCCGGCGCATTACCGAGCTTGTCTGGAAATTCTTTGCGATGACCCTGATCTGGATTCGCTGCTGGTGATTTTCATTCCACCGCTGGCCACGCCTACGCGAGAAGTCGCTCAAGTGTTGGGCGATGTGCTGGCGGCTCGGCCAAATTTGCAGAAAACCGTTGCGGCAGTGTTTTTCGATCCTTATTCGACCACGATCAAAGTTCCGGTCAGCGAACCCAAAAGCGCCAAAGCCAATCGCTCAGTACCGGTGTACGACTTCCCCGAAAGCGCCGCTGTCGCATTGGCCGCTGCAGCGCATTACGGCCAGTGGCGTTCGACGCCAACCGGCAGCATCGCCGACATCAAAATTGACCGCGACCTGACGAAATCAATCGTCGCCAACTACCCCAACGGCGGCTGGCTGAATCAATCAGATGTTGCAGCTTTGCTCGGCGCGGCAGGCATCAATATCGTCAGCGCCAAAATCGTTCGCACCGCCAATGAAGCCGCCACAGCCGCAATCGAATTCAATTTGCCCGTGGCGTTGAAGATTCACGAACCCGCCGTGCTGCATAAATCCGACGTAGGCGGCGTGCTGCTGAACATAGCACCCGCTGACGCCGAAGCCGGATTCCAGCAACTTACCCGACAACTGGCCGCGCACAACATCGCGCTGGAAGCCGTCAGCCTGATGCCAATGGCCAAAGCAGGCGTCGAAATCCTGGCAGGCGTGACTCACGATCCGGTGTTCGGGCCGCTGGTCGCATTCGGTTCAGGAGGTTTTTTGGTGGAATTGCTGGACGATGTGGTTTTCAGAGTTTTGCCGCTGACTGACCGCGACGCACGCGAAATGATTCTTTCCACTCGCGCACATCGTTTGCTGAAAGGCTATCGTGGAGCGCCGGAAGCTGACATTGTCGCTGTCGAAGATTTGCTGCTGCGATTGGGCGCTCTGGCCGAAGTCGTTCCGCACATCGCCGAAATTGATTTGAACCCGGTCATCGTTCACCCGCGCGGCGAAGGCCTGACCATGATTGACGCGCGCATCCGGCTTGGCTGAATTGCGCCACGAGAAAAGCCACCGCTTATTTCAACATCCAAAGCGTCTTGGCCTGAATGGATTCCAGCACCGCGTCCCGAAGAAACTTGCTGGCGTTCAGGATTTCAACTCCGATCATTTCGTCTTTGTCGTTCAACTCGATGGTGATGTCGGGACTGAGTTCCAAGCTCCGGCTCTCCGGCTCTTCCGTAATTGCCAAATGAAGCACGTCTTCCTGCTCGAAATATTGAATGCGTGTCTTGCTCAAGGCGTCCAATGGATCATAATTAGCCACGCTTCATGCGCCAAGCGGCTTTGAATCGAGAGCGCCCAGGAACTTGTTCAATCAAACCACGAGCCTCCAGTCGCTTGAATATGCTTTTCATGGTGTTTTCCGATGGTACACCGCACAATTCGCGGGCTAATCTATTTGTGATTTCGTCTTTGGTGCGAAGATACTCCATTACTAAATCCTCAGGTGAGGCTAGCCTTTCATGTGGGATTGTAACTACGACAGATGAATCTGTTTCGATGCTCAGTACAGGACAAAAGCTGATAACTTGAATGATTTGAAAATTTAACTCACCGTGCGATTGAACTTTGTTGTGACCAAACAAGAAAGGCAATCACACGGTGAAAGACATTCGCTCTTTAGAGCAAACGTTGGGGCAAC
>JANRKX010000021.1:0-140516 GCA_033763255.1 Acidobacteriota bacterium | reverse complement strand
CGATGGGAATCGTCGCTGGCTTGGTCAACCTCCGAGCACTGAAACGAATTTCTCAAAGAACAGGCGTTGAGTTCTAAAGCAAGCGAGCCAACAGGCTTTTATCGCCTTTCGACCTTCGCGCCTTATCACGCAACAGGTTTTTTGAGTGACTTTTACAGCGGTAGAAAAAAAACGCTAAAGCCGCTCAAGTCGTGATGATCTGGGCAGCTTTGAGGCACTGAGTTTATTTACGGGGTCGGCAATGGTGAGACTGAAAGTGAGCGCGCCTTGTTGCGTTAATTCGCGCTTCACGACGGCGTTGCCGTGATTGCCGGGGTGGCGAGGCGCGCGCTCAAGACTGATTGCTCAATCCGGCGCGGATGCTACGCCGGATAAGCGCAAAGGGCAAGAAAAGCTGTGCAAAATTTACAGGGCGGGCAATCAGCAACAAACGGACTAAACAGTCAAACCACGGTGAACGTGGCTGAACTGCTCCACGATTTCCGCCTCTGTCGGCGCGGAGTTCATCGTCTCTTCCATCCGGCGGCGCACTCTGGGGTAGTCCGTCGTTTGAATTGCCCGGTCATACACATCTGCGCCGTAAAAATCTCGTTCGCGTTGTTCCATGCAGTCCCAAAACTCAATGTAGCGTTGCCAGCGTTCGCGTGATACTGGCAATCCTGCCTCTCGCTTGCGCTGGTCTTCGGCCAAAAAAACGCGCAAGTCTTCCAATGTCGCTTCGGTGTCAAAGGCCGTGTGGACAATGTACGACTGCCCGCAAACGTCGCACCGTTCAAAGCGGTTTTCGTCGGAGCGTGGTTCCACTGGCTTGACGCTCAATGAAAGCAGAGCATCGTTAAAAAGCTTTACCTGCTGTTCAAGGTACTTGCATCGTTCGCACGGTTTGAACGCTGTTTCCATCTTTGCCAATCTGGCGGCGGTTTTGTTCATCGCATCACCTCAAATAACTCAGCGGGGTAAACGTTGATTGCAGCCAGCGACGGCAACGTGCAGAACGGGCATTCATTCTCAGTCAGCCGTGCGCTCTGATCGTCCACTTCGATACCCACATAGATGCGAACCCGCGCAACGTGCGGGCAAAATCCGCCCGGCTTCTGGTTCGCGGCTTCAAGCTTTCGGAGTCTGGTTTTTATGCTCATTGCTTGCCCTTGTTGAAATAATGCGGCTTCGTTAAGCGAAGCTGCGAAATCCATTCTTCATACTTTGCATCGTCATCAATAAGGCAAAGCTCCTCAAGCTCGTTTTCTTCCAGCCGGTCAATGTCGAGTCCGCCATACTTGGCGACGTGCTGTCGCATCATTGCCATCAATTCGTCATCCGTTAGCGAGCGAGTCCACGCCGCGCGCTCGTTTTCCGGCAACCGTTCACAAGCGCGAAGCAGGGAGGCGCCATCCGGCGGCAGTGTCGCCGAGCGCGTTTCCAATGCGGCCAGCCTGGTCTTAGTCGTCGCCATAAATCCCCCCCCTCACATCGCGCATAAACCGGGCGTGAGCATCCGGCGCAAACAAAGGCCGTTCACACATCCCATGCCGGTTTTCGGTCCGTTCCGCCGCGAAGGCCTCCGCCGTCGTGTTTTTCCAGCTTTTGCCGGAGCGGTCACAATTGCAGAGCAGTTCTACCGGCAAGGAAGCCGCCATCGCTTCCAGCCTGGTCAATCTGTTTTTCGTCGCACTCACCTTTTTTGACCTCCAAAAACTCGGAAAACTACTTCGCTTTCGCCTGATCCATCGTGGCAAAGCGCGCCTCAAGTTCGGCCAATCGGCTTTCCGTGTCGAGCAATTCGCGGCTTCGCACACCGGCATCAAGCAACTTTCCGGCAGCGTTCACCCGAACTGACGCTGCCGTGCTTTTGTCTCGCATAATCGTGCGGAGCGTTTCGATTGCGTCACTGGTGACGGACTGAAGTCCAGCCAATGTCGTTTCAAACACGACTGTGCGAGCGCGCCGGTAAGCTTCCGCAAATACCGGTTGCTCAAGCCAGCGGCGTAATTGTGTATAGCTAACGCCCGCAGTTTTTGCAGCTTTCTGGATGGTTGACGCGGTTAGCAAAGCTTCGATTGCTTTCGCTTCCTTCGCTGTCAGTCCATCCACAATGCCGGAGCATGATTCGTTTTTTGACTGCTCTTTTTTCACCATAATTTCACCTCGTTTTCGGTATCTCGTTGCCCTAGTTCAGCCGATTCCGCCGCGCCGCCCTCGATGCCGTCGCTAATCCGGCTTGCCCTTGCTCGGTACGCACTCCCATAAACACGATTTTTCCAGCCTCTTCTTCGCTCACAAATACCTGAACCTGCTCGACAACAATGCTGACCGGCTGTGGCTGCGTTGGCGCAGCGAAACTCGGTCGCACGATTCCGCTACGCGCAAAAGATTGCTCGCCGGATGCAGTGAACATCGGCGCATCCGGCACGCCAACACGCTGGAAAACATCACCTCCTGCAATTCGCGCGACGGCCTCTTGATGTTGACGGTTCAGAAACATTTCGCCGGGATGTGCCAAGACATGAACATTGTCAAAGCCCTGATAGATACCTGGAACGATGCCAGACCGCGCAAATTCAGGAATCAGTTTGTCGTTGATGCCTTGCCGCGTCTTCTGCGCCTGTACCGCCGGAATGACTTCCTTCTCGAACAGGTTCCGCAAATCGGCTGTCTGATTTTTCAACCGGCTTTCGCGCACAGACTTGGTTTTCAGTTGGCTGATTTGGGCAATGAACGGTTGCAGGATTTGCGCGTTGAACAGTTCCCGCGCTTGAGAAACCGTGAGCGTTAGCTCGTTGCTCTCAACCTGCTTTTTCACATCCCGAATTTGATTGATCGCATCTTGCAACGAATCGCCAGACGATTTTTCATCGCGCCGCCGTTGCCGCGCACGGCCAAGCAGGAACGTGCCAATCAATGCCGCACCGCCAACAATGGCCGTGATTGGGTTACTGAATAGTGGCGCAAGGAAACCTAGACCGGACAACGCACCGCCAGCCCCGATAATGCCGGGAGCAGCCGATAGCCCCACGCCAAGCAATCCGCCTGCCGCGCCGCCAAGAATTGAGGTCAGTCTATCAGTACCAAGCGATGCGCCCAGCGAAATGCCAAGCAGCGGCAACGCACCTGCCAACTGTCCGCCAGAGCCGGGCGCTTTGCCAAAGCCGATGCCCTTGAAGAGATTGCCCAAGCCGCCGAATCCGCCAAAAAGCGAACTGAAGCCACCAGCGCGCGAACCGCCGCCAATCTGTGCTGCGCCAGGAATCGGAATGTTCGGTGCAATCGGCAAACCACCGAGTGACAACGAGCGCGGCGCGGATAGACCGCCGCCGAGCAGGCCGGAGAGCGAGCCAAGCAAGCCACCGCCGCCGGAGCCGCCGAGAATAGATGCTGCACCGCCACCACCGGCAAAGCCGCCGGTCAGGAACGAGCCAATCCCGCCGCCTTGCCCGCTGCCGAGTAGATTGCCGATAAAGCCGCCAATGCCGCCCCTTCCCGCCAACGATTTTTCGATGCTGCCAAGCACGGTTTGAGCAATTCCGCCCAGCAGAGACTTGACGAATCCGCCAAATACACCAAGTTTTCTGGTTAGCGCATCAATGCCGCGCGAAAGCAGGTTTTCAGCCGATGAAACCAGACCCGAAAACGCGCTTTGCAACGGCGAAACGCTCTGAGACGCGATGGTTGTTGCATCGCCAAGTTGACGCATTGCGTCTGCCGCCGCTTTGATTGGCGGCGGGACGTTTTCTAGTGTGTCTGAAATTACCTGAGCGGGCGCAACGATATTTTCCGCGCCAAAACTTTGCGGAACGAGCAGTGATAACGGATTTGCAGTGCCGGTAATGTCAGGCAACTGTACCGGCGTCACAAGCGCGTTGATCGCGGCTGAGGCTGCGGCCTGCTTAGATTGAACGCCAAGAATGAAGCCTTCGCCGACGTTTTCACCGATGTCAAAAAACACACGCGAAGGCGAGCGAACATCAAGAGCGCGCTTGGCTAAGTCAACTCCGCCTTGCACAAAGCCTTTTACGGTATTGTAAAACTCTGTAACCTTGCCTTTGATGCCCTGAATGATGCCCAGAACAAGGTTGGTTCCGATGCCAATGGCCGCGCCTTGAATCTTCGTGCCAAGCTCGAAAATAGATTCAACGATAAGTTTGAAGATATTCGCGGAACGCGAAACAAACGTGCCAATAGCAGAGATTACGGCTTCCACGCTTCGGACAACAATGCCCTTGAACGTGCCCCACGCGCCGGAAAAATCTCCGTTGATGACCTGAGCGACAAGTTTGATAGCATCCAGGATATTGCGGATTGCCGCGCCAATGATCGTCGTTACTATCTCCCACGTTTGGCGCACAATTTCTTTTATTTGCGCGCCGTGTTCTGCCCAGAATGCCTGAATTGCTGACAGCACATTACTGACGGCCTCGCGGAGTATGGGCAGGTTTTCACGGAAAAAGCCGACGATGGTGGTCAACTGCTCGTTGGCAAAGCGCGAGGCTTCGCCGAAGACCTCTTTCGTGATCGCCTGAATGCCACCAACATCGCTTTGCCAGATTTTGTACAACACGCCTGCCGCTGCGCCGATAGCAGCCAACACAGCCAATACTTCACCCGCGCCGGTTCCGAACAACGCAATAAACCCAACAACGGTTGCGGTAAGTCCGCCGATTACCACAATTGCCTGCCTGACCGGTTCCGGCAATTTGGCAAACGACTCGAAGAGTTTTTCAACAACCGGGACAGCCTTTTCGATTAAGGGCGAAATCGTTTCAATGATCGTCAATCCCAATGGCCGTAACGCAACGGCAACACGGTCGCGCAGCTTGTCAAACCGCGACGCGATTGATTCCGTTGCTCGCGCCAACGCTTCGTTCTTCTCACCCGCTTCGGCAAAGGCTTGAAAGAACTGGTCAATCGTTTCAATGCCCAACCGTTTGGCTGCTTCCTTGATAGCTTTTGAATTTTTCGGATCATCAACTCCAAAAACATTTTTGATGAGTTCGCCGCCAATCGCTGAAGCTTCCACCAATTCTTTCAAATCCTGCCGATCTCCCGTCGTCGCAATCTGCCGAAGGTTGCCGACAAAGCGGCGAGGGTCTTCAATTCGCTGAATGGCATTCAAGCGGCCAATGATCGGCAACAGACGATCAATCGTTTCTTGCCGGACAGACGCAACACGCAGTTGAGTGTCAAGTTGCCCAGCAAGGTTTGCCGTTAGTCCGGGAGTCTTTTGCGAGATTGCGACAAGTTGAGCAAACCGCTTTTCCGCCGCCTCAGCCGAGCCGGTCAGAGCGCGCAACACGTTGACGGTTGAGTCAATATCCTTCGCGGATTTGATCGAAGCCGCGCCAAGCGCAGTCAAGCCGGTTGTTAATCCGGTAAGCAAAGCAGTCCGCGCCTGAATCAACCCTTGTGACAAGGCGGATTGACGCTCTGCGCCTCGTTGTTGAATTTCTAAAAGCTTTTGCTGGTGTCTTTGCTCTGCGGCTTCGGAACGAGCGCGAATGGCTTCAAGTTGGGCATTTTTGCGCGCCTCAGTTGCCGCAATCTGCGCGGCTGCGCGTTCTCGAAATTCTTCGATTTTCTGATTGTGTCGCCGTTCGGCGGCTTCGGCTGCCGAGTGTCGAGCGGTTGGCGACAGGATCGAATCAAGCTGTTGCCGCAATTGGCGCGCGCGTTTTACGCCTTCTTCGATTCCCGCCGAAAGTGCGTCGCCGATTTTCCGCCCAGCCTGACGCGCTTCCGGCGCAACCGCGTCAATCGCCCCGATGACCGTTTTCTTGATTTTTTGCTGCGTCGCGCTGAGTTCTTCTGGTTGCAGCGCGATTCGTATGACTAAACTTTCCGCCATTCCTTCGCCTCGTTGCGGGCAAAGAAAAACGCCCGCATCTGGCGCGGCTTGGCGCTCAAAATTGCGGGCGTTCTATGGACGCGGCGATTGATTGTAAAAATCGGCTTGCTGTTATGCGGCAACGTTCAAATTATCGCTGCTCATCCGTTCGATTTGAAGCCGTATCCAGTCCAACGAAAAAACGTTTTCGTGCATTTCGCCGTGATGCCGATTACGAATCACCAGCATTCCGCCGCGAACCTCAAGGCTGGGCAACTTACACTTGGCGCATTTTACCGCCTGGCTGTTAGCTACGATCAGTCGGGTTTGATTCTGTTCGTTCATTTCAAAATCCC
This sequence comes from Acidobacteriota bacterium, assembly GCA_033763255.1. GTDB lineage: Bacteria > Acidobacteriota > Blastocatellia > RBC074 > RBC074 > RBC074. Next base: position 134,342 of record JANRKX010000021.1, on the reverse strand, counting down.
CGCCAGTGCGATTTCGGGGACTTGCACTGGCGCAAAAACTGCAACTCGTAATCGGGGCTTTAGACACTCAGGACAACATACAGCGGGTGACTTGTCGGCATCAGCATCAGCTTCCAAAAAATAGCTCCGCTCATCGTCGGCGTGAAGGCAAAGGCCGTGCTGTTCGCGTAGGTCATACGCGGCGCGGCGAAGCCTAACGGCGCGCTTTTTCCCGCCGACAATTGTGTTGTTCGCCATTCGTTTACTGCGGTCTTTCATCTGTCTTCCTCCTCTTTGTCTTTCTTGTCTTTTGCAGCTTGCACGGTTTCAAAAGCCTGTTTGGCCGCAATATAGTGACCAACAGCCAGCCGTTCGCTGGCAGGCAGGCGACTAGGCACTCGTTTTTTATTCTGAATGTCTTTCGCCAGCGCATCTAATACGGGGTCTGGTTTGAACGTTTGTGCTAGTTTTTCAGTCCTTCTGTCAATCATTGTCTCTCCTTCTTTTGGTTAGAGCCGCCCACCTTCGTCAGGCTGGCTGGTTTATTGAATAACACCCGCAATCACCCATAACCGACAGGTTGGGCAAAACCAGACATCGCGCGCTTCGTCCTGCAAGGTCAGTTTCCCGCATCCGTCGGGGCAATGGCTGAGCGCGATAAGCTCCGCAACGACCTCGCGTGCCGGTTTGGTGTGCGGCCTCAGCAAGCCGATTAGTTCGGGTTTCCAAGCCGTCAGAACCTGCTTGTCCTGTTCGGTCACAACGCCGACCGGCGCGTCGAGTTTGAGCCGGTCAGACTCCGCCCAAACCCGGACACCGCGCGTTGTCAGATCGTGAAGTATGGCTTGAGCCGTCATAGATCAATCACCTCCCGCGCTGTGCTTCCCAACGGTGAAACGGGCAAGTAAGAGCTTTCAAAACTTGCTTCCCCATCCTCGTTCGCACAATTCGCAGAAATCGCAGAATTGCCTAAAAATGACGAATTGTGCGAATTGTGCGAATTGTGCGATGCAGCGAACGAATGCGGATTGACCAAAAAAAGCTGGCTAGGTTTTCGGCCTCTCCCGCTCTCGATTTGGCCAGTGGCAACCCGAATGAAGCCTTGCTCAGCCAGCAAACGAAGGGCAGGTTTGAGGTTTTCGACTTTCTTGAAACGGCTTTTGGTTCCCTCGAAAGCTTGCCGCTGCGTAAACTCAGACCCACCATTTTTTTCAATCCAACGAAGAAGAAATTTTGCCGCTTCGATTTCAGGGTCAGCCCCCATTTCGGCGTAAGCGGCTTGAGCGTGTGGAATCAGGTATCGGCCAATTTCAATGGCTTGTTTGAGTGTTGTTGCGCTCACTCGTTCCGGCCAGTTTTGAAAGTGTCCGGCGTGTTCGGTCAGATGCAGGATACCGGCGATTCTCAACACCGCTCCGGCCAGTTTTCCAGCCCAGTCTGATAGCGATGCGAGTTCGCCAGCCTCGGAAAGCTGCGGCTCAATTTCGTCCTGAAAGGCAGCAAGGTAATCGTCGGCGTCATCTGTCAGACGGAGCATTCGCGGCAACCGGTTCCCTTCATCATCAAAATCAACCATCAACCCAGCCATCGCCTTGATACGGCGTGAATACTCAGATTTAGCCTCTTCGTCCAGTGGCTGGACGCGCGTCTTGCGGCTACCGAGAGTGCTCTTTGGCATGGAGTACAAGAATCTGCCAAGTAAACCACGCCCTTTGAACGTGGGCTTGCTGACCAGTCCGCGCAGCACTTCCGGCTGAATCGCTAGCCCGATTGTTAGCGACGGGCGTTTGATGTATTCGCTGCGCGAGCGACGATCCACGCGCAGGTCGTCACCCGCATGCCCCTTGAGAAAGACTCCCAAATTTGGCGTGCCGCTGGAATATCGCCCCGCCATCAAATCGAACAGATCGCCTTCCGGCGAAAACAAGGCAATCCGGCCTTTTTGATCGCTGAGTAAAGTTGCCAGAGTTTCGGGCGTCGCATCATCGGCCAGCAAACGCGGCAGTTTCGGAACCTCCATTGACGCAATTTCTTCGGCCAGCCTTGCGGCTTCTCGCTGCTTTTCCCGACGCTCATTTTCGTCGTCAAGTTTGGCTGCTGTTTTTTCCAGGTGATCGAGACGCGCGGTTAAGGTGCGCCGCTCGCTTTCTGCCCGTGCTACAGCTTCCCGCTGGTCAGCTATCAGACTTACTTCAAAACTTTCGAGCGGTTGAGCGGTGGAAGCGAACACCGCCGATTTACGATTCGCTGGCGGGATGGCTACGACAGCAAACAGGTTCAATGGTTCACGCCAGCCGCGCCGGGCTTCAATTTCCACGTTTCCGGCAACCGCCCCAGCACAAGCGGAAAGTGTCAACATTGCGGGCAGGTCAGGCGGGGTTTGTGTTTCCCGCGCCAGTCCGGTGACGAAGGCGCGCAACCAATTTGGCAGCGATTCAACCGGAAATTCTGGCAATTCGTAATCATCAAAAGCGGCTGGCAACTCCCATTCAGTTTCTTCAGGTTCGTTCGCACAATTCGCAGAAATCGCAGAATTGCCTAAAAATGACGAATTGTGCGAATTGTGCGAATTGTGCGATGCAGGAAGTAAGCGCGGTTCTTGCATCCCGGCAGTCAGGCCGGATTTGATCGTTCCGCGCGCTTCACCCGGATTCAAACCCGCTCCGATTGCTGCCCGCTCAAGCGTGGCTTCGATTTCGCTCTCGGTCAGCAGGCCAGACACGGCAAGCTGGCCGAGCGCGAAAGCAGACTTGTTGAGTTGGTTATTTCGGCTTCCGTTGCTGGCAGTCAGTACGCGCGCCGCTTCCTCACGTAAAGCCGCTTGGCCGTAATTGTCACTCTGTCGGCTGATTGGCTGAACTGAAACCGGCTCCGCAATGGCCTGTAAATCGAGCTTTCGCCAGTCGAGCAACTCGCCATCGTGCAAATCAAAGCGGTAACGAGCGTCAGCAGATGCAATGGCTGGTGTATAAAACATCCGGCTTGAGTCTTTGGCGCTGGCGTCAACTTTGCCGTCGGATGCGCGCGCAGCCCATTGCCAGAGCTTAGGAAATTCGCTGCTTGGAACTGGTTCAAGAAGCGGGAGGATTACCCGAAAGCGTTCTTCTGCTTCCGGGTTGTTCTGCGTCACGCGATGGCTTGAGTGAGTCGTGTACGCCGCGAAACTCAGCCCAAGTTCACGCCAAACTGCCGTATCCCTGTCGAAGTTGGCCGCGTGGTCGTAATCCAACACTAACAGCGAGACCTCAACAACGTTTTCTTTTGCGCGGCGCGGCGGATCAAAGATGGCTGGCGAAAAAAGCGAGCCGTCTTTGTCCGCCTGAACTCTTGGCGATTTCACGCGGTCGCAGATTTGCTGCCAAGTTCGCTCGGCAGGTTTGGGTGCAGCGTCGCGCTTATTGTCGAAAAGCGAAATTTTGAATCTCACCGTTCACCCCCTTTTGCTCGCGTGAGCAATAGCCGCGCGAGTTCGCCGCGCTCCGCAAACGAGCCTTCGGCCAATGTCGCGGAGCAGGCCGCGCAAACGCGCGTGATTGTGACTATCGGGGTTTCGGTGATTACGTGGGCTGAGCCGGGCTGAAAAACGTCGCGACAGAGACAGCGATGCGTGTTATTATCCGACTCGTAATGAGTTAGATCGTAGAGGCCGTTGGCGATGCCCGTCGCTGGCGGCTTTATTTTTTTGCTCACGCCATTACCTCCTCGCCCGACAACCAGGCGTGAATCCGCTCACCTTTCAGTAAAACTTTTCGGCCTGAATAGTTTGGTTTCAGAGCGCCGCTTTTCAGCGCACGGAAGATTGTGGCGGGTGAGCAAAGCCAGAAGGGAGAGTCAGGGCTGGTGACCTCTCGAATCGTGTAGTAGGCATCAGCCGCGATTGGCTTTTTGTCGCAGGCGATTTGTGGTCTTCGCCTTCTCGTGAGTTTTTTGCTTTTTTCAATTACCATCAATTTGAAATCCTTCTCCGCCTTATGGCGGGGTTAGTGTTTTTGCTTGGGCCAGCCGCGCGGCGTCAGAAACTTTGCGGCTGGCCGTTTTTCAACAGGCAGGGACTGTTTACTTTCTCAAACTTGCTTGCGCTATCGAATCGGACACGGAAAATTTTTTTATTTTTCGTGTCGGCTGAAAGTTGGTGATTACCGAGCCTGAGCAATCAAGTCGTCCAACGATTCGTGCAAGGATTTGTCCAAAGACCTCAGCCATCGCCCGATGGTTCTTTCTGAGACTTTTAGTTTTTGCGCCATTTCATAATGGTAGAGAGGCTCACTCTTGCCCTCTTTGAAGAGTTCACGAATGGCGTTTAAGAGCTTTTCTTTGTTCTTTTGATCGTTATACTGAGGAGTGTTCTGCCGTTTGATGGAGTTTGATTTCCGCGCCCTTCCGACTTTTCGGGAGTTTACTGAGGTAGTTTGAATCATCCCCTGTTCAAGTTTCTTTTCCATCATTCTTTCTACCGAAGGAATGTCGCGCAACGCCTGCTTCACTCTCTGTTTCAAGTCTCTTGAGCCATCTTCTCCTATATCAAAATCATTGCTCTTTTCCGTGTATGTGACCAGTTTTTCATTTGCCAGTTCTAAAGAAACGTATGGGGTGTTCGTCGCCAAACCAACCTCGCTAAATTGATTTCGCGCAACAAGCCATTCCCGCTTTATTTTGAGTTTTTCCAATATAGGCCCAACAAATTCCCAAAAAGCATTTTCAGCGGCCTGTTCTAAATGAACTTTAACTAGATGCCTAAATTCTTTTTCGAGATTTTCTTCCCCTGAGTCCTCAAGAAATCGGCTAGTAACCTCGTCTACTTTTTCGGGACTATATCCAGCCATCGCGTCTGCCTCTCGAAGTTCCCATTTCAATAAAGGAGCAAGCTTTTCCTTCATCTTCCCATATAGGTCTGGCGGAAAAATTGCCAAATACTCGACTAGATGACCATCTTTGCCGAGACGGAAGTAGCCGCATTGCGATATAGCTTCGAGAATAGAACTATCCATTTGGCCTCTCTTTAGCCTCTCTGGAAAGTTCCGGCTTGCCCGCTGCGCCAGAGAAATCGCAGCATCACGCGGTTCATGAGGCCGCGCTTAGGGCAAGCCGAAGTCGTCAATTCACATAAGCCGTTGCCGATTCCGTCGCCAGCTTCGGCGCATACAAAACGTCCAAAGCCTCAGCCGCGCGGCGGGCGGTTTGATGATCCGAGTTGAGGTATCGCAAAAACGTCGTCATCTGTTTGTGGCCGGTGATTTTCATCACTTCCATCGGCGGCATTCCGGCTTGAATCATTCGCGTCGTCGCCGTGTGCCTCAGATCGTGAAAATGCAGGTCTTCAATTCCGGCAAGGCTGCGCGCCGTCGTGAAGGATGTTTTGACGTGATTTTTGATGCCGAAGACTGATTCCGAAACATCGCTGGTTCCGATGTCCCACAGTTGCTGAAGTTCTTCGCCCAATCGAGCCGTCATTCCGATGGTTCGCGCTTCCCAAGTTTTGGTGGTGGTTTTGCGAACGCGAATCAAGTTGGCGTCAAAATCCACATCTGACCAACGCAACGACTTCAATTCGCCAAAACGCATACCGGTATCAATCGCCGCGATGATGATCGGGCGCAGATGCCGACGACGAAAATCGTCGCAAACGCTCAACAGCCGAACCTCTTCATCCGGCGTCAGAATGCGGTTGCGGCGGTTTTCATCGGCGTGACTGATAAGCGAATCGCCTTGTTCAAACGGATTGCGAACCAGCCAGCCATTGCGCCGCGCGTGGTTCAAAATCGCGCGCAACAAAGCCAGTTCCCGATTGACGCCGGTGATGCCGCGCTCTTTGCCGTGTGCTGTTTTTTCCTGAAGTCGCGCCGCACGGTAAGTTTCAATGTCGGCGTGTGTGATGGATTGAATGCGTTGTCGTCCGAAATATGACTGAAGATTTTTGAGGAAGCCGCGCTGATTGCGCCAGGAACGCATTCCGGCAATGCGAGTTTCGCCTTTGTAGGTTGGCGCGACCAGTTTCTTTTCGGCGTAGAAGCTGGCCAGTTCATTGAAGGTCATCCGCGCGCCGTCTACGATGCGTCCGCCGTGATCGTCCAGGTTGCGGAGCAATCGCTTCAATTCGCGGTTGGCTTCGGTCTTGTTTTCCAGATTGCGGCGGATGTCTTTCCGCTTTCCCTGTTCGCTTGTGTAAGTCACCCGGACGATGTACACGTTTCGGGCTTCATCAAACTTAATACTTCCGCTTCGTTCCTTTCCCATATCCAAAAACTCCTATGAAAAAGCAGCAGGCCGCTTAATGCCACATTGAATGCCACATTGCCCTGACAGTTCCAGACACTTTGAGACATTTCAGGAAAGCATTAAGTGCTTTATTCGCTGCATTTTACTGGTTTTGTGGAAGTTTGGGAAGGTGTTGGAAAGAACACTAGCCGAGACTCCTAAGCAGTAGGCCGCTGGTTCAAGTCCAGCCAAGCCCATCACCTACCGAATTTTTCCCGGCCAGAACACCGTCAGAGCCTGATCAATTTTCAGAGCCGCCCATTGCTGGCTGAGTTCTTCCATCTGAGCGCAAATTCGTTTGATCGCCGATTCGTTCAACGCCTTGCTTTCGGCAGCGGTTAGCTGGCTGCGGATGTGTCTGGCATTCACAGCCATTTCTGCCGCCAACGTTCGCCGAGCAGTATCAGCCGATTGCGCCAGCCATTCGTACAGACAAATAACGGTCGCGCGTTCCGATTGCATCGAATCTTCCTGCCCCTGACGTAACAGCTTGCTGCCGCGCTGGGTTTCGCGTCGCCGGGAACGAGCGGCTTCCCGGCGATCTTCTCCGGGCGATTGCACCGCACGAAACGTTCCGGCAGTTCCGCCATCGGCAATCTGGCCGAAAATCCCCTGCCGCAATCCCAACTCGCTTTCGACGATGAAATGCAACAGATCGTGCGGCATCGCGGAGTCATAACCCGGCGCAGGATTCATTTCCAACGTCGGCTGGCCGCTTCGATGGATCGTCACCGCATACCGGCGTTCTCCTGTTCGGCGAAACTGAATTTCCAGCGCCGCGAATTTTTTGGTTTGAAGCCTGCTCATACGTGAAAACACTCAACACAACGTTTTGCTGATCTGGTTTTTATATCAGTTTTCAACTGAGTGTGCCTTTGTGTTTAGTGGCGTTACTGCAAGACTTGTCATTGCCCAAATCTTTTCAGATCGGAATCGCCAAACGCGAATCATGGTTGACCGCTTGAGCTTGGACGGCAGTGATGGCGACAGCGTCTACGATGTCTTCCCATTTACAACCGCGAGAAAGGTCGTTGGCGGGTTTGGCCAGGCCTTGCAGAATCGGCCCGATGGCGGTGGCTCCGGCCAGGCGTTCGGTCAGTTTGTAACCGATGTTTCCGGCGTTGATGTCCGGGAAGATCAGCACATTCGCTCGGCCTGCGACTGTGGAACCTTTGGCTTTGGATTGGCCTATGCTTTCCACCAAGGCGGCGTCGAGCTGCAGTTCGCCGTCAATTTCCAAATCCGGTCGTCGAGCGCGAACGGTTTTGGTAGCTTCGATGACTTTGTCGGCCATCGGATGTTGCGCCGAACCTTTGGTGGAAAAGGACAACATTGCCACGCGCGGTTCGGCGTTCAGCAAAGCTCTGCAGGTTTCAGCCGAAGCGATGGCGATTTCGGCCAGTTGCGGAGCCGTCGGGTTAATCACGACTGCCGGATCGGCAAAGATCAACGCTCCATTGACGCCAAACGCTTCGTTCGGAACGACCATCACGACCACAGACGACACCAGCGAAAAACCTTCGCGTAGTCCCAGACAGATCAACGCCGACCGAACTGTGTGCGCTGTAGTGTTTGTGGCTCCGGCAACCGAACCGTGGGCTTTGCCGTGGCGCACCATCATGTTGCCGAAATACAGCGGATCGAGAATCTGCTTGTTGGCTTCGTCCAAAGTCGCGCCTTTGGCTCGGCGAAGTTCGTAAAGTTCCTGAGCGTAACGCGACAAATCCGCCGAACGGCGATGATCCAGAATCACGACATTGGTCAGGCTGACGCCGAGCGCAGAAGCGCGGCTGCGAATGTTTTCTTCATCGCCAAGCACGGTGACACGCGCCAAACGCTCTTCGGCGGTTTTGGACGCGGCAATGATAGTGCGGTCGTCGCCGCCTTCAGGCAGGACGATGTGTTGTAACTTGGTGGCGGCTTGAACTCGGAGTTTGCGTAGAATGTCCATCTAGATGAGTTTCCAGTTTTCACTGTTCAGCCTCCTTTTCGCCGCGTCAGCGGCGAAAAGGAGGCTGAACAAGAATTTTCAATTTTCAGTTGTCGGCTGGCTGCGGCGATTTTTCAGGTAACGCCAGACGAAAACGGCCAGCACAGTCAATACAATGACAGTGACGACCGTGCTGTAAATGCTCAGGTATTCGCCGACCTTCTGCCAGTTTTTGCCGAAGACCATTCCCAGATAAAGCAAGATCGCGTTCCAGGCGGCTGCGCTCAACGCGCACAGCAAAGTCGTCATCGGCAAATTCATCTTCGACATGCCTGCGACGAACGAAACAATGGCGCGCGTTCCGGCCAGAAAACGGTTGACGATGATGACTCCGTAACCGAATCGCTGAAACAGAAATTCGACCTGATTGATGGCAGACAGCGGCAGGTAACGGCTCAAACGTCCGGTGACGATGTGCTGCTGAAAATATCTGCCAACAACATACGCCAGCACGAATCCGCAGGCGCTGCCGATGGTCGAAACCAGCAAGGCCGAAGTGAAATCAATCGTCCCCAAACCGATCAACGTTCCGGCAAACACCAGCAACACGTCACTGGGCGAAGGCGGAAAGACGTTTTCAATGAAGGCCAGAAAAAACATCAGCGCCAGCACGCCTTCGGGCGGCAGTTGTTGAAGCCAGTTGATGCCTTGTTGGATGAAATCCATAACTAATCGGTGGTTGGTGGTTGGTGATCGGTTGTCGGTTTCTGTCTGGGCGCGGTCAGTTCGCTGACCAGTACGGCAATCAGTTCATCAATTTGCAGGCCGGAAAAATCCGTTTCGGAGTTTTGCCAGAACTCATGCAGGTTTTGCGCGCCGCCTTTTTCGTATTCGCGCGCCTGCAGCAGCAGATCGAGCTTGTCGGCGGCTTTGACAATGCGAGCCTCCAGGCTCAGCCGCTGTTCGTATTCCTGCCAGAGCAGCAAATACTCTTCGCCGATGGCTCCCAAACCAGAAAGGATTTCATCGGCTGCTCGTTGGTCGGCGGCGTGCAACGCGCCTTTGTCAAAGTATCGCTTGACGGTGTTGGGCAAATCGCCGGTTCGCGCTTCAGTCAGATCGTGCAGCAACGCCATTCGCAAAATCTTTTCGACGTTCGGCTCCAACCCTTGCCGCTGAGCCAAATCTGCCAGCAGCATTGCAATGAACGCCACGCCATAAGAATGATCGGCGACCGATTCCACATCGCGGACTCCGCGCAACAACCAGCCCATTCGCGGAACGGCTTTCAACCGCATCAATTCAGTCAGAAACAAAATGATATTTGCGCTTTCGGTCATCACGCTGCTGAAGCTATCGGTTTTGACGTTGAGCGTCAACCGTATGCTATAGTCCAAGTTGATCCCCGGATTTCAGCAAGGAGGAGATCGAAAAGCATGCACAAAGTCCTGATAACTTTCTTAGCCACAGTTTTGCTTAGCAGTTTTGCCGTTGCCCAAAAGCGTATGACCGACGCGGAAGATTATGGGTTAAAAGGCAAAGTCCAAGAAATTTCACGTGAAAGAGCGACAGTGGAATGGAAAGACGGCAAGTGGAAAGCTACAGTGCGAACTGTGAGCGGGGTTTCGACTTATGATCCTAACGGCCGTCATCTTGCTTACAGGTCATATTCCTTTGGTATGGCCTCAAGCACCGTCTATCTGGAAGTAGACGGTGTGCCTGCAATGAAAAGTCAGGTGACAGAAGACGGCTCCGCTCCGCCTCCGCCCATGCCGCTGCCAACAAGAAAGGACGCGCCAAAGCCAGACCCTCGTTACGATATCAAATACCTCAACACCCGTGACGAAAAAGGTCGTCTCAAAGAAAAGGTACTGGTTAGTAATGATGGCCGTATCCTGAGCTTGTTGACTTACAAATATGACGAGAGCGGAAATCAAATTGAGTCGGCTACGTGGACCGAATTCGACGAGGTCAAACAAATGAATCGAAGAGTATTTCCGCCACGTAAACTTGATGCTCTGCCACAAAGGACAGTTGACGTGGAGGGAAGGAAATTGTTGATGGTGCGTAATTCACTGTACGTTTATAAATACGATGCAGAGGGAAGGCAGACCGATTGGATGCTGGTTGGCGACGACGGGAAAGTGAAGGAGCACAACCGTTTTGCACAATATGAAATTGACGCTAGTAAAAACTGGACTAAGCGCGTTGTCTTTGTCGTCGAAATGAAAGATGGAAAAGAAGAATTGACCCCGCGCGCCATCGAATACCAGGTCATCAAATATCACCCCTAGCTCAGAAGTTTATGTACGCCACAAGTGAAGTCTTAAAATCAGCCACGCATTACCCGCAAGCCTTCGAGATTGCTGGCCGACGAATCTCGCCGCCGCTGGTGTTGTCGCCGATGGCGGGCGTGACCGATTCGCCGTTTCGCCGCTTGGTTAAAAAGCGCGGCGGTGTCGGTCTGTTTGTCACCGAATTCATCAGCGTCGAAGGGCTGACGCGCGGCAACATTCGTTCGCACGAGATGATGCGTTTCAAATCGGAAGAGCGCCCGATTGCCATTCAGATTTTCGGCTACGACGAAGTCCGCATGCGTTGGGCGGCGGAAATCGCTCAGGAAACCGGAGCCGATTTCGTTGACGTCAATTGCGGTTGTCCGGCGAAAAAAGTCATCAACGGCGGGGGCGGATCGAACTTGCTGCGCGATTTGCCGCAACTGGAAAAGATTCTGAAAGAGGTCAAACGCGCGATTACGATTCCGATGACTGTCAAAATTCGCGCCGGATGGGACGACAATTCCATCAACTGCGTCGAAGTCGCCAAGCTGATTGAAGATTGTGGCGGTTCGATGGTCACGCTGCACGGGCGGACTCGCGTGCAGGCTTACAAGGGCTTTGCCAATTGGGATTTGGTGCGCGCCATCAAAGAAAACGTTTCGATTCCGGTGTCGGGTAGCGGAGACATTCTGGTTCCTGAACACGCCATGAACCGGTTCGACACGACGGGCTGCGACGCGGTTCACATCGGTCGCGGAGCCATCGCCAATCCGTACATCTTCCGCCAGACGTGGGAAACGATGCAGGGGCTGGAACCATACAAGCCGACTCCGCTGGAATTGCACGAGACCTTGCTGGAATTCCGCGACTTGTTGCGCGAACACATGCCGGAAAAAGGCGTCATCGGAAGAATGAAGATGATGTCGGCGCAATTGCTGCGCGGAGTTCCCAACGGCACGCCGCTTCGCCAGATGGTTTTGCGTTCGCCCACAGTCGAAGAAATGGAGCCGTTGTTTGCCGAATACTTCGAACTGGCTGAAACTTACGGTTTTAATTACGAGATGCAATCAGCGCCCGCCGAAGGCTCCGAATTGGCCGAATGTGGCGTTTAGGCTTTCCGAACCGAGCGAAACGTTGATGTTGCCAATAGCGGGTGTTATAGTGCCGCGCGTTATAGATGAGCGGTTCAATCATCAACAAAATCAATACGTTTTTTACCAGAGTTCGTCCCGCAGGCTTCATGCCTGCGTTCGGATTTTTACTGTGAACCCGGACAAGATGCCGGGTTTTCTTGGCAACGATTCGCTTCGCCAAATCAGAATGCGAGGCTAAGAGTTGGTTCAGAACATAGGAGGAGATTATGGCAGACAATAACGGCAACAGCGGCGACAAGCTGGTTTACTTTTTGATCGGAGCCGGAATTGGCGCGGTCACTGCACTGCTATTTGCGCCGAAAACCGGCAGCGAGTTGCGTTCGGAAATCGCCGATGCAACCAAGAAGGGACTTGATCTGGCACGCGACACCGGACGCGATGTCGGCGAACGCGCGCAGGAGTATTACCACACGGGCGTTGAACGCGCCGCAGACCTGACTTCGCGCAGCCGCGAAGCCGTCACTGATTTGACTCAACGCGGCAAAGATTTGATCACCAACCAAAAAGCTCAATTCGCCGCAGCTATCGAAGCCGGCAAGCAAGGTTACCGCGAAGCAAAGTCGAGCGATTCGGTTCGCAGCAGCGCAGCGGTCGAAGAAAGCTAGATTTTCAGGTGTTCGGTTGTCGGTGTTCGGTTGTCGGTTGTTCATACCGGCCACTGGCCACCGACTACCGGCTACCAACTGGGAGCAGGCAGTGGAGAACTGGCAAATCACACTTATCGCAGTCGGCGTTGGAATTCTGTTGATCGTTCAGGTCGGAGTGTTCGTCGGCTTGTACATGCTGGCTCGCAAGCTGGTGACGTTGGCTGAACGCGCCAGCACTTTGCAATCGCGCGCCGAATTGCTGATTACCAACACCGAACCGGTTTTGAAACTGGCTCACAACCTGATGGGCGAATTGAAAGAAGCCGCCGGTTACTTCGCTCAGGGGGCCGAACAAATCAACGCCATCGCCGAAATGGCGAAAGACGAGGCTGCCGAACTTCGCAGCTTGCTTGGCGATACAACGGCGCTGGCTCGCCGCGAAGTCGAACGCGCTCAGGACAAGGTCGAAAAGGTTCAGGACACGTTGGCCATCGCCACCGACCAATTTCAACGCACAACCGCCATGGTTCAGCACAGCATTCTGGAACCAGCACGCGAATTTTCTTACGTCATGTTTGGCCTGCGCCGAGCGATGCAGGTCTTATTTGCCGGAAACCGGCTGCCTGTGGATCAGGCTTATCAAGACGAAGAGATGTTTATTTGACGCTCCATCCGGAGCGCCCAGACAACAAGAGCGAATGACAAACGCTCGGCTCCGGCAAAGGCGGCGGAGGCCGGGCGTTTCTTTATGGATGTCCTTTACGCTATCATCCGATTTCTTTGACCAGCCTCGAATGCTGCTTACATCAATCAATAATTGGAACGACCGAACACAATGAGTGACGAGAAACTTGATCTGAAAACAACTGTAAACCTGCCCAACACCGAATTCCCGCAAAAAGGCAATCTGCCACAGAACGAACCCATTCGATTGCAGAAATGGGATGCGATGAATTTGTACGGCAAGCTCCGCGAAGTCCGCGCGGGCAAACCGGTTTATGTGCTTCACGACGGGCCACCGTATGCCAATGGGCGGCTTCATATTGGCCACATCCTGAACAAAACCTTGAAGGATTTCTGCGTCAAGTCGCGTTCGATGATGGGGAATTGGGCGCCTTACGTGCCGGGCTGGGACTGCCACGGATTGCCGATTGAAATCAAAGTTGAAGAAGCTCTGGGATCGAAAAAGCACGACATGCCGCCGGTTGAAATCCGCCGTGCGGCGCGCAAACACGCGGAAAAGTTTCTGGCCATTCAACGCGACGATTTCAAACGCGCAGGCGTTTTGGGCGAATGGGACAATCCGTACCAGACGATGAACTTCAAGTATCAGGCCGACATTGTTCGCTGCTTCGGCAAGTTTGTCGAAAAAGGTTCGGTGTACAAAGGCATGCGCCCTGTGCATTGGTGCGTCAGTTGTGTGACTTCGCTGGCCGAAGCTGAAATCGAATACAACGACCACACCAGCCATTCGATTTACGTCAAGTTTCCTTTTCCTGAAGCAGACAAAGTTGACGCAGCGTTGGCGGGGAAGAACGTCAACATCGTCATCTGGACGACGACTCCGTGGACGTTGCCAGCGAACTTGGGCATCAGTCTTAACCCGGAATTTGAATACAGCGCGGTTTCCGTCGGCGGCGAAGTCTTCATCGTCGCCAGCGGGTTGTTGGAACAAGTCGCGGCGAAAGTCGGCTGGGAAAGTTACGAAGTCATTGGCACGTACAGCGGCGAAAAGTTCGACCGGCTGAAAGCTCTCCATCCGTTTATCGAACGCGAAAGCTTGTTGATGCTGGGCGATCACGTCACGCTCGAAGCCGGAACCGGAGCGGTTCACACTGCGCCGGGACACGGTTACGAAGATTATGTCATCAGCAAACAGTACGGCATCGAACCGTATAACCCTGTGGACGGGCGCGGCTTTTTTATGAAAGACGTTGAGCATTTCGCCGGAATGCGCGTTGTGCCAATTACCAAAGCCGACTCAGCGCGCGACGGCAACAAAGCAGTCATCGAACATTTGCAACAAATTGGCGCTTTGCTGAAAGTCGAATCTTTCCAGCACCAATATCCTCATTGCTGGCGCTGCCACAATCCGGTCGTGTTTCGCGCGACTCCGCAGTGGTTCATTTCGATGACCGCGACGAAGCTGAACGAACGAGCAATTGCCGCCTGCGACCAGGTTGAATGGTATCCGGCTTGGGGACGCGACCGCATGAAGAGCATGTTCAAGGATCGCCCTGACTGGTGCATTTCTCGCCAGCGAACCTGGGGTGTGCCTATCACTGTGTTTTATTGCGACGATTGCGGCGACACGCTCTGCGACCCGAAAGTCATCAACCACATCGCAGACATCTTCGAAAAAGAATCCGCCGACGCCTGGTACGAACGCGAAGCCAAAGACCTGTTGCCAGCGGGAGCGACCTGCAAATGCGGTTCGGCCAACTTGCGAAAAGAAATGGACATTCTGGACGTGTGGTTTGATTCGGGCGCGAGTTCGATTGCCGTGCTGAAAGAATATGGCTTGCCTTACCCGGCTGACGTTTATCTGGAAGGCGGCGATCAATTTCGTGGCTGGTTCAATTCGTCGCTGGTCGTTGGGCTGGAAGTGATGGGCGCTGCGCCTTACCGCGAAGTCATCACTTACGGCTGGGTGGTGGATGTCAGCGGCGACAAAATGTCGAAATCCAAAGGCACTGGCGTTGAACTCAGCACAGTGTTGAAAACCAGTGGTGCGGAGATTTTGCGGCTGTGGGCTTCGGCGCTGAATTATCACGAAGATATGCGCGTTTCGGATGAAATCCTGAAACGCATTTCGGACGCTTATCGCAAATTGCGAAACACTGCGCGGTACTGTCTGGGCAATTTGGACGGCTTCGATCCGGCAAAGGATCGTGTGTCGGTCGGCGAAATGCTTGAAGTTGATCGCTGGGCGTTGACGGCGATGAACGACGTGACTCGCAAAGTTCTGGAAGCTTATGAACGCTATGACTTCACCGAAGTCTATCGCGCGCTTTACGGCTTTGCGACGATTGAATTGTCGGCGTTGTACTTCGACATTTTGAAAGACAGGCTTTACACCTACGCGCCGAAATCTGTCGCGCGACGTTCGGCTCAAACGGCGCTGTATGAAATCGTCCGCAAGTTTTCGCGGCTGGTTGCGCCGATTCTGGTCTTCACGGCGGACGAAATCTGGGAAAACATTCCTGGCGCAAAAGCCGAAGCCGAGTCGGTTCATCTGACAGTGTTTCCGGCTTACGACGCTTCGCTGGCCAACGCTGATTTGCTTGCACGTTACGAACGATTGTTCGAGATTCGCAACACCGTCACCAAATCTCTGGAAGATGCGCGCAATGCCAAACTGATCGGCGCAGCGTTGGAATCGAAGATCACGATTTCCGCCAATGCCGACACGCGAAGCTTTCTGGAATCTTTTGGCGAAGACCTGCGCTTTTTCTTCATCGTGTCCGGCGTTGAACTGAAAGACGGCGCTGAATTGAAAGTCGAAGTCGCTCGCGCCGAAGGCGAAAAATGCGACCGTTGCTGGCATTACACCACCGACGTGAACAGCGATTCGCGCTATCCGGGAGCGTGCCGCCGCTGTGCAGCCAACCTTGAACAGATGTTGGCGCAGTAGTCTAATGACGTTCGGCCACCCCGCTAACCTTTGAGTTTTAGGAGGGCAAATTATGTCGGGTGACAATGGCAACAATCTTGAGAACAGATCAACGCAGGAACTTGAGTTCCAGCAATTCGTCAAACAACAGTTCGAACTAATGTTCGCCCGGATGGATCGAATGGAAGGTCGAATGGAAGGAGAAATCGCTGGTCTCAGGCGTGAACTGGTTGAGAGATTTCTACAACTCAGTCGCCAGATCAAAGACCTGGACATCAAAGTGGATGTTTACACGCGCGAGCATTCGTATATGAAAGACGACATCCGCGAACTGCGTGCGAAAGTAAATCTGGTTTGAGCTACGAATGAAAAATAAACTTCCTTACTTCATCATCGCGGCCGTTGTTTTGGCTGCCGATCAACTGACAAAGGCTTGGGCTGTGGCAAAGCTCAAGCCTGTTGTTTTGATCGAAGTCATTCCCGATTTCTTTCGGCTGGTGTACGCCACAAATCGCGGAGTGGCATTCAGCATGTTTGCCGACGGTGAATTCGATGCTCGGTGGGTGTTCGCCGGAATTTCATTGGTGGCGGCAAGCTTCGTTTCGATTTATTTGCTGCGGACTCCGACCGGCAAATTGCGGTTG
The DNA here is from genome assembly GCA_033763255.1 of Acidobacteriota bacterium. Taxonomy (GTDB): domain Bacteria; phylum Acidobacteriota; class Blastocatellia; order RBC074; family RBC074; genus RBC074. The sequence goes on along the minus strand of JANRKX010000021.1, from coordinate 117,901 downwards.
AGTCTGTCGTTGTCGTTATTGTTGGCAGGCATCGTAGGCAATTTGATTGACCGCGTTCGGCTGGGCGAAGTGGTGGACTTCATAGGGCTGCATTGGCGAGACCAATACTCGTGGCCGATTTTCAATCTGGCAGACACGGCAATTTGCATTGGCGCAGGATTGCTGGCGCTGGAAATGCTGTTTGAAGAAAAACCTGTCGCTGCGACAACCAGCGCCGAGCTTCAGGCGGAAGATGCCAAGCTCAACGCTCAACAACCCGAAGGCTAAATTCAAGTTATGTTCCCCGAACTTTTCAAAATCCCTTACTTCAACTTCACGATTTACACTTACGGTTTGCTGGTGGCGTTGTCGTTCATCATCGGTTTGTGGGTGATGTCGCGGCTGGCGGCGCGTGACGGATTGGACAAACAAAAAGTTTACGATCTGGGTTTGTGGGTGCTGGTGGCTTCGCTGGTCGGATCGAAGCTGCTGCTCATCATCACCGAATGGAACGACCGATACAGCGGCAACATCGGAGCAATTTTCAGTCTGGATTTTCTGCGCTCGAACGGAGTCTTTTACGGCGGTTTCATCGGAGCGGTCGTTGCTTCGGTGATTGTCATGCGTAAATACGGAATGCCTTGGTGGCGAACCGCCGACGCCTTTGCTCCCGGCATTGCCATCGGCCATTTCATTGGCAGGCTGGGATGTTTTAGCGCCGGATGCTGCTGGGGCGAACCGACTTCGGCGTGGTGTGGAGTTCACTTTACTGAAAAAGGTTATGAAGCGACCGGTGTTCCAACCATCGTTGAACAGCTTGGCGATGCGATTCAGCGCAACGTCTGGGCGGACAAGCTTGGCAGTTTGACCGCGCCAATCAATCTACATCCGACTCAGCTTTACGAAGCTGGGGCGTTGTTGGTGATTTTCGTCTTGCTGCTGGTGATGTTTCGCCATCGCAAATTCCATGGCCAGATCGTGCTGGCTTACGCGATGCTGTATTCCGTCGCCCGATTCATCATCGAATACTGGCGCGACGATCCGCGTGGCGAGGTTTTCATTTTTTCGACTTCTCAATTTATAGCGGTGCTGTTTTTCATCGGAGCCTTGATGGGAGCCGTTTATCAATGGCGTAAACAAACCTCTACATCTAAGCCAGTCGCTTCTGGGGTCTAATGGGAGCTTGGCGTTATGGGCGTTAAAGTTGAGTGGGACGGTAAAAAAAGCATCGCTGAATTTGATCGCGCATGGCGTCAGTTTTGAAGAAGCGAGCACTGTCTTTGACGACCCACTGGCTCGTATTTTCGATGACGATGCCCATTCAGTTGGCGAACTCCGAGAGGTTATCATTGGCCATTCGCTGACTGGTATCTTGCTCTTGGTGTGCTTTACCGAACGACCTAACGGCATTTTGCGAATTATCAGCGCGCGGTTTCTGACGAAAAAAGAACGGAGAAAATATGAAGAAAACTCGTAAGCAATCTGTTACGGCCACTGACGATATGCTGCCGGAATATGATTTTGATTACAGCAAAGCAAAGCCAAATCGTTTTGCCGGGCGAATTGAAAGGAGCCAGGTAGTGATCGCGCTTGATCCTGACGTGGCCAAAATTTTTTCTGACTCAGCATCCGTAAATAATGTCTTGCGTGCGTTGATTACCACGATTCCCAACCTCACACCCAAACCGGTAAAGAAGGCTGCCTGAATCAAGCCGTTATAGTTTGGCATTTATGCGTCTCGCTTATTTCAGCCCATTACCGCCGAGCAAATCCGGTATAGCCGATTACAGCGCCGAACTGTTGCCGTACTTGGCCAAAGGCGCTGACATCACAGTTTTTGTCGAGCAAGCCGATGAATTGCGACTGAATCAACATCGAGGAGATTACGCCGTTCAAAGCGCGACGCATTTTGACGAAATCCACAGCCAGCAGCCGTTCGACCTCTGCATTTATCATCAAGGTAATAATCCGCATCACGAATTTGTTTATGAACGCGCGCTGCAAACTCCGGGTTTGCTGGTGCTGCACGAACATTGCCTGCATCACCTGATCGCGTGGCGAACGCTTGGCCGCCAAAACGAAGATGGATACTGGGATGAGCTTTTTTATGCCTACGGACGATTGGGCGCTCGCGTGGCGGAGATGCGCGAACTTGGAGTCGGCAGTGAGTACCAGCAATTCCTGATGCCGCTCAACCGCCGATTGGTCGCCAGCAGTTTGGGCATTATCACGCACAACGCTTACGCCGCTTCTCAGTTGGAAAGCCTGGATGCACAGACGCCGATTGAACTGATTCCGCACCATCTGGCTCCGCAAACTTACGAATTGGATGATCTGGACGCTGCCGAATGTCGTCGCAGTTTAGGCATTCCTGATAACGCCTGGGTGATTGCTTCGATGGGGTTTGTCACTCAGGCGAAACGGATTCCGGCGGTGCTGGCAGCGTTCAAACGATTTCTGGCCGTAGCTCCGAACGCGATGTACTTGATCGTCGGCGAAGACCATTGGAAATGGAGCATCGCTCCATTGATCGAAGAAATGGGTTTGAGCGACCGAGTTCGCATTACCGGGTATACGGCGGAAAAAGATTTCTTCCGTTATCTGAAAGCCGCCGACGTGATTGTCAATTTGCGCTTTCCGACTGCCGGAGAAACTTCGGGAACGTTGATTCGTTCGCTGGGAGCGGGCAAACCCGTCATCGTCACTGACTTTGGCCAGTTCGCGGAACTGCCCGACGATGTTTGCCTGAAAGTCACCGCCGGGCCGGACGAAGAGAAAGAGTTGTACGCGAAACTCCGCGCGCTGGTTTATCGCCCGACTTTGCGCGAACAAATCAGCCGCCGAGCTTCGGAATGGATTCGCAGCGAAAACGAAATCAGTCGCTGCGCCGCGCGTTATCTGAATTTCGCCGAAAAGTTGGTCAGAGAAAACAGCCGCCTAAAGGCGGAACTACGAACGCGACCGCTGGAATTCAAACAGGCGGAAACGATCAAACTCAACCCGGAAGAATCGCTGGAATACGTCAAAGGCTTTTTTGCCGAAGACCCGAACGCCACCGGTTATCTGCAAAAACACGGCAAGCGAATCATTGAAACCGTCGAACTGGTTCCGGTTGGCGATGAAAGCCAACGTTTGTTGGAACTGAGCAGTTATTTGCAGATGACTCCGCTGGTCAAACGACACGGAGCTTACGGCGAAATCGTGCTGACCAATTGGTGGAAAGGCGACACGCGCAGCCAACTGCAAACCGTCACCAACTCGGCGACGGGAGAAAGTTTGATCTTCGATATGCTCAACGTAGATGTCGAACGCGACCGATTTCCATTTCCCGACGAACATTTCGATGTGGCGTTGTGCTGCGAACTGATCGAGCATCTGACGACTGACCCGATGCACATGCTGATTGAACTCAACCGCGTGTTGAAGTGGGGCGGGCTGTTGATTGTCACCACTCCGAACATCGCCAGCGCATTCAGTTTGGGCAAAGCTCTGGCGGGCAACAGTCCTTACGTTTACGGCGAATACAATCCGAAAAGTCCAGGCGATCGGCACAGCCGCGAATACACTCCGAACGACATCAAGCTGGCGCTGAACGCCGCCGGTTTCAAAGTCGCCAAGCTGTTCACCAAAGACCTGTGGGCGCAAACCGACGAAGCGTTCCTGCAATGGTTGGATCAAACGACAGTGCCGCGCGAGCTTCGCGGCGACAACATCTTTGCGGTTGGGAGAAAGCTGAGCACGCAGTTTGATCGCTTCCCGGATGGCTTATACGACTAAAATCAAATGGCAAAAGGCAAGTATCAAAAATCAAAAATGAAGAAGCATTCTTGTACTTTTGCCTTTTGCCTTTTGCCTTTTGCCTTTTGATTTCCAGATGATTTCCGTTCACAACGTCTCAAAACTCTATCGCGTATATGAATCGCCCTCTGGCAGGTTGAAAGAAATCCTGCTGCGCGGACGGCGAAAGTATCACCGAGATTTTTGGGCGCTGGAAAACGTCAGCCTGGAAGTTCCCACCGGCGAAACCGTGGGCATCATCGGGCGCAACGGAGCAGGGAAGACTACGCTGCTGCAAATCATCGCCGGAGTGTTGCAGCCAACAACCGGCGATGTGAGAGTCGAAGGTCGCGTGACTGCGCTGCTGGAACTCGGCAGCGGTTTCAATCCTGAATACACAGGACGCGAAAACATTTTGCTTTCGGGTCAGATTCTGGGTTTCAGCGAAGACGAAATGCGGCGGCGGATGGATGTGATTGTTCAGTTCGCCGAACTAGAAGCCTTTGTGGACCAGCCGGTCAAAACTTATTCAACCGGAATGCTGATGCGGCTGGCCTTCGCTTCGGCGATTCATGTTGACCCGGATGTGTTGATCGTTGATGAAGCCTTGTCGGTGGGCGACGTTTACTTTCAGCGCAAATCGCTGGATCGGATGGAATACTTTCGCAAAGCCGGAAAGACCGTGTTGTTCGTTTCTCATGACCCGATGTTAGTTCAGCGGTTCTGCACAACGGCGTTGTGGATCGAAGGCGGCAAAGTCGCCATGACCGGCAACGCCCGCGAAGTCGTCACAGCTTATCAAGCTTTCTGCGCCAAGTTGGAAGATGACCGATTGAGAAATGCTGCAAGAAACGGCGGGATCGGTTCGCGCGAACACGACGCGATTTTGCGAGAACTACAACTGACCGGCTCACGCTGGGGCAGCGGCAAGATTCGATTCACGAATGTCGAAATGCTGAACTCGCGTGGCGAAGCTACCTGGGTTTTCACTCACGGCGAAGACGCGACCATTCGATTGCACATTGAATCCGACGCCGATTACCCGCAGCCAATTTTTGCCGTGGACATTCATCGTTACGACGGAATTTTCATCGGCAGCATCAACAATCTGGACACTCACGCCGCCAGCTTGCCAATCAAACGCGGAACCAGTTCGATTGACCTGCACATCTCGAAGCTGGAACTTTCGCACAACGTGTACTTCCTTTCGCTGAAGGCTTTCACTGCGGATGGTTCGCCGGAATGGAACGATCCTGCTGATATTCACAACCAGATGTATCAGTTCGATGTCGTTTCAGAAAAGCCGACTCACGGGTTGATGAAATTTGACGCTGAGTGGCACGGTACGGGCGTGCGGTCGTAATCTAAGGCAGCGACAAAAAAAGTGGGTTAAGGCAAGATGCCTGACCTCAAGCCAAATTTTCTTGATGCTGACAAGACAGAGCCTCAAGGCGATTGGTTAAAACGGACAGCCGAGGCATTGGCTATTATGCCTCGGCTGTCTTTTTCGATTTTGGCCGCTGATTCGCAGGCAGCACTTTCTTTCGCATCCGAATGGACTTGGGAGTCACTTCTACCAGTTCGTCGTCGGCGATGTATTCAATCGCTTGTTCAAGCGTCAGGTCGCGGACGGGAACCAGGCGCAGAGCTTCGTCCGCCGATGAAGCGCGCATGTTGGTCAGTTTCTTTTCGCGGACAATGTTCACATCCAAATCCACGTCGCGGGAGTTTTCGCCGACGATCATGCCTTCGTAAACTTCGGTTTGCGGTTTGACGAACAGTTCGCCGCGTTCCTGCAGGTTGTAAATTGCATACCCGGTCGCTACGCCCAGTCGGTCGGCGATCAAGCTACCTGTGCCGCGTCCGGCCAATTCGCCCTGCCATTTGCCCCAACGCAAAAACAGAGTGTTCAACAATCCCGTGCCTTTGGTTTCGGTCAGGAATTCGTTGCGGAAACCGATCAAACCGCGCGAGGGGATTTCAAATTCCATGCGGACTCGACCATGACCGTGATTGACCATTTTGGTCATGGTTCCTTTGCGACGTCCCATGGCTTCGGTAATGACTCCGATGAATTGTTCGGGAACGTCAATCACCGCCAGTTCGATGGGTTCGCACAGATCGCTGTCAATTTTCTGCGTGACGACTTGTGGGCGGGCGACGTTCAGTTCGTAGCCTTCGCGGCGCATTTGTTCAATCAAAATTGCAAGCTGCAATTCGCCGCGACCGGAAACGCGAAATTGATCCGGCGATTCGGTGTCTTCAACGCGGATGGCGACGTTGCCCAACAGTTCCTTGTCCAGCCGTTCGCGGATTTTGCGCGAAGTGACGTGCTGGCCGTCTTTGCCTGCAAATGGCGAGTTGTTGACGCCGAAGATCATGGAAATCGTCGGCTCGTCCACGACGATGCGCGGCAGCGGGCGCGGATCGGTTGCCGAAGTGACGGTGTCGCCAATGTTGATGCCTTCGATCCCGGCCAGCGCGATGATGTCGCCGACAGTGGCGTGATCCACCGGAACCTGTTTCAAGCCTTCAAAAGTGTAAAGCTGTGTGATCTTGGTTTTTTCCAGTTTGCCGTCAATTTTGCAAACCGAAACCTGATCGCCGATGGCGACCGTTCCGTTAAAGACTCGGCCAATCGCCAGGCGGCCAACGTATTCGCTGTAAGCAAGATTCGCCACCAGCATTTGCAACGGAGCGTCGGCGCTGCCGGTTGGCGGCGGAACGGTTTTCAGGATTTGCTCGAACAGCGGTTGCAGGTTGTCGCTTTCGTGATCGAGTTCGTGTTTGGCTATGCCGTCGCGGGAAATTGCATAGAGGATCGGAAAGTCAATTTGTTCGTCTGCGGCGTCCAGATCAATGAACAGGTCGTAAACTTCGTTGACGACTTCCTGCGGGCGAGCGTCCTGGCGGTCAATTTTGTTGATGACGACGATGACCGGCAGTTTTTGCTCCAGTGCTTTCGACAGCACGTAGCGCGTTTGTGGCAAAGGGCCTTCAGAAGCGTCAACCAGCAAGGCGACAGCGTCAGCCAGTTTCAAAACGCGCTCGACTTCGCCGCCGAAGTCGGAGTGGCCGGGCGTGTCCAGAATGTTGATCTTGGTTTTGCCGTATTGCACGGCGGTGTTTTTGGCCATGATGGTGATGCCGCGTTCGCGTTCCAGGTCCATCGAATCCATCACGCGCTCAACGATCTTTTCGTTGGCGCGATACAGGCCTGACTGTTTCAACATAGCGTCAACCAGAGTGGTTTTGCCATGGTCTACGTGAGCGATGATTGCGATATTCCGAATGTCTGCTTGGGTAATGTTTGATGAGTCCATAAAAGTTTTTCTTACGCTGAGCGATGTTCCGGTAAAAGCTATGCTAAGCCAGCGCCGCGCGCTTGAGCAAGCGGCAATTTGCCAACCCGCGTTGGCTGCCGGATAATCCGCGCTCGTTTTATCGTTGTGTACGGCAATTTTTCGGGTTGCCGTGCCGTTTCTGTTTAAGCTGGGACAATTTGAAAAATTGCCCCCACATCTTCCTGAAGAGAACTTATGGCTGACGTCATCAAATGCGAACGTTGCGGCAAAAAACTGCCCGCGCTGGAAAAACCGCCTTTCGGCAGTGCGTTGGGAAAAAAGATTCACGCGGAAATTTGTCAGGCTTGCTGGAAAGCCTGGCTGGCGACGCAAAACCAACTCATCAATCATTACGGTTTGAGCACCATCAACCCCGAACATCAGCAGTTTTTGATCCAAAACATGGAAGCGTTTTTGTTCGGCGGAGGCATTCAAGCGCAGATTGACACTTCGCTGGAAGGCACGATTAAGCACTGACAGCCCACGTCGTCGAGCGCCAAAGTTGCAACAAAGCCGATGTTTGACACGTTGGAGACCCCGTAATATCTTTCGGAACGATTGCGGCGGCGCGTTTGGGAGCGTGCCTTCCGCGTTGAATCCATCTCAACACAAAGCAGTAGGTGAAGTAATCAATGAAAAAAGATAAGTGGGTGGGTTATTCGCCCGATGACGACAATGACATTCGCGTGATTGAAGACCTTTCGTCGTTGCGCGATGACGAAGATGGAAGTTTGTGGGGCGAGCTTCGATCGCTGTTCCGCGACATAGTTTTTGCAGGATTGATCGCCATTCTGATAGTCGTGTTTGTGGTGCAGCCGGTTCGCGTCGAAGGCCAAAGCATGATGCCGAAGCTGCACGATCAGGATCGCATTTTCGTCAACAAGTTCATTTACCCATTGCGCGAATGGATGGGTGACAAAGAACCGATCAAACGCGGCGACATTGTCGTGTTGCTGTATCCGCTTGATCCTTCGAAATCCTACATCAAACGAGTGGTCGGTTTGCCCGGCGAAGAAATCAACGTCGAAGACGGCAAGCTTTATATCAATGGCCAATTGGTCGAAGAACCGTATCTTGATCCTGAATATACTGACCACAATTCGCTGGCGACTCCGAAACGAATCCCGGATCATCATTATTTCGTGATGGGCGATCATCGCCGCAACAGCAGCGACAGCCGCTATTGGGATTACGTGCCGGAAAAATACATTTATGGCAAAGCCATCTTTCGTTATTACCCGTTCACGCCGTTCGAGCGCGTGGGGAAAATTGATTAACCCTGTTTTCAATTGCAAAGAAACTTGAAGAAAGACCTGAACTGATTTGAAGGCGCGGCGGCGGCAAGCTGTCCGCGCTTTCTCGTATCGGCCACAAGCCGGTAAGCCGCTGGAAGTTTTATTCGACTGTTATGCTCACCAACCTTCGCCTTTTATTTGGATTATTGTGGCAGCCGCAAGCCTCGATCCGTTCGCTGAGAGATCGCGCGCCAGTTGGATTTGCCGTTGGCGCAGCTTTGTTGATGAGCTGGATTTACTCGCTGGTGGTCGTGGCGATGGCGGTATTTGCTCAAGCAGGGACAGGAGTTCAGGCTGCGGCTGGAGTTTCCGTCCGAACCGGCATGCTCTTTGGCAATATCACTCGTTCGTTGATGACGGCGGTGATGATAGTTTTGTTCATTGCAGTCATTTACGTTCCGTTTGTGATTTTGATCGCCAACCTGTTTGAACAACGCGCCAGTTTTTCTCTGGTCGTGCGCGAAGAGTTCGCTCCTATGGTTTCGTGCGCGTTGATGTCGCTGGCGGCGACGTTTCTGGTGACGATTTTGCCTGCGATAATCATCGGTTGGCAGAGCGCACGGTTTCGCAGCGACGCCGTGATAGGTTTTTTTGTGCTGGTGATTGTCATTCCGCTGCCGATTTTTGCCTGGTTGATGACGCTGACCACCGGAACGGTTTTTCATTTGGGACAAGGCGGGCAATATCACTGGATTGCGGCAATCGGCACTGTGCTGATTTCGTTTTTATCCTTCATCATCATGCCGCTGTTTATTGACGCCACTTCGTTTGTTTGCGGCTCGCCGTTTTTGCTTCTGCTGTTGTTTTTTTTGCTGCGCGACCGCGTGGACGATTTCATGAAATCGCACCAGTCGCGTCAGTCGTTCCGGCAAAATCTGCAAGCGGCAACATTGAATCCGGCAGATGCTTCAGCGCATTACAATCTGGGATTGCTGTATCAGCAGCGCGGCGAATTGGATGCTGCAATCGGTTCGTTTCAGCGAGCCATCGAAATTGATCCAACCGAAACCGACGCGCATTACCAGCTTGGCCGCATTGCTCGCTGGCAAAATCGGCTTAACGAATCGGTTCAGCACTTTGAACAAGTAGTTCGCCAGGATGCGACGCACAGCCAATACGAAATCTGGCGCGAAACCGCGCTGGCTTATTATTCGGCGAAACAATACCCGGATGCCCTGGAGATGTTCGATAAGTTTTTGCAGCATCGGCCTTCGGATGCTCAAGGCAGATACTGGCGCGGCATGACGTTGCACAGTCTGGGGCGCACAGTCGAAGCCATTGAAGAAATGCAAACTTGCATTGAGTCGGTGAAAACCGCACCGGCTTACAAATACCGAACCGAGCGCCAATGGCTGCATCTGGCACAGAGCTTTTTGCGCGAACAACAATCTTGACCGGCAGGTGAGGTGGGATAATTTTCAAATTGTCCCAGACATCAGCAAAGGAGTGACAATTTGGAAAATTGTCACTCACTCAAACTTCAAACTTGAATTTATCTGTGATGAACAAAGAAGCAATTTTAGCCTTAGAAGATGGACGAACTTTTCGTGGACGCGCTTGGGGGGCGGACGGCGAACGCACTGGCGAAATCGTGTTTAACACTTCGATGACCGGCTATCAGGAAATCCTGACCGATCCATCGTATGCCGGCCAGATCGTGACAATGACTTACACCGAAATCGGCAATTACGGCGTCAACCTTGAGGACGTGGAATCGCGCCGCCCGTTTGCCGAGGGTTTCGTTGTGCGCGAATTTTCAGAAGTCACGTCGAACTGGCGAACCGGAATGTCGCTGGACGAATATCTGAAACAGCACGGCATAGTCGGGATTTCCGAAGTGGACACACGCGCGTTGGTTCGGCACATCCGCGAAAAAGGCGCAATGCGCGCCTGTATTTCTTCGATTGACGCCGACGAAGCCAGTGTCGTCGCCAAAGCGCGAAACGCTCCGACAATGTTGGGGCGCAATCTGGTTGACGAAGTTTCCTGCGGCGATGCTTATCGTTGGTCGAGCATCAAAGACGATCAAAAAACTTTCGATCCGATGACCGGATTTACGCCAGCCTACGCACTCCAACCCGGCGAAGAACCATTCCGAGTCGTCGCTTACGATTTCGGCATCAAGTATTACATTCTGCGTTATTTGGCAGCGGTTGGCTGCGACGTGACCGTCGTGCCCGCACGAACTTCGGCGGACGATGTCCTGGCGCTGGCTCCCGATGGAATTTTCCTTTCCAATGGGCCAGGCGACCCGGCGGCTTTGCCGGAAATTGTCGGTGAAGTGCAAAAGCTGCTGACTGCCGCTCCGGTTTTCGGCATTTGTCTTGGCCATCAAATTTTAGGGCTGGCGTTTGGCGGCAGCACTTTCAAACTAAAATTCGGCCATCGCGGAGGCAATCAACCCGTCAAAAACCAGCTTAGTGGCAAATGCGAAATCACTTCGCACAATCATGGCTTCGCGGTTGACCCTGATAGCTTGAATCAAAACGACATCGAATTGACTCACTTCAACCTCAATGACGGCTGTCTGGAAGGAATGCGCCATCGCCGCTTGCCTGTATTTTCGGTTCAATACCATCCTGAAGCTGGCCCTGGCCCGCACGATGCGACTTACCTGTTCGACGAATTCATTGCCAATATGCGCGCTCATCGTGAACAGTTAAAAGGACTTATTTCTGTCAAAGCTTGATCCTTACACTACGAATGGCAAACTTTTTCAAAGAAGTTAAAAAAGTCCGTTGACAGGATTTAGCGTGAGGCGTATAAAACTGACCGGTCAGTCAACTGAAGAGATTGAGGGGAGTTGACTGAGATTTGAAGAAAAGCAGTTTGAAGGTTAGACGGAGCCAGAGTCCACAATTAAGATGGCAGCAAAACAGTTTGTTCAGGATTATGAAGACCAGCGTCGGCAAGAGTTAATCAAGGCGACTTATTACGAAGTGGCGGAAAAAGGCTACTCGGCAGTCACCTTGCAGGACATTGCCAAACGCGCTGGTGTCAGCAAAGGCTCTACGTTGTATTACTTTGCAACGAAAGAAGACCTGTTTCTGGGCGCGCTGGAATGGATCATCGGGGAAGTCCACGAGCGAATCCATAAGGCCATCGCAAGCGCACCTGACCCTGTCGGCAAGATGAAAGCAGTGATTGGAGTGGTGTTCGGCAATGCTCAGGAAAGCCGTCAGTTCTTTCTGGCCTATTCCGATTTCATCAGCATTGGAACTCGAAACCGCCGTTTTCATGATTTGAATGCCAAATTTTATGAAGGCTGTTGCGGTCACGATAGAGAAATCATCGAATTGGGAATCAAGACAGGAGCTTTTCGTTCGTTGGATATTGACGACGCCAGTTCGATGGTTCGCGCATTGACTGACGGAATGATGATGCAATGGTTCTTTTCGTCTCAGGGAACGTTCGACGATTACCGTCGCCGGTGTGAACGGATTGTTTTAGATTACCTGACCGGCGGCCAAACTGTAGTACTGGCAAAAGCGGCCTGATAAACCGCTAAATTTTTTGAGAATGGTGTTGACCGTCCGGTCAGTTAATTCTCAAGAGCAAACAAAACACAGCAGGAGCATAGGAGGGATTTTATGTTTAACCGTTTCTCGAATAAGGTTTTAGCGTTGGCAATGGCAGCAGCATTGAGCATCGTCGTGGCGGCTCAGGGCAAAGTCGAAAAGAAAGTTTCGTTTTACCTGGACGGCAAAGTCGGCAATGAACTGATTAAGAAAGGTGAGTACAAAGTCACCATCCCGGAAGCCGAACAAGGCACGGTCGAGATCAAAGTCGGCAAAAAAGTCGTCACGACTCAGTTCACCAAAAAAGCGAACGCCACCGAAGCTGAAGCCGACAAAATGACCTACCGTGAAAATGCGGATGGCACTCGCTCAATCGCTTCGATCACGCCGCGCGGCCAGAAATTCACGCTGGTCTTGACCGAACCGGCGGGCAGCATGGCCAAACAGTAAATTTTGTAGAGTTTGTACTGGCGGAAAACTTGACGGCTCGCAGCGGAAACGTTGCGAGCCTATTTTTTTCTTTCGACCGTAACTGCTCAGCCCGTTTATGACAGTTGGCATTGCTCGAAAGAGAAATTTGATTCACCACAAAAAGCACAAAATACGCAAAAGAATTATGATTTTTTTTGTGCCTTTTGTGGTTTCAAAAGCCTTCTTGACTCAACTGCCAATCACACGGCCTGAGCGGTTACGTTTGGCCAAAGTCAGCAGCAACATCACCACCGCGCCGCTGCCCACGCCAAAAATCAGCGAAGGAATTCCGCCAAAACCTTTTCCATTCGTCAGCCAGTCAATGCTGAAAGTTCCGACAACAGAAACCAGCATTGCCGGAATTACCGCTTGCGCTGAAATCCGTTTGGAATACAGTCCCGCGATCAGCGGCAGCAGCGGAGCCGACGACAGCAAGGTATAAAAGATCGTCAGTGCCGAAATGACATCCCGCAAAACAATTGCCAGCAGAGCGCCGAGTCCGCCGCAAATGACCGCCGTGATTTTGACAACTTTCAGCAAGTGTTTGTCGTCGGCAGCGGGGTTGATGAAGGTTTTGTACAAGTCTTTGCTAAGCGAAGTGCTGAGCATAAACAACACAGCGTCCGCCGTGCTGACTTCGGCGGCGAAAATCGCTCCGAGCAACAAACCGCCCAGCCAAACCGGCAGGGCTTGAGTCATCAAGGTCGGCAAGGCCAGTTCCCGATTCGGCAAATTCGGAAAGTGATAAAACGCGATCATTCCCAACAACGCCGGAACGACGGCAAACAACAACAGACAAATGGCGTTCAACGCAACTCCGGTTCGAACGGCTTTTTCATCCCGCGCTCCAAAAATCTTTTGCAACAATCCAGGCGAAATGATGAACGACGGAACCAGTAACGCCAGATACCGCAAAATTCCCGAAGCGCCGATGCCGGTGAAACTTTGGTAGCTTTCCTGTTTTGCTGCAAAATCCACGGGCGTAGAAAACTGTGGATTCGTCAAGCCACTGAACTTCAGCAAATACACCAGCGCCAGTCCGAAGCCGACCAGTTTGACTACCAACTGCAAGGCGTTGACGCGCGCCGCGCCAAACAATCCTCCAGTGGCAAAATAAACCGTGGCAACAATGGCTCCGATCACGCAGCCAACGGGTTTGCTGACAGCCATCGTCACGTTCAGCACCCAGGCGATGGCGATCAATTGCCCGGCCAGAATCGCCAGCGAACCGATCCAGAACAACAACGCCACGATGCCGCGAACTCGCCTGTCATAACGGAATTCCAGGTAATCGCCGACCGTGAACAGATTGTTGTCGCGCGCCACGCGCCAGATTTTCGGCCCTACAGTAAAAGCCAGAATCAGCGAGCCTATGCCAGCCGAACCGACCCACCACCAGGCGGACAATCCGTCTCGATAGCCTAAACCCGTCGCGCCAACCGTCGAACCGGCTCCGATGTTGGCGGCCAGCAAAGTCGAAAACACCAATCCGGCGCTCAAGCCTCTGCCCGCGACAAAAAAATCGCTCGACACCGAAACGCGCCGCGACCAATACACGCCCAGCGCAATCATCAACGCCGAATAACCAATCAGAATCAGCAAATAAGTCATGGATTGTCCTTGTGGTGAAATTGTATCGCTGACAGAACGCGCGCAGCTTAGTGAGTCCGCTTGATCGTGGCAAGCAAACATAAAACTTACATGGATTTCACGTTTCCCTGAACTCAACTTAACCGCTTGCCCGTAAAATCCGCGCCTCGAACATCACAATTCTAAAAAATCGAGCTTGTCTTTCAGATATGCAAATGGCAGATTTCCTACTCGTTGAACCCAATCCACCACTTGCTGGCCCTGGCTTCAATCCGGGCATTTTTCTAATTGAACCCATGAAAGAGTTGTCGGAATCTGCTCTGCCTGAATCTTCGCTGAACACTTTGCGCGACCATGTGCTGTTGATGGGCGGCGAAGTCGAACGCGCCATTGACGAAGCAACGCGCGCATTGATCGAACGCGATTCGGAACTCGCCGAACAGGTCTTGCGCGACGACGATCGTGTGGACGCGCTGGAACTCGAAGCCGATCAAATGTGCGTTCGCTTGTTGGGCACACAGCCTCAAGCGGCGAACGATCTGCGGTTGGTGGTGACGGCCATCAAAATCACTCCGATTCTGGAACGCATTGCCGATCACGCCTGCAACATCGCGCGCGCAGCGATTTACCTGAACGACGAACCACAACTGAAACCGTATTTCGACCTGCCGAAAATGAGCTGGCTGGCGTGTGAAATGTTGCGGCTTTCGCTGGATGCTTTTGCCGTTGCAGACGCCGACACGGCTCGCGCGGTGATTGCGCGCGACGATGAGATTGATCGGCTTTACGACCGCATCTTTCATGAATTGCTGGATCGCATGTCGAATGATCCGGCTTCGGCTGGCCGAGCCGCACGGCTGTTGATGGTCGCCAAACACCTGGAACGCATTGGCGATTACGTCACAGACATCTGCGAACTGATTGTGTACATGAAAGACGCGATGGTGATTAAACACGCCCGTTGATTGCGGAATGCGGATTTCGGATTGCGGATTACACCGCGTCTCAGAAATCCGCACTCCGCATTCCACAATCCGCAATCAAGATATGAAGCCTTACATCCTAATTATCGAAGACGACCCGGACATTGCCGAAAGCATTCGTTACAACCTGGAACGCGAAGGCGCGTTTCAAGCGCAAGTGGCATTGACCGGCGAACAAGGATTGAACATCGCGCTTGGCAAAGGGCAGGAACGGCGCCCGGACGGCAGTTCGCTTGCGCCAGATTTGCTGATTCTGGATTTGAATTTGCCGGGCATGAATGGTTATGAACTCTGCCGACGGTTTCGCACCGAAGAGATGACGCGCCGAACACCGATCATCATGTTGACGGCTCGCACCGAAGAAGGCGACAAAGTGCGCGGCCTGGATTTGGGCGCGGACGATTACATGACCAAACCCTTCAGCGTGCGCGAACTGGTCGCGCGCGTGCGCGCCGCATTGCGGCGATCCGGCTTTGAAGCGCAAGCGCCGAAAACTTACGACGACGGCATGCTGCGCATTGATTATTCCGACTTCGCGGTTTTCAGTCAGGGGCAACCCGTCAAACTCACGCGCAAGGAATTCGCGTTGCTTTCGATTCTGTCGCGCAACAAAGGTCGCGTCGTTCCGCGCGAACAATTGCTGGATCAGGTCTGGGGGTTGGAGTATTACGGCGAAGCGCGAACGCTGGACGTTCACATCAGCGGTTTGCGCAAAAAACTAGGCGCGTGCGGCAACTGCATCGAAACGGTGATCGGCATTGGGTATCGGTTCAAGGCGGAAAGTAGACAGGAGGCAGTAGACGGTAGACAGTAGATTTCAGCCGAAGCATTATTGCATTTCGTCATCTCTTTCAATGAAGCAATTCGCCATGAATCAACTTGTGGCCTCAGGACTCAAAGAAAACTGAAGCCTTCTAACTTATCTACTGTCTTCTGACTACTGTCTACTTTCCGCAATGCTCACTCGACGCAAAAAAATCATACGCGCCACGATTGCGATGGTCGTCTTCTTTGCACTGTACGAAACGGTAAAGACGATTTTGTTTCCGACGATGAACGTCGTCACGTCGCACGTCGTTTCCACCGTGATCGTAGGCGTCATTACCGTCGTCATCGCCTTTTACGTCTACCGTCAGCAAAGCCATTTGCTGACCGAACGCGAACAAAGCACGCAACGATTGCGCGAAACACTCGGCAAATCCGAACGCGATGAAACCCTGTTGCGTTCGATTCTGGCCTCTGTCGCCGAAGGCCTGGTCATCACCGGTCGCAATTCAGAAGTCCTGCTGATCAACGACGCCGCACGCGCGCTGTTTGGATTGGGAGCCAAACCCGCCGTTCGGTTGACTGACCTGAGCCGCGATCCGCAAATTCACCGCGCGCTGTCCACAGTGCTTTCGACCGGCGACCGTGTGGAAACACGACTGGAACTTCGCGCGTCTGCCGGTTCCGCTGATAAACGAATTCTGCGCATGCACGCCGCGCCGCTGCGACTCGGCGACAGCGAAACCGACGGCGTGGTCAGTGCCTTCATTGACATCACCAAACTGGAACGATTGGAACGCGTGAGGCAGGAATTTCTGTCGAACGTATCGCACGAACTGCGAACTCCGCTGGCGGCAATCACAGCCTACACCGAAACGCTGATTGACGGCGGATTGAACGATGCTGACAATTCGCTCCGTTTTTTGCACACCATTCATCGCAACGCCGAACGCATGCGAGCGCTGGTCAATGATGTGGCGGAACTTTCCGCCATCGAATCCGGCAGCGTTAGTTTGTCACCCGAACGATTGCCTTTGCGGCAATTCGTCAACGACGTTTTTGCCGGACTGGCTCCGCGCGCCACACAACAAGGCGTTCGATTGGACAATCTAATCGCTGAAGATTATTACGTTACCGCCGACCGGCGGCGGCTGGAACAGATCGTCATAAATCTGGTAGACAATGCCATCAAATTCAATCATCCGGGCGGCAGAGTGGCTGTCTGCGCTGAAATTTCCGAAGACGGTCAGCATCGAATCATTCGAGTGCGCGACACCGGCAGCGGCATTCCGGCAGAACATTTGCCGCGCGTGTTTGAACGCTTTTACCGGGTTGACCGCGCTCGTTCGCGCGAAGCCGGTGGCACGGGATTGGGTTTGGCAATCGTCAAACATCTGGCGCGCGCACACGGCGGTGAAGCTTACGTCACCAGCGAAGTCGGGGCGGGCAGCGAATTTTCAATCAAATTACCTGTCGCCTCGCAATCCGAATCAGTACCGCCCGCGGTGGCAAGCGCCGAGTCAGTACCGCGCGCGTTAGCAAGCGCCGAATCTGAAATTTGAACTTCCAATCAACCATGCCAATCAACAATCAATTCCCGCCGATCAAAATCAAACGACTTCACGAAACCGCGCGCTTGCCGCATCGCGGCAGCCAATTGGCCGCAGGCGCAGACCTTTGCTGCGTCGAAGCTTTCACGCTCGAACCCGGCGAACGAAAACTTGTGGCGACAGGTTTGGCGGCTGAAATTCCGCCGGGCTTTTATGGCCGCGTAGCTCCGCGCTCCGGCCTGGCGGTCAAACACGGGATTGATGTTTTGGCCGGAGTGATTGACGCCGATTATCGTGGCGAACTGAAAGTGCCTCTCATCAATCTTGGCCAGCAACCTGTGAGTTTCGCTGCTGGTGAACGTATTGCTCAACTCATCATCGAACACGCCGCAATGTGCGATTACACCTGGACTGAAGAACTCGCCGACACCGAACGCGCTGAGGGCGGGTTTGGTTCAACGGGACAGTAACCAGGTCTGGGGAAGTCTCGATAAGTCTGGAGAAGTCTCGGCAAGTTGCTAAAGCCCAGCCGCTCTGGGTTCGAGGCTTTCTGACCTTTCCCGACTTCCCGAGACTTTTCCCGACTTCCCAAGACTTTCTTTATTTGCCCACCACAGAGTTTCGAGAGTAGGATGCCGCTCGCACCCAACCCTTCCCAATTTAGGAGCTACAACAATGAAACCTGGTTCGATTCGACTTTCGATCTTGGCGCTGTTTGTCGCGGCGCTGGTTTTCGGTTCAGCATTCGCACAAGACGCCGGGCTGGTTTTGCGAACGTCCGTCGGCTATCGCACTTTGAAAAACTCTGTGCCGATGAACGAAGAAACGCGCAAACAAGTTGAAGAATTGGAAGCCAAAGCTCGCGCCGCCAACAACGACAAAAAATACGGCGAAGCTCTCAAACATCTGACGCACGGCATGTATTTGATGCGGAACCGCAAATGGACTCCGGCAGCCGCTTTGACCGAAGCAGCGGCGGTGAAGTTGGAAAGCTCCATTTTTGATCCGGGCGACGCCGTGAAGCTGACGTTGTCGCAGATGTTCACGTTGGACGAACCGATCGAAGGAACGTTGAAAGGCGCGTTATCCATCGCCGTCACCAAAGACGGCAAACAGGAAACGCTGAAAGAATTGAAACCGCTGGCCGAAGTCACAGCCGATTTCAGCAAACCGCTCGCGCTCGAAGCAGTGATTCCCAATCTGCCGGACGGCAATTACGAAATCGTCGTCAAACTCTTTCCCAAAACCGGCGAGGAAATCTACAAGTCAAACTCCATTCGTATTGCCAGAGATGTGAATACACAGGCTGGCTTGCTAAGGATTCGCCTGAAGGCACTTCGAGCTGATCTGGAAAGTCGCTTCACGCCATTCAACGATCAACTGATGACGGGACTGGCAGCGGCGGAATACAAAGCGACGATGGTTGATCTGGTCAATTCCGGGCAACTGTCTGTTGTTCGCACGGATTTGAAAACTGCCATCGCCGAAGCCAACGCCTTGCTGGATGTAATCAAGTCTGGAAGAACCCCGTTGGCTACTATTCGAGGAGACATCCACTGGGCGTATCGGTCGGCGGTGGACAACTCGCTTCAACCCTATCGCTTTTTCGTTCCCTCGAATTACGACTCCAAAAAGAAATGGCCGCTAGTCGTAGCCCTGCACGGCATGGGACAGGATGAAAACAGCTTTTTCGCCAGCTACAACAACGGCGAAATCAAACGCATCGCCGAATCGCGTGGTTATTTGGTCGTCTGCCCCAAAGGCCGTGCGCCTGCTTCGATGTACATGGGTTCGGCGGAAACCGACGTGATTGACGTGCTGAAAGCGATGAAACGCGATTATTCGATTGACGACGACCGCGTGTATTTGATGGGGCATTCGATGGGCGGATACGGTTCGTGGTCAGTGGCGGTCAATCATCCTGACCTGTTTGCCGCCATCGGGCCGATTGCCGGCGGCGGTCAGCCTTTTGTGATGATGGGCTTGAAGAAGATCGCGCACATTCCTTGGATCGTCATTCACGGTGACAAAGACCCGACCGTTTCTGTCGAAGAATCCCGCAAAATGGTCAAGGCTGGCGAGGCGCTTGGAATCAAAATCAAATACATCGAAGTCTCCGGCGGCAATCACACAGACATTGCCGTTCCCGGTTTCAAAGACATTTTCGACTGGTTCGACGCTCATAAACGACAGCCGAAAGCTGCGGCAAAAGCTGCTGGCAGCGGGCAGTAATTTCTGGAGTGCGGCGACTGGTCGCCGCTTTTGCATTAGCCTCAAACCACTGCCGATCAACCGGAATGTTCGACAAAGAAAGGAAAGCGGCGACCAGTCGCCGCACTCCAAACGGAGAGAGTCATGAAGTCTTTTTTGAAAACAATTTGCTTACTCGCGTTTACTGCTTGCCTCAGCCTCACAGTGTTGGCGCAATCGAAACGCCCAATCACTTTCGACGACCTGATTTCGATGAAGCGCGTGGCCGACGCGCAGATTTCGCCGGACGGCAAATGGGTCGCTTATGTCCTCAACGCTGTTGATAAACAAGCCAATCGTGGCAAACGCAGCATCTGGGTGGTTTCAACTTCAGGCGGCGAAGCAAAGCAATTGATTACTTCGCAGCGCAACGACGACACGCCGCGCTGGTCGGCGGACGGCAAATGGATCGCGTTTTTGTCTTCGCGCGACGGTGCGCCGCAGATTTTCGTCGCGGCTGCGGATAGCTCGAATCCGCGCAAAGTGACGGACGTGCCGCTCGGCGTGGCTGATTTCACCTGGTCGCCTGACGGCAAGCTGTTCGCGTTTTCCACAGAAGTTTATCCCGAATGCGCCGACCTGAAATGCACCGCGGACAAGGCCGCAGCCGCAGACGCCAGCAAAGTCAAAGCTGTCATCGCGGATCGTTTGCTTTATCGCCACTGGAGCGATTTCAAACTCGGCAAACGTTCGCACGTGTTTGTCGTTTCCAGCAGTGGCGGCGAAGCCAAAGACTTAACGCCGGGCGATTTCGATTCGCCGCCGTTTTCGCTTGGCGACCCGTTGGCTTACGACTTTTCGCCCGACGGCAAAGAGCTTTGCTTTGCGCGCAACACGGACAAACAGGAAGCTCTGAGCACGAACAACGACTTGTTCATCGTTTCCGTCACGGGCGGCGAAGCCAAACGCATTACCGGCGCAAACACCGGCTACGACAGTACGCCGCGTTATTCGCCCGACGGCAAATGGATTGCCTACCGCTCGCAGGATCGTTACGGCTACGAAGCCGACCGGTTCAAGCTGATGCTTTACAACCGGCAGAGCGGCGCAGTGAAAGAACTGACCGCTGGCTTTGACCGCAACGTAGGCGAAATGGTTTGGGCGACTGACAGCCAAGGCCTGTTGCTGGTTGCCGAAGACGAAGGCCGCGAATTGATTGGCTCGATTTCAATCAATGAAGGCGGCGTTGAATCGCTGATCGCCAAAACTGCCAGCAACGGCATCTCGCTTTCCGCCGACGGCAAAACGCTTGCCTTCACGCGGTCAAGTTTGACGATGCCCGCCGAAGTTTTCGCGGCGAATGCGGATGGCACGAACGTTCGGCAATTGACGAAAACCAACGCCGCGTTACTGGCGCAGCTTGATCTGAATGCGGCGGAAGATTTTTGGTTCGACGGCGCAAAGGCTTCCTTGCCGAATCCGAAAACGCACAAGCTGGGCAAGGTCAAAGTCACTACGGATTTCGGCAAAAACCAGGTTTCCAAAATTCACGGCTTCATCGTCAAGCCGCCGCAGTTCGATAAAGCGAAAAAGTATCCGATGGTTTTGCTGGTTCACGGTGGGCCGCAAGGCGCATGGCTGGACAATTGGGGCTATCGCTGGAACGCGCAAATGTGGGCGGCGCGCGGTTACGTGACGGTGCTCATCAATCCGCACGGTTCGACGGGTTACGGCCAGGCGTTCACTGAACAGATCAGCGGCGAATGGGGCGGCGCGGTGTATGAAGATTTGATGAAGGGCGTGGATTACGTCGTCAAGCAAGGTTACGTTGATCCAGCGCGCATCGGAGCCGCTGGCGGTTCTTACGGCGGTTACATGGTGAACTGGATGATGGGGCACACAGACCGCTTCAAAGCCTTCGTTTCGCACGCGGGCATTTTCAATTCGGTCAGCATGTATGCCACCGAAGAGTTGTGGTTTCAGGAATGGGAATTCAAAGGTACGCCGTGGGAAAAGCCAGAGCTTTACACAAAATGGTCTCCGCACATGCACGCCGCGAAGTTCAAAACGCCGACTTTGGTTGTTCACGGCGAACTGGATTACCGCGTGCCGATTGGCGAAGGCATTCAGTTGTTTTCGACGCTGCAACGCAAAGGCGTGCCGTCGCGGTTGCTCTATTTCCCCGACGAAGGCCACTGGATACTGAAGCCGCAAAACAGCGAGCTTTGGTACAAGACGGTTTTGGATTGGTTCGATCAATGGTTGAAACCGGGCGGCGCGACAGCTTCAAGATAGGATTATTCAACAGGATTTACAGGATGTAGCAGAATTTATCTCCATCCCGTAAATCTTGTTCATCCTGTCTGTTCCCGTTTCTCATCTGAGCGCAGAGTTCTGTCGAACGCTGCGCTTTTTCTTTTCGTACCGGTTGGCATGGAAAACAAACCCAAACGCTTTTCCTTCTTTCGGCTGCCGCGTGCGGCTCGACTGGCGATTTACCTGCCGATTTTGGCGGTGATTTGCTTCGTCACGTTGCGCCGCGTGGAGCATTTCATGACGCATCACCCGGATCGGTATTCGCCGGGAGCCGAATGGACTCCGCCGCCAAACGGCGAAGACGTTTGGGTCAACGTCGCCGACGGCCAACGCATTCACGGATGGTTTTTGAAAGCCCGGCAGCAACCGCCACTGGCGACGATCCTGCATTGTCACGGGAACGGCGGCAACATCACCAACGCGGGTTGGTACGGCGTGAAGCTGGCCGAAGACGGCTTTGATGTTTTGCTTTTCGATTATCGAGGCTACGGGCGCAGCGATGGCGAAGTGACGGACGAATGGGCGCTGAACGCCGACGGCGAAGCGGCTTACAACTACTTGCTGACCGCGCGCGGAGTGAAGCCGGAACGGTTGGTGCTGTATGGAATGTCGTTGGGTACGACGGTGGCGATTGATGTGGCTTCGCGCAAACCGGTCGGCGCGTTGGTGGTCGAATCCGGTTTGAGTTCTGCTCAGGAAATGGGCGAGTTTGCGCTGCCGTTTCTTCCTGGCTTTGTTCGCAGGCTGGCCAAAAACCGGTTTGAGTCTTCGCGCAAAATCATCAACGTCAATTGCCCTGTGCTGGTGGCTCACGGAACCGACGATCGAACGATTCCTGTCGCTCAAGGCCGCAAGTTGTTTGAGTCGGCGAAAGAACCAAAACAGTTGTTCATTATTGAAAACGGCGGCCACAATCTGGCTGGCCACGGCGGAGAGGCTTATCGCAATCGGATCGCAGACTTCATTCGCGGCGCAGTTCGTGCGCCGCAAAACTGATTGAAAGGAAAAGTCATGAAAAAGGAATTTCGTACCGCAACCACATCTCCAATAGCTGACCGTCCGCACATGCCCGGTTACGGCATTCCTGCAAACAAAAAAGGAATGCTGGATTGGTCGCACGTGACTGAACGAATGACGGCAGCGCAAAACTATTGGATTTGCACCGTCAGCCCCGACGCGCATCCGCATGCTATGCCGGTGTGGGGATTGTGGCTGGATGGCAAACTGTATTTCGGCGGAGGTGCAACGACCAAACGCAATCGCAATCTGGCAGAAAACCCGGCAGTTACGGTTCATCTGGAAAGCGGTTCGGATGTCGTCATTCTGCAGGGCGAAGCGCATCCGATGGCGAATCCTGACAAGGCTCTGACTGTTCAACTGGCTGGTCTTTCGGCTGAAAAGTACGGCTACCGCCCGAAGCCAGAGGATTACGAAGCGCCGGGAACTTTTGTCTTCACACCCAAAGTTGTGCTGGCGTGGAAACAGTTTCCGAAAGATGCGACTCGGTGGCGGTTTTAGAGAAGATCAGTTTGTGATTCGCGGTTTCTTGATGGCTTTCTGTCGGCGAATGATAATGCGCCAGAGACACCGATATGAAAACTCAAGAGTTTCTGACCGCAGAGTGGCGCTCTCTGGCAATGATAAATTACGAAATTGATCCGGCAGTTTTGCAGCCGCTGGTTCCGCGCGGAACTGAATTGGACACTTGGCAAGGCAAAACCTTCGTCAGCGAAGTCGGCTTCCTGTTTTTGAACACGCGCGTTGCTGGCGTTGCGATTCCTTTTCATCGCAACTTTGAAGAGATCAATTTGCGCTTTTACGTTCGCCGCAAGGCTGAAGACGGTTGGCGGCGAGGCGTGGTCTTTGTCAAAGAGATCGTTCCGCGTTTTGCCATTGCCGCCGTCGCGCGCGTGGCTTACAACGAAAACTACGTTGCGCGGCGGATGTGGCACGGCACGGATTTAGGCGAAGCTTCCTTCACCAAAAGCGGGTTGGTCGAATACGGCTGGATGGAAAAAACTGGCCGGAACTTTTTGCGCGTTCGCGCCACTGGCAAAGCTCAGCCGCTGGCCGCCGGTTCCGAAGAAGAATTCATTACCGAACATTATTGGGGCTACGCGGTTCAACGCGATGGCGGCACGGTTGAATATCAAGTCGAACATCCTTCGTGGAATGTTTGGCAAGTCAGCGAAGCCAGGTTCGATTGCGATGTTGAACTCGTTTACGGCGAGCAGTTCGCCGAAGCTTTGCGCGGCAAACCCAGTTCCGCGTTTGTCGCCGATGGTTCGCCGATCATCGTGCGAAAAGGAGTCCGACTGTGATTCAAGCGGGAAAAGATCATCTGCTGTTTGATGGCGATTGCGGCATTTGCACCTGGTGTTCTGAGCTTGCCAAGCGAATGAACAGCGAATTCGTCGTCCAGCCTTACCTGATGTTTGACGAAGCCGAGTTACAGCAATTCGGCATTAATTACGAAAGCTGCACGAAAGAATTGAAAGTGATTACTCGGCAAGGTCAAGTTTACGGCGGAGCCTTCGGCGTGAATTACTTTTTGTGGCAACGACCAGTCTGGAAGCCGCTGATAGTTTTGACTTACGCGCTGCCGATTCTGCTGCTGTGTGAAGTCATTGGTTATAAACTGGTCGCCATCAATCGCCATCGCATCTCAGCGTGGTTTGGATTGAAAGCTTGTGCTTTGAAGCGGTGATCGCTTTTCAGAAAAACTACTGAAGCTTACGGAACAGACGGAAATAACGGAATAAACGGAAAAAGATAGACGGTATTTTTCCGTTATTTCCGTTTGTTCTGTTATCTCAAAAACATTCTTCGACTGGAGGCTAACTCTGTGAAATCGAAACCGAATCCGCAAAGACTCAATCTGTGTTTGTTTGTCGTGTTGTTGGTTGGCTTGTTCGGCTCGAAGCCGGGTTTGGCCATACAGCAGCAAGCCAGCCAATCACCAAAGACCAACGTCGTTTACATCGTGCTCGACGACGTAGGCTTTGCCGATCTGGGCTGTTACGGCTCTGAAATCAAAACTCCGAACATTGATCGTTTGGCAGCGGGCGGATTGCGTTACAACAACTTTCATACGACGGCGTTATGTTCGCCTTCGCGCGCGGCGTTGCTGACCGGGCGCAATCATCACACCGTTGGAGTTCGTGCAATCACCAACATGGTCACCGGCGAAGAAAACGCTCGCGGCAAGGTGACGAAAAAAGCCGCGATGTTGTCAGAAGTTTTGCGCGACAACGGTTACAACACTTTCGCGTTGGGCAAATGGCATCTGGCTCCGACTTACGAAACGACTCCGGCTGGGCCTTACGACAACTGGCCGCTGGGCAGAGGCTTTGACCGTTTTTACGGATTTCTGGACGCGGAAACCGATCAGTATTTTCCGGCGCTGACTTACGACAACCATCGTGTCGAACCTACGCGCCGCGCGGGTTATCACCTTAGCGAAGATTTGGTGGACAAGGCGATTGAATTCATCAGCAATCAGCAAATGGCTTTGCCGGGCAAGCCGTTTTTCACGTACCTGGCCTTTGGCGCAGCCCACGCGCCTCATCAAGCTCCGAAAGAATTCCTTGACCGTTACAAAGGCGTTTTCGACAAAGGCTGGGACGCGATTCGCGCCGACCGATTGGCGCGAATGAAAAAGCTGGGAATCGTTCCACCGAATACAGAACTGGCTCCACGCAACGAGGGCGTCAAAGCTTGGGAAACTTTGTCGGCGGACGAAAAGCGTTTGTTCATTCGTTTGCAGGAAGCTTATGCCGGATTTATCGAACACGCCGACGCGCAAATCGGACGGCTGACAAAATATCTGGAAGAAAGCGGCAAGCTGGAAAACACTTTGCTGGTGCTGGTTTCTGACAACGGCTCCAGTCAGGAAGGCGGCGCGACTGGAACGGTCAATGCAACAGCGTATTACAACGGCATTCCTGAAAACTTAGCTGATAACGTAGCGCGCATTGATGAAATCGGAACCGAGCGCGGATTCAGCAACATTCCCTGGGGCTGGTCACAGGCGTCGAACACGCCGTTTCAACGTTACAAACAGAACACGCATTTCGGAGGCATACGCGATCCGTTTATCATTCACTGGCCAGCCGGGATCAAAGACAAAGGCGCGATTCGCACGCAGTTTCATCACATCACAGACGTGACGCCGACGGTGTTGGAAGCTCTGAACTTGAAAGCTCCGACGACTTATCGCGGCGTTGAGCAGTTGCCGATTGCCGGAGTCAGCATGGCTTACAGTTTCAACGACGCAAAAGCTCCGACGCGGAAGACGACGCAATACTTTGAAATGATCGGCCACCGAGCGATCTGGCACGAAGGCTGGACGGCTGCTGTGGCTCACAATCGCGGAGCACCTTTCGAGCAGGATAAGTGGGAATTGTTCAACACTGTGGAAGACTTCGCGGCGGTTCATAACGTCGCAGACAAATTCCCGGACAAGTTGAAAGAGTTACAAATCATCTGGCAGCGCGAAGCCGAAAAGTACGGCGTGTTGCCGCTGGATGATCGGACGATTCAAATTTGGTTTCCGCATATTGCCGAATCTCCGCAAAGCCGTAACAGCTTCACGTTTTATCCGGGAATGGATCACTGGAATCCGGGAGCCGCGCCAGACACTCGCGGCAAATCTCACACGATTACGGCTCATGTCGAACGCGCGGACAAAACCGCCGAAGGCGTGTTGGCGGCTTTTGGCAGTTATCGCAGCGGCTACACTTTTTATGTCAAAAACA
Organism: Acidobacteriota bacterium; assembly: GCA_033763255.1. GTDB lineage: Bacteria > Acidobacteriota > Blastocatellia > RBC074 > RBC074 > RBC074. The sequence continues at coordinate 91,366 of JANRKX010000021.1, read as the reverse complement.
ACCGGCTGGTTTACGAATACAACTTCATCGGCAAATTCACGAAGATCGAATCCAGCGAAGAAATTCCGACAGGTGTAACGGCTCTGCGTTTTGAATTTCAGAAGGAGAAAGGAATTGGCGCGCTGTTTATCAATGACCGAAAAGTCGCTGAAGCAGCGATTCCGCGCACGTTGCCGTTTTTGATTTCGTGGGAAGGTTTCGATGTCGGGCGCGATTCGCTGTCACCGGTAAGTGATAGTTATTCCGACAAAGGCGAATTTCCATTTACCGGCAAGCTGAAAAAGGTTGAGCTTGAGATCAAAAAATGAGCCGAACCAATCGGCGGTGAACCAATCCGGTTTTGTTGTCGTATCCGCTGGCAGTTCACTAAACCCACAATCTGGTAGTGAGATTTCAGGAGGCTTCAATGGTTATCTGTCAATCCTGCGGTTCTGAACGCGGCGAATTGGATCGTTTTTGTCGAGCTTGCGGAGTTCCAGCAATGGCTTCGGTCACTGAGCTGGAAGACACGCGCCGATTTAACCCAGCGGCTTCGGCTCAAGGCGCGCCGAGTGGAGTGACTTCGCAGCTTTATGCTCCGCCTGCGGTTGCTTACTCGGCGATTCCGCCGGAAACGAATTCGCTATACAAAACTGCTTCTCTCAGAAAAAAAGTTTTGAAGCGAAAAGGTTTTTGGTTTTTTTTGCTCGTGCTGATTTCGGTTTTCACGATGGCTGGCATGGCCATCGGCGTGAAGATGAGCAATTCCAGGCGAAATGCTGCTGAAAACCGAATTCGCAGAGTTTCAACCGAAGACGTGCCGAACGCTTTTGGATTCAGACCTGGATTGATTTCCGACGCCGGGTATCCGCAGGACATCAAAGGGATTTATGTCGAAAGCCTGGTGACAGACGACGGCCCGGCTGCGTTGGCCAACATTCAAGCCGGTGATGTGTTGATGACTTTGGGCGGCAAGCCGGTTCGTAACATTTCAGAGCTTCGTTATGCGTTGGATTCGCTTTTGCCTGGGCAAACAGTGCCCGCGGATGTTTATCGTGAAGGTGATAACGTCAAACTACAGATCAAAATTGCCGACCGGAATTACGCGCCGTTGCAACCGAGATTGGAAATGCGCGAGCAAGGTTGGTTTGGAGCGGACCATATCACTCGTCGTTGTGGCGTTCCCGGCGCTCAAAAATGCGGCGTTGAGATTCAGGGTGTGCGCGAAAACAGCCCGGCTGATCTTGGCAATCTGCGCGAAGGCGATGTGATTACGGAATTTAACGGGTTCAAAGTTCGGACGGCAGATGAACTCAAACGCCGTGTTCGTTTAGCAAAACCACGCAGCAAAGTCGTGGTAACTTTTTACCGCGGCAACGCAGAACATCAAGCCGATGTGATCATTGGCTACCTTCGGTAGCTTGAAAAGAAGTAGTTCACTGCAATCGAGTAACAAATTTAATGCCATGACAGACATTTTTGTTGACGATTGAAAATCCTGTGCTAATATCCGCTCGCTTCATAAGGTGCAAATCGCGCCAGTGGTTTTATCAAAATAATCAATTCGGAAATTTAGAAGGTTTGAGCAAAGCATTAAGCTTATGAATAACCCTTACAAATTCAATTCAATTCCAACTTTCGCATCACCAATGGCGCGCCGTTGCTCGGCAATTCGCCCGATGGCGTCCGCTTGGAGTTATGTTGGCACGGGTAAGCTCAATCTGGATCACACCGCAAAAGTTCAGAAAACCAGATACCGGCAGAGATCAATACGAATTACCTAAACGATCTCGACAAAGGGTTCACAGAAAAACCCCAACCGGTATCCAAAAATGGAAACTGGTTGGGGTTTTCGCTTTTCCGAGTCATTTATCAAGTTTTGTCCGCAGTCATTTCAGGGTGGTGGGTAGCCGACGAGCACGCTCAGTAAGGTATTACTCGTCGGTTACCAATGAAGACGATGAAGCCAAAGAATTCGAGGCGCGTGTTGTAACGCTTTAGCGTTAAACCGCAGTAGTTGGTGAAGAGTCCAGCCTTCGTCAATGTATAGGTGTGCTTATCGCTTGAGTGCTTCTGGCAAAAGTGCTCAAGCGACCAAATAACCAACAATAGAAAGGAACGTTTCGGGAAATTCGCTAACACACACGGTAACAAGGAAGACAAGCATTAACTCTTGAGCATCAACACGGGATCCATTGTGGTTACCCCGTCTTTCCATAAAGGAGGAACCATGTCTCGACGCGTAATCAGAACAGTTGATGGGCAAGTTTTCTCTGACAGTCCTGGCCGATTTCAGGATAGCAAAGGAGAAATCTTGTATAAGAGAGGATTCTTCAACACTGTGAGAATCAATAAAAGAAGCATCACCTCTGACGACAACAGCGGCACTTCGCCGACGTTGGTGCTTGCGATTGCGGTGATGGTTTTTGTTGTTGTGTTGGCGGCGTTATCGGTGATTTCGATGACGAGTGGGCGGTTGTCGAGCGACAGCATACGACCCAACTCAGACGTTGCTTCGAACAACACCATGGCCAACCCGAAGCCAAAGGCAATTGCGGAGACGAAAGTCGAAGTAATTGTTGATATAAAATCCAACACGTTCCATCTTCCCAATTGTCCGCAAATCCGGGAAGTTGAACAGCATTTCAGGCGAACGTACGACAAACAACAGGCGCAATCTTTTGGTCATAAAAATCATGACGCCTGTTCAAAATAAATGATGACATCAGGAGAAGGAGAATAAGCAGGTATCAATCAGTTATACCTTTGATGAAGGGAAGCTGATTGGTGCCTGCTCAACCGGAATTATGCAGTCCGCAACATTCAAAGAATTACTTCAAAACAACATCAACTTCCGCCGTTTGTGGTTCGGCCAGGTTATCAGTGAACTTGGAACCTGGTTTTCGTTTATTGCCGAATTGGGATTGATTCAAATGTATTCCGGCTCGACCTGGATGACTGCGGGGCTGCTGGTTTCGCGTTTGTTGCCGGTGCTGATTTTTGCACCGCTGGCAGGTGTGGCCGTTGACCGGATGAATCGCAAGCAGATTTTGATTGCGACGGACTTGATCCGCGCATTGGCGGCGCTTGGGTTTTTGACCATTGGCGCTGGCGCTCCAATCTGGGTGGCGATTTTGTGCAGTGGTGTGATGGCTTCGGCGGGAACGTTTTTTGAAGCGGCCAAAAACGCTTCGATTGCTAACATGGTCACGCGACAGGAAATGCTGACGGCTAATGTGTTGATGTTTTCAACGCGCTTTTTGCAGTTGACGCTTGGCGCAGCGTTGGGCGGCGTGACGGCGGCGAAGTTTGGCTACAGCACTGCGTTCATCATCAATTCGATTTCGTTTATTGCTTCGGCAGCGTTCATCTGGGTGATTCCGGCAGTGTTGATGACTTACAGGAAAACGGAGCAATCGGCTGAAACCAGCGTGGGGCTTGAACCTGGAACAGAGAACGAGCCTGCGGCAAATCGCTTTGTGACAGATGTTCGCAAAGGTTTGGCTTACATTTGGCGAACGCAGTTTGTGCGCGGAATCGTTTTGGTCAATGTTGGCTGGGCGTTGGGTGGAGGCATGAACAACCTGGTTTTCGACCGCATTGCCCGGCATGAATTCATTCGTGGCGCAGGCGATCCGGGCGATTGGAGCTTGGCTGTGTTGATGACTGCCGCTGGCGCAGGATTGTTCATTGGCATGGCGTTGGCTCGCAGAGCCGGTGCGTGGGCTTCGGACGAACGGCGAGCAGGGAATTTTGTCGGCTGGTCGTTGCTGGTTCACGGGCTGTTTTTTGCGACGGCGGGATTGATGCCTTCGCTGTGGAGTTTCGCCATTTGCATTGCTGTCAGCCGGTTGATTCTCGGAGCAGAATTCGGCGTTCAGGAAACGCTGATGATGCGAATGATTCCTGACGAATATCGCGGCAGGGTCTTCACAACTGACCGGGCGTTGGAATTGAGCACGATGACGGTTTCGATGCTGGTGGCTGGCGCTTTGTTGAAATGGGTCAGTCCGCGTTCGATGGTGATCGTGTCAGGCTTGCTGTCGGCCAGTCCCGGATTGGTCTGGTTGGTGGCGATGTGGTTGAAACGGTTTAGCGTGCCGACTTGCGCGGTGCGCGAAAGCTATAACGAAGTCTAAAAGCTCACGGAATATTTGGACAGGATTTACAAGATGGTTCAGGGGTTCTTTCTTTGAATCCTGAGCCATCTTGTAAATCCTGTCCATTTTCTTTTCGTTAAGGCTTTTCTGGCGGCTTGGTTGGCGGCGGCGTCGGAGTTTGAGGGTCGTCAATGAATTTGATGTCGGTTTCGAACTTCCGATAGAACTTGAAGTAAATCATATTGCGCGATTGTTGGCGCTTTCGACGGTCGCCGATCATAAACTCCGCGCGAATGGGCAACAGCGATTCCACATCAATCCCTCGCAATTTCACCATATCGTAATCAATGATGCTGTCCGAATTTGTAACCGGATAACTTTTCGGCAGATCATCCACGGCCTGTTCGATTCTCAGCACCAGTTTTTTTTCGGCATCAATCCAGATGCTGCCGCTGTAGCCAGAAATAATTTGCGGAGCGCCTTCGGCATGCACAGTCAGCGAAGAAGTTTCTTTCGGCACACTGTAATCGTAAATCAATGTTGGTCGAGTTCCCAGCCGGTCTTTGCCCGCAGGCTTGAAGACAGTTTTGGTTTCAGCATCGAACAATGCAGCCAGCGAAACCGCAAAATTGCCTGTCGAAAACGCGCCTCCGGCTTGGTTTGCGGCTTTGGTGACGGGGCGACCGATGGCGTTGATCGGTTTCAAACTTTCGCGTTTGCGGTTGTACGTCAATTCATAAGTCAGCGTGTCGGCTTTGTCCCAGGCTCCGGAGCCGTCAATGTCGTAATACCGTTGCACTTCCTGTTGGCAGATGAAGTCAGGCAGTTCTTCCAGATAATCGCGGACGTTTTTTCGCGTTTCTTCCAGAAAAGGATCAGGCGGAGGCGGTCCGATGACGGTCAGCTTGCCGTGAGAAGCAGACAATTTTTCGGCTTCACGTTTGATGGTGTTCAGCAGATGTGGGTGAGCGCCGTTTGCTCTTAATCGCGCTATGACTTCGGGTGTCGGGTCAAATGCCAAACCAACTCTTTCGATATGAACCGCCAAATCAGGTTCGGTCATATTTCTACCGACAGAGCGTCGCAGCAAAACATTCAATTCCTGCAAGGTCAGCGGTTGATTCGACAATTGAGTCGGCGCAGGCGACTGAGCCGCGCTCGGCGAAAAAAAATCATTGGCCGCAAGAACGCAAATGAATAAGGCAGCCCCCAAAAATAGTTTTCTCATTGAATTCACTCCTTCAGTTCTGATGGCGCGGGCATTTTCGGTGATTGGCGGACGATTTGCCAACAATGTCTCCGGCGCTAATTCTTCGTCGTGTAAATCTTGAATGAGTTGATTTAGAATCCTTGCCGCTTGAAGCAGATTTGTTTGCCCCCGCAGGCAGGTCGAAACGATAAAGACCGCCGAACCGGAAATTTGGTAACGGAGCTTTGATCCGTATGGAGTTGAACCGATTGAAACATTGTTTGTCATTTATTCTCACGATATTCCTCCTATTCAATTTCACACTTGCGCCACTGGCTCAGGATTTTCCGCTGAATCAGGCTGACCGTCCGGCAATTTCAGTTTCTGATGTCATTCCACCAAAAAGCGGCATCGTCAATTTCACTGGCCGCATTGCTTCGGAAAGTTATGACCGCATCTGGCAAATGACCGGGCCGTTTGGCGGAGATGTCACAGTGTTGACGATTGATCCGCGAAACGAGCATCGAGTTCTGATTGGAAACAGCGACGGGCAGATTTTCAGTTCCGCAGATGGCGGGACTGTTTGGAAACGAATACGTCCGGGAATTCGCGCAACCGGATTTATCGTCACGGTCATTAACTTTGACCGTGAAAAGCCGGGCGTGATTTACGCGGGCGTTAAGCCTCAAACTGAAGTTGATGATGAAAATGGCGTAGGAACTGCCGGAAGATTTTTCATCAGCGAAAACGACGGTGAAAGTTGGCGCGAAATCGAAACCCTGCGCGGTCGCGCCGTTCGCAGTTTTTCGCAATCGGTCAGCGAACCCAACGTTATGGCGATTGCCGCCAGCAACGGCATCTATCGTTCTCAGGATCGCGGCAACAAATGGGAATTGATTACGCCTGTTGGCAATCCAGAACTTCGCGGATTTCATTCGGTGGCGATTGACCCGCGTGATGCCAATGCGATTTACGTCGGCACGCATCACCTGCCTTGGAAAACTCTGGACGGCGGCAAAACCTGGAAGCGCACCGGCCACAAAGAAGTCGGAATGATTGACGATTCTGACATCTTCAGCATTCAGGTTGATCCCGAAAATCCAAACGTGGTGATGATGAGTGCTTGCAGCGGTATTTATCGTTCGCAAGACGCCGGAACAGGCTGGACTAAGTTTCAAGGCATTCCATACAGCGCCCGTCGAACTCACATGGTGTATCGCCATCCGACCAAGCCGGAAACCATTTTTGCCGGCACAACCGAAGGGCTGTGGATTTCGACGCAGGATGGAAAGCAGGACACTTGGCGGCAAGTGACTTCGCCGCAATTGGTCATCAACGCGATTGCAGTGCATCCGTCTTTGCCCGACAGAGTTTTTCTGGGGACTCAGGACAACGGCATTTTGATTAGCACGGACGGCGGCGAAACTTATGAAGCGAGCAATGCCGGTTTTATCAATCGTCAGGTGCGAACCGTGTTGGCCGACAGCAAAGAGCGTGGACGAGTTTACTCCGGAGTGTTGTTTGACGGATTGAACGGTGGATTGTTTGTCAGCGAAGACGGCGGCGTCACGTGGCAACAATCAATGAACGGCATGGGCGTGCGCGATGTGTATTCGCTTCATCAATCGCGGGCGAAGCCCGAAACGATTTACGCCGGAACGAATCACGGCCTGTTTCGCTCTGACGATCACGGTCGCAATTGGGCGCAGGTAAAACGCGAAGAGCCGATTGAACCCGAAGCTGGGAAATCACTTGATGCAACGACGAAAATGCCTGATGCGGCTCCGGTCGAACCACCAAAAACGACGTCTCGACCGCGTGTAGTTCAGGCTCAGTCGCAACAGAAATCTGCGAAACCCGTCGTTCAGGATCGTTCCAAAAAAGCTCCGGCCAAACCTGCGGCTGGTTCAAAAACGGCCACCGGAAAAACCAGCGGCAAGCTCGCTCAAAACAAACCGGGCGCGAAACCTTCTCTCAAATCGAAAAAGAAACCTGAACCGCCGCCTGCGCCGAAACCGGTCAGTGACCGCGTGGATTTGCAAAGCCAGGTCTTTGCCATCTTTCCGTTCACGGCTCGAATTGAAAATGCCGAAGGTGCGGCGAACGCCAATTGGATGATCGTTTCCACTTGGGACGGATTGTTTTTCAGCGAAGACGAAAAGAAAGGCTGGAAGCTGCTGAAAATCAATTTGCCTTCAACCGGCGAAGGTTCGTCAGCGATCAATGCTGCCGCGATCAATTCGTTGGCCACCAGCCAGCACGCGCCAGGCGTAATGTACGTTGCCACGCACGATGGTTTGTTTGTTTCGCGTGACAACGGAGCAAACTTTCGTCGAGTGGAAATTGACGAAGACGTAAAAAGCGTTCGATCGGTGATTTTCGATCCTCGCTCGGCAGAGACGATTTATCTGGGAACTTCGGCTGGCTTTTTCCGCTCGATGGACGCCGGGAAGAGTTGGGAACATCGCGGCGGAGGAATGCCGCAAATGGTCAACGTAGGCGGATTGGTCGTCAGCGCTGCCAATCCCGACGAACTGTATCTGTACGACGAAATTCGTCTTGCGGTGTTTCACTCCAAAGATCGCGGCAAAAACTGGGACAAGATGGACATCAGCCAACTGCCCAGCTTGAGGATGTTTGCGATGACCGGCGATCCGTTCGATTCCAACCGGCTTTATGCCGGATCGTTTTCCGGCGGAGTTTATGTGATGAGCCGGAAGTAAGCTTTGCGAATACAAAAAGCGAAACCGCCGCCGGAAGAAATTTCCTTCCGGCGGCGGTTTCGTGTCTATGGAATAGGATTTAGTTGTGTTGAACATCAGCGCAAGCCGCCGAATTCGGTTTCAACGGGTCGCACGGGCGATAGGTTCTGGGGCCGGCGGTGTAACAACGAATGATTTCGCAGCTACGACAATCCGCTGTCGTGATCGTGTACTTCACGCAGAAGCTAAGCTGGCCGGTGCAAGGGTAAGTGGCCGTCGTCGGCAGGTTCAGTCGGTATTTGAACACTCCGTTCGCGGGCGCTCCGGCTGGGTTTAACGAATTCCAGACGGCCTCGTTGCCGAATGCTTGCGGCAGGAATCCGGCAAAGGGAACGTTCGAGTAAGCATTGGTAAAGTAAGCATCAATCGGCCCGCTTGTTTTGCATGCTCCGGGAGCAAAGCTTTCCCACGCGCTCAGCAACGTGACTTTCACTTCTCTGACGTTGGGTTGCAGCGACAGGAAATTGGCGTTGACTGTCACGCTGTTGGTGCTGTCGAACACTATGTCGTTGGGGCTGACAGTCACGGCTGTTTTGGCAATGTCGCAGCAACGGGGTTGAGGCGGCAACGGGCAAGCCGTAAACAGGTTGTTCACCGGGAAACGAAACACCAGGTATTCCTTGTGGTTGCAACCGTCCTGAAACGGTTGATTTGCGCCGGAGCAGTTGCCGCTGTTGTACCAAACCCATTTCGTAGAGCCGAATATCCCATTAACTTTTACCTCAACACTACCGCCGCTTCCGATATTGCCTGTTCCAACAGCAGGTGCTCCCCAGGTTCCGTTGATGCCATTGTTGGCTTTAACGATTGACGTATTCAGATCAACCAGAAAAGGAGTTGAACCCGGCAGACCATTGAAGGCTGCGCCGTTGGCATAAACTTCCCATCCGGCCATGCCTGTTTCCGTGCTTCCGCAACCTTGATCCAGTACAAAGCCGCTCAACATTCCCAGCAAGCCTTGAGAGGTGTAATGATCGCTCCAGGCGACGATGTAAACGTAATCTCCGTTTTTGACATTGGGGATGCTGAAGCCTTTGCCGTTGGCAATGCAGCTTGATGTCGTGCTGCAATCCAGCGAAGTGACAAAGTTGGTTGCGCCATTGGCATTGCCTTGGTAGACAGCGAAGTAATTGTCGGCTGAAAAACGGCCCACCACAGTTTGCCCTTGCGCGGCTGCGGTCAACGCGAAACAACAGGCCAGAGCGATCAGAGCGGGTTTCAATGTTTGCAGTTTAGTCATAACGTTTCCTCCATGATTTTTACGGTGTCAATTTGGGGCAAAGGCTGCGACCAAAAACACGACAGCTTTGCTTTTGCTTTTTCTCAGGCGTTGTTCATTCGCCTTCACACGTCTAAGCGCGAAGCGGTTCAAGCGGGTATCACATTCGCTGAAATAAAAATTGCCTGTCAGAGTTTTCTCAGCAGCGCGGACAGGAATCGTTGGGAAAGCCGGCTGGGCTTATGCACGTGATAACGGCTGGCGTTATAATCCGCCGCGAGTTGGCCAGAAGTATGAAAAGCTAAGCGGTTTGAAAAGGTCAGACTCGTTGCCCAACCCCAAAACAGAAACGAACAGAATTTGAAAACAAGGACATTGACACCATTATGACTACCCCGACTTCAGCGAATGTCACTCAACTGTTGATTGACTGGCGCGGAGGAAACAACGACGCGCTGAATCAATTGATGCCTCTGGTGTACGACGAATTGCGCGGTCTGGCCAAACGGTACCTGCGCCGCGAAAGCGCCTCGCACACATTGCAAACCAACGCGCTGGTCAACGAAGCCTATTTGCGATTGGTCAACCAGCAAAACGTAGACTGGCAAAACCGAGCGCACTTTTTCGCCATCGCGGCGCAGGTCATGCGTCACCTGTTGGTAGACCACGCGCGGTCGAAGCAATACGCCAAACGCGGAGGCGGCGCTCAACAAATCACGCTGGACGAAGGCCTGGCCATCAGTGACGGCAATCAGATCGAGTTGCTGTCATTGCATCAGGCTTTGGAACGGCTGGAACAAATTGACGACCGCAAAAGCAAAATCGTCGAGCTTCGGTATTTCGGCGGCCTGAGCACCGAAGAAACTGCCGAAGTGCTAGGCGTTTCAGAAATCACCATCAAGCGCGAATGGGCCAAGGCCAAAGCCTGGCTCTTCCGCGAACTCAGCCAGTCAGAAGTTGGTCTGGCTGAGTGATCCGCTGATCGGTAAAATTCGCCCACAAATTTCATCAAGGAGCGTGAAGTATGGCTACTGCAACTGCGACTGAATTAAAGCCTGTTGCCGAACTGGATTCCGAAAGGTCGTTTGAAATCGTCAACGGCCAACTGGAGGAGAAAGAGATGCCCGGAGCAAGACATAGCGGTGTGTGTGGAAGGCTCACTCATCTGTTGAGAGACTTCGTTGTTAAATATGATCTTGGCGAAATTTACCCGGAAGGCAGTTTTCAAATCGGCGACAACGAGCGTATTCCCGATTTAGCGTTTGTTTCTGTCGAACGAATTCCGCCGGAAGGTGAACCGGAAACCAAGTGGCCGATGCCGCCTGATTTGGCGATTGAAATCATTTCGCCCAACGATTTTTACGAAAAGGTTTACGCCAAGGCGATGGAGTATCTGGCCGCAGGCGTCAAACAGGTTTGGGTGGTGTCGCCGGAAAATCAGGTGGTGACGATTTACCGGTCAGCGACCAACATCATCGCCTTTCCGCCGGACAGTGAATTGACGAGCGAAGACTTATTACCGGGCTTTCGCTGCTCGCTCAACGAAATTTTCTTTCGCAGAACTCCGGTCAGATAAACAACGTTTGGGAGCTTGCACGAAACGGCTGAACTGAAAAGCTTATGAGTGGAGAACCGAAATTAGCTGAAGTCACCAATCGCGCCGAGTTTTTCATCCGGCGATTTTTAGAGCGCCTCGGAGGCGTGATTGATTTTGCGTTGCGCCGAACGCCGGTGCCGCGCACCGATCTGGCGGCGCTGGTTCCGCATCTGGAACAGGCGGTGGATGACAAGCTCCGCAAGGAAGGGCCAAAGATCATCGCGCCGAATCTGATTACGCTCCGATATGATTACGAAACTTACACGCGCATGGGAGCGCCTCGCCGCGAATATCTGGAACGCGAACTGACCACCAACATTTACGAATACATTTACAATCGCCGCTACGAAACTGCCGGAACCGTTCAGGTCAAAATCGCTTACGACGCTTTTACGCTCGGCCTGGAGGTCAAAGCCGAATTCGGCGAAGCCAAAGCCGCCGTGCTGGATTCGCCGCAATTCAACCGGGAGCTTCCGCCAGCCGGAAACGTCGCTGAAGCCATCGCCGAAAAAAGCTGCGAAGTGACGCTGCGCGAGTCCGCGAAAAAGTGGCAAGCCTGCGCGACCGTCAAAAGCACTGCCGAACCAACAGGAATTGGACGCAATTCGGCGAACGTCATTCACGTCAATGATCTTTCGGTTTCAAACTTTCACGCAGCGTTTGTGTTGCGCGGCGACGGAACTTTGGAACTGGCCGACCGCAACAGCGCCAACGGGACTTCGATCAATGGTGTTCAGCTTGAACCCGCCGACCGCCGAATCGTTCGCCACGGAGATCGCTTGCAATTCGGCGATGTCGAATTGCTGCTGGAAATCAAAATGAACGACTGATGCAGTACGGGAAGCGTGAGCGACCTGAGCTTCCCGTTGTGTGTCACTTGCTGGTTTCCAGGTCGCTTACTCTCCCCGTACTGCTTATGAATTTTCCTTTTATCGCAACGCTGGTTTTGCTTTTCGGGTTGATCGGTTCGGTCTTGTCGCTGTTTTTGTCGGCGTGGCGTTATCGCGCTCGCGTCGCCCTTCAAACCGATCCGAACTTGCCATCAAACCTCCAGGAAGATTTTGGCCCGCGATTAACCAGTCAGCGATTGCGGTGGGTGCGATGGGCGTTTGCACTGACAGTGCTGGCCGCGCTCGGATTTCATTTGTACTGGGGACTGTTTTCGACCGGACCGCTGGGGGCGGATGCTGACTTTGCCGGATTGAAAGCTCGCCGCGATCAGCGCAATCGCCGCGAAAACGAAAGCACGTTGCGCGGATGGATTTTCGACCGCCACAAAGACACGCGCCGAGCTTTGGCCAAATACCGTTACCTGAACGGCGAAATCAAACGCGATTATCCGCTCGGTGAAGCCACGTCCCACATCATAGGCTTTGCGACTCTCGTTCGCGGCGAAGACGGACTCGAACGCGCGGTTGCCGCTCCTGTACCGCCGAAGGATGAAAAAAGCTGGTGGCAAAAGTTGACCGATTTCAGCAGCGAGCCTCCGCGCCCGCCGGTTGGTCAGGATTTGGCGCTGACGATAGATTTCGATCTGCAACGCGCCGCCGCCGAACAATTGCAGAATCGCCGCGGAGCCATCGTCATGCTCAATCCGCAAACCGGAGAAATTTTGGCAATGGCCAGTTCGCCCGGATTCGATCCCGATGATGTGAACAACGATCCGACTTGGGCGAAGCTGCAATCCGATGTAGCCAACAAACCGATGCTCAGCCGAGCGATCAACGAATACTACTTGCCCGGTTCGACGTTGAAGACCTTGACCGCCGCCGCCGGAATTGACGCGCGAATGGACGACAAGGTTTACACCTGCCGAGGTGGAGGCTGGACGCCGCCCGGTTCCGGTCGCCCGATCCGCGACGACGACGGCCACGAACACGGTTCCATCGGCATGCTCGAAGCCTACACCGTGTCCTGCAATCAGTATTTCGCGCAGCTTGGCGCAGAACTCGAACGCCAGCGAATGGGCGAAGCCGCCGCGCGCTTTGGCCTGAAAGTCTTTGACACAGGTATTGAATCCTTGCGCGCAGGCTTTGCGCCGGATTTTTGGAATACGGAAAACGCTGTGTTGTCGGGAGTGATGTCGCCGCGTTATTCGACCTTTGTCGCGGGCAAAACCGTCACGAAATATGACCTGGGCTTGGAATCCATCGGTCAGGGTTATGTGCAGTTGACCGTGTTGCAAATGGCGATGATTGCCGGAGCCGCTGCCAACAGTGGCGGCAATGTGATGAGGCCTATGCTGGAACTCGGACGAACGTCCGCAGTCATGAGTCAGGCAATGTCGCCGCAAGCCGCCGCAAAAATGCGAACCTTGATGGTTTCGGTCGTGCAGCGCGGAACCGCCGCCGGAGCCTTCGGCGGATTGATTCGCGGTCGCATCAACGCCGGAGGCAAAACCGGCACTTCGCAACGCACCGTTCCAGAAATTGATCCTCAAACGGGCAAACCGAAAACCTACATTGACCGAACAGGGAAGACGCGCATCCGAATGTCCGAAAAGCTGCGTATAGATTCCTGGTTCATCGGTTTCGCTCCGGTCGAAAATCCGCAGATCGCCTGGGCGGTGATGGTCGAAGAAGGCGGCTACGGCTCCCGCATCGCCGCACCCATCGCCGGCAATTTGCTGCTCAAAGCCCAAAGCCTGGACTTGCTGAAACCACCGCCGCCGCAACCACAAGCCAGCGGAAGCCCAGTAAGACAAACACGCTGATTACTTCTGCTTTTGGCCACAGCGATTACACTGCCGTTGCACTTCTTTATCCGTAGCTCTGATTCACAGCCTGACCGTTTTGTCAGAACTGGTGCTGGCCAATGGACGCCTTCCCAGGGAGAAGGATACTGAATTGGCAGAATCTCCGTACCTCTGGAGGGTGGCGAATTCTTTTCGGCTCTGCAAAGCCCTGATCTTGACCGACTTGTCGGAGCTTCCGCTGGTCAGCGATCGCCTCCCGCCGGTGCCGGCAGCAAGTTCTCCACCAGTGTCTGGTGAGTGCTTGGTTTCGTGCTTGATTTTCTGTCGGAGAGGAGCGGTAAGCCGGTGGTTGGTGCTGGGCTCATCGCGTCACGAAGCTCGCTGCTGGAGACATCCACTGCGCTTTTCGCTTCACTGGCTCTGCTGCCGCGCCATTTCTTTAGCCATTGCTATCCACCAAAGCCTGATCAGGCCGAAGCCATTGCCCGAAACGAGAGTCTTGCTGTCAGGAGCGAAGACGAGTGAGCAAACTGCGCCTTCGTATTCTTTGAGTATGCTCAACAGTTGGCCAGAGTGTACATCCCAGAGCTTGATAATTTGGTCATTACTACCGGAAGCGAGCATCTTGCCGTCAGGGGAGAAGGCGACTGTAAAAGCCTTGGTTTCGTACGCACTAAACGTGTGTAGCAATTGGCCGTTGTGCGCGTCCCAGAGCTTGATAGTCTGGTCATTGCTACCGGAGGCAAGTATTTTGTCATCAGGGGAGAAAGCGACGAAATGCACTGCTCTTTCGTGTCCTTCGAGTGTGCTTAGCAATTGCCCGGTGCGCGTGTCCCAGAGTTTGATAGTGTTGTCGTAGCTGCCGGAAGCAAGCGTCTTGCCGTTGAAGGAGAAGGCGAGCGAATGCACTCCCTCTTTGTGCCCTTCGAGTACCCTTAGCCGTTGGCCGGTGCGCGCGTCCCACAGCTTGATTGTCCGGTCGGGGCTGCCAGAAGCGAGTGTCTTGCCGTCAGGGGAGAAGGCGACGGAGGCGAAACCAACAAATCCATCGTGCGACTTGAGGGTGTTAAGCAGTTGACCGGTGCGCGCATCCCACAGCCTGACTGTGTTGTCGCCGCAAACTGAAGCGAGTATCTTGCCATCAGGAGAGAAGGCGAGCGAAAACACCTCACCTTTGTGTCCTTCGAGCGTGTTGAGCAGTTTGCCGGTGTGTGCATCCCAAAGCTTAATCGTCTGATCATTGCTTCCAGAAGCGAGCACCTTGCCGTCAGGTGGAAATGCGAGTGAAGACACTGCACCTTTGTGTTCTTTGAATGTACTCAGCAGTCGGGCCGCACCCACGTCCCACAGCTTGATCGTATAGTCCTTGCTGGCCGAAGCAAGCGTTCTGCTGTCAGGGGAGAAGGCCACTGCGGAAACATGGTTTTCGTGTCCCTTGAGCGTGCCCAGCCGTTGTCCCGTGTGAGCATCCCACAACCTAATCGTTTGGTCATCGCTGCCGGAGGCAAGCATCTTGCCGTCGGGGGAAAAGATAACCGAATACACATCGTATTTGTGCCCTTCGAGCGTACTCAGTAGTTGGCCGTTGAGTACGTCCCAAAGCTTGATCGTGTCATAACTACTGCCAGAAGCGAGTGTCTTTCCGTCTGTGGAAAAGGCTACTGAGGAACCTTCGTAGCCCCAGAGCGTGTTGAGCAATTGGCCGGTGTGTGCATCCCAAAGCTTGATTGTGTTGTCATTACTGCCAGAAGCGAACGTCTTGCCGTTGGGGGAGAAAGAGACAGAGAGCACCGAACTTTCGTGCCCCCTGAGCGTATTGAGCAGTTGGCTGGTTTGTGCATCCCAGAGCTTGATTGTGTTGTCCTTACTGCCAGAAGCGAGCGTTTTGCTGTCGGGGGAGAACGCGACTGCGGAAACGTCGTTTTCGTGTCCCTTGAGCGTACCCGACAGTTGGCCGGTGCGAGCATCCCAAAGCTTAATCGTCTGATCATTGCTTCCAGAAGCGAGTGCCTTGCCGTCAGGAGAGAAAGAGACAGAGAGTACCGAACTTTCGTGTCCCCTTAACGTGTTGAGCAGTTGGCCGGTGTGTGCATTCCAAAACTTGATTGTGTTGTCATTGCTCCCAGAAGCGAGGGTCTTGCCATCAGGGGAGAACGCGAGCGAAAACACTGCACCTCTGTGCCCCTGAAGCGTAGCAAATTCATCATGATTCAACTGCCACAGAACTTGCCACGCTTGATCACGTACATCCTTCTCTAGAAAGTTGAGCCACGCTGAGGGCTTAGGTATGTATCGAGCTAGTAGATTTACCGTTTGTCCGTACTGCGCCTCTTTGTAGGCTTGGTCAGCAAGATCCATATCGCTTTTATAAGTCAATTTGCGATGGCTCACAATCTGCCAATACGAGTATCCACCAATCAAAAGTAGCGCGAGCAACATTACGGTAACTGTTGCAGCGAAGATACGAGTAAGCCACACTTCGCGTTTCGTGCGCTCCGCTTCTATGCGCCGCCGATGTTCGGCATGGACGTGTTCCTCTTCAAGCTGAGTTTGACTCTTGCGCAAGAAGATCATCGCCGCCGCGAAGTTTGAATCGTAGCGTTCCGCCCACACTTCAGTTGGAGTGTTTTTGTCCAGCCAGTCTTCGGCTTCCTGTAAATCTTTGCCGCGCCACAGTTCGGCTTTACGCCGAGCGGCGTCGGCTAGCCGCAGGTAAATTGCAGCCGATTCCGCTTCTTCGTTCGTCCACTGCTGCAATCGCGCCCAGACGCGGATCATGCTTTCGTGCGAGATGTCTACCAGCGTAGTTTCTTCCAGTTCGGTTCCGGCAGGCGGCATCAGAAACGAACGCCCGGATTCGCGGAAGGCTTCGATGACGGTTTTGAGTTCTTCTTCGCTGGCTCCGGTGACGGCGCAGAGTGGGCCGAATTCCACCGGGCGACGGATTTCCCGATTGTCTTCGCCTTTTTCGGTCAATGCTTTGAACATTCGTTCGGCGATCTGGCGGTGGCGGTCGTCGGGCAAGTCTTTTTCAAACGCTTCATCGGCGTGTTTTGAAAGCGCGCTGGCCATTCCGCCGATGGATTCGTAATGCTCCACATCAATTGGCCGTCGCGTTTGTAGTTCCGCCTTCAGGCGGTTGTAGCTTGGAACGAGCGGTAGGGCTGCTTCGCATCCGTTGCCGCCTGAAGGCGGAACTACGAACGTTGTTTCCTGCCACGCATCCCAGGTTCGCATCAGCGCGTGTTGCAGAATCGGCAGTTGATCCTGATTGTCGGCAATGTCGTTGAGCAGTTGATTGACCAGTCGCGGAGCTATTTCACCGCCGCCGACTGCGACTGGGCCTTCGATGACTTCGCGGAGTTGGTCGCGCGTCAGTCGAGGAATCAGGTATTGGCTTTCGGTGATGGCTTCGGGCAAATCCCAGAATTGCGAACAGTTGCCCAAAAAGTCCGAGCGCATGGTCAGCACGACGTAAATGTTCGCTTGGGCTTTGGTGGCTTCGAGCAGCAGTTTGACGAAGGCTGCGGCGTCGTTTCCGTAACTCGTGCTCTTGTTGTCTTTGGCAAACCGGAAGAGTTCTTCAAATTGATCCACCACGACCAGTAGGTTCTCAGCCGCCGGGCGCAAAGCCAGTCGAACGGATTCGATCAAGCCGCAAGTGCTGCGCCGCAAAGTCTCTTTCGTAACTTCGGATTGAATCGCGGCGTTTTCAGACAGGTCAGAACCAAAAACTTCCGGCGAATTCAGCGCGCGCGCCAGATTGCCGATTGGGTCGTTGCCCGGACGCATAACGGCTATGCGCCAATCGGCGCCAACGCCGAACATCATTCCGCCCAACAAACTCGGAACCAGTCCAGCCCGCACCAACGAAGATTTGCCGCTGCCCGATGTGCCGACTACGGCCAAAAAGTGTTTGGCTTGTAACTTGGCCAACAGCTTTTCGCTCTGCCCGTCACGACCGAAAAACAAATGGCTTTCGTGCAATTCAAACGGGCGAAGACCGGGAAAGGGATTTTCAGAGGCTTCAACGTCAGACAGTCTTTCCAAATTAACGGTAATCATTTCGCACCTCCCAGGCTTTTCGCTTGGCGGATTTGATCCAGAAAGGGTTGCAGCAATTTTTGCAGGATTTGCGGCGCAAACGGGTCGAAGTCTTTGTCGAAGTGTTTGATGACAGTGGCTTCGTTGCTGCGGAAACGGTCTTTCGGCTGCGTTTTTTCGCCGGTGACGAAAAAGGCTTTGGCCAGCACGGGGTTTTGAGGTTGGCGCAATCCCGGCAGTTTCAAAAACTCCTGCTTTTTCATCAACGCCCAATTCTCTTTTGCGCGGTTGTAATAAACCAGAAAGGCGTCGCACAGGCGCAGGTTTTCTCGATGGTATTCGACGAACTGCGCTTCGTTGCCTTCGGGCAATGGCGACAAAACTTCGCAGCGATGGTCATACAGGAAATCTTCGACGGCCTGGGCTTCGTCGCGGTCATGGTTGTCGCAAATCAAATAAACGCTGGCCAGGCTGCCATCGCCTTTCGGAGTGATGATCGGCTCAGGCGGCTTCATCAATTCGCCGATGCGCGTTTTCAAGGCTTCCATATCGCCGCGCAAAATGTCCGCGACTTTTTGAGCTTCGGAATCTTCCAGCAACTCTTTGATGAAGGCTTTCTGTTTGGCCGTAGTTTCCGACAAGTCTTCCTGACCTTTGGGAATCCAAATCAGTTGTCTGAAGTTTGAATCGGCGCGTCGTTCCTGGGCTATGTCGTGTTGCAACCGAATGATTGAGCGTTCTCTTTCCGCAGGGTCTTCGGGGACGAATCCGTAACTGGCTCCCAGCAGATGAACCGACAGCTTAGCCGTTTGCAATGACGCGCGGACTTTCTGTCCCAGGTCAGGCGCAATCAGGTTTCGCGGCAAATCTTCGTGAGGCAGGATGTGGTAATCGCGTTCAAAAGCGCGCTGGATTGATTGGCGCACGGCTTCCAGATCAGCAGTCGTTTCCGCCAGATAGATGGTTTTGTCTGCGGAAACCGGCGTCGTCACGACGTGATCTTTCAGCAGTTTGAGCAAGGTGGCCAAACTGTCAGCCAGATGTTCAAACTTTTCCTCGAAGTCCGGCGAATCGAGTTTCAACTCAAAATGTTTTCCGGCTGATTTGTCTTCGCGCAAAAAGGAACTGCCCAAAGTTTCTTTGAACTCATCGGGAAGTTGATCGAAATCCACGAAAGTTTTGACCACTTTGGCAATGCGGCTTTTGTTGGCGACAGACAAGCCCACGCGGAGTTCGGCGCTTTCGATAAACTTTTCCCGTTCCCAGGCGCACCACTTGGACTCGAAATAGCTGGGCGACAGAATCGCCAGCAAGGTGGCTGAGGTGTTGATGCGCGCGTCAAGCTGGCCATTCACCTGATCCGTGCTGTCCAACCGGCGGTCACGCCAGATGGCTGGGCGTTTGCCCAGAAGCTGAGTCAGGCGGTTTTCCAGATTCTCGTGCAACCGCTCTACCCAGCGGACAGCGCCAACCGGCAAATTGTCGTTGTGCGCGTAGCTGATAAAAATGTCGTTTTCGTAACCCGGCACAAAGCCCATGGCATTTTCCTCCTACAAATGGAGTTTGGTGATGGCCAAGAATTTCTTATTTCGGCGGCAGCAATCGCATCACTACATACACTGCCGCGGAGACAGCGATGAACAGCCAGCCGTAAAACCATCTCAAGGTTTTTGACCACGCGACTTTGCGTTGCGAAACCACCTGGCTGTCTTTGCCGAGCGTTTTCATCGAAAAGTCGGATTCGTCTTTTTCGCTGGTGCGGACGTGATCGTAGAGTTCACGGAACAGACGTTCCTGGTGCAGGAAAAACGCATCCAGCCACCAGAACAAAAGCACGGGCAGGTAGGCTACGAAAACCATGAAGCGGGCGTCTTTGGCCGACAACGCCAGCAGCGCTGACACCAGAGTGATGCACCAGCCTTTGACCATAAATGAATTGCTGGCCATACGAGTGATGACGGCTTGCAGCATTTTCAGATGTTCGAGTTTGCTTGAACTCATGAGTTTTCTCCTTTGGTTTGGCTCAGTAACTGCTTGAGGTCGCGCGAATAGTACATCAAGCCAAAAAACTTTGAGAGCGTGCTTTGAAAGTCCCTTGTCACCCTTCTGTTGAGCGGGCGGCAGAGAGTGGTTTCGCACGCTACTACTGTGCAGCGAGGCTTGAATCAGCTTAGCTTGACAGGCCAAATTGCGGTGCGTACTGTCCGCCCAACTCAAGGCAGTCAATCCAAAATCATTTGTTGAGCGACACAAAATGCAACCGATCAGATCATTCGTTGACGCAAAATCCGAAAGCTATCAGTCGAATTACGCCGCCAACCGTGCAAGCGTTGAACGGCTGAAAGAAGAACTGAAAAAATCCACGCTGGGTGGCGGCGAGCAGTACGTCAAACGCCACATCGCGCGCGGAAAGTTGTTGCCGCGTGAACGCATAGAAATGCTGCTGGACGAAGGTTCGTACTTTCTGGAAATCGCTCCGCTGGCTGGTGTGAATATGGAAGCCGAATTTGTAGGCGCTGGCGTAGTCGGCGGAGTCGGCCTGGTTTCCGGTCGCCAGTGCTTCATCATCGCCAACGAAGCCACAGTCAAAGGCGGCGCGGTCAGCGAAATCGGTTCGCGCAAAAACGGGCGGCTGGCCGAAATCGTAGCAACCAATCATCTGCCTTCGATTTCGCTGGTTGAATCTGCCGGAGCCGATTTGCCCGTGCAGCACAAAATCTTTGTGCCGGGCGGTGCTGGCTTCAAGGAGATCACTCGCCGTTCAAAGAATCGCATCCCCAGCATCAGCGTAGTTTTCGGCAATTCCACAGCGGGTGGAGCTTATCTGCCAGGAATGTCCGATTACGTGGTGATGGTTAAGAAGCAGGCTCAGGTGTTTTTGGGCGGGCCTCCGCTGGTCAAAATGGCTACGGGTGAAATCGTTGATGAAGAAAGTCTGGGCGGAGCCGAAATGCATTCAAAGATTTCCGGCCTGTCGGATTATCTGGCCGAAGACGAGCTGGATGGTTTGCGGATCGCCCGCCAGATCGTCGCTCACCTAAAACCGAGCATCGTTCCCCAGCGTGAAGCCAACGAAGAACCGCTTTATCCAGCCGACGAATTGCTGGGCATCGCTTCTGCCGACGTGCGCGTGCCTTATGACGTAAAAGAAATCATCGCGCGCATTGTGGACGGTTCGCGCTTCGAAGAATTCAAACCGCTGTATGGTTCAACGCTAATTACTGGCTGGGCGCGCATTCATGGTTTTCTAGTGGGCATTCTGGGCAACAACGGAGTGCTGCTTTCGGAATCCGCGGCCAAAGGCGCGCAGTTCATACAGCTTTGCAACCAGCAAAACATTCCGCTGATCTTCCTGCAAAACATCACCGGTTTCATGGTCGGGCGCAATTACGAAGAGCAAGGCATCATTCGCAACGGAGCCAAGCTGATTAACGCCGTGTCGAATTCAACTGTTCCGGCCATCACTGTCATGATCGGCAGCAGTTACGGTGCAGGGAATTACGCGATGTGCGGCAGAGCCTACGATCCGCGATTCGTGTTCACCTGGCCGAACCATCGCATCGCAGTGATGGGCGGTCAGCAATTGGCTGGCGTGATGGACATCATCAAACGCGAAGCTGCCGCACGCGCCAAAATTGCCTTCGACGAAGCCAAAGCCGCCGTAGCCAAACAAATGCTGGAATCGCAAATCGAAAAAGAATCCGAACCATATTTTGCAACGGCTCGGTTGTGGGACGACGGCATCATTGATCCGCGCGACACTCGCACGGTGCTGGCAATTGCGCTAACAGCGGCGTATCAGCGTCCGTTTGAAGGCACGATGGAATGGGGAGTTTTCAGGCACTGAGAATTTGAGGTTGCCTGAAGCCTGAACCCAATCCCTGAAACCTGATTTGAAAAACACGTGGCGCGAAACTTTTGTAGCCAGGTGTCGGGGTTCAGGTATCTGGTTTCAGATTTGAAATTACCCGAAACCTGAAACCCGATCTCTGAAACCCGATTTGAAAAACACGTGGCGCGAAACTTTGTAGCCAGGTGTCAGGGTTCAGGTATCTGATTTCAGATTTGAAATTACCCGAAACCTGAAACCCGATCTCTGAAACCTGATTTGAAAAACACGTGGTGCGAAACTTTGTAGCCAGGTGTCAGGGTTCAGGTATCTGGTTTCAGATTTGAAATTACCCGAAACCTGAAACCCGATCTCTGAAACCTGACTTGAAAGAACGGAGGGGCAAATGGAAAAGATAGAAAGCTATCGTGATTTGAAGGTTTGGAAGCTGGCAATGGAGTTGGTCGTTCTGTGCTATCAGTTGGCTGCGAAGCTGCCAGCCAGCGAAAATTTCGGGTTGAGCAGCGACATCAAACGTCATTGCCGACTAGTTCCTGCGTACATTGCAGATGGAAAAGGGCGCAGACATCTTGGCGATTACATTGCCAAACTTTCGGCTTCGCACGGGTCGTTGATGGCGCTTGAAACTGACCTGCTGACAGCGGAGCGGTTGGGCTTTTTGCCGATGAAAGAGATTGAACCGGCGCTCAACATGAGCGCTTCGGTTGGCAAGATGCTCAACGGATTGATGGCCAGCCTCAGCAGCGGTCGTTCTGAAGAATAAAATGAAAACATCTCGAAAAATTCTATCCAAAGTTTTGATTGCCAATCGCGGCGAAATTGCGCTGCGCGTGATGCGGACTTGTCGCGCGATGGGCATTGCCACGGTTGCCGTGTATTCCGATGCTGACGCCAATGCGCCGCACGTTCGATTTGCCGATGAATCCGTTCGACTGGGCGAAGCTCCGGTCAAAGAGTCGTACTTGAACACTGAACGGATTCTGGAAGCCGCAAAACTGACTGGCGCTGAAGCGATTCATCCTGGCTATGGTTTTTTGTCGGAGAACGCCGAGTTCGCCGAAACCTGCGCGGCGGCGGGAATTGTTTTCATTGGCCCTTCGCCGGAAGCCATCAACAAAATGGGATTGAAAAGTCCTGCACGAAAACTCGCGGCAGCCGCAGGTTGTCCGGTTGTTCCCGGTTACGATGGCGAAGCGCAAAATGATGAAACTCTGCGCGCGGAGATTTTGAAGATCGGCTTTCCGGTGTTGATTAAGGCTTCAGCCGGCGGCGGCGGCAAAGGCATGCGCGTGGTTCGCACCGAACACGAAATCGCCGACGCCATCGAATCCGCTCGGCGCGAATCGGAAAAGGCGTTCGGCAACAGCGCGTTGCTGTTGGAAAAATTCGTCGAAACGGCGCGCCACGTCGAAGTGCAATTGCTCGGCGACCAGCACGGCAATCTGGTGCATCTGTTCGAGCGCGATTGTTCGCTGCAACGTCGTCATCAGAAAGTGATCGAAGAAAGTCCTTCGGCTGCGGTGAATGATGAGCTTCGCGCGCGAATGGGCGAAGCGGCGGTCAAGGTCGGACGCGCCATCGGATATTCGAACGCGGGCACGGTCGAATTCATTCTGACGCCAAACGGCGAGTTTTACTTCATCGAAATCAACACACGGTTGCAGGTCGAACATCCCGTCACTGAAGCCGTCACAGGATTTGATCTGGTCAAACTGCAAATCGAAATTGCCGAAGGCAAGCCGCTTCCTTTTTCGCAAAGCGATTTGAAAACCATAGGGCACGCCATCGAAGCGCGGCTTTATGCCGAAGACCCTAACAACAGTTTTTTGCCTGCGACCGGAACTTTGCACGATTGGCGTTTGCCTGAACACATCGAAGGTTTGCGAATTGATACCGGCGTCGAAGCGGGCAGTGAAATCGGCATTTATTACGACCCGATGCTGGCGAAAGTGATTGCTCACGCCGATGACCGCGCGACGGCGATTCGCAAACTGAGTTATGCGTTGCGGCAATTGTTCGTGCAGGGCGTGACGACCAATCGAGACTTTCTGATTCGTTTGATCGAACACGCGGACTTCATCGGCGGCGAAGCTCATACTTCGTTCATCACCGAACATCTGGACGAACTGATTGGTGGCGTTGATGAACAGTTGAACAGAGCTTCGGCGATTGCGGCGGCGCTGTACCTGCAACACCGCTGGCAAACGGCGGATGCGCTGCTCAGTCAGATTCCGCCCAGCTATCGCAACAATCCGTACCGCGCGCCTTCGATCAAGTTGAAAGTCGGCGAACAGGAAACAGAAGTTTCGTGGCAATTTTCAAACGGCAAATTTGAAGTCGCGGTGCTTGGCGCAAACGTCGTGACTGAAGTGTTGGCTTGCGAAGGTGGCAAGATTCGATTGGCGATTGGTGGCGTTCAACGCGAATTCCGCATCACCGAAGTCGGCGATGTGTTGTATGTGTTTTCGTCGCTGGGCAGCAGTGTTGTGACTCGTTTGCCGCGGCATCCGATTCCGCAATCGGCCAATTCGTCCGGCGCGGCCAGTTCGCCAATGCCCGGCGTCGTGTTGAAGATTCTGGTCAGCGAAGGCCAGCAGGTTTCGGCTGGCGACGCGCTCTTGATTCTGGAAGCGATGAAGATGGAACAAACCATTCGCGCGGCTGCGGACGGCGTTGTTGAATCCATCAAGGTGCAAACCGGGCAAGTCGTTTCGCCGGGCGATGTGTTGGTGCAAGTGCGGACTGACTAAATTGGAGCCAAACTTTGAAACAGGATTGACAGGATTTTTCTCATGATGAACAAGATTCAGGACTGGCTGAGTTACTTCAAACGTTGATGGTCTCTGTAAATCCTGTCGAAAATCTTGTCCATCCTGTTTTGAACACAGCGTCTCAATGTTGCTTGTCTTGATTTAGTTTTGAGCTTTGAATTTGGCGATGCTGCCTTTTTCGCCGACCGCCCAGCCCGTGCTGCCTTTGCGCGCAAAGCTGAAAGCGTGAAAACCAGCCGTGTCGCTCGGTTTCCAGCTTGAGCCGTCGTCCGCCGAAACATCGCTGCCCGAAGGCCCAACCGTCAACAACTCCGAAGCGCCAATCCAAGTCACCGCCGAACGAAACGCCGTCAAACCGGATTTTTTCAACAGCGTCCAGTTGCGGCCTCCGTCCTGAGAAACAGCAATGTGGTCGCTGGCTTCTTTTTCTTTTTGATAATCGCCGCCGACGATGATGCCGAAACGCGCGTCTTTGAAGGCGATGGAAAAAATCCCCGAAGCCGCGTTGCCGGTTTTGATCGGTGTGCTGGCGACAAACCACGTCTGGCCATTGTCCATCGAACGAAAGACGCGCGCGGTTTTGGCTCCGCCGGTGGCAAACCAGGCGTTGGTTTTGCCTTGCGCGATTAAACAAGTTCCGCTGGCGGCAAAGGCTCCTTCGCCTTCAAACGCAGCGGGCATGTTTTGCGGGGCAATCGGTGTCCAGTTTTTGCCGCCGTCGCTGGTGCGAATGACGACAAAACGGCCATCAACCGGATCGCTGACGGCCAATCCGTTGTTCACGTCCCAAAAAGCTATGGCGTCGAAAAAGGCTTTGGTATTAGCGTTGGTGAATTGCAGCGTCCAGTTCTTGCCGCCGTCTATGGTTTTGTAAATCCGCGAAGCCTCGCCCGGCCCTATGCTCAGCAGGTAAGCCGTGTTCGCGTCGAAGGCTTCGACATCGCGGAAATCCAGCTTTTCGGCTCCGGGCACGATGGCGGCCTGCCAGGTTTTGCCGCCGTCAGTTGTTCGCGCGAAAGTTCCGTTTGCTCCACTGGCCCAGGCGATTTGGTCTGTGACGGCGCTGACACCTCGAAAGCGCGCAGTCGTCCCGCTGGTCTGGGCTTGCCATTGAGCATCGGCGATTGTGTGAAAACTCAGCAAAATCAGCAAAAGAAGAATGGTTTTGGTCATAAAGGTTCGCTCCAAACTGAATGCCAAAGCGACGACAAGTCGTCGCACTCCAAAGTTGCATTCGACATAAGAACGAAACGGCGGAAGCACTTGCAAACAAACAAATGCTTCCGCCGATTTTGGTTTGAGGTTGAGTTTATTTGACGTTGGGATCGGATTCGATGACGACCTTGCTCGCCAATTCTTTTCCGTCCACCGTCAGTTTGACCAGATACACGCCGGGTTCGAGCGGCAATCCGGCATTGAATCCGCCACGACCGCCGAATCCTCCGCCGCCGCCTTGTCCGGTCGGTTGCGGAGCCGCAGGCGGTTGACCAGCCTGACCTGTCTGGCCAGTTGCAGGCGGAGTTGCTCCACCCGGAGCACCCTGACCGCCGCCTCTGCCACCGCCACCACCAAATCCGGCAGGACGTGCCGGAGCGTCGCCTCGTAAATTCCATTGCAGACGGTTCACGCCAAGTTCTTTCGTGCCGTTGATCGTGCGAACGACTTTGCCAGTGATGTCCGAAACGGTGATTTTGACATCGCTCGCAGGCGCAGTTCCCAAGTAGTAACTGATCGCCGTGCCGCCCGGCGGGTTTTCGCCTTTGAAGGCTTTTTGCCCGCCAGCAAAGCGGCTGAGCGTGATGTCGTTTTGCCAAATGACTCCGGGACGAACATCGAACAGATGCGCGCCGCCCGCCAGCACTTTGTCATTCAATTGCTGCAATGGCGAAATGTCGTCGCAAATCCAAATGCCGCGTCCGTGAGTTCCGGCAATCAAATCGTTATCGCGCGGATGAATCAGCAAATCGTCTACGCGAACCGTCGGCAATCCGGTCATGAATTTCTTCCATTCGCCGCCGCCGTTGAGCGAGACGAACAATCCGTATTCCGTGCCAACGAAAAGCAGATTCTTGTTCTTCAAGTCTTCGCGTATGACGTTGACGTTTCCGGTTGGCAGATTGCCAACGACCGAAGCCCACGTCGCGCCGAAATCTTTGGTGACGTAAACGTAAGGTTTGTGGTCGTTGCTGCGATGGCCGTCCACCGCGACGTAACACGTCGCCGCGTCAAAGTGCGAAGGTTCGACGCGCGAAATCAGGTGGTTGTTCGCGGCCAGCACCGGAATGTTTTTGGCGACGTTGGTGAAAGTCGCTCCGCCGTCTTTGCTGATTTGGACGTTGCCGTCGTCGGTTCCAGCCCAGATGATGCCGGGCTGAACGGGCGATTCGGCAATCACGGTCAGGTTGCTGTAATTCGCCGTGCCGTCGTTTTTCGACGCCATCGGATCACTGCCTTTGACGCCCATAATCGAAAGCTGCGTGCGGTTGATTTGCTTGGTCAGATCAGCGGAAGCCGTCCAGGTATTTCCGCGATCCAGCGATTTGAAGAACTTGTTCGCTCCCGCGTAAATGATGCTGGGATTGTGCGGCGACAACGCCATAGGCGTGTTCCAGTTGAACCGATATTGTTCGCCAGCCGGAGGCGCAGGCACGATGTTGGATTGCGCCTGGTTGCCGAAGCCCATCGCTTGAGCCATTTGCATCATTTGAGCTTGTTGCGCCTGCTGAGCTTGCTGTTCGGGTGTCGGTTGTTGACCAGCGGGAGTTGCTTGACCTCCGCCGCCGCGCCCACCTCCGCCGCCGGGACGCTGAGCCGCTCGCGGGCGAATCGAAGTGCCGCGCCCGGTTCGCAAATCGTAACGCTGCATCGCGCCTTGCTGGGATTCGGAGTACACAATGTTGTGATCGGTTGGGTCTTGCAGCGTGTAAAAACCGTCGCCGCCGCCCACACGGAACCATTCGGCATTGGTGATTCCGGCTCCGCCGCCACCGCCTCCGCCAAAGCCTCCGCCGCCTGTGCGCGTCTGACTGGGGCCGCACCAACTGCCGTTATCCTGCAAACCGCCGCAAACGAAATACGGCTTACGCATATCCGCCGAGATCGCATAAAACTGCGCTGCCGCAATTGTGTTGATGAAATCGAAGGTTTCGCCCTGGTCGTAGCTGACATCCAATCCGCCGTCGTTGCCGACCATGACGTGCTGGCCGTTTTTCGGATTGATCCAAATGGCGTGGTGGTCGCTGTGCGCGACTCCGGCCAGATTTTTGAAAGTCTTGCCGCCATCGGTCGAACGACTGAAGTTCAGTCCGCCGGTGTAAACGATTTCCGCGTTCGACGGATCAATTCTCACCTGACTGTAATACATCGGACGATTGTTGTTGTTGCTGACAATGCGCCAGGTTTTGCCTTTATCGTCCGAACGCCACAAACCGGCCTGTTTCGGATTGGGCGGCGCATTCGGATTGTTTTGACCACCGCCAAAACCTCCTCCGCCACCGCCGCCAGGGCCTCCGGCGATTGGCTGACCGGCAGCGTTTTCCATTGGAACCCCCGTTCCCTGACTCGGACCGACTTCAATCTGAGCGTACAGCACGTTCGGATTCGAGCGTGAAATATCAATGCCTACGCGACCCAGCAAGCCTTCCGGCCAGCCGTTGCCTTCGACCTTTGTCCAGGTTTTTCCGGCGTCGGTCGTTTTCCACAGAGCCGAGCCAAGGCCTCCGCCGTTGAATCCCCAAGGCGTGCGGCGACGTTGGTACGAAGCGGCAATCAGCGTTTTCGGATCAGAAGGATCAATCACCAGATCGGTGAAGCCTGTGTCTTCGTCAATGAATTTGATGTTCGACCAGGTCTTTCCGCCATCGGTGGTTTTGTAAATTCCGCGCTCTTTGTTCGCGCCGAACAGATGGCCGAGCGCCGCAACGTACACCGTGTCGGGGTTTTTCGGATCAATCACCACACGAGCAATGGTCTGAGTTTCTTTCAGCCCCATGTTGGTGAAGGTTTTGCCGCCATCGGTGGATTTGTAAATGCCGTCACCGAAACTGGAGCTTTGGCGATTGTTCGGTTCGCCGGTTCCAACCCAGACTATGTTTGGGTTCGACTGGCAGATGGCCAGATCGCCGATGGAAGCCGTCGGATAAGTGTCGAAAATCGGTTCGAAGGTAGTGCCATTGTTGACAGTCTTCCACAATCCGCCAGTCGCCATTCCAACATAGTAAATGAACGGATTGCTTTCGACGACATCAATGTCGTCAATGCGACCGCCCATGCTGGCCGGGCCAATTGAACGCCAGACGAATCCGCGCAACAGCGGATCGTCCGATTTGTTGATCGGCGGTTTCGGCGGAGCCTGATTTCCCTGAAAGCCCTGAGCCAGCGCCACCAGGTTTGAAAACACCAGACAGCACGCCAACGACAAAGCCGCAAAAGTACGCTGCAAGTTTCTTCGCATGCGGAGAATCCTTTCCGAATTGGGTTTTGAATGTTTGATGGAATCGAGCCTTCCGAAACTACGGCTCTACGATCACTGTGTAATACGGCTGCCAACCGATTCCGGTAACAAGAAAAATTACCGGCAAGGCATTGCCCGTTCGGTACTCTAAGCAGTTGGTTTGACCGGAGAAAATTCTTTTCGCGTTATAAGCAATCGCTATCGCTTCCGCTATAATCGCGGCGGTTACGAAACCGAGTAACAAACAATCAACTGAGATCATTGTTCATCACACCATCAAGGAAAGGGAGAGTTCATGACAGCTCACACCAGCTTTTTTCAGAATGTGCTCGATTACGTGGATCGAGCCGCCGCATTGACCAACCATCCGAAAGGCCTGCTCGACCAGATCAAACATTGCAACAGCGTTTACCACTTTGAATTTCCGCTTCGTCATCCGGACGGCAGCGTCGAAGTCATCAAAGCCTGGCGCGTCGAACACAGCCACCACAAACTGCCAACCAAAGGCGGCATTCGCTACGCGCCGGATGTCAACGAAGACGAAGTGAAGGCGCTGGCCGCGTTGATGACGTACAAATGCGCCATCGTGGATGTTCCTTTCGGCGGAGCCAAAGGCGCGATTCAGATTGATCCGAAGAAATACACACTCGATCAATTGGAACGCATCACGCGCCGGTACACGCACGAACTGGCCAAGAAGAATTTCATCGGTCCCGGTGTGGACGTTCCCGCGCCTGATTACGGAACGGGTGAACGCGAAATGGCCTGGATCGCCGACACCTATTCAGCGATGAATCCGGGGCAGATTGACGCCATCGCCTGCATAACGGGCAAACCTCTGTCGCAAGGCGGCATTCGCGGACGCCGCGAAGCCACCGGGCGCGGATGTTTTTACGCTCTGCGCGAAGCCTGCGCTCACGCCGACGACATGAAAGCTCTGGGATTGAGCGCCGGAATTGCCGGTAAAAAAGTTGTGGTGCAAGGGTTGGGCAATGTCGGTTATCACGCAGCCAAATTCTGCCGCGAAGAAGGCGACGCCATCATCATCGCCATCGCCGAACGCGAAGGCGCGATCATGAATCCCAATGGGTTAAACGAAGAAGAAGTCTTCCAGCATCGCAAAGCGAAAGGATCAATTCTGAATTTCCCCGGCGCGACCAACATTCCCAACAGCATTGATGCGCTGGAATTGGAATGCGACGCGCTGATTCCTGCCGCTCTGGAAAATCAGATCACCGAAGCCAACGCCGACCGCATCAAAGCCCGCATCATTGTCGAAGGCGCCAACGGCCCTATGACTCCCGGAGCCGAAGAAGTTTTGCGGAAAAAAGGCACTTTGATTATTCCTGATGTTTACGCCAACGCCGGCGGCGTGACCGTGTCGTATTTTGAATGGCTGAAAAACCTGTCTCACGTTCGCGTAGGTCGTATGGGCAAACGCTACGAACAAGCCAGCGAATTGCGATTGATTCACATGATGGAAAGCCTGACCGGGCGTTCGTTCAACGAAGACCAATTGAAACTCGCCTCGAAAGGTCCCGACGAACTGGATTTCGTCAACTCCGGGTTGGAAGACACCATGGTGGTGGCTTATCAACGGTTGCGCGAAATCTGGAAAACCGATGCTCGCGTTCACGACCTCCGCACGGCGGCATTTTTAGACGCCATCGAGAAAGTCGCGCGCGCCTACGCCGAACTAGGCATCTTCCCGTAAAACGAAGACAAAGGGAGGGAGAGACAGCAAGAACGAGGGACGGACAGTAAATCAACCATTCTCTCTCCTTCCCTCAATCTCTCCCTCACGCCTTCTCTCCTTCCGCGCTTTCAATCACAACACCTTCGCCTGCAACCGTCGCATACCGCGAATCCAGCGGTCGTAATCCGTTGCTTTGCGTTGAATGTACTCAGCGACTTCAGGGTGCGGCAGAATCAAAAACTTCTCTTCGGCCAATCCTGCAACAACTACTTCGGCGACTTCTTCCGGCGACACCGAACCTTCCACCAAAAAGTTTTCGCCTTTGCCGTCTTCGCCCAAAAGCATGCGCGTCCGCACGCCTTGCGGGCACAGACAGGAGACTTTGATGCCTTTGTCGCCGTAAGTGATCGAAAGCCATTCGGCAAAGGCCACCGCCGCGTGTTTCGTCACCGAATACGGAGCCGAGCCGACTTGCGTCAGCAATCCGGCTGCCGAGGCCGTTTGCAGCAAATACCCTTCGCCGCGAGCGAGCATCTGCGGCAACACAGCGCGCGCAGCGTAAATGTGCGCCATCACGTTGATGCCGAAAATCTCTGCCCAGGCTTCGTTGGGAACTTCCGCACCGCCTGGCATTCCGCCGATACCTGCATTCGAGCAAAACAAATCAATCTGCCCGAACTTCGTTGTCGTTTGTTCGACCAAGTTGACGATGTCGGCTTCGACGCTGACATCGGTTTTGACCGCCAAGCCGCCAATTTCAGCAGCGACGGCTTCAGCCTTTTCGATTTCCCGGTCGGCAACGACGACAGCGCGAGCGCCTTCGGCGGCAAAGCGTTGGCACAAAGCGCGTCCGATTCCCATCGCGCCTCCGGTGATGACTGCAACTTTGTCTTTTAAGTTCATGTTTCCCCAAGCTTCCCGCAGATTACGCAGATAACGCGAATGACAATTTCATTCGTGTCATTTGCGTGATTCGCGGGCAAGTAATTTATGAATTGATGTTACGCGATGCCAGATCAAGCAAAGCTCCTGACAGTTTCTTCGTTCCGATAGGAACGGTTGAAATTAGCGCGGCGTTTCAACGCCGGGTAGCGGATTCTTTCTCCGCCGCGTCCTGTAGGGACGCTTGAATTCACGCCAGAGCAGAATTCAAGCGTCCCTACAGGACGCCAATTCATTCGCTGCTTTTCCCGGCAGTAAACTGCCGCGCTAATCTCAAACCGTCCCTACCGGGACGAAAACCGGGTCAAACCAAGTGCTCATTTCTTTTAGCGCGTAACATCAGTTATGAATTGATTTCGAGCTTCGTTCGCTCCAAGTCCTGTTGGTAACGCCGGGCCGCCAGCACCAGCGGAATCAACGCCGCGTAACTGATGGCTGCACACACCGGCAAGCCAAGTCCAAGTCCGTGTTTGTCGCCAATCGCCGCAGCCAGGTACGGCCCAAGCCCAGTGCCTATGATGTTGATGGCCAGCATCAGAAACGCCACTGCGGTTGCGCGGATTTTCAGCGGAGCCAGGTCCTGCACCGTAGCGAAAATCGGCCCGTACCAACTGAGCGAGCTAAATGTCGCCAGCGCCCAGCAGACGTAAAACAATTGGAGCGGCGCATCAATCGGCAGCGAGTAATACCCGATCAGCGCAGGCAGAAAGAAAAACATCTTGGCGACCAGAAACCACAACCGCCCGCCAGCCCATCTGCGATGAAACCAGTCGCTGATGGCTCCGCTGCCTGACGTTCCCAGCAATCCGGCAATGGCGACGATCAATCCATTGGTGATTGCCGTCGAGCCATAATCCATTCCGCGTTCGCGCGTCAGCCACGTCAGCACGAAGCTGCCCGCCGCCGTCGAAAAATTCAAAAAGACCGCCGCCGTGATCGTCAACCACAACGCCGGAGTTTTACGAAGTGCGGCGAACAAGCTTCGGTAAATTTCTTTGGTGGATTCGGCTTTGACCGATTCGGAAATCGCGCCCGAAGCCATTTCCGCCGCTCCGCGCGCAGGCGTTTTGAGCAGCAAGACCAACGGCGTCAGCACCAAACCCAACACGCCCAGCGCATAAAAACACGCTCGCCAGCCGTACGCCGGAGCCATCCAGCCGACGATAATCAAGCTCATTCCCGAACCCAGCGGAACTCCGGCGTAATAAATGCCGCCAGCCAGCGCGCGTTTTCTTGGCGGAAAAGCATCGCTTAACGTAGCCATCGCCGCCGGAGTCAGCGTCGCTTCGCCAACTCCGACCAGCACGCGCGCCGAAGTCAGATGCAACAAACTGGTCGCCGCGCCCGAAGCCGCCGTCAGCAAACTCCAAAGCGCCAATCCGCCAGCCATCAATCGCTGACGACTCCAACGGTCTGCGATCACGGCCATCACCATTCCCATCAGCGTGTAAAACACCAGGAAGTAATAACCGTAAAGCAGCGCGACCTGTTTGTAATCCAGCTTGAGTTCTTGAATGAGTTGCGGCGCAACGTTGACGATCAATTGCCGGTCAACGAAGTTGAGAACGTTCAGCAGCGTTAAGAAAACCAACAGCAGCCAGGCGGAACGAGAAGTGGTTTGTTGGTTCATAAGTCTCGGCAGCCCGCGCGTTGGCGCAGACCAATTCGCCGCTCCGGGCGATCTTTTCGATTTAGATCGGGTTGCAATTGAGTTTACGGAAAAGAACCACGGGGAACACAGGGATCACGGGGAGTAATTGGGGGAAAATAAAGGCCCGCCCGACTTTTCTTTTCCCCGTGTACCCCGTGCCCCCCGTGGTTGATTCCGTGCAGACAACTGAAATCTGACCTGGTACTTACGCAAGTGTCGGCAGGTGAGCGCGTAAGCAAGGGTTTTTCTCACTAAAACCAGTCCTTCCTTACGGGCGGGCTACTGACACGGCGTGATGTTGCGTAAGTCCTGCGATTATTTCACCGTTTCGGCTTTGCCGAGGTAAATGCCGTTGAACAGCAGTTTGAATGTGCCGTGAGGTTGCGCGCGAAATGCGATTTCGGGGCCGTACATGAACAACCGGCCTTTGCCGACGCTGGCGTCAATCACGGCGACTCCGTCCTGCAAATACCGCTGTCCCCAAGCCCATCCGCTGCGAAGCGGGGAGCCGGAATCAAACCACGCCACTGGTTTCAATCCTTTCAACGCAGCTTCCGGTTTTAATCGAAAGACAGGGCTGTTGTCGAAAAACACATCCACGCGATTCGGCAAGCCGTAAGCCAGCGGGTTCGAGTTATCCACCGCCACCTGCAAGATCGAGCCGGGAATGTAGTATTTGTCGCGTCCGAGCGGGCGATCATCACCCGAAGCCGTTTTCTCAACCAACGCGCTCGCCATTGGCAAGCCTAGGTGATAACCAAGATTCGTCGAACTGCCGATGGTCAGAATCGAACCACCCGCTTCCAGAAAAGCCTTCAATTGCGGAATCGTCCTGGCTGCCGAGACATTGCCCAGCCAGCCGCGAAACTCTTCAGGCAATTCTGCGGCTTGAGGCGCTCGTCCGAATTGCGGAGGTTCATCGCCACCGCCAGCCGCTGCCGCTCCACCGCCGCGAGTCGAAGCAGCGGGAATCGCTTGCGTGACGAAAATAATCACATCGAATTTGTCGGCCAGATTTCCAGCGTCCAACGTTTGCGGATAAACAACCGTGAACGGAAAGTCGAACTGTTCCAGAATCCAGCGCGTCCAGCCCGAAGGCATAGAGCCGCCGTAACGGTCCCACAACGCGATGCGAGGCTGGCGAAGTTTGAACATTTCCGTGACCGTCGGTTTGACCGTCATCGCGGCGAAGCGCAATCCTAAATCCGCCGACAGTTTTTGAACTCGCGCCGCTGTCGTGGATTTCGCCGGAATATAAATCGTTCCCGCCGGATGAGTGACGCCGCCGGCAGTGAACGGCTGTTTGATCCAGTAAACGTCTTCGCCGTCTTTCAACAGCCGGTTTGTGGCGATGAACGAATCGTTGGTTTCGTGGCTGAGCAAATAACAGGCGATGTTCCCGGCCACAGGCGCTTTGCTCGGCAGCGGTTTGGCAAAGCCGTTGACCTTTTCAAACGGCCCGTCGAATCCGTCCAGAATGCGGTCGAACTTCACTCCCATCTGATAAGCCAGCGTCCAGCCCGCGTTGTCATAAGGTGGAATCGGCGGCCCGCCGGGATATTGAAAATCGTTCGGATGGTCTTGCGGCTCAAACATATCCAGCACGTGCGGTCGAAACGCCTGAGCCGTTTTGACCACGAAAGAACCCGCGGGGTAAGACTTGCCGTTGACCTGAAAATCCGATTTGGCTTGATGAATCGTGACTCCGGTTTTGATCAGCGCGTTGACGAACTTGGTCGCCGTCAAAAAGTCCGACTGGTTGGACGGAATGATGTACCCACGCGGATCGCGCAGTTCGGATTTGCGCAACATTTCATAAAACTTCATCGAAGCGCCGCCGCCGCGTCCAAATCCACCGCCGCCGCCTCTGCCGCCGCCAGCGCCTTGGCCATCGCCACCCGCTCCTCTGGCTTCGGCACTTTGGCGACGTTCGCGGTCAATGGCTTCCTGCACTGCGGCAACGCGCCCTGGATTGACCGTCCAGGTGTCGCGGTTGCCGCGCTCAATCGAATTGCGCCCCATCTGGTAAATGTTGAACAAGAAGTCTTCGCGGTTTTTCGACGCCACATCCACCACAGCGCGATTGGCCGTGATCGAGTATTCGACCGATTGCCGGAAATGCCATTTCTGCGGAGCGATTGGCGCGATCAAATTGCCTTGCGGGAGTTGGCGGCTAACGACAAAGGGAATTTCCATCGGCGTTGGGCTGCCTATGGTTTCGGTCAGCAAACCGATCATGTTGTGGAAGTAGACTGTCGTTCTCAGCCCGCCGTTCCACCAGGTCGAATAGCCTGTGCCGGTTCGAGTCGTCGCGCCGGGTTTGTTTTCGGCTACGAAGCGGCTGTGCATCGCCGCGCCGACCAGATCAATTCCTGCGACGACCATCGGGTCGAACGTGTAATTGAACGGATCGCGGAACGGTGGAGCGAACAGCACCGTTCCCGCTGGACCGGTTTGGTGATGGTTGTAAACAATCTGCGGAAACCATTCGTGGTAAAACACACGGTTGATGGCTTCGCTTTCGGGTTGCGACGATAGGTAAAAGTCACGGTTGTTGTCGTGGCCGATGTACTTTTGATAAAGGCGCGGAATCGAACCGTAGCTGCGTTTCAGCGGGTCTTGTTCGCGCATGTACCAGTTGGAAACCAGTTCCATGCCGTCCGGGTTGACCAGACAAGTCAGTATGATGACGTTGTCCAAAAAGCGGAGCGTTTCTTCGTCGGTGCGGCTGTTGAATTGCCAGATGGTTTCGATCAATTGCGCCGGGCCTAAAACTTCGGTCGCGTGCAATCCTCCGTCAATCCAGACGATGGCTTTGCCTTCTTTAGCAAGCTGACGCGCCTGCTCGTCGCTCAAGCCTTCGGCACGAGCCAGCTTTGCGGCGATTTCCTTGTACCGATCCAGCTTTTTGTGGTTTTCCGGCGAAGTGATGATGCCGACATACATCGTGCGACCTTCGGCGGATTTGCCGATTTCGACCAGCTTCATGCGGTCGGATTCGGCGTCCAGCTTTTTGATGTAGGCTTCGTACTGCGTGTAATTGGCGAGTTGATAATCGTCGCCGATGTTGAATCCGAAATGAGTTTTGGGACTGGTCAGATTTTGAGCCGAAGCCGAGACGATGGCCAGCGAGCAGAGCAGCATCGCCATCAGCAAGCGACCAAACAGGTTTTTTCGCATTGGGCAGACCTCGTTGTTGAAATTGCAGTACGGGGCGTAAGCGACCTGCCTTCGGCAAGCTGTGGTACGCTGCTGCCAGTACTGATTCAAATTGATTTTGTGTTGAAGCGGAATTCGGCTCGACTATAAAGCCTGCCGAAAATTCGTGGCAAGGCTGAATACGCTTTACGACGGTAAATGGTTACGCAGGCTTTGGCTTCAATTTGCCCGGCATGTAAGCCGTCGCTATAATGCGCGCCGACTTCATCAATGCAACCAATCACTTCAAAACTCAGATTCGACGCCGTTGTCTTCGACCTGGACGGCACGCTGGCTGATACCTTTTCGACAGTATTGCGACTGTTTAACCGCGTGATGCTGGAGCGCACCGGTCGCCAGTGGCGATTGGAAGAAATGCTGCCGTACTTCGGCCCGCCTGAAACAGTCATGTTTCAGCGAATGTTTCCCGCCGCCGAAGTTCACGAACCGATGATTGCCGATTACTTCCGGTTCAGCCACGAAGACGGTCACGAGATCAAACCGTTTGACGGCATCAGCGAACTGGTCAGCGAATTGAAAAGCTCCGGCGTCAAGCTTGGCGTGTTCAGCGCCGCCAACGCCGAAGCCGCGCGCATTCGAGTCGGCCACGCAGGTTTGCTGGATTTTTTTGATGAAGTCATCGGCGGTGATTCGGTCACAAAAAGCAAACCGCATCCCGACGGATTGCTGCATTTGATGGAGCGGTTCGGCGTTGATCC
The DNA here is from genome assembly GCA_033763255.1 of Acidobacteriota bacterium. Classification (GTDB taxonomy): domain Bacteria; phylum Acidobacteriota; class Blastocatellia; order RBC074; family RBC074; genus RBC074. The sequence continues at coordinate 54,501 of JANRKX010000021.1, read as the reverse complement.
GGCGGCGACGGTTTATGTCGGCGATATGGTCGCAGATGTGCAAACCGGCAGATCGGCAGGCGTGACGACCGTTGCCGTGACTTGGGGCGCAGATTCAGGGAATCGGCTGTCGGCTGCCAAACCAGACCACGTAATAGATCATCCGCGACTGCTCAGAAACATCATTCGCGCTGATTGAAAACAAACCGTAAAACTCAAGGTAAGTTATGTCACTCAATCTAAACGGTATTATTGCGGCCTTGCCGACACCTTATGGCTACGATGGCGAAGTGGATCACAGCAAGCTTCGGGACAATGTCCAGAAGTGGAATCAGACCGATCTGCTGGGATTTTTGGCGCTAGGTTCGACGGGCGAATTTACGCATCTGACTTCGGACGAAAAGCTGGCGGTGATTGAAACCGTTCGTAGCGCGATGGCTCCCGACAAATTGTTGCTGGCGGGAACCGGCGAGCTTTCGACGCGGCAAACCATAGAGATGACCCGGCGCGCTCACGATTATGGAGCCGACGGAGCCGTCGTTATCACGCCGTTTTATTACAAGAAAGTGCTCTTTGACGAACATCACATCGCGCATTACGAACGCATTGCCGACAGCGCGCCGATCCCTGTCATGATTTATATGATTCCGCAATTTGCCGGAGTCACCTTGATGCCCGAAACCATCGCGCATCTGGCAGAACATCCGAACATCATCGGGTTGAAAGAAAGCTCCGGCGATTTGTCTGCGATGAAAGACCTGTTCCGCGAATTGAAAACTACAGACTTCAACGTGCTGGTCGGTTCGCCAGCGATTTTGCACGAAGCTCTGGAAACAGGATGTTCCGGCGCAGTGCTGGCGGTTGGCTGTCTGGCTCCGAACGCAGCTTGCGCGGTTCGCCAAGCCTGGCAGGAAGGCCGTTACGAAGACGCCAAAGATTTGCAAAGCCGACTGGCCAAACTGGCGCGGGCGACTGCCGCCAACGGCGTAGGCCATTTGAAAGCCGCGATGGATTTGACTGGCTATTATGGATTTTTGTCGCGTTCGCCGCTGCCGAACCCGACCGACGAAGAGCGCAAAGAAATCGCTGAAGCGATTGCCGAAAGCGAATTATTCGAAAAGAACGAAGACGGCCTTTGGTCAGAAAAGAGCCACTACTTCGTCAGCGAATTTGCAGACTGACAGAGGGATTGAGGGATTGAGGGATCGAGGGATCGAGGGAAAGAGAGATTGAGAGCGATGCTGCCTCTTTGCTTTCAATCCCTCTTTCCCTCTGTCCCTCTTTCTCTCCGTCACAAAAGGGAGAGAGGATGACCGACCACCGAACGATCAAATTCAGCGACATTCCTAAAACATCAAAACTTTACAAAGACTTTCTTTACGACTTCAGCCGAGTTTCCCAGTTTTACCAATCCGAAGGTTTGGACATTGCCGCGCTGGTTCCCAGAGCTAAACAAGTGACGGCGCAGACTTTTCATCGAGACGCTGTGGCAGATGTGCTGGCTGACCAAAACCGGCAAGCAGGCGCGGGCGAAGCAACTTTCGCCAACATCGAACGATTGCGGCAAAACGATTCCGTCGTAGTCATTACAGGCCAGCAAGCCGGATTGTTCACCGGCCCGCTGTACACTGTGTTCAAGGCTCTGACGGCGATCAAGCTGGCTGAACATCTGCGCGCGCAAGGCGTCAACGCCATTCCTATGTTTTGGATTGCCGCCGAAGATCACGATTTTGAAGAAGTGAACCACACTCGATTGGTCAATCGTGAAGGCCAGTTGGCTACGGTGACGTACACGGCCTGTTCGCCCAAAGAAGGCAAACCGGTCGGCCACGTCAAACTGGCTGAAGGCGTCAGCGAAAACATTGACCAGTTGTTGGCGATGTTGCCGGAATCGGAATTCATTCCGCGTTTGGCTGAAGACTTGCGCGAATCGTACACAGCCGGAGCCGGATTCGCCGAAGCCTTTGGCAAATTGATGATGAAGCTGTTTGGCAAATTCGGCGTCGTGCTCATCAACCCGCTGGATGACCGGCTGAAACATGTCTCCGGCGAGATTTACTCCAACGCGATGGCTCGCGTGCCGGAATTTGCCGACCGATTGGTGACGGCCAGCGCCAAACTCGAAGCCGCCGGATACCATTCTCAGGTTTACACCAGCCAGGAATCCGTGCCGCTGTTTATGCTGGACGACGGTCGCCGCACGGCGATGGTTCGGCGCGAAGACGGGCGCTTTTACCTGAAAACCGGCGACAAGAGTTTTGCCGCCGATGAATTGCTGGACACTGTCAGTCGCTGTCCGAATTGTTTCAGTCCCAACGTCACGCTGCGCCCGATTGTGCAGGATTACTTGTTGCCGACTGTGGCCTACATCGGCGGCCCGGCGGAGATCGCTTACTTCGCGCAGCTTCGTCCGAACTATTCCTTGCTGGGCAGAGTCGAACCGGTCGTCCTGCCGCGCGCGACGTTCACCTTGATCGAAAAACGTCACGCCAAAACGCTGGCCAAATACGGCATTGAATTCAACGACTTGTTTGAAGGCCAGGAAGCCGTGTTGAAAAAAGTCGTTGAACAAAGCCTGGACAACGACACCGCGCGCATCTTCGACGAAACTGAAAAGCTGTTCGATGACCAGTTGGAAAAGCTGCGAGCCTCGCTGGTGGCGGTTGAACCTACGCTGAGCGATGCGCTGAAAGGCGGGCGCGAAAAGATTTTTTATCAGATCAACAACCTCAGAACCCGCTTCGTCCACAACCGCAGCAAGCGCGACGAAACCACAGGGCAGCAGATTGAAAAGCTCTTTGCCGTGCTTTACCCAAACAAAGGCATGCAGGAACGCGAACTCAACGTCGCGTATTTTCTTGCGCGTTACGGATATGACTTGATTGATCGAATTTATCAGGAAGTCGAAGTCGGCAATCACGATCACAAATTGGTTTACCTCTGATTTTATAAACCGAAGGCATTTACTACTTTGGACGATCCAACTGTTTTCGCTCTTGTGAGGTTGATACATTTTTTTCCATGACAACTCGAAATCCAGTATCCCAAGCCCCCTTGTTTGGCGGACCATAGCCACGATCTGCTGAACGTGCTTGTTCGGGAGGTTTGTACCACGATCCGCCACGTACAATAACCTCATCATCCTTGGCCCGTCGTTCCCTTGGGCGTCCATTATTAGGGGTTACGCTGTAGTCGTCTTTACGGTCGGCTTTGTTAGTCCATTCCTGACAAAACTCCCATACATTACCGTGCATATCAAACAGCCCAAAGCCATTTGCTGGTCCAGATTTCCCAACTTTTACTGTGTGGGTCGAAGCCTCATCTTTCCTAACTCCATGATTATATGAGAGTGCCCAGTCGTAGTTCGCCCATTCAGGTCTAATCTCATTTCCGAAGGAAAACGGCGTCTGGGTATGTGCGCGGCAGGCATACTCCCATTCAGTCTCGGTTGGCAGACGGTAAAGATTGCCGGTCATCTTTCCCAGTCGCTCGCAAAATTCAACGGCTTCATACCAGTTGATGCCCTCCACCGGAAGTTCGTCATCACCCTTAAAGTGCGATGGGTCAAGTGCCAAATCCAACTCTTTCCTCAAGTTAGTCTTTGAAGCTACTACCCACCATTGGGCACGTGTCACCTCATATTGACCAATGTAGAAGGTATACCCAATGTTAACCTCGTGAGGAACTTCATCGCCTTCCTCATCCTTTATAGGGTCTACCGACCGTGCCCCCATCAGAGATTTGCCCGGATCTATCTTAACCATAACTAAAGGCACAACTTCATCTTCCTTTTCTTCCTTACAGGGAAGATTTTCGACGTGATACTGTGGGTCAATTCGCCTTTTTTCTCCGGCCATCTCCCCTAGATCATTCACCGTTGCAACTTCTATCTGAGTTAATGGCTCGGTGGTCACTTTTACTGATTTCTTGCAAGGGTCGTAAGGAACTAGAAATGGATGGCGGAACACGAAAAGGACAACAAGCACAATTCCAGAGAGAAGTAGTAAGGCAATCTTGATGCGTCTGTTCCAAATTACTTGCAGAAATGCCTCTAGTTCTTGCTTGCGTCTGCCCAGGATGTTTTTACTTTCTGGCGACTCTGGCCGATCTATTTCCTTTTGAATCACGGTGGACGTGCCGATATGTGTTCCATTTTCCAAGTCAACGATCGAAAGACCTGCTGGTTCTTCCGCTGCTGGTTGCTTCGACGTATCCGCCACTTCAGTACCTTGCCCCACTTTGAATGTCGATAGTTCTTGCTCACGTCCATCTCGAAGGTTTTCCATTTCTGGTGATTCTGGCTGGTCTACGTCCTTTTGAATCACGGGACGCTTACCGGTATGCGTCTCGTCTTCCAATATCGGTGACTCTACTTCTATTCCATTCTCCACAAAGCGGTATCCGCGCCCATGTCTGTTTTCAATGAAATCTTTGCCTGCGGCACACTTCCTAATCTTCTTGCGGAGATTTGTGATGTGACGTGCGAGGTTGCCTTCCTCTACGAACGTGTTCGGCCAAATTTTTCCCTGTAACTCTTCCTTCGTAACAATGCGCTCTCGCTGTTCTACCAGAAATAACAGGATGGCAATTTCCTTCGGCGTGAGTAGAACTTCCTGCTCGCCATACCGAAGTAAGCCCGGCGGTTTCGTATCCAAACGGAATAAATCAAACATGAAGAACCGGTTAGCTGGCGAATTTACAGTTTTTTCTTCCAAAATTCCTCCAAATAATTTCTGGATTTGCACAAGATTTCTCACCCCCGCCGAAAGCAATATGAATGGCGAGTTGAGGCTGGGTTTGGCTTTGAGATCAATAGTTGGCTTTGAGTCAGCCCGCAACCTTCGACCCTGATTTCGATTGGTGCCAATTCTTCTCTAGTCAGTATCTCGCTGGCAACGGCTCGTGATCAGGTAATCCACAACACAGAAGGAGATACGATCATGTTAAATTCCACCATAATCAAACGGGCCAGTTTTATCGTGCTGGCCGTAATGACGTTGGCTATTTTGCCTGCTCTGTCGGTTCGCTCTGCCGAACACCTGAAAGCATTTGCTTTTGCGGTTGACCTGGCCGTCGAACACATCGAAGTCACACAGGCAACTCAGGCACCTGACAACACAATTCCACTGGTCGCACAACGTAGCACTACGGTGCGGGCATGGATTGGCGTTAGGGGCAGCAATGAGCCAGTAACAGGCGTTACGGGGCGACTTCACGTTTTCGTTGATGGCAATGAAATCACACCTGCCGCTGGCGTCGCGCCGATCAATGCACCTTTCACTGCGCCGTTATCGCCACAGCGCGCCAACGAAAATGACACTCTGAATTTCGAGTTGCCCGCTCCCACTGGTATAGCGGCTTCGGGCAACGTGAGATTCCGGGTTGAGGTCGCCGCCGCGCCGGGTGAAACGAATACGGTCAATAATGTGGCCGAAGTGACTCTGACGGTCGTTGACCGGCTTTCGCCGCTCATCTACTTCACTCGCATCAACTACACGCCCAATGGGCGAGGCCTTCCTGATCCCACTTTCGTTCAGCCCGGCACAGGCGACGCTTTCTTTCGCGGAATCTTTCCGGTGAATGACGGCGATCCCAATCTCTACCAAACGGCTCGCTTCCCTACATTTAATTACACAAAAGATTCAAATGGCAATGGCATTCTCGACGGTTCTGATCAACTCGACTTGCTCGCCGTCCTTGCCACTTGCCGGCAACTCATCGTGAATAAGAATCAAGGGGCCGGTAATCGGCTCATTCTCTACGGCTGGCTTTCCGGCTCCGTTCCGAACAACGGCTTTACCACAGGTGGCAGTCGCGTCGCCGCCGGCAATACAGAACCCATTCGCGGCCAACGCACTTTGGCTCACGAATTCGGCCATATTTTTGGCTTGCCGCATTCGCTGAACGCGCAGGGCCAGGAGATCGCGCTCAACATTGATGAGGCGGGATGGGACACAGGGGCGCGACTGGCTGGAAATCCCACGGACAACAACATCGCTGGCCGTGTCAGACCAACGACGTTGTTCGACGTTATGAGCGCAGGCAGATTGTCGAACGAGGCATGGGTTAACACGCCCACTTACAACTTCTTGCTAAATAGCCCAATTCTGCTCCCCGGCCAGACTGACAATCCTTTCAGCCAGCGCGTTGCGGTGATCCAGGGAATCTTCGATCCGGCTGGCGAGCGCCTGATTTCCTTGAGGCCGGTGTTTCGCTACCCTTGGCCATCGCAGCCAAGCCAGTTCGTCGGAACAGGCCGGTATGCGGTCGAGGTGACGGATAATGCCGGAAGTGTCACTCGCGTAATGTTCAACCCGAAGTTTTTTATTGACGCGGATAAGCAGCAGAATGCTTTCCAGCCTGATGTCGAAGAGGTGGGCTTCTTTGAGGTCATGGTTCCGGTGCATCCTGACCGCGAAATCTCGTCCGTACGTATTACCGACTCCGCTGCACAACGTGTGTTTGGCTCGGTCAATCGCAGCGCGCCGCCGCAGATTCGAATCCTTGCCCCTCAACCGGGAACGGCTCTTGGCGCAAACCCTGAAATCGTCTGGGAAGCGACAGACCCTGACACTCCGCAGGATCAGTTGGTTTATCAGATTGCTTACAGTTTCGACGCCGGACAGACCTTCGTGCCGGTGGGCGTTGACATCAAGGCCGATCGTGCAAGCTTTGACTCCACGGCAGTCCAACTCAGCCAAGGGCGCGGGCTGATCCGCGTGTTCGTGAGCGACGGCCTCAACACAGCTTTTGCAGACGTGGCCGATCTGACGGTCAACACGGCTGCCTGCAACGGCGCAATCTGCTTCCGCTCGTCGGAGTATTTCCTACTCAACCTTAACCGTTTGCCGGGCGGTTCCGTACTCATCGGCGGCGTGAACTACAATGCTCCGGTCAGCACAGCTAATGTCCAGGCCATCAAGCTTGCGTTGCAAGGCGGCACGGCCCCGCTGCAACGACTCAATCAGGAATTTGTCGCGGCGCAACTGAACCTTGCGCTCGCAGGCGGCCAATCGTCGCCCAAGGTTTACGGCGGGCTTCGAAGCCCGCTTGGTTGTTCCGGGATTAGTTTTGCGCCAACGACTTTGAGCAACCGTGTCTCCTTGTCGCCTGACTCGGCGCTCAATGATTTGTTTGAGCAGGCGCGCGTGGCTATTCGCAATCAACAGACAACAGACATGCTGGCATTAGCCAATGTTTTCGCCCTGCTCAATGGCGACGATCCTATGGGCCGTTGCAATCGCTGATCACACAAAGCAAATTATTTGAGCAGGCAAAGCCTCGCCTCAAGGTGGGGAGCCAAAACGAGGGCTGTGTAGCGTTTAAGCACAGCCCTCAGTTACATCATCCCGGTCTTCCCGCCGAGTTGTTAAATCGTAAGAATCGTCAGATATAGGCGCAAATATAGGCGCAAAATTTTGCGCCTATATCTGACGATAGAATTGGTGAAGAAGGCCACTGCAATTGGCCGCTATGGTTTAGATTCAATTTGGCAGCGTCAATGTTGATGGTTGACTGAATTGGTTCTTTCGGGTAAAACTTAGCCCGCACTTGATCCTCGTGGTAAATTTTAGTTGTAGCAGGAATTTATGACTGAAAAGCCCTTGCCGGTTTTGATCGGCATACGGTAAGCTGCAACTCCGTTGAGCCGGTTCAGGCTCAAAAGTTCTAGCAATCAAGTAAACATTCTCAACCTGGGCGTCGAGTTCAGGATGAAACGAATCAATTAGTTCACGGGAGGAACCATAATGCGTAAGCCAACTATGTTTCGGAAGGCGTTGACAGTTGCATTAATGATGGCTGTTGGCAGCTTCTATTCGTTGGTGACCACTTCGGCGCTCGCGCAAACGGCTGCCAAATCGGCAGGTGAACTGTCGGTGACCGGCAGCGTTACGATCAACGGCACGCCGGCGATTTCCGGCGCGACCGTGTTTAGCGAGAGCAAAATTAAAACCTCGCGCAATGGAATGGCGACGGTCAATCTTGGAAAATTGGGTCGCGTTCAGCTTGGCCCGGAATCGGAAATGACGCTCAGCTTTGTTGACGGCAGAGTCGGCGGAAATCTTTCGTCTGGTAGAGCAGTGGTCAGTGCTCCGGCTGGAGTGGCGATCAATGTTGCCACCGCCGAAGGCATTGCTACTGCTGATGGCAAAAATGCTTCTACGCTGACTGTTGATGTGACCTGCGGCAATACTCGTGTGGCGGCCAGCCGCAGCGATGCCAAGGTTTCTTCTGGCAGCAAGGTCGAATATGTTGCCGCTGGCAGCGAAGTTTCGGTTGGCACTCAGGGCGCTCCGAAATGTGCGCGTCTTTCGACTGCTAATCAGGCTTCCGGGCTTAGCCCCGGCGCAATCGCAGCATTGATTATTGCCGGTGTTGGCGGCGCGGTGGCGGGAATCGTCGCTGCTTCGCAATCGGACAACGTTACACCCAGTTCCATCGTGGTGAGCGGATTCCGTCCGTAATCGCAAGTCAATTCTGATGAAAACCGCGATGCGCCGGAGTCACTCGTTTTGAATGACTCCGGCGCATTGTTTCGATAAAGCGTTCTTTTTCCGTGAAAGACAGCAGCCGAAAAGGCTGAAATGTGATGTTGCCCCTCATTGCTCTTCTAATACCGTGCCTTAAAGATGCGCGTCGCTGCCCACCCTCACCAAACCGACTGCGCGTTAGTTTTGGATCTTACCGCCATGACTTTTCGTAAGCATTTTTTTTTCACTTTTCTGTTGTCGTGCGTCTTCTTGTTGATGGGCGCTTCGGCGGTTTTCGCTCAGCAGGGTCAAACGCTGGCGAATGTGCCTGCTGCGAATGGCGCGAATTCCGGCAATCGTGATTACCGCATTGGGCCAGGCGATGTGTTGAGCATTACTGTGGCTGGCGAGCCGGATTTGAAAGGAACCAAAGTCAAAGTTTCTCAAGAAGGCACAATCGAACTTCTGTACATCGAAAAAAGCGTCAAGGTCGCGGGGTTGACCGAACAACAAGTCACCGAGTTGCTGCGAAAAGAATTCACTGTCATTCTGAAAGAACCGCAGGTGACGATTTTCATCGAAGAGTATCACGCCCAGGTGGTTTCGATTGCCGGAGCGGTCAACAAACCCAAACAGGTTTCTCTGAACCGCGAAATGCGAATTTACGACCTAATCAGCGACGCGGGTGGATTAACCGATAAGGCTGGAAATGTGATTCAACTGGTGCGATTCCGCCCGACCGAAAGTATAGAGATCATCAATCTGAACGATTTGATCCGTAAGCCGGAATTGAATCGGTTGTTGCGCGATGGTGATTTGATCAATGTGCCCGAAGCCGGAATCATTTACGTCACCGGCAACGGAGTCAGCAAACCCGGCGCGTTTCCGCTGAAAGAGCCGATCAAGTTGACGGCGGCGATTGCACTGGCAGGCGGTTTTACTCAGGACGCCAAAAAGAAAGAAGTTCATCTGGTTCGTTCCAACGGGCCGGATCAGTCCGCCGCGACCGAAACGATCATCAATTACGCTGAGATTGAAAAAGACGCAGGCAAAGACATTGTTTTGAAGCCTTACGATGTGGTGATGATTCCAGAATCCAATCGAGGCAAACAAACGCGATCCTTGATACAAGCTTTTGCCGGCGGGTTATCCAGCGCGCTTGGCTGGGGCATTTTCAGATAAAACGCACTATTTGAATGAACAACTACGACGATAACCAAACTGCTCTCACCAGCATTCCCCAATCAAACAGAGAGTTAAGCCGAGACCAAAAAAGGGTTGGTGGGTATCCTGCTTACAGCCGTTATCCGGCTGTCGAAGTCGAAAAAAACTCCGTCCGCGAATACTTTCGCATCATTCGCCGCCACAAATGGATTGTTCTGGCGACGCTGATTGTACTGACGACCATCGTCACAATCGGGACGATGCTGACAAAACCGGTTTATCGCGCCGAAGCCAAGTTGGAAATCGGCAAAGAGACTGAACGTGTTGCACAAGGTCGCCAGATTTTGGAGATGGAAAGCGCCAGCGTTTTCAATCCGTTTTTCCTGCAAACTCAGGTGGATATTTTGCACAGCCGCGATCTGGCTCGGCGAGTGATTCAAAAGCTGAACCTGGCGGAAAACGACGAATTCAGTGCGAAAAGCGCGGCGGCGTTGCAAGACAACGAACGCGAAGTTCGCCTGGTTAATGCGTTTCAAGGCCGATATGACGTTTCGGTCGGTCGCCAAACGCGAGTCGTTTCGCTGACCTTCGATGCTTACAACCCGAAACTTGCCGCCGATGTTGCCAATGCCATCGCTTCCGAATACATCACATGGTCAATGGAAAGCCGTCTGCAAGGCGTCAGCAGCGCCAAAGACTTTTTGGCCAAACGAGTGCAGGAAGCGGAAACTGCATTGCGCGATGCGGAAAACGAGCAACAGCGTTATCTGGCCGAGCACAGAATCATTTCCGTTGAAGACAAGGGCGACATCACTCTGGCGCGAACCGTCGAATTGAATCGTCAGTTGACTGACCTGGAAAACGAGCGGCGCACAGCCGAGGCGAATTACAATCGCAGCAAAGAAGTTGCAGCGGATGAATTGCCGCAGGTCATCAACGACGCAACTGTTCAGAACCTTTCCCGCGAATTGAGCAAACAGAAACAGGAACTGGCGAACCTGTCCGCCAAATATCAGCCGAACTATCCGGCGGTCAAACAAGTTCAAGAACAGGTCAAACAACTGGAAACTCAGCTTACCGACCACAAAGCCAAGATCGTCAAAAACATCGAAACGCAGTTTCAGGTCGCCAAAAAACGCGAAGAAGATTTGAAAGCTTCGTTCGGCAAATCCAGAAACGAAGCCATACAGCAAAACCGCGAATCTTCTGAATTGGGTTTGCTCAAACAAAAAGTCGAAACCAACCAGAAAAATTACGAAGACCTGCTTGGCCGATTGCGCCAGGCCGAAGTCGAAAGTGATTTTCGCCCGTCGAACATTCGTAAAGTTCAGGAAGCCGAAGTTCCGATTGCTCCGGTCAAACCCAAAAAGGCGCTGAATATCGGATTGAGCGTTTTGATCGGTTTGGCGTTGGGAATCGGGCTGGCGTTTTTCATGGAATACCTGAACAACACGGTCAATACGGCTGAAGACGTTGAACGCATTGTGCAATTGCCTGCGCTAGGCGGAATTCCTTCGCTGCAAAGTCTGGCTAAAAACAAAATGCTGGGTGTCAGTTTCAATGGGAACGGCAATGGCAATGGCCACAAAAACGGCAAAAAGAGCACAGCTTTGGCAACGGCTCTCAACAACGAATTGCTTTCCGGCCACGATCCGCTTTCGTCATTTGCGGAAAGTTACCGCGCTTTGAGAACGTCGCTGTTGCTGTCGTCCGCCGAACACGCTCCGCGCACGATGCTGATTACCAGCAGCCACCCGGCAGAAGGCAAAACGACGATTGTCGCCAACACGGCGATTTCGCTGGCTCAGACCGGAGCGCGCGTGCTGGTGCTGGACGCCGACATGCGTCGTCCGCGTTGTCACAAAATTCTGAGCACGAAAAACGATTCCGGGCTTTCGACCTATCTGTCGCGCGATGTTTCGTTGGACAAAGTCATCACCCAACACGACATACCGAACCTGTATGTGATGCCTGCCGGGCCGGTTCCGCCGAATCCGTCTGAACTGTTGAGTTCGATCAAGTTTGGCTATCTGGTGACTGAACTTCAGGAAAAATTCGATCACATCATCATTGATTCGCCGCCGGTGATTCACGTGACCGATGCGTTGATTATTTCGCCGCACGTTGACGGTGTCGTGATTGTCGTCAAAAGCAATCACACGCCGCGCGAAGCCATACAGCGAGCCAAACAGGCTCTGGCCGATGTCAACGCCAAGATTTTCGGCGTCGTGCTCAATTGCATAGACCTGAACACAGAGAGCTACTACTACAACTACAAGTACGCTTACTACCACAGTCACGAGGAAAGTAGTCAGTAGACAGTAGACAGTAGTCAGTAGGGAATTTTCGACCATCGAAGCCCGCCGACTTCTGTCTACTGACTACTGTCTTCTGTCTACTTCATGAAGAAGCGCCTTCCTTTGCTCATAACCGTTTTGGCTCTTGCGGTGTGGGCAGGCAATTTCATCATCAAAAACTTTGTGGCAGCCTCGCTGGTCACTTACGGCCAGCGAGACGGCAATCAAGCTGAGAGTTTGGACAAAGCGGTCAGCTATGTCCCGACGAATGCCGAAGTGTTGGCTGCGCACGCACGGTATTTGCTGAATCAAGCCGATCCGCCGCGTGTGGCAGAAGCCATCAGTGACTTGCTTCAAGCCGTTCAATTCTCGCCGCGCGATTACCGTTATCAATTGGAACTCGGCAAAGCCTACGACGCCAACGGACAAGCCGCAGAAGCCGAAGCTGCTTTCTTGCGTGCCGTCGAACTGGCTCCGCGTTATTTTGAAACACGCTGGGCGTTGGCCAATCTGCGGTTGCGAGCAGGGAAACACGAAACGGCGATTGATGATTTTCGCCAAGCGGTCGCCTTGTCCGGTTCGCTTTATGGCAACGCCGAACCGCCGCCGGATCGCAGCGCAACTTTGAATGCTTACAACGCCATCGCCGGAGCTTTGGGAATGAATTTGGATGCGCTGCGTCGCGTCACGCCGCCGGATAACGCGGCTCAGATGTATCTGGCGGAATTTTTTTCCAGCCACGACGCGATGGATCAGGCAGTGGAAATCTGGCGGCAACTCCCGGCGGAAGATTCGCTCAATTATCGAACTTTGGTGGCTCAATTAACGCGCGAGCTTCAGGCGAAAAACCGCTTCGAAGACGCCAACACCGTCTGGCAAAAGTTTTCCGTTGCCGAAGGCGTTCCAGCCAGCGCCGAAAACAATCTGATGACCAACGGTGGGTTTGAACAAACGCCGCTGCGCGAAAAGTATGCGACCGAAGTTGATCTGGGTGAAACTTTTGATTGGGCGATTCGCCGTCACCCTGAAGTCCGCGTGCTTCGCAGCAATGCCAGTCCGCATTCCGGTTCGATTGCGCTACATTTGACGTTCAATTCGACGATGAATTCCGGCTTCGGCGAAATCTCGCAATTGATTGCTGCCAATCCGCGGCGAGAATATCGGCTTAGTTATTTCGTCAAAACGAAAAACATTTCTTCTTCGCCCACCGAAACGCCTTTCATCGGAATTACTGACGCCAACGATTCTGCGCTGTTCAATTTGCGTTCGTTCGTGCCAAACGGAACGAACGAATGGAACGAACAGGTCATCACTTTTTCTTTGCCGGACGCTACGCACGGACTGCGGCTGACGATTCACGCGCCGCAACTGAAAACGATTGACAGTCTTCGCATTGCCGAACTGTGGCTGGATGATTTCAAACTGAGCCTGCAATGAATTCAACACGCTCCAAACTTGAAAGTTTCATCTTCGCCGATCTGGTGGTGACGGTGATGTTCGCCGTGCTGGCTTACGGTACGGTCGAATCGTGGTCGCTGGCGTTGTTCGAGTTGAATGCGTTGCTGCTGGCAGTCTTGCTCGCAATTCGGTTCACGTTCGACAATCAGGCGAAGTTGAACGATTGGCGTTTGGCGTTGCCGTTGCTGGCATTGACCGCTTGGGGAGCAATTCAATCCATCACCCTTTCGCTCGATCAACAAGCCACCAAAGAAACGACGGTCAAATGGCTGGCAATGGCGATTTACCTCATTGCTGCGCTGCACACGTTGCGAAGCTCCGAGCGGCGGAAAAAAGTTTTGTTCGCGTTGACGGTTTTCGGATTCGCTGTTTCGTTGTTCGCCATCGCACAGCGACTGACTTACAACGGCAAGATGTACTGGATGCGCCCGGTTTCGCCGTACATTGCGCCTTATGGGCCGTATGGAAATTACAATCACTTCGCCGGATTGGTGGAACTGATTTTGCCGTTGCCGTTGGCGTATTTGCTGTTCGCTCGCATCAAACTAGAGCAACGATTGTTGTGGTTGTTCGCCGTAGTGATGATGGCTGTTGCATTGCTGTTTTCCGGCTCGCGCGGAGGCGTTTTGGCGCTCGGCGTTCAGTTGCTGGCAATGATGCTGGTTGCCATTTGGTCGCAACGGCGCGGTTTGAGCGAACAAATCAGTTTGGCCGGAAACAAACTGATTGTCGGTGGTGCTTTGGCGGCGGTGATGTTGTTGGTGCTGTGGATTGGTTACGAGCCATTGGCGCAACGTTTCAGTCTGCTGCGTCAGGGCACAAGCGAATATTCGTTGGTGACGCGCACCGAATACTGGCGCGGAGCCTGGCAAATGTTCGTCGCGCATCCGCTGACCGGCGTTGGCTTGGGAGCGTTTCCGGCAGCGTATCCGTTTTATGGTCGTTCGTCGGTGAAAAACGAACGGCTGGAACACGTTCACAACGATTACCTGCAACTGCTGACCGATGGCGGATTGATCGGCGGTTTGATCGGACTTTGGTTTTTGTTTGAGTTGTTCCGAACGGCTCGCTGGCAGTTTCAGCAACTCGAACGAACGCGCAGCCAGGATCGCGCGTTGGTTTTTGGTGGTTACGTCGCGTTGCTCGGTATCGCGGTTCACAGCTTCCTGGACTTCAACTTGCAGATCGCAGCTAATGCTTTACTATTCTTATTCGTTCTGGCGCTGACCATTTCGACTGAACCGGCCAGCAAAAAAGAATCTGTGGCCTGATTTTCAAAAGGAGGTTGCGATGATGGGAGAAGTTAGAGTCAAAGTGAAAATCGTGAATGCTTGGGATGATGCGCTGTTTAGACGAGGCCAATTGCCGAAGAAAGACATTCGTGTTTATGAAGCAGAAGCGTTGGTTGATACAGGTGCTGTCAGGTCAGTCATTCCGGCACACGTGGTTGAGAAACTCGAACTTGAAATTCGTGGAAGTCGAGTCGCCGAGTACGCCGATGGTAGAAAGGATACTGTGGATGTCACCGGACCAGTGCTGTTCGATTTGATGGGAAGAGACACGATGGAAGAAGCTCTGGTTTTAGGCGATGAAGTTCTGGTCGGTCAGACAGTGCTTGAAAAGCTCGATCTGCTGGTTGATTGCACGAATCAGCGAGTGATTCCGAATCCGGCTCACCCTGACCAGCCGGTGTCTAAGGTCAAATAGAAAATTGATGAAAGTTCCTTTGCTTGATTTGGTCGCGCAGCACCAAACCATCCGCGAAGACGTGATGGCGGCGGTGACGCGCGTGTTCGATACTCAACAATTTGTGATGGGTGCGGAAGTCGCCGACTTTGAACGCGAAGTCGGCGAGTACTGCCACGCCAAACATGCCATTGGATGCGCTTCGGGATCGGACGCGCTGTTGTTGGCATTGATGGCGTTGGGCGTTGGTGCAGGCGATGAAGTCATCACCACATCATTTACGTTTTTTGCGACAGCCAGCGCGGTGACTCGGTTGGGTGCGCGTCCCGTGTTCGTTGACATCGCGTATAACGATTTCAACTTGAATGTTGAACTGTTGGAACGCGCCATCACTCCGCGCACCAAAGCGATTATGCCGGTTCATTTGTTTGGCCAGTGCGCGCGAATGGATGTGATTGCCGCGATTGCCGCCAAACACAACCTGCCGATTGTCGAAGATGCCGCTCAAGCCATTGGCGCGGAGTTTCAATCCCAGCCAGCGGGCAAGATGGGCGCGATTGGCTGTTTCAGTTTCTTCCCCTCAAAAAACTTGGGTGGAGCGGGCGACGGCGGATTGATGACTACTGAAGACGACGAACTCGCCGGCAAGCTTCGCATCCTGCGCGTTCACGGCATGGAGCCGAAGTATTACCATCAGGTTGTAGGCATCAACAGTCGTTTGGACGCTCTGCAAGCCGCAGTGCTTCGCGTCAAGCTGCGGCATTTGGATGATTGGTCGGAAGCTCGCCGGGCAAACGCCGCGCGCTACAACCAATGGTTCGCCGCCGCCGGAATCGAAGAAATCGTTTTGCCCAAAGCGCACACCGACAGTCGCCACATTTACAACCAGTACACGATTCGCTGTCAGCGCCGCGACGAATTGAAAGCGCATCTGCAAGCGGCAGGCGTCGGTTCGGAAGTTTATTACCCCGTGCCGCTGCATTTGCAGGAATGTTTTGCGTTTCTTGGCGGCAAGCTGGGCGATTTGCCTGAAACGGAACAGGCGATGCGCGAATGTTTGTCGCTGCCGATTTACGCCGAACTGACCGCCGACCAGCAGCAATACGTCGTCGAAAAGATCGCCGAATTTTACAGGGTTTGAAGGAAGGCGATTGAATGGCTTCGATTGGGTCGGTTGTCAAAAGCGCGTTTGAATTGTTCGGATTGGAACTCACCAGAACCGACCGCAGTCCAGGTCATACGTTATTGGGATTGCGGCATCTGCCGATCCAAACCATCGTGGACGTGGGAGCAAACGCTGGGCAATTCGCTCGACACGTCAGCAGGTTTTTCCCCAAAGCCAATTTGTTTTGCTTCGAGCCGCTTGCCGAACCGTTTGCCGAATTGCAGCGTTGGGCTGCAAGTCAGTCTGGTCGAATTCGCGCGTTCAATGTCGCTCTCGGAGCCGAAGAAGGCGAAGCAAACATGTTTCGCCACACCGAACACAGCGCGTCGTCTTCGTTGTTGGCGACAACCGAAACCTGCAACCGGCTTTATCCGCAAACGCGCGCGCAAAACACTGTCCCGGTAAAGTTGACGACGCTGGATGCCGCGCTTGGCGATCAAATCCTGTTGCCCGAAATCCTGGTCAAACTGGATACGCAGGGTTACGAGCGGCAAGTTATTCAAGGCGCGCCGGAAACATTGCGACAGGCGCGCGCCTGCATCGTCGAAATCAATTTGTTCAAGTTGTACGATCGGCAACCGTCGTTCATTGAACTGGCCGTGATGTTGAACGAATTTGGATTTCGATACGCCGGAAATTTGGAGCAAACCTGTTCGCCCGCAGGCGAAGTGGTTTATGTTGACGCAGTGTTTTTGAATATGGAGTGCGGCGGTTCGGCGCCGCTTTAGCATTTCTGATTAACTGATGTTACGCAGCGAGGCTTTTGAAAACGGATTTGACAGGTTTTCGCGCTGGAAGCGCGGCGGAAATTAGCCTGCGGTGGAACCGCAGGGATAAGTAGCGAGAAAGTTTGTGCTCCGGCAGGAGCGCCGGACAAGAATCGCTCATCCAGCGTCCCTGCCGGGACGCGAAGCCTTTGCCGCACGGTTCCGGTGGTTTCACCACCGGCTAATATCCGTTGTGCCTCCGGCACAAAAACTGTCAACCCGATTCTTGCGACGTCGTTCGCGTAACATCAGTGATTAAGTCGCTCCGTGCCAATCAGATTTTTCGGGCGGAAAAAGAAAAGCGGCGTCGAGTCGCCGCACTCCAAATGTTTGAATATGGAATTGTCCGAACAAACCAACAAACACACACATCTGGTCGAACGACTGAACGCCGCTGTCAGAGCGATGCAGCGCGGAAAAGTTCGTCGCACACTCAGCCGTCCGCGAAAGATGATTTACCCCAAAATGCTGCAATCGTTGGGGAACACTGCGGAAGTGGCGGCGATGACTTTTTGGGGCGAACCAATTTTGGTCGTCCTGCCTGAAAGGATTTCCCTGACCATCTGGCGCTACGGTTTTTTTGAAGAAGATGTTTGCCGCTTTCTGTTGCGTGTTCTGAAACCTGGGATGAACTTCATTGACATCGGAGCGCACTTCGGATTTTTCACGCGGCTGGCTTCGTTTCTGGTGGGCGATATGGGGCGGGTGCTTTCGTTGGAACCGACGCCGAACACTTTCGGTCAGTTGATGCGAAATACCGTCGGCAATGACAACGTGCTGATTCACAACTGCGCCGCATACAGCCGCGAAACCGAATTGACCTTGCACGATTTCGGTCTGGAATACTCCGCGTTTAATTCGGCTTTCGGCATGCGTGACGAAGGCAAACACGTCCCCAAAGCCATCGAGTTTCAAGCGCGCGCGCGCAAAGTGGACGATATCGTCAAAGAGCGCGGCTTGCCCGAAGTTGATCTGGTCAAAATTGACGCCGAAAGCTCGGAACTTCAGGTCTTGCAGGGAATGACCGAAATCATCAAACGCGACCATCCGCGAATCATTCTGGAAACCGGCGATTTCGGGCTGGAAGGCGTTCCGAAAACTGCCGAGTTGATCGGCTGGCTGCGCGAATTCGGCTACGAACCATTTGAAATTGGACGCGACAACGTTTTGCGACCGGCGACCAACCGCAACTTCGATTTTGTCGGCAGCAACCTTTTGTTCAGCGCGACCGATTTTCAAAGCCCGGAGGCCTGATGGCCAATCGGCGTTTGTTGCTCAATGCCGGAATGTCTGTTGTGCAGGTGATTGCGCTCAGCGTTTTGCTGTGGCTGCTTTATCGGTTTTTGCTGCACACCGTCGGCGTGGAGTTGTTGGGAGTTTGGTCTTTGACTTTGGCGGCGGCAGTCGCTGCGCGAGCGGGCGATTTGGGATTTTCTGCCAGCGTAGTCAAATACGTGGCGGCTCATCTGGCGCGCGAAGATGAAACGCGAGCCGCGCAAACAGTCGAAACCGCTGCCTTGTCGGCTGGGGCGTTGACGGCGCTGATTTCGATTGTAGCGTTTCCGCTCTTGCGCTGGGGATTGGCGAAATTACTGACTGGTGATGCGCTGGCGGCGGCGGAAAGTTTGTTGCCTTACGCGCTCGGCTATCTTTGTTTGAGTTCCGTTGCCGGAGTCTTTCAATCGGCGCTTGACGGTTGCCAGCAAATTTCGATTCGCAGTTTGCTGGTCATCGCCGGAGAAACGGTTCATCTGGCACTGTGTTACTGGCTGGTCAATCGTCACGGCTTGCTGGGACTGGCTTATGCGCGACTGGCTCAAACGGCGATCTTTCTGACGGTCAGTTGGGTTGTCTTGAAAAGGTTTTTGCCCGGTCTCGGTTGGTTGCCGATTCGCTGGCGACTGGCAGCATTCCGCGAAATGATGGTTTACGGATTGAACGCGCAAATCGTCTGGCTGGTCAGCTTGCTGCACGATCCGCTGACCAAAAGTTTGCTGGTCAGTTTTGGCGGAACGGCTCTGGTTGGATATTACGAAATGGCCAGCCGATTGGTCAGCCAGCTTCGCACTGCGATCATAGCCGCCAATCAATCGCTGGTTCCCGTTATTGCCGGTTCGTACGAATCGCAGCCTGACGCGACCGCGCGCTTTTATCGAGAGTCTTATCGGCTGCTGTTCTTTTTCGGAGTTCCGCTGTTCGCCTTGCTGACTGTGTCGCTGCCTATTGTTTCGGAATTGTGGATCGGCAGTTACGAGCGGCGATTTGTTATTTGCGGAACCTTGCTGGCCGCCGGATGGTTCGGCAATTTGCTCAGCGCGCCCGCGTACTTCGTCAACATGGGAACAGGCGATTTGCGATGGAACACGGCCAGCCATCTGGTGCTGGGAGTGTTGAATCTGGCGTTTGGCTGGTTGCTTGGGCGATGGTTCGGCGGGTTCGGAGTCGCCGCCGCCAGCGCGCTGGCTCTGATTGGCGGAGGCACTACGGTCATCGCAGCATATCATCGAAAACAGAACGTGCCGTCATCGGAGTTGCTGCCTGCCGATAGCTGGCGATTGATTGTATTTGGCTTTATCGGTTTGCTGGCCGGAGCCGCCATTTACCATCACTTGAGAGTTTCGATTGGATTGTGGCCAGTCGCTGGTTTAGTGACATTGATCGGCGGTTTGCTCATCGCCATCCCCGCCTGGTTTCATCCGATGCGAAAACGGCTGAGCGATTGGATTTCTCGTTTTTTATTGTCAGGAAAATGATGCGGGTTATGGAGAAGTCAGGTCAAGAAATAGGGATAGCCGGTAAGGGCAGGGAGGCTGGAAAAGTCTGGCCGCGAATCTCGGTCATTACTCCTTCATTTAATCAAGCCGAATTTTTGGAAAGAACGTTGTTCAGCGTGCTTGACCAGGGGTATCCGAATCTGGAGTACATCGTCATAGACGGTGGCAGTACCGACGGAAGCGTTGAAATTCTAAAGCAGTATGACGATCGGTTGGCATATTGGGTGAGCGAAAAGGATCGCGGACAATCGCACGCTTTGAATAAAGGCTTTGAACGCGCAACAGGAGAGATTCTTGGTTGGTTGAATTCGGATGACCTTTACTGTCACGGCGCTTTACATCACGTCGGCCAATGGTTTCTGGATCACCCTCAAGATGAAGTGCATTATGGCGGGTTATATCTCGTGGACGAAAACGACCGCATTACTGATGCTCATTGGGCTGCCAAGCCTGATGTTCGTTATACATATTTTGTTGGTATGGACGTACACCAGCAGTCGCTTTTTTGGAAACGGGAGTTAATGGAGCGAGTCGGAATGATTGATGAATCGTTCCGTTTCAGTATGGATTTGGATTTTGTTTTGCGGCTGATGCTGCATGGCCGTGTCAGTCGAACGACCCATTATCTTGGTAAGTTCCGTGAGCACCAAGCGGCAAAAACGTCCAACATCGCGGACATCTGCCTGCGTGAAAATCAGGTTATCTTTGACCGTTATCGAAAATTTTTTCCTCCACGGCCAGGGCTTAAGCACTGGTTATCGTTGCAACGGACATCAAGTGTCGCGGTCGAATCACCATCCTATTTTGCCTTCAAAATTGGGCAACGATTGAAATTGCAGGTCCCTGTTCAATGGCTTGGCGCTGAAAGAATATAGCGCATAGACCCATTTTCGTTATTCGTAAGCAAAGTTATATGTGTGGAATTTGTGGCGTAGTCAGTTCTTCAGCGGTCGGTGATGAGCAGTTGGTTAGGAGAATGCAGCACGGCTTGTTGCATCGCGGGCCGGATGGAGAAGGCTCATTCATTACCGATCGCGTGCATCTTGGAATGCGGCGTTTGAGCATTATTGATATTTCTGGTGCTTGGCAGCCGCTTTACAACAAAGACCGTTCGTTGGTTTTGGTTGCTAACGGCGAGATTTATAACTACGTTGAATTGCGCCACAAATTGATAGAGCTAGGGCATCGGTTTAACACGGAAGGCGATTGCGAAACGATCCTACATCTTTACGAAGAATATGGACTGGATTGTGTTCAGCATTTGCGTGGGATGTTTGCTTTTGCGCTTTGGGACGCTCGCAAGCAGCGGTTGTTGCTGGCGCGCGATCGAATGGGTGAAAAGCCGCTTTACATTTATGAAGACAATGGGCGACTTCTCTTTGCTTCTGAATTAAAAGCTTTGTTGCAATTGGAAGTCGTGAAATTTGAACTCGACGCCGAAGCGGTCAATCAATTTTTTCATTTTCATTACGTGCCGGAGCCACTGACGCCGATTCGCGGAGTCCGTAAGCTGCGCCCCGGCCATCTGTTGACTGTAGATGTGGCGACTTGGCGACGCGAAGAGCGGTGTTATTGGCAATTGGATGATGCTCCCGCTCTTGATGGCGATCCCGGTGAATTGATCGCTGCTGAATTGGAGAAAATCAGCGAACTTATAATTCGCGCAGATGTTCCTGTGGGTGTGGCGTTGAGCGGCGGATTGGATTCAAGCGCGATCACCGCACTTGCAGCGCGAAAATATCCCGGAACCATGCATGCTTTCAGCGTTGGGTATACGAATCAGCCTCGCAACGACGAACGCGCTGATGCCAGAGCATTGGCCGATTACCTGCAAATCCCGTTTCATGAAGTCGAACTCCACAAAGAAGACTTAGTCAATTTTTTCCCGCGTTTGGTTTATTGGCAGGACGATCCGATTGCCGACATTTCCGGTTATGGCTATTACGCGGTTATGAAACTGGCGCGCGAGCATAATGTGCCGGTGATGTTGCAAGGTCATGGTGGAGACGAGTTGTTTTGGGGATACGGCTGGGCGCGACGGGCGGTCACGGAGTCGAAGCATAAGGCGGCGATGCAAAACAAAAACTTCGTTTCGTTGTTTGATTA
Organism: Acidobacteriota bacterium; assembly: GCA_033763255.1. Classification (GTDB taxonomy): domain Bacteria; phylum Acidobacteriota; class Blastocatellia; order RBC074; family RBC074; genus RBC074. Next base: position 32,634 of record JANRKX010000021.1, on the reverse strand, counting down.
CCTGAAGCTTGAAATGCCTGAAAGTTGGACTCGCGGCGGGATGTTTCGTTGGGTGCAGTCGAGCGCCGGTTTGGGCAATTCTGTCAATCGTTACCGCCGCGACAAGATAGCGCCGCGCGAGCAAATTGTGTTTTACGATCTCTCGCCTGATTTCGCATTAGCGCAACGAGATGCCAAAAGCTTTTTTACGCCGAAATTTGTGGAGCAATTAAACGGCACAAGCGCGGCTGATGTGTTTACGCTGCCGCAACCGTGGCCGCAATTGGATTTGCTTGTGACGCGCTTGCTCTGCCAGACCTATTTGTTGGAAAACGGCGTCGCACAAGGCGACCGGCTGAGTATGGCGTCTTCTGTGGAATTGCGTTTGCCGTTGCTGGATTACCGGCTAGCCGAAATTGTTGTAGGTCTGCGAAAGAGGCAAGCCGATGTTCACCTGCCGCCGAAGGCTTGGTTCAAATCAGCCCTTCGCGGCGTTTTGCCTGAGTGGGTTCTCAATCGCCCCAAGCGCGGGTTTACTCCGCCGGTTCGAGAATGGCATCGCGCGTTATTTGAAAAATACGGCGAAACGCTTAGCGATGGTTATTTAAGACAGGCCGGCGTGCTTACGGTGGAAAGCGCGCGTGAATTGGCAAAAGGCGCTTTCCCGGTTGGAGTGACTGCTCCACTGTCGTTCAAAGCTTTGGTGTTGGAAACCTGGTGCCGAAATTTGGTTAATTGATGAAAGGGTTGGAACTTAGAAGTGCAAACTCCTGTTGCTCTCATTATTTTCAATCGGCCTGACACAACGGCGAAAGTGTTTGCGGAGATTCGCCGGGCGCGTCCGAGCAAATTGTTTGTCATTGCCGATGCGCCAAGAGCAAATCGCCCCAGTGACGCGGAAAAGTGTGCCGCCGCTCGCTCAACTATCGAAACGGTTGATTGGGATTGCGAAGTCCTGACCAATTACGCTGAGCAAAATCTGGGATGTCAAAAACGCATTTCCAGCGGCTTAAACTGGGTTTTCTCTCAAGCTGAAGACGCGATCATTCTGGAAGATGATTGCGTTCCGCATCCTAGCTTTTTTCAGTTCTGCGAAGAGTTGCTAGGGCGTTATCGTGACGATCAGCGAGTGATGCACATCGCCGGAACAAACTATCAATTTGGTCAGCAACGCTTTCCTTACAGCTATTACTTTTCACGCTATAACCATTGCACGGGATGGGCGACTTGGCGAAGAGCCTGGCAGCATTTCGATTTGGATATGAAGCTATGGCCGGAACTTCGTGACCGCGGTTTGCTCAACGATCTTTTCCAGGATGCGCGGGCAGCGGCTTATTGGCGGCGGTCGTTTCAGCTTGTTTACGAAAAGGGGATTGATAGTTGGGCTTATTGTTGGACGTTGGCTTGTTGGGTGAGAAGCGGCTTGACCATACTGCCCAACGTCAACCTAATTTGTAATATCGGTTTTGATGCCGATGGCTCGCATACGAAAAATCGCCGAAGCCGGTTTGCGAATATCTCGTTGGAAGAGATGGAGTTTCCTTTACAGCACCCACCTTTCGTTATTCGTGACGATCAAGCAGACCGTTACACCCAAAACAACAACTTCAAGCGAAGTTTGATCGCCAGGATTGGCAGCAAAGTTTTGCATGCCGCCTCTGCAATGAAGGCCAAGCAATGATGGATGTCCAGTGCCCAATGTGTTTGGCCAAAGAGTTGGAGACGATTGAATGTCTGGCTACTGCCGATTTGAAGCGCCTATACCAAAAACAGTTGGGCGTTGAGACACGGCCAGAGTTTGGCAACTGTAAAGAGCTAACTTTCTACCGATGTTGCTTCTGCGATTTGCGATTTTTCTGGCCGCTCAAAACTGGCAGTGCGGTTTTTTATCAGCAGTTGCATCATCACGACTGGTATTATCTGACGGAAAAGAGTGAGTACATTACTGCTAGTGAATGGTTGAAATCTGACGACAGAGTTTTGGATGTAGGATGTGGATATGGTTTTTTTGCTTCCCATGTTGACAAGGCAGGTTGCCGTCAATTCACCGGCCTGGAACTGACTGAAACGGCTGCGCGAGCGGCTGCGACTAAAGGTTTAGATGTTCGGCAGCAAACAATTGAAGAACACGCTCGCCTTTGCCCCGATCATTACGATGTGGTTTGCTCTTTTCAGGTTTTGGAGCACGTTGGAGGAATCAGGTCTTTCATAGAATCTAGCCTGGCTTGTTTAAGACCAGGCGGGTCATTGATTTTCTCAGTGCCGAGTGCCGACTCTTTTGTTGGACGAGTGAGAAATGGGGTTCTGAACCTGCCGCCTCACCACGTAAGTTGGTGGTCAGATCAGTCTCTACGAAATTTGGCGAAACTCTTTCGCGTTGAATTGGTCGAAATTCGGCCTGAGCCATTGGAAGAGATTCATTGCAAAACTTACTCACTCAGCTTGGCGGTGAGCGCGCTGGAAATGGCATTTAGCCAACGAGGAAAATTGATAGACCAGTCTGCGATGCACAGGGTGATTTCATTTTTGGCCTTGCCTGCCGCGTTGGCGACTTATTTAAGTGTTAAACTTGGTTTGGTTGAACCTCGCGGACATTCGGTGACGGCTGTCTACCGAAAACTTGAATAATCATTGAGTTTGAAGTTATGAACGATTACGTAAAAACAGTCAGCCACAATCCTTATAAGGCTTTGGCCGGTATTCTGGTGCTAGCTTTGTGCGGCGTGATGCTGGCGTTCACCGATAGCTGGACAGTGATAAAGCTAATGTTCGGGATTTTGTCTTTCTGGTTTTTATTTCGGCGGCCAGAACTGGCTTTGGCAATTCAGTTTAACGGAGTCGCACTTTATCTCTACGCAATCTACAAACTGCGTTTGGAGACGAGCACTCTTGGCACGGGAACTTTTTATGGATTAATGGCTTTGGCTTATTTGGCCGGTGGCTTGCACCTGGCTGTTGGGCGACGTTCGCTGAAACTCAATCGCATAGATGCGTTATTTGTCCTCCTCTTTTCAATTTTCTTCGTTAGCTACCTGCTTTTTTCGCTGGACAACCCTGAAGCCTATCGCAAAGTTTATTATGCGCCTCTGCTGGTTATTGCTCCTTATTTTGGACTTCAATTGTTGAATCGAGAGCAGGTCAAGCGGTTCTTCCTCTATTGCGGACTGCTTGCTGTGTTGATGATTTTGCCTTCCTTTTACGAACTTTGGGCGAACCCGTTTTACTTGGAATATGGTCGCTTTTCGATTTTTATCTTTGCTGACAAAGGAGACAATCCAATTCAGTTTGGTATCGCCTTTGCGACTTTGTTGATAGTGCTGCTGTTCCAGATTGCCGAACAGCGCAAGTTGAAGTTGTGGCATGTTCTGGTGGCGATTCCATCCATTTATTTGATGGTGCGTAGTGGCGCGCGAGGTCCGCTAATAAGTTTCGTTACAGTGCTGGTGGCTTATGTATTGTGGCTCGGGGGAATGCGCCCAAAAAACCGGTGGGTAATGATCAGCGCCTTGGCTGTTTTATTGATTGCTGCTTTCTTTCTTGTTCCAGGCAGGACTTTTGATATGTATCAAGCTTTGGTGGATCAAACGATCATCACCTCACGCGATCCTTCTGCCAATTCAGTTCAGGAAAGAATGATTCTTATTGATATGGCAGTTAAAGAATTCCTTGATAATCCGCTGCTTGGTGTTGGCACTGGAAATTCTTCAGGCGGGATAGGGTATCCTCATAATGCCTTGGTTGAGGTGGCGGCTGAATTCGGAATTTTCGGGCTACTTCTTTTTTTGACTCTTTGCGTGTTGGTTACGGTGACTGGAGTTAGGTATTTGCGAGGGGCAAAACGAGGACGAAAAGACTGGCTTATGAACCTTGCCTTTTCGTTTTTTATTTTTGGCTGGGTTGAAGCTTTGTTCAGCGCATATATGGGAGGCGATATGCTGCTTTACGGCAGTATGGGAATGGTTTCAGCAGTCGCTAAAATTACAGAACAAGAAGCTGGCGAGCGCGCGGCGGATAGCGACCGAAAAGAGGCTGCAAGTTTTGAATCTTGGTCTAAAACTCCGGCAGTGGCAGGTGCGTGGTTTAATTCGCCCAGAAATGTTGAGATGAAATGAGCTATGCGGATTGCAATAGAAGCGACTGCTGCGCTAAGTGGCGGCAAAGTATATTTAACCAATTTACTCCCACAGCTTGCTAAAATTTCTCCCCAACATGAATTCATTGTTTTTCACACCGCTGACCTTGATCCATCGTCTCTGAAAATCACTCATCCTAATTTTGTTTTCTGTTCTGTTAAATTGCCTGCATCGAATGAGCGCAACTGGTTGCTGATTAGTTTGTTTAAGCTTTGCTGGCGGCTGTTCATTTTTCCCATTCATCTATTGAGATTGCGACCTGACGTGGTTTTCTCCAATACTGGCTTCGGCACGTTATGGCGGCCATTCGGTATTAAGTTCGTTCTGGCGTTGCATAATTCCGTTCCTTTTCAGCCTCAATTGCAAAAAGAAGAGAACTCTTTTCTTCGCCGCCTACGCTTGATGGGTTTACAGCGATTGATCGGTTTGACTCTTCGAGAGGGAGACGGCGGGATCGTTTTCAGCGAGGATTTACAGAAACTTGTTCGTATATTCCATCGCAAATTTTTGAATCTAACGGTGATTCGTCACGGGATTGATTGGGGAGTAGAAGAACGAAATGCCCCAATAGAAAATTCTTTGCTGGACAATTTCGGTATCGCTAAACCTTATTTGTTATATGTCTCCCAACTTCACAGATACAAAAACGTGTCACGGCTGTTGGAGGCTTTTGAGCTTATGAAATGCAATGGTGGGGCAGAGGTTTCACTGGTATTAATAGGTAAGCCCGCCGACAGAGCTTACGAAGAAGAAATAACAAATTGCATTCAGCGATTAAAGTTACAAAACAGCGTTCATATCGTTCCTGGTCTCAAGCGCGATCAATTGAAATCGTTTTATCGCTCGGCGACGGGTTTTATTTATCCGTCGTTGATTGAGAATTGTCCATTTTCTGTGCTCGAAGCAATGGCTTTCGGATTGCCAATAGCGGCGTCACAAATTAACGCTTTACACGAAATGGCGGGCGACGCGGCGATCTATTTTGATCCGTTGAATGTCAATGAAATGGCTGACGCGATGGAGCGGTTGGTTTGGGACGAAGCTTTGCGCGGCGAACTCAGTCGCAAGGCAATCGAACAGGCGGCGAAATTCACCTGGGGAAAAACGGCTCGGCAGACGCTTCAAGTTTTTGAGCAGATCAATTCATAAATCGCCGGGATCAATGCCGAGTTCGCGCAGTCGCGCGGATAACGCAGCAACTTTCTGCTCCGCTTGTTGTGCTCGCAACTGTTCACGTCGAGCCAATCTTCTTTCTTCATCGGCGCGCATTCTTTGTTCATCGGCGCGCATTCTTTGTTCATCGGCTCGCATTTGTTCTTGTATGGCGGCTTCTTCCGGGGTTGGAACCAGTTCGCCGGATGGGTTGAAGTATCGCAATCTGCCGTCCAACACTCCCAGGTAAAGGCGCAATTTTTTTGACCACAGCCAGCCTTGTTCATTGGGAAGCATTTCTTCGTATTGGCCATCCACCAGGTGGAAGCCCGCAAATTCAAAAGATTCAGGGGAAAACCAGTAATACTCTGAGGTGCGAAAACGATCCTGGTAGGTTTCTTTTTTGATGGTGCGATCAATGTCTTCAGTGGTTGGGGAAAGCAATTCAAAGATGACATCTGGATACTTACCGTCTTCTTCCCATATTACCCAGGAATAGCGCGGGCGGCGTTCAGTGTTCAGGCAGATAAAAACATCCGGGCCGCGAAAGTCATGAGTCTTCAATTGCTGGCGACTGAAATAAACGGTCAGGTTGACGCCGATAAAAAAATCGTTGCGGTCTTGCCATAAAAATTCCAACGATTTTTCCAGAATCACAGCCTGGCTGTGGTGTTGGCTGCTTTCCATTTCCGGCTCCTCGCTTTCAATGCAGGCTGCGCTTGGCATTAACTGCGCCAGTTTTCTTGCTGATGAAATCATGTTGCCCTCGCTGTAAAAACTTTGGAGCGTCAGACGCGACGCTGATTTGTTTGATTGACGCGGGCGATTATACATTGCCGGAGTCGGGCTGAGAATTTGTTCAGCCTTCGGGTTTTTCTCAAAACGATTATGCTAATTTGTCGGTAGGAGGATTGATCGTGCAATTTGAAACGGCATTTACCGGTCGCCGAGTTTTAATTACCGGTGCGTTGGGCTTTATCGGCTCGAATCTGGCGCGGCGATTGGCGGAACTGGGCGCGCAGGTGTTGGCCGTGGACAGTTTGATTCCCGAATACGGCGGCAATCTGTTTAACATCGCGGGGTTGGAAGATCGTGTGCAAGTGAACATCTCCGATGTGCGCGACGCCCACAGCATGCGTTATCTGGTTCAAGGGCAGGATTATCTGTTCAATCTGGCCGGGCAAACCAGCCACATGGATTCGATGAACGATCCTGACGCCGATTTGGAAATCAACTGCCGCGCGCAGCTTTCGATCCTGGAAGCCTGTCGCAAATACAATCCGGCGATCAAATTGGTGTTCGCTTCGACTCGGCAGCTTTACGGCAAACCGGATTATCTGCCGGTGGATGAAAAGCATTTGCTGCGCCCGGTGGACGTGAACGGCATCAACAAAATGGCTGGCGAGTGGTATCACATTTTGTACAACAACGTTTACGGCATTCGGTCGTGTGCGTTGCGGCTGACGAATACTTACGGGCCGCGCATGCGAATCAAAGACGCTCGGCAGACGTTTCTGGGCGTGTGGGTTCGGTTGGCGGTCGAAGGCAGCCCTTTTGAAGTTTGGGAAGGGCATCAACTCCGCGATTTCACGTTTGTGGACGACGCCGTCGAAGCGTTTTTGTTGGCGGCGGCGAGTGAAGATTCCAACGGCGAGATTTTCAACTTGGGCGGTGAATCGGTTATCAGTTTGAAAGAGCTTGCCGATCTGGTGGTCGAAATGAACGGCGGAGGCGAATATCTGACGCGCAGTTACCCGGCGGATCGCAAGCGAATAGACATCGGCGATTATTACGCAGACTTTGGGCGCGTTCATTCAACACTGGGCTGGCAACCGCGAACGAATTTGCGCGAAGGTTTGCGGCAAACTCTGGAATTTTATCGAGAGCATTTGGCGAAGTATTTGTGAATAGGTGATTGGTCGTCGGTGGCTGGTGGTTGGTTGAGGAGGTTTATGAATTTGGTTGTTCCACAAAGCGACCCGAAGGCAGGGTATCTGACTCATCAACGCGAGATTGATGAAGCCATTCGGCAAACGCTCGACAGCGGCTGGTACATTTTGGGCAAGCAAGTCGCGGCGTTCGAGCAGGAGCTTGCGGCGTTTATCGGCGTAGGCCATTGCGTCGGCGTAGCCAATGGAACTGACGCGATTGTGCTGGCTTTGCGAGCTTGCGGCATTGGCGCGGGCGATGCGGTCGTGACGGTTTCGCACACGGCGGTGGCTACGGTGGCGGCGATTGATCTGGCCGGAGCCGAGCCTTTGATGGTGGACATTGACCCCGTGACGTTCACGATCTGTCCGCAAGCCATCGAAGACGCGATCAAATCGTATCGCGGTTCATCGAAGATCAAAGCCATCATCGCTGTTCATTTGTACGGTCATCCGGCAGAGATGGCGGCGATTACAGAACTTGCTGGGCGATTTGAACTGCGAGTGATTGAAGATTGCGCGCAGGCTCACGGAGCTTCAATAAAAGAGGGAATCGGCGAAAGGCGCGTTGGTTCCATTGGCGATGTGGCGGCGTTCAGTTTTTATCCGACCAAAAATCTTGGCGCGCTTGGCGATGGTGGAGCGGTTGCGACAAATGATGCTGCGTTGGCGGAACGGCTGCGATTGTTGCGCGAATACGGTTGGCGCGAACGGTACGTCAGCGAAATCTCCGGAATGAATTCGCGGCTGGACGAATTGCAGGCGGCGTTGTTGCGTGTGAAGTTGAAATATCTGGATTCGGAAAACGAGCGGCGGCGACAGATTGCGGCGGCTTATGACGAAGCTTTGAAAGCGAGCGGATTGGTGTTGCCGAAATGCGTCGGCGACATTTCGCATGTTTATCACCAATACGTGGTGCGAAGCGGCGAGCGCAATGTGTTGAAAGATCGTTTGCGGGAAAAGGGAATCGGTGCGTTGGTTCATTACCCTGTGCCGGTTCATTGGCAACCGGCTTATCGGCATCGAGCGAGTGCGGCTTTGCCGATAACCGAACAAGCCGCGCGCGAAGTTTTAAGCTTGCCGATGTTTCCTCAACTGACTGACGAGCAAGTCGCACAAGTCATTCAGGCTTTGCTTTGATTACAACGAATTGGGATCAACGCCGAGTGCGCGTAATTTTTCAGCCAGCAAATCAGCGCGTTGTTTCTGTTGTTCAGCACGTTGCTTTTCCTGATTAGCAAACAGTATGGCTCGTTCTTCGCCTTCTTCAGGAGTTGGCACAAGCGCGCCATCGGCGGTGAAATAACGCAGCCTGCCGCCAGTCACGCCGATGTAAAGTCCGAGCTTATCGCTCCACAGCCAGCCGTGTTCGTCGGGTTCGATTTTGACGTAGCCTTCGTCGGGTAAGTGCCAACCGGCGAACTCCAAAGTGTCCACCGAAAACCAAAAGTATTCAGAGGTTCGAAACCGTTCCTGATAAATTTCCTTTTTGATTTTTCGATCAATCTCGGCGGTTGAATCCGACAACAATTCGATAATCACGTCCGGATATTTGCCGCCCTCTTCCCAGACCACCCACGAAGTGCGCGGGCGGCGTTCCGTGTTCAGCACAATGAAAATATCAGGGCCGCGAAAGTCATGAGTTTTCAGTTGGGCGCGGCTGAAGTAAATGCTCAAATTGACGCCGATGAAAAAATCGTTGCGGTCTTTCCACCAGCGTTCGAGCGATTTTTCTAAAATGACTGACTGTTCGTGGTGCAAAGAACTTTCCATTTCCGGCTCCTCGCTCAGCAATCGTGATGCGTCGGGCATCAAGGCTGCAATCTGTTCTCTGGTCGAAATCGGTGCGATTTGTTGTGCGGTGATGGCGGCCATTGCTTACCTCGCTAAGTAATCGAAAGTGCGTTGGATTGAACGGAAGTGACGGCGCGGATTATAACATCGGCTGAAATCAATGCTGCAAAACGTTTTGAAGGAGATATTCCATGAACTTGATTCAACGCCCGCGCAGGCTGCGGCGAACCGCTGCGATTCGAGAAATGGTGCGCGAAACGCGGCTCCATCCGGCGAATCTGATTTATCCGCTGTTTGCCTGTCCGGGCGAAGGCGTTCGCCGCGAGGTTCGATCCATGCCCGGAGTGTTCAATTTGTCGGTGGACGAATTGGTCAAAGAATGCGAAGCCGCGCGGAGCTTGGGAGTCCGAGCAATCATGCTGTTCGGCTTGCCCGAACAGAAAGACGAGCAGGGAAGCGATGCCTTTGCCGAAGACGGCATCACGCAACGAGCGATTCGTGCCGTCAAACGTGAGGTCAAAGATTTGCTGGTCATCGCCGACACCTGTTTGTGCGAATACACTTCGCATGGGCATTGCGGAACGATTGAAAACAACGATGTGGCGAACGACCCGACGCTGACGACTCTGGCGAAAACTGCTGTTAGCCAAGCTCAGGCCGGAGCCGACATTATCGCGCCTTCCGGAATGATGGACGGAATGGTGGCGGCGATTCGCGGCGGTTTGGACTCGGCAGGTTTCGAGCAAACTCCGATTTTGTCTTACGCGGTGAAATATGCTTCGGCGTTTTACGGCCCCTTCCGAGAAGCCGCCGACAGCGCGCCGCAATTCGGCGACCGTCGCAGTTATCAAATGGATCCGCCGAACATCCGCGAAGCTCTGCGCGAAGCTGAACTCGATGTCGAACAAGGCGCGGATATGCTGATGGTCAAACCCGCGCTGCCTTACCTGGACGTAGTGCAAGCCGTGCGCGAACGCTTCGACTTGCCATTGGCGGCTTATCAGGTGTCTGGCGAATACGCTCAAATCAAAGCCGCAGGGCAGCTTGGCTGGATTGACGAAGAACGAGTGATGATGGAATCTCTGATTGCGATCAAACGCGCGGGGGCGGATTTGATCCTGACGTACTTCGCAAAAAACGTGGTCGAAGGTTTGTAGTTTGGGAGGCTTGCCAGTGGCGATTCCGTACACAAAATCAAAACGAGCGACTTTTCTTCCAGTGCGAGTTCCGACGGATATGCGCTACAACTTTTTCGTCACAATTGATGGCGAAGTGAGCGACAAGGATTTTGACAAACTGGTTCAGCTTAACGACGAGATGTGGTTTGAACGAACGGCGGAAGGAACAGTCGAAGTTATGCCACCGCCAAAATCTCTCACTGGGGTGATATGCAGCAAGACCACGGCGCAATTGCTGGTTTGGGCAGATGAAGATGAAACTGGAGTGACTTTCAGTTCAATCACCGGATTCAAATTGCCGAACAGCGCCATTCGTTCGCCAAAAGCTTCGTGGGTCAGACGCTCAAGGCTGGCTGCGCTCAGCCAAGAACAGAAAGAAGATTATTTGCCGCTGTGCCCGGATTTTGTTCTTGAACTACGCTCGGCCACTGACCGCATCAATCGGCTGAAAGAGAAGATGGAGGAGTATATGGCCAATGGCGCGCAATTGGGCTGGCTGATTGATCCTGAAGAACGGCGCGTTTACGTGTACCGCCCCAACGCCGAAGTCGAAATTCTGGAAAATCCGGTCAGTGTCAGTGGAGAATCAGTTTTGCCAGGATTCGCGCTGAAGCTCGGCAAAATTTTTGACTCAGATTTTTAGAAAAATGGCTTGACTGGTTCCTGGTTTAGACTTATTCTAAATTTGTGATGGCGAGATTACAGGCACAAACAGTTGAAACGATGGTTACGTCCTACGGGTTGAAAATGACTCCGCAGCGGCGGGCCATCGTTGAGTTTTTGCAGGCTTCACGCAGTCACCCAACGGCTGACGAGGTGCTGACAGCCGTCAACCAGAAGTTTCCGATGACTTCGCGGGCGACGGTTTACAACACCTTGAACTGGTTGAAAGGATCGGGGCTGGTCAGGGAAGTATTTGAAGCAGGAATAGTTAGATACGATCCTAACGTGACTGACCATCACCATTTTGTTTGCCGCCGATGCGGCAAAGTCGAGGACATTGATTCCGAAGCTATTGGCGCGCTGCAATTTGATTCTTTGCCTGGCAATCCGAAAATCGAGAATTATCAGGTGACGGTTCGCGGAATTTGCGGCGATTGTCAGCAGCAGAAGTAGTTGCACAACGAAACGCTCGTTGTGCCTTTTTTTGGTTTTGAATTTAGACTCAATCTTAAAATAGATAAAAATAGGAGAAAGAATAATGCTAACTATTGGAGACAAGTTTCCGAATTTCAATCTGAAGGCGGCGGTGAGCTTGGAAAAAGGCAAAGAGTTCGCCGACATCAACAACGCCAGTTACCCGGACAAGTGGAAAGTGGTGTTTTTCTGGCCGATGGATTTCACATTCATTTGCCCGACGGAAATTGCTGAATTCGGCAAACGCAACCGCGATTTTGCTGACCGCGAGGCTCAGGTGTTGGGCGGCAGCACAGATTCGCATTACGTTCATCTGGCCTGGCGCAACAGCCATCCGGATTTGAAAGACCTGCCGTACCCGATGTTGGCAGACACCAAGCGCGAACTGACGACTGAACTCGGCATTTTGCACAAACAGGCTGGCGTAGCTTTGCGGGCTACGTTCATCGTTGATCCGACTGACACTATTCGCTGGGTCAGCGTCAACGATTTGTCGGTTGGCCGCAACGTGGATGACACCTTGCGTGTGCTGGACGGTTTGCAGAGTGGCGAACTCTGTCCGTGCAATTGGGAAAAAGGCGAAGAGACTTTGGGCAAAGCTTAAGCCGAGAAAAGCTGGGATGATCGAAGCGGTGGGCGAGCAAACGCTCACCGCCCAAAACAACAAACATCAAGCAGGAGAAGAAGGGAAATGAGCCAGATCGAAAAATTGCGAGAAGCTTTGCCGGACGCGGCCAAAGACACGCGATTGAATTTGCAGTCGGTGTTTCAGCCCTCAAGTTTGAGCGCCGAACAGTTGTGGGGAACCGCGTTGGCTTCGGCCATTGCCACGCGCAACAAAGAAGTTGCCAAAGCAGTTTTTGCCGACGCTGAAGACAAAGTTGACGGGCGAGTGATCGAAGACGCCAAAGCCGCAGCTTCGTTGATGGCGATGAACAACGTTTACTATCGCTTCAGGCACATGGTTGGCAAAGAAAGTTATGCGACCAAACCGGCTCGGTTGCGAATGAACTGGATTGGCAAACCGCTGGGCAGCAAAGTGGATTTCGAATTGTTCTGTCTGGCTGTCAGCGCAATCAACGGTTGCGAAATGTGCATCCGTTCGCACGAACAGGTCGTGGTTGATGGCGGACTCAGCGAAGAGCAGGTTCACGACGCGGTCAGAATTGCGGCAGTGATTCAGGCTTCGGCAGTCTCGCTGGAAATCGGCGATCTGTCGGCGTAGCCAACAACAAATACAAATCGTCAGAAGGAGGGAAAAGCTATGTTACAGATCAGTGGAATTTACGAAGTCGCCATCAAGGTCAAAGACCTGGCTACGGCTGAAAAGTTTTACCGCGAAGTTTTGGATTTGGAAGTTGGCATCCGCGATGAGACTCGGAAGTGGCTGTTCCTTCGCGCGGGCGGCCAAGCAGGAATGATCGTCTTGCAGGAAGACAAAGGCGATTGGCCGAAACAGCATTTCGCTTTCACCATCGCGGCCTCGGACGTTGATCGGGCGGCAAGCGTGTTGAAAGAACGTGGTGTTGAAATTGACGGGCCGCACTTTCACGAGTGGATGCCGGCGACTTCGATCTACTTTTCCGACCCGGACGGACACGACCTGGAGTTGTGCGCTCCGGCATCGCTAAATCAGAACAAGCTACATTGAGGCACAGTTACCAAAACAGGATGAACAAGATTTTCGACAGGGTTTACAAGACCATCAATGTTTGAAGAGTTCCAGCCGATCCTGAATCTTGTTCATCCTGAAAAAATCGTGTTCATCCTGTTTCAAATGCAGGCAGAGAGTTCAGTCGTATGACAAAGTGATGACAATTGCCACAGGCAATTCTGTTACCGTCGGTTTCAGCATTGCGAACTGGTGGCGATGTCGAACTAAAGTCTGAACTCTCTTCTTTTTTTTGCGTTTGCAGAGTCATTTTTTCAATTTTGCCAAAAACTTTTGACGGGCTTTGGCGACCTTCGGGGCGACAACGGCCAGGCAATACGGCTGGTAAGGATTGTTGGCGAAATAATCCTGGTGGTAATTCTCCGCCGGGTAAAACGTAGGAGCCGAAGTCATTTCGGTGACAATCGGATTGCTCCAAATACCAGAAGCCGTCAATTCGACGATGACCTGTTCGGCGACGGTTCGCTGTTCGTCGGAGTGATAGAAAATCGCGGAACGATATTGCGAGCCGACATCTGCGCCTTGCCGATTGAGCGTGGTTGGATCGTGGATGGTGAAAAACACTTCCAGCAATTCTTTGAACGAAACTGTTTGCGGGTCAAAGGTGATTTGAACGACTTCGGCGTGCCCGGTGTCTTCGTAACAAATCTGTTTGTAAGTCGGGTTCATGGTGTGGCCGCCCATATAACCGGAGACGACTTTTTCAACGCCGCGCAGTTCGACGAAGACGGCTTCCAAACACCAGAAACAACCGCCTGCCAGTGTTGCAATCTGTTTGTTGTTTTCCATAACCGGGATGATAGCACGACAAATTCGTGCGTTTGGTGACAGTCAACGCAAGTGGCGTCACCGCATTTCCCCGAATATGAACCATTGATTGAAGAATTCGAGAAGGAAGGAAAAAAGGAAAATGAAAAAAGCCCTACAGCTTTTACTTTCAATTGGTGTGGTAACACTCATTCACTCATCGTTGCTCGCTCAAACCGGCAGCCGGATTTTTGGCAAAGTCAGCGACCAAAACTCAGCGGCGGTCGAATCCGCCAAAGTCGTGCTGAAAAGTCCGGCCACTCAAACCGAACAAGTTGTGACGACCGATTCATCAGGCACGTTCAAGTTTGAAAACTTGACGGACGGGCTGTACCGGTTGACGGTTGAAAAGAATGGCTTTTCGGCAGTCACGCGCAGCTTCACGCTGATTTCCAACAACGAACGCATCGAAGCCAACGTTGAATTGCTGCCCGGCAGCATTACCGAAGTCGTTTCAGTTACGGCGACGCGCGGCGAACGCGAAATTCAGGATGTGACGGTTCGCGCCGAAACCATCACCGCCGAAGCGATCCTGCGCGAAAACGTCACTACGACGCAGGACGTGTTGAGCAAAGCTCCGAACATTACGCCGGTCGGCAACGGGCCGTTTCAAATGCGCCCCAGGCTGCGCGGTTTGGATTCGTCGCGCATTTTGATTTTGGTGGATGGCGAACGGCTGAACACTTCGCGTGTGGCGACCGACCGCGCCGGAGTCGAAATCGGTTTGATTGATCCAACCAGTATTCAAAGTCTGGAAGTCGTCAACGGGTCAGGTTCGGTGTTGTACGGAACCGACGCGCTTTCGGGAACGATCAACATTCTGACCGATCAGCCGCGAACGACGGCTGGCGGCATTCGCGTTGGCGGAACGCTCAACACGTTTTACAGCACCAACGAAAACGGTCGCAGAGGCAGCGCGCGGTTTGATGTTTCGGGTCGCCGGTTCGCGTTTCGTTTTGGCGGCGAACTGGAACGATTCGAGAATTACCACGCTGGCGAATCGTTCAACGAATCCAGCAATTTCCTTTTCACCGAAGGCAAGCTGCGCCAACAAATTCTGAGCCGCGTTTTTCCCGACCCTTTCAATGCGCCGTTTACGCGAACCAGTTCCGAAGTGCCGAATTCGCAATCGCACGGCAGTTCGGTCAACGCCATCGCGCGGTTGTTCACCAGCGAAAAAGGCGGAATGCGCGTCAACTGGTTGCGGCGTCGCAACGGCAATATCGGCTTCCCGGATTTCACTGCGCCGTTTTTTTCGCAAACTCTGAACCTGCCTTTTAGCAATCTGGACAAATACGGATTTCGATATGAACGTTACGGCCTGACCGAATGGTTTTCGCGCGTGGCGTTTAATGTTTATTACCAACAGCAAGATCGAAATTTGCGTAACGATTTTGCCGTGTTCAGTTCGGCTCCGCCGCGACCGGGCGAACAGCCGCTGGATTCGATCATTCGCATCAAGCTGCTGACCGACACGCGGCAAAACGTGAAAAGCTATGGCTGGGATTTTCAGAGCAACTTCAAACTCGGCAGCCGCAACATTTTGACCGCAGGCGCAAGCTGGTTTTTGGATCACAGCCGCGATTCGCGCGTCAACGTCACAGAAACCGGAATTGTTGGATTTGCAACTCGATCGCCTGCGCCGCCGCGATTCATTCCCGCGAACATTTCTTTTGGCCCGCCCAGCACGACTTTTCCGCAGCGAGTGCCGAAATCGGATTTTCAAAACCTGGCGTTTTTCGTGCAGGACGAATACGACGTGACTCGCTGGTTGAGAATTGTCGGCGGTCTTCGTTTCGACAGTTTTGATGTCAGCGCCAAAGCTACGCCGGGTTACAACCCGATTCTGCCCGGCATCGAAAACGCCGTTCCGGCGATTGACCGCACGAAGTTGCCGACCGCCACCGGAGTCGAAATTGATCGCACGAATGTTTCCGGCGACATCGGCGTGATTGTTCGCCCGAACGATTTGATGAGCTTCACGGCGCGCGTTGGCCGCAGTTTCCGCCATCCGAATCTGGAAGAGTTGTTTTTCAGCGGCCCGGCGACGCTCGGCAATGCCGTGCCGAACATTCAGGTCGAGCCGGAAACCGGCATTAACTTCGACACCGGCATTCGCATTCGCAAGGCGCGTTATGCGGCTTCGCTGACGTATTTCAACAACCATTACCGCAACTTCATTTCGACCGAAATTGTTTCGCAATCGCCGACCATCGGTTTGATTCTGCAAGCCGTCAATTTTTCGCGGCTGCGGATTCAAGGCTTTGAATTCGACAGCGAGTATTCGGTTAATGCGCGGCGCTCGATTTTCACGCCGTTCGTCAACGTAGGTTATCTGCACGGCCAGATCGCTGAAGCCGTCAATCCGTTCAACAACACCAAACTGATTGACGTTCCGGCAGACAACATCACTCCGCTGAAAGCCGTTGCCGGGTTGCGTTGGAGTTCTCCGGGGGGGCGGTTTTGGGGAGAATACAATGTGCGCGCTCAGGCGAAAGTCGAGCGCGTGTCGCCGTTGCTGAGCGAATCGCCATTTTTGATCGCGCAAGACTTTTTCAGCCTGGGCGGATTTGCTGTGCAGAATCTGCGCGGCGGGTATAACTTCCAGCGAGAAAATTCGCGCGTAGCGTTGACCTTCGGTCTGGAAAATTCCGGCAACAAGTTTTACCGCGAACATTTTCAGTTCGCGCCTTCACGCGGACGAAGCTTGACTGTGGGCTTGTTGTTGAAGTTCTTTTGAGTCGGTAGCGCGACCGGTAGGGAGCGCAGGTCTCTGCCGGTCGCGGTACTGACCTGTATGTTGGCAAGTGATATGCGATTCACGAACAAAATTGCGATTGTCACCGGCGGAGGCGGAGAAATTGGCCGCGCCGCTGCCAAACGGCTCGCCCGCGAAGGCGCGACTGTTGTCGTCGTGGATGTGAATCTTGCGCTGGCGGAACAGGCTGCGGCGGAAATTATCGCGGCTGGTGGTTCGGCTTGGGTTTGGCAAACCGATGTCGCCAAACGCGACCAAGTTCAGGCGATGGCTGATGAAGTGATTCAAGTACACGGACGGATTGATGTGTTGTGCAACATCGCAGGCATCGCGCCGCCTGCGCCGTTTCTGGAAACGCCGGACGAAAATTGGGATGCAACGATGGACGTGAATTTGAAAGGCGTCTTTCTGTGTTCGCAGATTGTTGCGCGAGCGATGGTGGCCGGCGGAGTGAAAGGCAACATCGTCAACCTGGCTTCGACCAATGGCCACGTAGGCGAAATCGGTTTGGTCGCTTACAACGCCTCCAAGTTTGGTGTTGTCGGCATCACGATGACGACGGCGATTGAACTGGCTCCGTATGGCATTCGCGTCAATGCGGTTTCGCCGGGAATGATTCGCACCAAACTTTCTCAAGCCGTGCTCGACGCCGACCCTGAACTGGCGCGAACGTATTTCCAGGACAAAATTCCAATGGCGCGGTTTGGCGAACCTGACGAAGTAGCGGCGACCGTTGCGTTTCTGGCTTCGGACGATGCCAGTTTCATCACAGGCCATTCACTGGTAATTGATGGCGGCCAACTGACTTTCTGAACTCCCGCCTGTTTGATGGTTTGAAGCAATTGCGGAAGACTTTCGTAACCCAATTCCTCTTAACGTCGTATTTGTTTTCGCAGGCAGTTCTTCCTGCTGAAGTCCGTTCCACCAATTCAATCGTCACCACAGGAGGTTTCGTCATGAACCGCACCTTGCGTAAGTTCACGTTTTACCTGTTGAGTTTCGTTTTGCTGATTCCTGGCTTTAACGCCGGAGCGCAAACGCCGTATCAAAAACCGCCCAAAGCCGTTCTGGATGTGCTGGACGCTCCGTCATCGCCGATGGTGTCAGTCAGCCCGACGCGCGACAGAATGTTGTTGCTGCAAACAGCGCGCTATCCATCCATCGCCGAATTATCCGAACCGATGCTGCGGCTGGCCGGGCTTCGCATCAATCCCAGAACTAATGCGATGCACATGGCCGGACGCGTTACCGGCCTGACGCTGAAAACGATTCCCGACGGCAAGGAAACCAAAATCGTCACTCCGGCGGGCGTTCGATTGGGCGGAGCTTCGTGGTCGCCGGACGGCAAACAATTCACAGTGACCAGCATTGCCGACGGCGGCAGTGAGTTGTGGATTGGCGATGCCGCGACCGGCAAGCTGCGAAAAATTCCCGGCGTGAAAATCAACGCGGCTTATGGCGAATCGTTGCAATGGATGCCAGACAGCAAAACCTTGCTGGTGCAAACGATTCCCGCCGGGCGCGGCGCAGCGCCTGTAGCTCCGACGGTTCCGATTGGTCCAACCGTGCAGGAGAATTTTGGCAAAGCGACTCCGGCAATGACCTTTCAAGATTTGCTGAAGAATCCGCACGACGAAAAGCTGTTCGAGTATTACGCCACGTCTCAACTGGCGATGGTCAACGCCGCCACGGGCAAAGCCGCGCCAATTGGCAAAGCCGCGATTTATCAGGGCGTAGATGTTGCGCCGGACGGAAATCATTTGTTGGTGATGAGCAATCATCGTCCGTTTTCGTATTCGTTTACCGCCGGATCGTTCCCGCGCGAAGTCGAAGTCTGGGATCGCGCCGGAAAACTGGTTCACAAATTCGCCAGCCTGCCGTTGCAGGATCAAGTTCCGATTGAAGGCGTTCAGACTGGCCCGCGCGGAATTGGTTGGCGTCCAACGGAAGCAGCTACGCTGGTTTGGGCCGAAGCTTTGGACGGCGGCGACACCAAGAAAAAAGCTTCGCCACGCGACGTGGTGAAAATGCTGAAAGCTCCGTTCACCGGCCAGCCAATTGAATTGACCAAAACCGAAAATCGTTTTGCCGGGCTGACCTGGGGCGAGAAAAACGGCCTGGTGATGGTGCGCGACATGGATCGCAACACGCGCCGCAGTCGCACGTTTATGATGAACGCTGACAATCCGTCGCAAGCGCCGAAGCTGATTTGGAATCTTTCGATTCAGGATCGGTACAACAATCCGGGACAGCCGGAAATGAAACGCTTGCCGAACGGCCAGGCCGTGTTGCTGCAAAACGGCGACAACATTTTCCTGACCGGGCAGGGAGCTTCGCCGCAAGGCGACCGTCCATTCCTGGATCGGTTCAACCTGACGACGCTCAAAGCCGAGCGGCTTTTCCGTTGCGATGCCAACAGTTATGAAAGCGTGACTCAATTGCTCAGCGACGACGGATCGAAATTCATCACCCGGCACGAAACTCAGACTTCGCCGCAGAACTACTTCATCCGCTCGGCAGGCCAAACTGACAAAGTCGCGTTGACGAATTTTTCTGACCCGACGCCGCAACTTCGCAGCATCAAAAAACAGTTGGTTCGGTACAAACGCAAAGACGGCGTTGACCTGTCTTTCACGCTTTACCTGCCGCCGGATTACAAACAGGGAACCCGTTTGCCGACGGTGATTTGGGCGTACCCGCGCGAATTCGGCGACGCCGACACAGCAGGACAGATCAGCGGTTCGACCAATCGCTTCACGACCATTGGCGGAACTTCGCATCTGTTTTTCCTGCTCATGGGCTATGCGATTTTGGACGACGCTTCAATGCCGGTCGTCGGCAATCCTGAAACGATGAACAACACTTACATCGAACAGGTTGTTGCCAGCGCCCAGGCCGCAGTAGATAAAGCTGTCGAAATGGGAGTAACCGACCGCAACCGCGTTGGCGTCGGCGGTCACAGTTACGGTGCGTTTATGACCGGGAACTTGCTGGCGCATTCCGATATTTTCAAAGCCGGAATCGCTCGCAGCGGAGCTTACAACCGCACGCTGACTCCGTTCGGTTTCCAAAGCGAACGCCGCACGTATTGGGAAGCGCCGGAGATGTATTTGAAAGTTTCGCCGTTTATGAATGCTCATAAGATCAAAGAACCGATCCTGCTGATTCACGGCGAAGCCGACAACAACACCGGCACTCACCCGATCCAGTCCGACCGCATGTTCCAGGCGTTGAAAGGCAACGGCGGCAACGTTCGTTATGTGACTTTGCCGTTTGAATCGCACGGATACGCTGCGCGCGAATCCACGGAACATACGTTGTGGGAAATGATTTCCTGGTTCGATAAGTACGTGAAAGGCAGCGAATCTCAGGCCAAAGCCGGCGGCGGCCAATAGTGGCTGGCGCCAGACTTTGAGCCACAAATCATACGGGGAGCGTAAAACTCAGACGTTTGCGCTCCCCGTACTGTTTTCAAAAGCAGTAAAAGTCAAAACTTGTCTCGTTTCGGTTGATGGCTGATAATTCGCGGGCACTCAAACCAATCAAGATTCAAAGTTATGGCAAAAAAAGGCAATGTACTGGTAGTTGACGACGAAGAGGTCATGCGCGATGTGCTGGAAAGCTTGTTGTCGCAGGACGGTTATCGCGTGGATTTGGCGAAAACCGGCGAAGAAGGCCTGGCGCGTTTTGGCGAACGAGCCTACGACGCTGTGTTGTTGGACGTTTCGATGCCGGGCATCGGCGGGTTGCGGACGCTGGAAGAGTTGTTGAAGCTAGACCGCGAAGCCGTCGTCATAATGATTACGGCGTATGCGACTTTCGACACGGCCATCGCCGCATGGCAGTTGGGAGCGTTCAACTGCATTCGCAAACCGTTTGAAAACGAACAAATTCTGAAAACGGTCGCTGCCGCAGTCAGTCGTCGCCGAGGCGACGAAGAGCGCCGCGTGTTGCGCCGCACATTGAAAACTTCCGGCGACCGCAATCGTATAGTCGGAAGCTCTGCCGCAATGCGCGAAGTTTACGATTTGATTGAACAAGTCGCTCCGGCGCGTTCGACGGTCTTGGTGACGGGCGAATCGGGAACCGGAAAAGAAGTCGTCGCTCGCACGATTCATTTTTCCAGTCCGCGCGCCGAATCCGGCCAGTTCGTCGCCGTCAATTGCAGCAACATTCCTTCGGAATTGCTGGAGTCGGAATTGTTCGGCCACACCAAAGGCGCATTCACCGGAGCCGTCGCCGCCAAAAAAGGGCTGTTCGATGCAGCCGACGGCGGTTCGATCTTTCTGGATGAAATCAGCACCATTCCGCCGGAAACGCAGGCTCGTTTGTTGCGCGTGATTCAGGAACGCGAATTCACCCCGTTGGGCGATACGCAACCTCGCCGTGTGGACGTTCGCATCATCGCCGCCACCAACACCGATTTGCAGCGCGCCGTGAAGTCCGGCGATTTCCGCGAAGATTTGTTTTACCGCCTGAACGTCATAAACATTCATCTGCCGCCGCTTCGCAATCGCAAAGAAGACATTCTGCCGTTGGCTCAGCATTTCATCCGCAAATACAACGAAGAAAACGGACGCTCGATTGCTGAACAACTGTCGCCGGAGGTGTTGAAGGTTTTGGAAAGTTACGCCTGGCCCGGAAACGTGCGCGAACTGGAAAGCACTGTGGAACGTGCGGTTATTATCGCGCGCACCAACGATTTGACGATGGAATGTTTGCGCGAAGAAATCGTCAATCCTAATTTGCGCGGCAAATCGCCGTCTGGGTCATTGGATTCGGCGGCTGTGCTGGACCTGACGCAAGGCATTTCGTTTTATGACGAAGTTTCGCGGTTTGAAATTGAACTGATTCGTCGCGCGTTGGAAGTCACAGGCGGGCATCAAAGCCGCGCTGCCAAGTTGCTGGGGATGAACAACACCACGCTCAACAGCAAGATCAAGGTCTACAACATAAAATTTTGATGAACTCTCACGCTCCATTGCTTGAAATGTGCGGCATTGGCAAACGCTTTCCCGGCGTTGTGGCGCTCGAAGCGGTTGATTTCCACGTCAACGCCGCAGAGGTCGTTGCCTTGCTCGGCGAAAACGGCGCAGGCAAATCCACGCTGATGAAAATCCTTGGCGGTCTGTATCAGCCGGACGCTGGGGAAATCCGTGTGGATGGTTTGCCGACGGCAATTCATTCGGTCAACGATTCGATTGGCTTGGGCATTGGATTCATTCACCAGGAATTGAACGTGCTGGACAATCTGGATGTCGCGGCGAATGTATTTCTTGGCCGCGAACCTGTGTTGGGCGGCGCGCTGAAACCGTTGCGGTTGATTGATCGGCGAAAGATGAGCGCCGATACGGTTGTTCACCTTCGCCGGTTGGGACTGGATGTTTCGCCCGAAACGCCGCTGAGCCGGTTGTCCATCGCGCAGCAGCAATTGGTGGAAATCGCCAAAGCTCTTTCGCTCAACGCGCGGTTGTTGATTATGGATGAGCCGACTTCCAGTTTGACGCTGACTGAAACCGAGCGGCTGTTGGCGGTTGTCGAAGACCTGAGAGCGCATGGCGTCAGCGTGATTTACATTTCTCACCGGCTGGGCGAAGTCGCTCAAATCGCCGACCGCGCTGTTGTGTTGCGCGACGGACGCAATGCCGGAACTCTGGCGCGCGAAGAAATCACGCACGACCGGATGGTGCAATTGATGGTCGGGCGCGAATTGCAACACAGCTACGTTGCTCCACAGCATGCTGCTGAAACTGGGTTCTTTGAAGTCTGCGACCTGCAAACAACTCGTTATCCCGGTCGGAAAATTTCCTTCGCGCTCGGCAAAGGCGAGATTCTGGGCTTTGCCGGTTTGGTTGGCGCAGGACGTTCGGAAATGGCGCAGGCGATTTTCGGTGTGGATATCAAACTGGGTGGCGATATTTTGCTTGGCGGGCAGAACGTGGCGATCAACTCTTCGCGCGATGCCATTCGGCAAGGCATTTATCTGGTTCCCGAAGACCGTCGCCAAACCGGTTTGATCGTCGAAAACACAATCCGCGAAAACATCAGCCTGCCTGCGTTGCAGCGATACGCGGTTCGTGGCTTGGTTAAGCGTGAGCAAGAGCGTGCGGCGGCTGAAACTTTCAGCAAGCGATTGAATGTCAAAACCAGTTCGATTGAAACGCTGATCAAAAATCTGAGCGGCGGCAACCAGCAAAAAGTCGTGCTGGCGAAATGGTTGCAACTCAATCCGAAAGTCATGATCTTCGACGAACCGACGCGCGGCATTGATGTCGGCGCTAAAGCTGAGATTTACGAGTTGATACGCGGGCTGGCCGCCAACGGCGTCGGCGTCATAGTAATCAGCAGCGATATGGAAGAGATTCTTGGTCTGAGCGACCGGCTGGCGGTCATGCACGAAGGCCGCATCACGGGCATTCTCAACCGCGAAGCCTGCACCGAAGAAAACGTCATGCGGCTGGCTGTCGGCGGGCACAAAGAGCAGTCATAAAACAGAGTATGGGGTGCTGCGACTTGTCGCAGCTTTGCATTCAACATAGGCGTTTTCGTCGGCCACCAAACGCTCGACGATTAACGAAAAGCGGTGTCGAGCCACCGCGCTCCAAAGGAAAAACAACTTTCTATTCGATGGCAGAAAACGAAATTATCCGATCCCAAATTCGTAATCACCCAAGTCACAACTGGGCTGCGCTGAGTGTGTTCAGCAAAACCTACTACGCAATTCGCTCGATCTTTCTTTGGATTGTCAGCATCGCCCATTTCTTTCCGGTGTGCTCGTTACTGGTTTTGATGGGCGCGTTGATTGATCCTCGTAAAAACGACAAACCGCAACGCTGGTTGTTTCGCAACATTCTGCGGCTGGCTGGCGTTGATTTTGAGGTGAAATTCGCGCCCGGCTTTGATCGTCAGCGAACAGGTTTTTTCATCTGCAACCACATTGATCTTTGGGATGCGTTCATCATCTACTCGGCGATTCCGCAATTTGTGCGTGGCCTGGAGCACGAATCGCATTTCAAAATTCCGGCTTACGGCTGGATGATGCGCCGATTCGGCAACGTGCCCGTTCCGCCTGAGGGCAATCTGGCCAAGTACAAACAGATGATGAAGCTGACCAAAGAGCGATTGGATTCCGGCGTCAGTCTGATTGTTTTTGCCGAAGGCTCGCGCACCAAAGACGGCTTTGTCGGCGAATTCAATCCCGGCGCGTTTCGGATGGCGATTCAATATGGCTACCCGATTGCTCCGATGAGTATTGTCGGCGCGTATGAATTCAGCAGAAAAGGCGACTGGAAATTGTTTCCCGCCAAAATCACCGTTCACATGCACGACACGATTGACACGACGGGGCTTGGCAAAAACGATGTAGAACCATTGATGCGCCGAGTTCATTCCATCGTCGCCCAACCGGTCAACGAGTATTATGGCGTGGCCGAAGAGTCTGTCACCGTGCCTGCCGTTTCGATGCGGGTTGCAAATTGAGGAACGCAATGAACATTCACGATCAAATCCGACTTGATCTGGCGTGCGCTAGCCGCGTTATTGCCAACGAAAAAATGGATGATGGCATTGCCGGTCACATTAGCATTCGCATTCCCGGCGGCGAAGAACTGTGGACGAATCCTTATCCGTTTTACTTCGCCGACATCACGCCGGACGACGTGGTGCGGGTTGATATGAAAGGCCGCGTGTTGGAAGGCAAACATCAGCCGAATCCTTCGATTGATATTCACACGGCGATTTATCGTCGCCGTCCAGAGGTCAGCGCCATTGTTCACACGCATCCGCCTTACGTGACGGGTTACAGCGCGCTTGGTCGTGAAATTGAAGCTTTCGATCAACTCGGCGCGTTCATTTTTGAAGAGCAGGCCGTTTACAACGAATTCATCGGCACTGTGTTTTCCGAAGACGGAGCCGACCCGATTGCCGAAGCTCTGGGCGCAAAGAACATTGGCGTGCTGAAAAATCACGGCCTGATTTCGGTTGGGCCGGACATTCGCTTTGCGCTTGGCTACACGTTGATGGCCGAACGCGCTGCTCGAATTCAAGCGATTGCCATTCAATGCGGCGCGACAAAAGCCGACGCGCTGGATGACGAAGTCGCTCGGCAAACGAAAGCCGCCAACGTCGAGCTTGGGCATTACGAAGACACCTGGCAGGCGTTGATTCGTCGGTTGCGAAAAACCGATCCCGATTTGTTTGAAGCTGAATCTGCAGTGCGGTAGCGGCCAGCGGCGATTTCGCCGTAACCGAAACCGATTGCATTGCGTTGTAAGTGACAGATGGCCGTTCGAGCCGTCTGCAAATTGTTTCCCGCAACTTCTCAACACAAAAAACTGGCGTCGCCTTTTCCCGGAGGAGCTTATGTCGAAAAGCATGAGAGTGAGCCTTGTCTTGTTGTTGGCCTTTGGGCTGAGTTTTAGTGCATTGGCGCAAAAGCCGCGCTTGCTGGACAAAGAAACATTCATGGATATGGAGAGTGTCGGCAATCCTGAAATTTCTCCTGACGGCAAACAAATCGTTTTCACCCGCACTTGGGTGGACAAGGTCAAAGATCAATCGCGCAGCAATCTGTGGATCGTTGATGTTGACGGCAACCGAGTCCGCGAATTGATCGGCGGCGCGCGCAATGACAGTTCTCCGCAATGGTCGCCGGACGGCAAACGCATCGCGTTTTTGTCCGACCGCGACGGCACGAATCAGTTACACGTGATGTGGCTGGACACGCGCGAAGTCGCGCAACTGACACATCTGGAACAGGCTCCGTCGAACATCAAATGGTCGCCGGACGGCAAGCAAATCGCTTTCACAGCGTTTATGGCGGATAACGATCCGATTCTTTCCGTTCGCTTGCCCGACCGTCCGCGCGGAGCCGAGTGGGCGAAGCCGGCAGTGATTGTTGATCGCTTGCAGTGGCGTTCGGACGGGCGAGGCCCTTTGCCGAAAGGTTATTCGCACGTGTTTACGGTTGACGCCACGCTTGGTGGAACGCCTCGCCAGATCACCAACGGCAAATTCAATCACACGGGATTCGACTGGTCGCCTGACGGCAAGACAATTTACGTCAGCGGCATTCGCAAACCCGACGCCGAATACCTGCGCGGCGACAGCGAAATTTACTCGGTCAATCTGGCGACGCTGGAGATCAAGCCGCTGACTGACCGGCAAGGTCCCGACGGTAATCCGACGGTTTCGCCCGATGGCAAACTGATCGCGTATGTTGGCCACGACGACAAACGCTACACCAACCACGTCAGCAGCCTGTATCTGATGAACAGTGACGGCAGCGGCAAACGCTTGCTGGCTGGGAATCTGCCCAGTTCGCCGCAAAACCTGAACTGGTGGGCTGACAGCAAAGGCATTCAATTCACGTCGGAAGAAAAAGGCGCGACCGATTTGTTTTGGGTTCCGTTGGCTGACGGAAACCTGCGGCGACTGAATCACAAAGAAGCCATCAGCGGATTTTCGATTGCCAATAACGGCCAGGTGGCGATGGTCGCTTCCAATCACAAACAGCCCGGTGTGCTGGTCACGTTTCCGTTTAACCGCATCAACGAAAAGAAAACGCTGGTGGATGTGAACTCCGACGTGCTGTCTGGAATGAAGCTTGGCGATGCCGAAGAGCTTTGGTACACCTCTGCCGACGGCTGGAAGGTTCAAGGCTGGCTGATTAAGCCTGCGAACTTCGAACCGGGCAAAAAGTATCCGATGGTCTTGTGGATTCACGGCGGCCCCTGGTCAATGTATTCGGTGGCCTGGAACTGGGCGTTTCAGAATTTCGCGGCAAATGGTTATGCCGTGTTGTACACCAATCCGCGCGGTTCGACTGGTTACGGTCAGGATTTCGTCAACGGCATTCAGTACAGCTATCCCGGCAAAGATTACGACGATTTGATGGCGGGCGTGGACGAAGCTTTGAAGAAAGGCTTCATTGACGAACGCAACCTGTTCGTTTGCGGAGGCAGCGGCGGTGGAGTGTTGACCGCCTGGATCGTAGGCCACACGGATCGTTTTGCGGCGGCGGTTTCGATGCGACCGGTCATCAACTGGCATTCGTTCGTCGGCGTTACCGACGGCCCAAGCTGGTACAACCAGTTCAAGAAATTCCCCTGGGAAGACCCTATGGAATTCGCCGTGCGGTCGCCGCTGCATTACGTCGGCAACGTCAAAACGCCTACGATGGTCATGACCGGCGAAGAAGACCTGCGAACTCCCATCGGCCAGAGCGAAGAGTATTACCGCGCGTTGAAGATGCTGAAAAAGGAAACGCTGCTGGTTCGCATCCCGGACGAATATCACGGCTTCCGGCGTCCGTCGCACAACTTGCTGAACCAGCTTTATCTGCAAGCCTGGTTTGAAAAGCATATGCGAAAGGACACGGCTTCGAGCCGATAACTTCAAAAGGAATTTGGAAAATGTCGTTACGCATCATCGCGTTCGGTGCTCACCCGGACGATTGCGAATTGAAAGCGGGCGGAGTAGCCGCGAAGTGGGCTGCCGCCGGTCACAAGGTGAAATTCGTCGCTACGACCAACGGCGACGTAGGGCATTTTGCGATGGCGGGCGGGCCGTTGGCGCTTCGCCGCAAAGCCGAAGTGCAACGCACAGCGGAAATTCTGGGCATCGAAATGCAGGTGCTGGACATTCACGACGGCGAGTTGTTGCCGACGTTGGAAAACCGCCGCACCTTTGCGCGGTTGATCCGCGAATGGCAGGCCGACATCGTGTTATGCCATCGGACGTGCGATTACCATCCCGATCATCGTTACACAGGAGTGCTGGTTGAAGACGCCGCCGTGTTGGTCGCCGCGCCGTTTTTCGTGACGGATGTTCCGCCGTGCCCGCGCAATCCCGTGATCCTGTATTACTCCGACAACTTCACGAAACCGTATCCGTTCGATCCGGCGATCATCGTTGCTGTGGACGACGTGCTGGACAAAAAGCGCGCCTGCATCGAAGCGATGCCTTCGCAATTTGCCGACCGCGATTCGTGGATGGGGCGATATTTGCCGGGCGTTCCCGAAGACGACGAAGGGCGCAAAAACTTTATCCGCGACTGGTTGATTGACCGCGACGCCGATGTCGCCAGCCGATACCGCGATCTGTTGATTCGCCGTTATGGCGAAGACAACGGCAAAGCTGTCAAACACGCCGAAGCGTTTGAGTTGTGCCAGTACGGCGCTCAACCGACGGCGGCGGAGTTGCACGAACTTTTCCCAATGTAACCGACACCCATTTTTTAGGAGACTCACTTGATGAATCGCAACGCAAAGTTGTTCTTTGGAATTTTGCTGGCCGTGGCCGTGTTGCTGCCCGCTGGCTGCGGGCAGCAACACGGCAAGAAGCTGGCGTTTGTCACCAACAACGCTTCGGATTTTTGGACGATTGCCCGCAAAGGAACTGAAAAAGCCGATGAAGAATTGGCCGACACTTCGGTCGAATTCAAGATTCCTTCGGACGGAACCGCCGCCGAACAGAAACGCATCATTGATGATTTGCTGGCCAAAGGCATTGACGGCATCGCCATTTCGCCGGTTGACCCGGCAAACCAGACGGAGTTGATTAACCAGACTTCCAAACAAGCCTTGGTCGTGACGCAAGATAGCGACGCTCCGAACAGCCAACGCGCAGTTTATGTTGGCACTGACAACGTCGCCGCCGGTCGCCAAGCCGGACAGTTGCTGAAAGAGGCTTTGCCCGAAGGCGGCAAGATTGTCGTGTTCGTCGGCAAGCTCGACGCGCAAAACGCTAAAGAACGATTGCAGGGAATTAAAGAAGTGATTGCCGGAACGAAGATCGAAATTCTGGACACGCGCACTGATGACGCCGATCACACTCGCGCCAAAGCGAACGCGGCGGATTCGCTGGTCAAATATCCCGAAGCCGCGGCGTTTGTCGGGTTGTGGTCGTACAATGGCCCGGCGATTCTGAACGCGATCAAAGAAGCGGGCAAAGTCGGCAAGGTGAAAATCATCTGCTTTGACGAAGAAGATCAGACTCTGGCGGGCGTCAAATCCGGTGAAATCGTCGGCACGGTTGTGCAACAGCCTTATGAGTTCGGTTATCAGGCTATCAAAATCATGAAGCAGATTCTGGACGGCGACCGCTCCGGCGTCCCGGCTTCCAAACAGGCGTTTGTGCCGACGCTGATTATCAAAAAAGACAACGTCGAAGAGTTCACGACTAAATTGAACAAGCTGCGCGGCAGATAAATTTTGCTGTTTGCTAACGATACCCCTTAAAACTTGAAAGGAAGATCATGAAACAAGACAAACTCACACGAAGAAACTTCGTTGCATCAACCGCTGGCGCTTCTCTGGGAGCGATGATTTTGCCTCGCCACGTGTTGGGCGGAACCGGCTACATCGCGCCCAGCGATAAACTCAACGTCGCGGTCATCGGCTGCGGCGGGCAGGGAGCTTCGGACGCGACTGAACTTGTCACGGCGGGCGAAAACATTGTTGCGCTGGCTGACGTGGATTTCGGTTACGTGGACAAAGCCGTCGCCAACAGCACCAAAGATCGTGACGGCAAACCCAACGAAGCTCGCATCAAATTGCAGGAAGCTTACAACAAGGCGAAACGTTATGATGATTACCGCAAGATGCTGGATCAGCAAAAAGACATTGATGCGGTGATCGTTGCCACGCCCGACCACATCCACGCCATCGCCGCCAAACATTCGCTGGAAGCAGGCAAGCACGTGTATTGCGAAAAACCGCTGACCTGGTCGGTTCAGGAATCGCGCGTGCTGCGCGAAACGGCAGCCAAGAATCCAAAGCTGATGACGCAGATGGGCAATCAAGGTCATTCAAACGACGAAGCCCGGCTCATCAACGAATGGATTCAGGCGGGAATCATCGGTCCAGTTAAGGAAGTGTATGTTTGGACGAATCGTCCGATCTGGCCGCAAGGTGTTCCGCGTCCGGCCAAAGTTCCGGTCAGCCCCGATGGCGGCGGATTCGGAAACGATTGGACGGCACGTTTGCTGAGCAAAGCGACCGCCAGTTCGTTGAGTGCGTTTGAATCGAAACCATCAACTTTGAATTGGGATTTGTATCTTGGCCCGGCGCCGGAAGTCCCGTTCCATCCGATTTATCATCCGTTCAATTGGCGCGGTTGGGTTGATTGGGGAACAGGCGCGTTGGGCGATATGGCGGCGCATTTGATTGATCATCCGTACTGGGCGCTGGATTTGCGCTACCCAGAAACCGTCGAAGCGACTTCGACTCCCTGGGGCGAAGACAACAAACGCATGCCGGTCAGCCATCCTTTGGCGACTCAGGTTATTTACCAATTCCCGGCGCGCGGCAAACAACCCCCAGTCAAGATGACTTGGGTTGATGGCGGCTTGATGGCTCCTCGCCCGTCGTTCCTGCCAGACAACATCAAACTGGAACGCGGCGGCGGAGTGATTTTCGTCGGTTCCAAAGGCATCTTGATGCACGAAACTTACGGCGAAAAACCGCGCCTGTTCCCGGAAAGCCTGATGGAAGCCGCGAAGAAAGTGCCGCAGAAAATCGAACGCGTTGCTTACCGAAACGAAAAAGACAAACCGCTACATCGCGTGCAATTCGCCAACGCCTGCAAAGGCAAAGCGAAACAGGTTTGTCCGTTTGAATATGCTTCGCGGCTGACCGAAACCATGCTGCTCGGCATCGTGGCGCTGAAAACCGGTCAGGGCGAATTGATTCGCTGGGACGGCGAAGCAGGCAAAGTTACCAACAACGACAAAGCCAATCAGCATTTGCACCGCGAATATCGCAAAGGCTGGACATTGTAAGAAAACATCAAAGGCAGGCGGCGATAGTTGCCTGCCTTTCGTTTCTCGAAGTCCGCTGAACTCCGCAAGCACTCGTACCTCCGATTTCGGAGGGAATTTCTTTCAGGAGAAAATCCGATGAATCGCAAATCCATGTTCCTTTCTGCTTGTCTGGTCTTGGCTTTGGCCACGTTGGCTTTGGCGGCGGATGTTTCCGGCAAATGGACTGCTCAAGTTCCAGGTCGCGGTGGCCAAACGGTTGAAACCACCATTACGTTGAAAGCCGAAGGCGACAAACTCACCGGCACGATTTCCAATCCGCAAGGCGAATCAGCCATCGCTGATGGCAAAGTCAGCGGCGACGACATCTCCTTCACAGTGACGCGCGAGTTCCAGGGCAATTCCTTCAAGATGATTTACAAAGGAAAAGTCGCTGGCGAAGAAATCAAATTCACGCGCACCATCGAAGGCAGAGATGTGCCTCCGACGGAATTCACGGCCAAGAAAGCCAAGTAAACTCTTTGGAGTGCGGCGGCTCGGCGCCGCTTTTGATTCGCAGTAGGGCGACCACTGCAACAGAACGGCTTTGGCTGAAAACGCCAAAGCTGCGTCAAGCCGCAGCACTCCAAAGCAATGTTTGATGTGAGTAATGAACAAGCTCTCGCCGATTTCTACCCGCCTTTTGTTTTCTGTCCGCTCAGCTTTTCTGTTGGCGGTTTTGATTGCCGGTTTGATCGCGCAAACGCCGCCACGCCAGATTCAATACACAACTTATTCCGAAGCTCAGCCGCTGGTGCGGTTGATGGATGAGGTCTTGCCCGCTGAATTGAAAGGGAAATCGTCTGACGAACAATCGAAGCGTTGGCCTGAATGGGTGAAGTCGCAAGATGCCGCTGTTCGTGCGCGATTGCGGCAAGGCGACGAAGACACGATGCTGAACTTTTTGCTGTTCGGAACTTCGTTCACCAAACAGCCGCGCGTTTCAGCAGCCGAACTCGCACAACTGAAACAGGCGCAATCAGCCGAATCCGTGAGCAAAAGTTTCAATGCGCGCCTCGAAGACTTTTTGAAAGGGCTTGTCGCGCCAGGGACTAATGAGCGATTGCTGTTTTCGCGCAAGCTGATGATGCAGCTTGGTCTCAAATTCCAGACGGCAGAAAGCAAAGCCAAGCTGCGAACGTATTTGTTGGCTGGTTTGGTGCGCGTGTTGAACGAGCAGGACGGGTATCGCAAAGCCATCGAAGCGGCTCGGATGCAGGGAGGCGCCAACGAAGAATTTGTCGAACGTTCCAAGCTTTATCGAACGCGCGGTTTGTCGTTGGACACGACGCTGTCGCCGAATTTCGCCATCGAAGAATCAATCAAGGCGCTGAAAGCTCAGGGGCTGTTTTCAGCCGACAGTATCAAGCGAGTCGCCATCGTCGGACCTGGACTGGATTTCACGGACAAGGCCGCCGGTTACGATTTTTACCCGGAGCAAACGATTCAGCCGTTTGCCGTGATTGATTCGCTGTTGCGCGCCGGTTTGTCGAAAGTGGAAAGTTTGCAGGTGACAACCTTCGACCTCAGCCCGCGTGTGTTGGAGCATTTGAAAACTGCGCGGCAAAAAGCCGTTCGCGGAATCAGTTACACCGTGCAGCTACCACACGATCCGAATGCGAAATGGACTCCGCAATGGTTGAGTTATTGGCAAAGCTTCGGCGATCAAATTGGCAAAGCTTCGACGCCTGTGGCTGTGCCTGCCGGGCTGGGTGAGATGAAATTGCGCGCGGTGAAAATCAATCCGGCCATCGTCAAACTGATTTCGCCGGTTGATCTGAACATTGTGTTTCAGCGTTCGACGCAGATGGAAAACTTCGATTTGATCGTCGCCACCAACATCCTGGTTTATTACGACGTGTTCGAACAATCGCTGGCGTTGTCGAACATCGAAAGTCTGCTGCGACCCGGCGGAGTGTTGCTTTCAAACAATGCTTTGTTGGAATTGCCTGTGCTGAAGATGAAGTCGGTTGGCTATCAAACGACTGTGTATTCCGACCGAACCGACGATGGCGATCACATTGTCTGGTACCAAAAAAAGTAGGGCAGGTTTTTCAACCTGCCCGTGCCATAGCCCGAATGTAGGGCAGATTGGGAAATCTTGTCATTACCCACATCTTTCTTCTTTGCGCCGGAGGCGCAGCGGATATTAGCCGGTGGTGAGCGCAGCGTAACCACCGGAAATAATGGCAAAAGACCTCCAAGCCCTGAAAGGGCGTCGGACGAGGCTTGGTCTGTCGCCCTTTCAGGGCTGGAAACTAAATCTCGCGCCGTTCCGGTGGTTCCGCAAAGCCTTCA
>JANRKX010000020.1:0-62334 GCA_033763255.1 Acidobacteriota bacterium | reverse complement strand
GACAAATAAAGCCTGCGCCCTGATGTCGGGACACATTTTGTTTGAGACGTTTGAAAACCAATGATGGCAAAAACCAATTGGGTCATCAGACAGGAAAATGTGGGAAAGGAAGATAAAAATTCTGATTTTCCTTTCCTACATTTTCCTGTCTGATGGTTGATAACGAAAAGTGTCCTGACATCAGGCCTGCGCCACAAAAACAATAGGCGAAAACTGTGAAGCAATCGCTCTACAGTTTTCGCCTGCTTGTTTACCGTCGGTTTTCGACACCAAACTATGCGTACGAATGTAACCCCGGAAGGATGTAGCTGACTCCCAGATAAGTGAAAATCACCAACAGGAATCCAGCCAATGCGAAATACACGCTGCGGCGGCCAGCCCAGCCGTGTGAAATGCGCGAATGCAAATATCCGCCATAAGCGAACCAAGCCACCAACGCGCCGGTTTCTTTGGCGTCCCATCCCCAATAACGCCCCCAGGATTCGTTCGCCCAAACTGCGCCCGTGACCAACAGGATTGCCAACCCGGCAAACGCAACTCCGACCAGTTTGTAAATCAGACTGTCAATGCGCTCCAGCGGCGGCAAACTTTCCCGAATCTTTTCGGTTCGGAAACTGAACAACGCCAGGAAACAGGTGACAACCAGCAAGGAAATCAACGCGGCAATTTCGACCGGGTTGCCTTTAACGCTCATCACCATCGCATCACGGTTCTGAGCCAGCCAGTTGCCGCCAATCGAAGTAATTTCCGCTACTGATTTGCCTGCACCTTCTTTGCCAAGTAGCGTCTTGCCAACAATGTACGACTGATCATTTCCAACCAAAGCGCCTACGGCAGTCATGGTTTTCAAGCTGTAGAAAACGACCCCGACCGTGACCGCCTGAGCAACAATCGAAGCTTTCATCAACCAATGACCATAACGCTTGGCAGCCTCGTTCTGGCGATACAGATAAAAGGCGAAACAGACAGCCATTCCCAACAACGTCAAGATGGACAAAGTCGCCGCGATTCCTGCGCCAGGCAAAGCCACGCGAGCGCCTGGATTCGTGACCCCGCTGGCGTGCGGAATAACCGGGTTCAACCGATAGCTAAACGAAAACGGATCAAGCCCTTTTAGCCCGCCCATCAACCAGACAAAAACGTAAGTGACTACAACAAATCCGGCGACGGTCAAAGCCATAGATTCCATCTTCACGCCGTCTTTGATGAGGTAAACCACAGCCATCGCAAAGCTGACCAGCGCCACGCCGTAGCTCAAACTGGCGACGCCGACGTGAATCGGTCGCCAATAACTGTCCAGCACTGGCGGCAGGTTGATGAATTCGCTGCCGATGAATACGGCCAGCAACAGGATCAACGAAATCAGTGGCGTTGAAACCGCTCCAATGAAGCGCGAGTTTTCTCGCTGGCTGACCAGCAAGGTCGCAAAGCCCGCCCCGAAAGCGAAGGCCACCGACAGGTCATACAGGTTGGCGTACGGGATGTAGCTGAAAAACCACCAGAAATGATATTCGCCGGTGATCTGGTTCGTCATACGAACCCAGTTTTCGCGGTCGCCCGCCGCCACCCAGCGCACCAACCAGCCGGAAAAGTTGAAAAGGAATCCCAGCGACAGCATCCACAATCCCAGTCGCTGCAAAAACGGAACCGGCGCCCAGAAATTCGTCAGCAACGAAGCCGACGAAATCAGATACATAAGCACCGCCAATACAACCAATGCGCCGTCGTTCGGAACCGCCGAAGCGCCGAACTTGATGCGCGCCGCCAAGATCAGAAAAGCTCCAATCAATGGCAACAGCGCGGGCAAATAATTTGTGATTTTACTTCGCTCAGCACTCTGGCCGGACGCGGCCATCGAAGCGTTGAGTGATTTAATTGCTTGAGCCATAACTTCCCTCCAGGTGTATAAAACAAAAACGAACTTGATTTAGGCAGTTTTCGGTTCTCGAATCAACGCGATCAATCTTTTCGCGCGGTCTTCAAATCCCAACTTGTTGCGGTTGGAATCGCCGCCGACATAAACATTGTTGTCTTCGACGACCAGCCACAGCCGTTGATGCGAAAAGAAAAAGACGAACAACAACGTCAAACACAGAATAGTGAAACCCACATAAACGATCTTCGCGCCCGGATCGTACTGCACTGAGAGGATGTGTTTCTGCGAAACTTTTTGGTAATCGGTTAAAACTACGGAAAACGGATGCGGATCAATGAAGCGTTGTTTCAAAAACGGCGCTCCGGCGATTTGCCCGATGAAGGCCTCGTTGAAAGCCCAAGCATCGCCTTGCTTGCCGTCCGGCGTGATGTAAGAAACCAACGCGGCAGGGTTGATGTACTCTGCGGCTCCAATGGAGATTTTTCCCTCTTCTGTGAACTGCGCGCCGGGAATGAAATTCACATACTTCAGCCGTGTGCCGTCAGGCAATTTCGCATCGCCATTGCGCTTGATCGTTACGTCCTGAGCCGTGCCACCGTTGGGCGTGAACCGTAATTTGATTTCGCGGGCGCTGTTCATTCCGCTCAGCGAAGCCTGGAAGAAACGATAGCCGCGGTAATCAAACGGATGATTCATGTGAATCAAAGCATCTGTCTGTTTGCCCTTTTCGGCATCGTCAATGCGAACGCGCGTCAGCCAATCCAAAGTGTTGCCAGCGTCCACACCGCCTTCTTTTTTGATCGGTTTATGCTCAATGTCCACACCGACCAGCGTGAATGGCATTTGCAGCCTCATCAAACCGATGTTGTGTTCGCCTCCGCTTTTGAGTTCAAACGTCTGTTTGAACATCACGTCGGTGGATTCCCCAGGAGCGATTTCAGCCATTCCGGTAAAACCTCGGCTGGTCATAAATCCGCCAAAAAAGATCGTCAGCAATCCGATGTGAACGACATAAGCTCCCAACCGATTCCAAACTCCGCGTTCGGCAAAAATAGTCGTTCGGTCGTCAGTTTCCGTCACTCTGACCTTGAATCCAGTCGAACGGGCCGCAGCAGTAGCGCGCTCCGTCAGTCGTTTACGGTCGCCGACAAGCTCAACCTTTTCACGAAATTTCTGGGTCATCGCAAACGTCGGCGAAGCGGTCAGTTTCTTTTTGGCGATAAAACTCCAAGCGGCAGGAAAATGGTCAATCGAAGCCAGAATGATGTTCAGGCTCAGCAGCAGAAGCAGGAGGTTGAAATACCAGACGTGGTAAATATCGAAAAAGCCCAATGTGCCGTAAACAGTTTTTTCCGAAGGCGTCAGCTCAGCGTAATAAGCCGGAAAAGTTTCCAACTCGATCTGCTGAATCAACATGCCGATCATACAAGCGATGATCAGCAGAATCAGTTGCACAATTCCAAACTGAACCGAACTGAGCAGGTTCAAGAAACGATCAATAAAGGAAACAGTGTTGGCGGATTTCGCCTGTTTGACTGGTTCTGATTTGTTCTCTTCAGTTGGATCCAGATCATTGGCGACACTGGAATTTGACACAGTGGCAGATAATTCCTGACCGTCGGTCATGCTTGAAGCGACAGCAGTTTGTGATGCAGAAGATGGCGCAGTTGTCATTGCTCTACCTTAAAAAAACGGATCAATGAAACGAACTATAATTGTTAGGGACAATCTTTTTTCAGGTGGAAATGCAGTGTAGCAGTTGGTTTTTAGCCACGCAACAACCGCCGTTTTCCGCACAAAATGCAGCCGTGTTTCCTGACCGACAACGCCTTTTTGTACTGATTTTTGACGGCTCAATTCGCCAACTAGCGCGAGCAGATGAATCTGTGTAGAATGACGCCTCTTTACGGAGCTTGCTGGTGCGACAAGTTGAACAGGCAGCGGGAATTAGGCAGTACATCTTGAATCGTGCCCTCAAAGAAAATCATCAAGCAGGCAACAAACATAGAAGCGATCAATACCGACGAAAGTAGTTTGACGACCAGGAGTATTCGCCCAAGCGGAGGCTAATGCAGCTATGATTCGATGTTATCACTGCGGCACTGACAATCTGGATGGTTCCGAGTACTGCGATGAGTGCGGGACTAAACTCAATGCGGCCAGTTCAGTGCGACCGGCATTTGCGGCACCACCGTCGTTCCAATCGCAAATGACAACCAGCGTTGCTCCACAAGCGCCGGTTCCGCCACCGCCACCTGCGTTTACGCGCGACACCGTCACGCCAAAACCAGCGACGCCATATACGCCGCCGCCGCCGCCGGTTTATCAACCTGCTCAAGCTTCGAATCAAAATGCTTCTGCATCCGGTTCGGCGACTCAGTCCGCGCCGCAGGCAGCTAATCAGATTCCCCCGCTGCCGCCAGTCAGCACAAGCGTTGGAACGCTCAATCAAACCGCAACTTTCAACGGCCCGACAGGCAACTTAAAAAATACGCCTTACAGTCCCGACAATAATCAACAACCCGTCATGAACGCCCAGCATTCTCATAGCAACGAAGCTCCGTCGGTGCGCGCCAAGCTGGTGATTCAGCGAGGCGGAAAAATCGGGAAAGAATTTCCGATTGTCGGTATTGAATCCATGATCGGGCGCTGGGACGCGGACGGCGGAATTTTCCCGGACGTAGACCTGGATCAGGACGACCCCGAAGCCAAGGTTTCGCGTCGGCATGCGCGAATCCAGTTTTTGAACAACCAATACCTGCTCGAAGATTTGGGCAGCACCAATGGAACGTTCATAAACCGCGGGCCTCGTTTATTGCCCGGCATCAAACAGCCGCTCAACAACGGCGACGAGATCATCGTCGGCAAAACGTTTTTGAAATTTATTCTGAGTTGATAACAGTTTCGATTCCCTGCTTTATCACCGGCATGGCGATTACGGACAGGGGCGAAACTTTGAACTTAACTGACCTATGGCATTCTGTCCCGAATGTGGAGCGCAGACCACAGCCGGTGACCCTTACTGTGGCGAATGCGGCGCGTGGCAGGATACACCGATCAATTTCGCGGTCGCGCCGGCCAGCCCAGCGCGCACCGGAGTTATGAGTAGCATGACCGCTTCCGGTAATACACCAACAGGAATTCAGCTTGCCCAAGGCACGCTGCTCGCTGACCGCTACAAAATCACCAAACGCATTGGCGGCGGCGGGATGGGGTCTGTCTATATGGCGGAAGATCAGAACCTGGCCAACCGCCCCGTCGCGGTCAAGGAAATGATCGAAATGTTCGCCGATGAATCTTCGCGGTTGAAAGCCATCGAAGATTTCAAACGCGAATCGGAATTGCTGGCGCAACTCGATCATCCTTCGATTCCGACCATCTATCAGTATTTCTTCGACAAAGAACGCGGGCGATATTATCTGGTCATGAAATACATTGACGGCGGCGATCTGGCTGCCCGTCAGCGTGTTGCCGGCGGCAGAGTTGATGAATTGACTGTTACTAAATGGGCTGTGGATACCTGCGACGTGCTTGATTACATTCACTCGCAAGACCCGCCAATCATTTACCGCGATTTGAAACCCGCGAACCTGATGATTGATTCGCGCACCAATCGCGTCATGCTGGTGGATTTCGGTATTGCTCGATTTGTCGCGGCCACGCAAAAAGGTGTGACAGCCATCGGAACAATGGGCTACGCGCCGCCTGAACTGTTTGCCGGAAACGTCGAAAAACGCTCGGACATTTATTCTCTGGGCGCGACGATGTTTCACTTGTTGACCGGCCACGATCCGCAAGACAATCCGTTGTTGATCTTCGACTTCGGCAAAAACCCAAAACCACGCCAGATCATCCCGGACATTTCTCCTGAAATGGAAGAAATGATTTGCCGAGCCGTCGAACACAAACCGGAAAACCGCTTTGCTTCGGCAAAAGCCTTCGGCCAGGAGCTGCAAGCTCATTTGCGATATTTGCAGGAAGGCCGTCGCGGAGCTGTTGCTGTCGCCAATCTCTACGAAACGTCGCAGAGCTTCGGGCCGGTCAATGTGTGCGTCAATTGCGGGCATGAACTGGCGACGGACGATGTCTTTTGCGCGTATTGCGGCACGCGCCAGCCCGCGAAAAAAACCACGGCCAAGTTGATTGTTATGGGAACCAGCGAAATGAACGCTCAATTCCCGCTCAACATCGAAGGCGAAAGCCTGATCGGGCGTGTTGACCCGAATCGCGGCATCCGCCCTGAAGTTGACCTGTCGAAATACGATCCGTCGGCTCGCGTTTCGCGTCGCCACGCCCGCATCGTCGCGCAAGGCGCAC
Organism: Acidobacteriota bacterium; assembly: GCA_033763255.1. Taxonomy (GTDB): domain Bacteria; phylum Acidobacteriota; class Blastocatellia; order RBC074; family RBC074; genus RBC074. The sequence continues at coordinate 56,141 of JANRKX010000020.1, read as the reverse complement.
AGTTTTATATCGAAGACTTGGGCAGCGCCAACGGCACGGTCGTCAATGGTTCACTGAAGCTTTCTCAAGGAAAGCCGCACATGCTGATTAGCGGCGACGAACTCAAACTGGGTGAAACGACGCTCAAGTTCGTGGTTTCGTAAATCATCCGCGAAGTATGAGTTCGGACGAAATTATCATCGCTATGCCAAACACTCACAGTTCTGACGAAGCGGAAACGCCGAGTCTCAATGCCCGTTGCAGCGCCTTTTTGCTGGATTACATTCTGACACTCTTCCCCTTGTCCGTAACTCTGGTGCTGGCGTTTTTCGTCAAGCGCAAATTGATGGAGCCTGAAGTCGGCGGTTTCTTTCAATATGTCGGTTATGCCTTGATGATCGCTGTGATCTATTTCAACTGGGTCTATAGCTATGTGCGATTTGGACAAAGTTTCGGCAAACGCTTTATCGGACTGCGAGTGATTCGCGCCGACAGACAACCGTTGGACTACCAAACTGTTGGCATACGCCTGCTGGTTTACCTGCTTTCTATGCTCTTTGCCGGATTAGGATTTTTGGGCATGCTGTGGGACGACAAACAGCGAGGGCTGCACGACAGATTGGCCAAAACTCTGGTCGTCAAAGAATAAAGAGAGCGCAAAGAACACCTCCCTCAACTGCAAAGCATTGTTTTGATAATCAGAAATCCGACTCGCTTTTTGGGACTGCGAGTTCCTGAGTGAGCCGCAATCATTGAATTGACAGTTTGACAACACGCCGCCCCTTTTTGGTAGCCGCTCGCCCGTTTCAATCAATCGCGGATGGAGTAGCCGTCGCAATAGCGTGTTTTAGAGGTATCAAGTTATGACCATGAATTATTGTGGTAGATGCGGAGCGGCCAACGGAACTGCTGCGCGTTATTGCCGTCAATGCGGGGCAGAATTGAATAATCAAGCGGCGTTTTCTTCCGCGTCGGCCCGGCTGAACGTCGAATTTTCCGCTCGTAATGCTCCGAAAGATTATCAACGCGAAACAGCGGCTGGTGCGCCTGCCACGACTTCCTTCGACGGTTCCGACACCGGAAAACTGCCAACATCCGCCGCCAACACCACAGAGCAAACTCAACCTACGGCAAACGGAGCCGAATCTTCCAACGACAAGGCCATCAGCGAATCCTTGAAGCGCATTCGGGCTTCCGGCCCGCTGATCGTCGAAGCCGTCAAAAAGAAACAGGAAAGGATCAATCAAATCATAGCCGAATCAATCGAAGGTCGCAGCGAGAACAAAGGCGACAGCAAACCTCTGGTTGCGGGCGTACAATCCGAACCCAAAGCTTCTAATTCGTCTTCGCTGACGCAAGCTACTAAAACGCAATTTTCGTCACATCAAACTCCGATTCAAGCTAATCGTAAAGCTACGGGTTCGCTCATCCATTCGACTGGTGGCCGTACTTCCGGCACAGGGCAATTGCCGCCCAACGGCCCGTCATCTGTGCTGGCGCAGGCTTCGGGATTGGGAAAGAACTCCAACTTCGGATCGAAACTGCGAATCAGCCTGATTGCAGCGCTTCTTTTACTTTTGGTTTCTGGATGGTTCCTTCTCAAAGATAAACTTTCGGCTCCCGCGCGATTGCTCGACGCCGGACGAAACCTGCTCAGCGCCGACGAGCAAAGTTCTTATCTGGTCAAACGTGGCCAGCATGACCGCGAACAAGGTCAATACGAAACTGCCATCGGATATTTTCAGAACGCTCTTGCGCTAACGCCAAACAATTCGGATGTGCATTTCATGCTGGCTCAAACTTACGCCAGTGCAGATCGCGCGGATGAAGCGTTACGTGAATACCAGACCGTTCTTCGCCTGGTTCCCGAACACCTGGAATCCAGGCTTCAGATTGCAAACATTTATCGTTCGCGCAGCCTGTGGCCTGCCGCGATTTCAGAGTACAAATACATCATCGCCTTTGACCAGACCAGCCCACAGGCCGCTGTCGCGCTTGAAGCAATGGAGGCTTACGAATCCGGCACAGCCGACTCTGATCCGAAATTGCGACGCAAAACCGTTGTTTCAACAAATGTGCCCGTCACTCTTCCCGGTAACGGGGTTCAGGCCGACATCGCACTTCCGCTTCCGCGAATGCCAGCGGTGGCAAGCATCAAACCGCCTGTCGCAGCTCAACCGGAAGAGAGACCTGATCCGCGTGCGGCTTCAGATGGTCACAAAAAACTGGGGCTGAGGTATTACAACGTCCGCGAATATCCAGCGGCGATCAAAGAGTTTCTGGCTTCTTATCGCCTGACGCCGGAAGACAAAGACCTGCTGTATTTCATTGGGTCTTGTTATTACGGGCTTGGGCAACACGCTCAGGCACATGATTATTTCAAACGTGTTGACAGCGGCAATTACGTCGGCGTTGCTCAGAGCAATGCGGCGCGAACTGAAAAAGCCGCCCGCGAAGAGGCCAAACGCCGCGAGCTTATGAAAGGCGATACGCTCAATCAGGTGAAAAATGACCCTGTTCAAAAACCGAAAGGGAATATGAACAGTTTTGAGTTAAGCCCTGAGACATAGAAATCAAGTAATCCCCTATGCCACGTTTAATCGTTCGCTCCACACCGTCGCACGGCGATTCAGTCACGGAACTGAGCCGACTTCGGACAACCATTGGCCGTTCGGCTCGCAATGATTTGTGCGTTGAAGACCCTTTCGCGTCTCGGCTGCACGCCGAAATCCGTCGGCGTGGCGATTCGTTCTGGATCAGCGACCTCGGCAGCGCCAACGGTACGTTGATGAATGGCTTGCGACTGACTTCGCAGGTTCAGTTGAACGACCGCGACATCATTCGCATCGGCGAAACCGAAATCGAATACTCCGAACGAGCCGACACCGCACCTGCACGCGGACGCACCAGCATCTTGTTTTCCGACAGCAGCTTTGCCCCTACGCCAGAAGCAACCATCGTCGCCGGCAATCGCAACTCGGCTCAAGACCTGCTGAAACTTACCGATTCGCAGACTCAACTCAACAAGACCTTCATTGATAATCGGACTTTGCCGCCGAATCCGCGTTCGGTCGGACAGGACGAACTGAATCTTATCAGCCGCGTCAGCCTGACGCTGCTTTCGCCGCTCTCGCTCGACGACACTTTGCAGCAAGTTCTCGAATGCGTTTTTGACGTGCTTTCGGCGGATCGCGGTTATGTGATGCTGCTGGAAACGCCGGAAGGAAAACCCGATGACGCTCCGGAATTGGTCTGCAAGGCGCTTAAAGCCCGTCGTCAGGCGAACACTTCACACCAGGAAATCCAGATCAGCCATTCGATTACGGAACAGGTGTTGAAACAATGCACTTCTGTGCTGACATCGGATGCACAGCAAGACCCGCGTTTCCAGGAACGCCAATCCATCGTGCTCGGCGGAGTTCGTTCGGTGATGGCAGTTCCGCTGGCAGTCGAAAACCGTGCGTCGGGCATGGTCTATGTTGACAGCCCCTATCAAACAAACCGATTCACCGAACGCGACTTACAACTGCTGACTTTGATTGCAGGCGTGGCCGCGATTCGCATCGAAAACGTCCGTTTGCTTGAAGTTCAACAAGAACAGAAACGGCTCGCCAACGAACTTGCCGTCGCCAGCGAAATTCAATTGCGATTGCATCCGGCGTCGCCGCCCGCGATTGCCGGCTACGATTTGATAGGCGTCAGCTTTCCCTGTTACGAAGTTGGCGGCGATTACTTTGACTTCATCGAAAAACGCGATGGACGATTTGTTGTCGCTTTGGGCGATGTTTCCGGCAAAGGAACCGGCGCGGCTTTGTTGATGTCGTCGGTTCACGCGGCGGTTCGCGCTCAGGCCACCACACGGCTTTCCGCCAGCGAAGTCGTCGGCGAAATCAATCGCTACATTTACGACAACACGCCGTCCAATCGTTTCGTGACCTTGTTTTACAGCGAACTTGACCCGCGCACTCATCAATTGAATTACATCACCGCAGGCCATAATTCCCCGCTGCTGGTCAGAGCCAGCGGCGAAGTCACCACACTGGACATTGGCGGTTTCCCTGTCGGCATCACTCCTTTCGCCGATTACCGCGAAGGCTGGGCGGAATTGGAACCGGGCGACGTAATGGTCATCTACTCCGATGGCGTCACGGAAAGCCTGGATGAAGCAGGCGAAGAATTCGGCGAAGCTCGGCTGGTCGAAATCGTCCAGAAAAATCGCGGACGAACCGCCGCCGGATTGCGCGACCGTATTGACGAAGCCCTGGCCAAATTCGTCGGCAAAGCCAAGACCGTGGACGACCTCACGCTGGTCATCGTCAAACGAAAAAGCCTCGAAGAATGAGCAAGAACTGGGATTTGGAATTCAGGTTATAGAATTTCGTGACACCAACCGACCGCTGTCCATGCTCCTGGCTCCTAAATCCCAACTCCTAACCCCTGACCCGATTTCTCAATGGCAGCTCTGCAATACTTCATTTTGGTGCCTTTGTTGTCGCTGCTGCCTTGCGCGCTGTGGTTGTGGTATTTCTCCAGCCGAACCCGCTACAAACGCCTGTCAGGCCACGTGCTGGGAATGACCTTTCTGTTCGGCGCGCTGGCGACGATCCCCGCCTTGTTTCTGAACCTGATTGGAAAACAACTGCTTTCCAACCTGTTCGGAGATTCGCCTCTTTCGCAATTTTTGTTGTTTGTCCTGGTGGTGGGGCCGGTCGAAGAAGCAATGAAATTGCTGGCCGTTTATTTTTACGCTTATCGCCGACCGGAATTCGACGAACCGCTGGACGGAGTGATTTACAGCGCAACGGCTGCTCTGGGATTTGCCGCCATCGAAAACGTTGTGTATCTGGCGCAGAACGACCCGATGCTGGTGCTGCTGCGCGGGCCGCTGTCGAATCCAGGACACGCGCTGTTTTCCGCTCTTTGGGGCATGAGCCTCAGTCAGGCCAAAACCAAACCGAACCTGTTCCGAAAACGTTTCCCGATCATCTTGCAAGGCTGGCTTTATGCCACGTTGCTGCATTCGCTGTTTGATGTTTTGCTGATGGCGGCTGCCAGGTTGGGAATTTTGGTGTTCGTGCTGCTGGTGTTTCTGATGATCGGGCTGTTTTTCTGGGTCAGGGCGCGGATTCGATTTCACAGCGACACATCGCCTCACCGCGAAGGCACATTGGTTTTGCCGACTCGGCGCTACTGCCAGGAATGCGGAGCCAAAGCGACAGCCGGAATGAGCTGTCCGCGTTGCGGAGTGTTTGTGCCTGAACCGGAAGAACTGGAACTATGCCCGATCTGCGCCACTCCTCAACGACCGGGCGCGAAGTTCTGCGCACGCTGCGGAGCCAACATCAAACTCCCCGCCAAAGAAAACCTGGATACTCGCCCTCACTTCGTCACCGTGTCGCCGGATGGCGATGAGCACATCGCTTATATTCTGAACGAAACCGAAATCCTGGTCGGTCGCACGCTCAACAACGAATTCGTCATCGAACATCCTTCGGTGTCCAAACGCCATGCCCGCATTGTCGCCGAAGCAAGCGATTATTCGATTTACGATCTCGGCAGCAGCAACGGAACCTTCGTCAACGGCAAGCGCATCGAAGCCACCAAACTCGAAGACGGCTGCGAAATCCGTTTTGGCCGCGCGCATTACATTTACCGCGCCAAACGAACTGAAACGGCTGAATAAGCGGCACGCTTGGCAGATGGCCCAGCCGCACGAACGTGCTCAATTGCAAACGGCTATTTCTTCTTCCCGGACGTTTCAACCTGCAATTCGTTTTTCACGTCGAACAAACCGGAAACACCGTTGGCTCGAACATTGGCGATGTCGCTGTCGGCTTTGGTGGAAACCACACCTTTCAGGGTCAGTCGCCCGTTGTTGACGATGATGTGAATCGAAGGGTTCGCTCCCAGCGAGTACCGGGCGATAGGCGAGTTGGCGTTGAACAGCGCACGAAAGACCGCCGCGCGCAATCGGTCGTCATTAGTAGACAGCGGCAAAACTTCGATTTCGTTGATGACTTTCTCGACGCCTTCGATTTTTTCGACGCGCCGTTCGGCGTCTTTTTTCAGCGTGGGACGAGTGACTTCGCCGCGCAGATAAACAGTTCCATCCGGTTCGACTTTGCCTTCCAGCCAATCGAAGACGCCGAAAAACGGAAGCGTCACCAACTCTTTGCGAACCTGTTTGACCAGATATTCAACGTTGCGAGCTTCGCTTTCGGCGCGCGAAGTTTTCTCTTCCAACTTGGCTTTCTTTTTCTTCTGCGGCTCGACTGCATCGGCAAAGATTGGGAGACTGACGACAAAACTCAGCGCGATAACGGTCAACATCAAGTACAACGATTTCTTCATACTTCCTCCTCGATTTCAGGTTTAACAACTTCAACGCCGATTACGGAGCGCGCAGGCAGTTCGGTTTTCAACTCATTTGCCATTGCCCAGCATTGTGAACCCAGCCCAGAAAAACGGATGGCGATTTTCCGGCTTCACCAAAAGATTTTGCACTGCGTTGCGCCAGACAACGGATTTGGCCGAACGGCCTTTGTCGGCTTTTAACTGGCGATGAAATTCAATCAGCAATTCCGTGTTGGCAGACGATTCGGTACGCCATTGCCCCAACAGCGCGGAGCGACTGCCTGCCACAAACCAGGCCCAACTCCAGGCAGTCATCGCACGGTTGGTCAAAGTTCGCGGCGCGGCCCAATCACTGCCCGCAGCAATCACCAAATCTGCGTTCATTTCCAATCGCAAGACTTCGCGCAATTCCAGCAAACCGTCTTCGCGGTTTTCCTGATTGGGCGTAACGGCCAGCAATGAAAACAGCGGACTGGCTTCGTGGTGAATCCCCTGCGCAGCAAATTGAATCACGCGCGCATTGCTGAATTCTTTTTTGATGCGATCTTCAGTTGCTCCAGCCCCAGCCAACAACAGGCTCTGGTCAGCACCGTACAGTTGGCCGAATTCCGCAAACGCGGCTTCGATTTCTTTGCCAATTTCGGACGATTCGTTCGGCGGGACAGCCAATACGGTTTTCAGCAAATCCGTCGCTTCCGGGCTGATCGCCGGATTGCCAACCGCCAGCAGCGCAAGTTGAGCAGGCGGCCTGGCTCCCGCCGAACGAACGACAGGCGCAGGAATCCGGCTGGTAGTGACAGCGTTAAAAATCGTCAGCGAAGGCGTGTACGAAACGGCGAAATCTTCGATCAAATATCGCTCGGCGTCGCTTCGCAAAGCTTGAAACGGCAATCCCCACGAAACGACATCGGGCGCGATGATGAGTTGAGTTTTGCCTTCCAGCGCAGCGGCGGCGGGCTTCAACAACAGATCGTACAGTTCGCGCGCGCTGGCGTTGGCGTCTTCGCTGCGCGCGGCAATCGCCTGATGAAATTTGTACATGCGCTGGTACAAATCGGTGCGCACGGTATCCAGAATGAAAATGTTCAGCGTCGCCCGCTGCTGAGCCGCAGTCGCTTTGGCGTTTTTCGGTTTGTCTTTGCCAAAAACAAACAGATACACGCGCTCGTCTGTTTCGACGAATTCCAGCAACGCGGTTTTGGCATCCGTGACCAGCGGGGCGACTTGTTCAACGGTGATCGGTTTGAGTTCGCCGCGCAATGTTTTCAGCAGCGGATGCAGCGCGTACAGCCGAGCGCGAAAGTCTGCGTAATCGGTTTGGGCTTTTTGCAGTTTGATTTTCAGTTCGGCAATGCGAGCCGGATTCTTTTTTTGCCGTTCCTGTTCGCGGTAAACCTGTGCGTTGACCGCGGTGATTTCGGCCAGCAACTGGCGCTCGCGTTCCTGTTCACGCGCGGTCATGGTTTTGACGATCCGGGTTTTGGCGTTTTGCAACAGTCCGGTCAGCACGCGAGCTTTCGCTCGTTCGGTGAAATGAAAAGCTTCGTTGCCCTGCCCTTCGCTCAGCGCAACGTCCACCATCGCCAGGTAAGGCGCAATTTTGTTTTCGTAATATCGCGGTTGCTGATTGCGCGCGGCGGGCGGGCGCATGGTTTCAATCACCGCAATGGCTTCAGTCATGGCTTTGCGCGCAGAGGCCAGATCATTCAATCGGTAATGCGCTTTGCCTGAACGATGCCGAGCCTGCCAAAACAAATCCTGATCTTCACCGCGTTTGGCAAAGTCTGCGGCCAGCGTGGCGACCTGCACCGCCATTGGCCAATCGCTGGTCAGGTAATGCACCAGCGAAGTGTTCAGCAACACGGCTGCAATGCCAGTGGAATTTCCCGCCTTGGCGTACAACTCCCGGCTGCGCGCGTAATGCTTCAGAGCTTCGGCAAACTCACGTTTGGCCGTCAACGTCACGCCGACATCCAACAACGCAAACGCTGTTTCCTGATCGTCGCCAAGCTGTTCGCGCAAAGCCAACGCCGATTTGTACGCTTCCAGCGATTCGTCCAGTTTGCCCAGGCTGTAAAACGTTCCGCCCAGTTTTTGCCACGCCACTGCGGTGTCGGCTTTGTTGTTCAGCGCCTGCACCAATGCCAGGTTCCGCGTGTAAGCATCCAGCGCGGCGGAATAGTTTCCGTTCAGCGAATGAATCAGGCCGATGCCTTGCAACGCGCCCGCTTCGCCTTCACGAGTTCCAGCGGCGCGTTCGGCCTGCAAACTACGGTTGTAAAACGTCAGCGCCTGATTGTAATCGCCCTGATCGTAAAGAATGTTGGCAATGCTGTGAAAGACATAACCGAGAGTTCGGCGATCTCCGGCGGCGCTCAGCTTATTTGCCGCTTGTTGAAAGACTTCAATCGCCATCGCGTCGTGGCCTTGTTCCAATTCGATGCGCGCAATTTTCAACATGCGATGCGCGGCTGGGCCTGGGCGATCGAGAGCTTCAAGTTGCTTGACGCTTTGCTGATAAAACTCGGTTGAGCGAATCAGGTCGCCTTGTTCATAAAACGCATTGCCGATGTTTTCCAGCGTCTGAGCCATATCGGCTTTGCGATCCAGCGATTGGTAAATCGCCAACGCGCGCTGGTAGCTTTCGACCGATTCGGCAAACTTTCCTTGAGCCATCAACACCAAGGCGACGCTGTTGATCGAACGCGCGATTTCCGGTTTGCGGCCAAGCTCTTCTTCGATTCGCAAACTCGCTCGATACGCTTCCAGCGCTGGCTCCGGACGATTTTGCACAAAATGAATGATGCCCATGTTGTGCCAGGCATTCGCTTGTTCGTTTTTGTCGCCGATGGTTTCGGCAACCAGCACGGCGCTTTGCAGCAAGCGCAAGGCACGCGCGTAATCGGCTTGAGTGTAGGCACGGTCGCTGGTTCCGCTGAGCAAAAACAACAACTCTCGCGTCACCAACTCTTTGTCTTCGCTCAAAATCTTGCGCCGTTCGTCGTCATTTTTGGCGTCGGCCAACGTGTTCAGCAATTCAGAAACCGGCGAAGCTTCCGTCCACAAACGCCATTCGCCGTTTTCGCGGACAAACACCATTTCGGTTCTGACTTCGGTCAGGCGGACGTTGTTGGTGGTTCGATTTTTGGCAGTGCGAGTGATGGCGACGCGCAGGCTGGCTTTGTCGCCTTCGATTTTCAATCGAGAGATTGAGGGTTGATTGAAACTGAAATCTTCGGCGGCAAACTGCGCTTTCATCACGTTGAACCGAGCGCCCAGCATCGGCGAGCGCTCGTGCCAGACGGCGGCAAACGCTTCCCAATCTTCTTTTGCATAAGCATCGAAGTATCTGCCGACGGCGACGCGCAGTTTTTCTTCGTCAGTTTGAGCTTGAACAAAGGCGGGGATGGCCCAAACCAGTAACAGCAAAAGCAATCGCATGAGATCAACCTTTGAATTTGGAGTGCTGCGACCCTGAATTTGGAGTGCTGCGACCCGCCACAGCTATGCGTTCTTTGCATAACGCCTGCTGACATCAGAAACAATCCGCTCAGAACAAAAGCGGCGGCGAGCCGCACGCACTCCACAACCTTACTGCTTTGTCGCAGGAAGATTGAACAAGGCCTCGTCCACCTTGGCGTTGTGCTTCACTTCGGTGAACTTGCGCGTCGAATTGTAGTTTCGATCCAGATACGAAGTCGAAATCGAATGCGGAACCTTCACGCCGTCCACATCGCGGTAATCGTCGTAATCGGTCTGTTCAGGGTCAATGCCGATGACGGTGACAATCTGAACTACTCGGCGCAGCAACAAGCCTGATACCTTGTCGAAACTGAATCGCACGCGACGACCGTCCTGCAATCGTCCTTGCAACACCCAACAATCCTTGTCGCCGACTTTTTCGCTTCCGCCCAAACCTAATCGCATGAACGGTTCTTTCAATTGCGCTGGCTCCAGGCTCCAGGCCAGCGATTTGGCGCGAATGATGTCCGAAGCATCCATCGCGCGATCTTCGCGGGAATTTTTCAACCAACCGGCGGACGCGACGAATTTCTGAGTCGTCGCGCCTTGCGGCAACGCCACACTCAACGTGTATTTGTCAGTTCCGGCAAAATTGATTTCCAGAGGGAAGCTTTGACCATTGGCTGCGACGCTGACGCCTTTGATGACGCGAGTTTTTACTTTTTCGATGGCTTCTTTGCCGCCGACGGCTTGAACGTATTTGGCCAGAATTTCATCCGGCTTTGGCGCTGCGCCAGCGGCAGCTTCTGGAGCTTTCGGCGCAACAATCGGCGGAACATGCATCGGATGATCGTGGCCTTGATGACAGGTGTAACAAGTGACTTGCGTGCGTCCGTTGAAACTGGCTTTGTTGATTTCCATCGTCATCGTGATCATTCGGCGAGCGATGACTTTGTGGTTGTTGTCGTCTTTTTCAAACGCCCATTGGTCGCCGTTTTTGACGTGGCATTCGGCGCAGGTCATCCCCGTGGAGGCGCTGATGTAATTCATCATCGCGCGCATCTGCGACGCAGGCAGCCCTTTCAGCGCCTGAATGTTTTTGTACTTCTGCTCCATCGTTTCTTCGGCGGCGGCTTGCGGTTGAGCAGGCTGCTGAGCCTGTTGCCCACTGACGGTCGCAACCAAGCTTACGCCAGCCCAAAAGGCTGACAGCATAATGGCGGCAGCAACGACGAAACGTTTGAGGTTCTTTTCAAGCATTGAGTGATCTCCAAATTGATAAAGTTACGGGTCGTGAGCAGATCGAAAAATCTGCTTATTGTTTTTTCTTCGGCAAGAATCTGCCCGGCGCCTGGCCAGTCATTTTGCCGTCGCGCATCACGAACTGGCCGTTGACGACGACGTGAATCACGCCTTCAGACATCAAGCCGGGTTCGTCCCAAGTGGATCGGTCGCGGATGGTTTTCGGATCGAAAATTGAAATGTCGGCAAACATCCCGTTGGCGATTCGACCGCGTTCGGGAATCGCCAGATGCTCTGCCGGAAATGAACTCATTTTCCGAATGGCTTCTTCCAAGCTAAGCAAGCGCACATCGCGCACGTAATGCCCCAACACGCGCGTGAACGTTCCGGTCGAACGCGGATGCGGTTGAGTGTTGATCTTGCCGTCGGCGTAACCGCCGTCGCTGGCGACCATATTCCATTTTTGAATTAGCAACTCGCGCACATCTTCTTCCTTGATCGCGCCAAGCGTAATACCGACCGGTTGCTGGGCATTCAAGACCAAATCGCAAACCAGATCGAACTTTTCCATCTTTCTTTCTTCAGCCAGTTGAGAAAGATATTTGCCGATCAGGTTCGGAAAGTCCTTGCTGCTGGTGATTCGCATAGCGCCGTAGCCGGTCGCTTTCAACCAGGCGAAGCCACCATTGATACCGTTTTCGCTGGTTTGTTTGATGGCTTTTCGTTTGGCGGGGTCGCGCAACGCGGCTTTCAATTCAAAATCGCTTTGCCGGCTGAGTTCCGGTGGAACGACAACGATTCCGGTCAACGTGGCCACCGCTGCCCCATCATAAGGATATTGATCAGTGACGACTTCCTGACCACGTCGCCGTGCGTCGTTAATCATTTTGATGATGACTTTGTTCTTGCCAGAGTTTTGCAAACCGACGGTTTTTTCGTGCGCAATTTTAGCGGGAATGTCTGCCCGGCGACCAACGTCAATACACTCCTGATCCGATTCGACAAAGCGTTGCACAGGATCGCGCACGTGAGAATCGTAAGTGCCGCCGAAGGGTTTGACGACTTTGGCCAGTTCGACCACTTCATCCGTATCGCTCCACATTCCGGGTTCGTACATCAAGCCGGTCGAAAAGCCGACCGCGCCAAGCTGCATGCCTTCGAGCACCAGCGATTTCATCTTTTCCAGCTCTTCGGATTTGGCCAGCCGATGATCCCTGCCCACGACTTCGCGGCGAATGGCGTTATGGCCAACGTAAAAAGCCACATTGGTTCCGATGCCGTTTTTTTCATAAGCCGCGATCAATTGACGAATTTGCGGAGGCGCGAGCGAACCATCAGCGCCGCCTACGACTGTGGTCACACCTTGCCGAATGACGCCTTCGTTCCAGCGTTGCGCCGGATTGGCAATGGCGATTTCCGAATGGCTGTGAACATCAATGAAACCAGGCGCGACAACCAAACCAGCGGCGTCAATTGTCGCCGTTGCCAGTTTGCCCGCAGCATTCCCTATGAAAACGATTCGTTCGCCGCGAATGCCTATGTCGGTTTTGACACCGCGTTTGCCAGTGCCGTCAACGACAGTCCCGCCGCGAATCAGCAAGTCAAAAGTTTCCGTTTGCTGCGCTTGAAACGTCGGCGGCGTCGCCAGCATCACTGCCAACAAAGCCAGGAACAAAGCTTTTGCGTTCATTGGTTCTCCGAAGATTTTTAGACGTGAATTGCCCGTAGAATGTAACGGAAGCAGGCAAGAGATGAAAGGCTGAGGTTTGTGCATCAACAAAGCGTCGGCATCACAGTTTCGTTTCGGATTTGATTTCAGGAATGGGGCGAAAGCGCAACGGTGGCAGCGCCAGTTTCGCCTTGCTGACATCGCGCCCCAACAAGTAATCCACCAAAACCTGTTGAACCGACTCTTCCGTCAGCATGCTTTCGTGACCGGCATTTTCGACAATCAGGTGAGTGCTGCGTTTGAACGTGCGGCGAACTTCGTCGGCCTGAAACGGAGGCGTGTTGTTATCCAGCGAACCGCTGATGAACAAAGTCGGCACAGACGTTTTGATCGGCGAACGGAATTGATCGCCTAAATCCGGCTTGCCCAGCACTTCGCCAATTTCGGGAAACGGAAAGTTCATGACGTTGCCCAACAGCGCCGTTTTGGCTTCGCGGGCGATTTGCGCGTCACGCTGGTTGGTCGCTCCTGAAGCCGCGTCCATAATGAACGTCATCAACGATACTCCGGCTCCGTATTCATTGAAACGGCGTTCAACCAGCCGTTTCAGCATCGAATAATCGCCTTTATCAATCGTGTAAATCATCGCCGGATAAAACGGCAGATCGTTGGTGTCGCCCAGATCGCGCATCAAAATCAGTTGCAAGCCGAACTTGCCGACTTTGACTTCAATCGGTTTGCGAGTTTTCTGATCGTTGATCGTCAGCGTGATCGGTTCTTTTTCCAACTTCGCCAAAATGTTTTTCAACGTGCCGACAAGATCAGGCAATTTACTGCCGACGGTCGGGTCTTGCGCCACCAGCTTCGCCAACCGCTCAAGCGATTTATCGGAAGAACCCGGCAATTTGCGCGTATGGTTTTGGCCTTCAGTTCCGATCAACGCCACTCGATTCAAACTCGCTCCGTGTTGCCGAATCACCGCCAAGCCAAGATGAGTTCCGTAACTGAATCCCATCAGGTTGATCTTTGCCGCGCCGAGAGCCTTTCGCAAATCTTCAACGTCGTCGGCGCTTTCGACCGTGTTGTAAGCCTGAATGTCCACGCCTTGCGAACGAAAGTAATCGGCTGCCGATTTCGTTCGATCTCGCAATGCGCGAAATGCGACTTCCTGGCTGGCAAAAGCGTCCGCAGGCAAAGCTTCCACCGACAATCGAGCCAGCGAGCGCGAGCGCCCAACACCTCGTTGATCCAGCAAGATCACATCGCCGACTTCGCGCAGTTTCAAAAACGCCCGCGCATATTCCGGCACACGAGCAATGTTAATCGCCGACGAACCCGGCCCGCCGTCCAGATAAACCACAGGGAAGCCAGGTTGAGCCGACGTGCTTTTCAATCGAACAAATACCAGTTCGATCAAATTCGATTTTTCTCTGCGGCGATTTTCCTTCACCGTCAATCGGCCAAGCTCGGCGTCAATCGTCTGTCCATCAAATTGAAACTTGTAAGGTTCAAACTTCAACTCGCCTAACCGGCGCTGACTGTCGTTCGACTGCAACAACACCGCTTCGGTTCGACCGAACAAACCGGAAATCAATAACAGTAAAGTTACCAAAATCAGACGCTTCATCTTTGTCTCCTGAATTTGTCGAAGGAATTTCCGCAACCGCGTTCTGCTTATCATCGTATCCGATTCCGCATTCGCAACTCCACAAACCATAACAACAAACTGACTGCCTGCTGTGAACAAAGCTCGTTTTTCGTGCAGGCGCTCACATCTTTGGAAAAAGGATCAACTTATGAGAAAAATTGTTTTCGCTGCCGCACTTCTGCTTTCCGTCGCCATCGCGTTTACGTTGCATCAGGCCGCAACCAATGCCCAATCCGCCGAAGAAACAGCCGCGCGCGTTCCGCTCGAAAATTACTTGAAAGGCCACGCCACAGGCGATGGCGAGTTCATGAAAAAAGCTTTTCACGCCGACGCCAAGTTGTTTTGGTATCGAGACGGCAAGCTCAACCAGCGAACTTCTGGAGAATATATCGCCGGGTTCAGTGGCAAACCCGCAGCCGACGAAGCTCAGCGAAAACGCTGGATCGAAAGCGTCAAAATCACAGGCAACGCAGGCGTCGGAATCATCGTGCTGGATTACCCGGCGGCCAAATTCACGGATTTCATGTCGCTGCTGAAAATTGACGGCGAATGGAAAATCATCAACAAAACATTCTATTCCGAACCAAAATCCAAATAGCCGGACACTGATTGAAACTACGAATCGCAAAAAACATCGGGTGCAGTCAGTTTTGACTGCACCCGATGTTTTTCTCCAGCCGTCCGATTCTTGGCGGATTCCGGGCAAGCTGTTACATTCCCGTTTCAAGCAACCTCTTATCGAAAAGGACACTCTATGAAAATTTTGACTTCACTGGCTTCTCTCTGCTTCGTATTGCTGCTCGGCTCTGCGACGCTGGCACAAACTCCTGCCGCTCAAACCAAAACTGCCGCCCCTGAAATTGCAGGCGAATGGACGGGAACTTGGGGCGTTTACAGTCCGGCGCAAGGCACGACTCCGCCGAAAGACATCTGCAAAAAGCTGGACGCCAAAATCGAATTGAAAGACGGCGTGTACTTGGCTTCATTCGAAGGCGATTGCGGTGGCACTTACAAATACTCGATCAAAATGGAAGGTCGTTTGGTTGGCAAAGTCGTCATGTTCAAAGGCACAACCGATCTAGGAGCCAAAGACGGCGGCGTGTTCGATTGGATTGGCCGCGCCACCGACAAGGAATTCGTCGGCTTTTTTACCAGCGCGTTTTACACCGGCACGTTCAATCTGGCGCGGGCGAAATAATCTGAATTCAGGAGATCAAAGCGAATGCGTTATTGGTTGATGAAATCCGAACCCGATTGTTTTTCGATTGATGATCTGGCGAAGGAGCCGAAGAAAACCACTTGCTGGAGCGGCGTTCGCAACTATCAAGCGCGCAACTTCATGAAAGAGATGGAGCTTGGCGATCTGGTGTTGTTTTATCACAGCAGCACCGAACCGCCACACATCGCAGGCGTTGCCGAAGTCGTCAAAAAAGCCTACCCCGACCACACGGCACTTGATCCGAAAGACGATCATTACGATCCGAAGGCTTCGCCCGCAAAACCGATCTGGGAAATGGTGGACATCAAATTCGTCAAAAAGTTCGATGTTCCTTTATCGCTCAACGACCTTCGCCCGGTGGCCGCATTGGAAAAAATGGAATTGCTGAAACGAGGTTCGCGGCTGTCGGTTCAACCCGTCACCGCCGCCGAATGGAAAGCCATCGAAAAGCTGGCCGAAAAGAAAGCAAAACGATGAGAGCTTAAAAGGATTTTCTTTAACCGCTGAGACGCAGAGAGGCGCAGAGGTTTCGCAGAGATTTTTCTCCGCGCTTCCTCTGAGTTCTCTGCGCCTCTGCGGTGAAAATGGATCAAGAAAGATCAGACAATGCCCAAAGACCTTCGATTTTCGCCGCAACTGTTCACCTTTCTGGAAGACCTCAAAGCCAACAACAACCGCGACTGGTTTGAAGCCAACCGCCCGCGCTATCTGGAATTCGTGCGCGAACCGATGTTGGCGTTCATTGCGGCGTTTCGCCCTCGGCTGGCACAGATCAGCCCGTACCTGATTGCCGATCCCAAACCGAACGGCGGTTCGATGCTGCGGTTGCACCGCGATTTGCGCTTTTCCAAATCCAAAGACCCGTACAAAGCCATGGCGTCGGCCTATTTCTGGCATCAATCCGGCAAGGAAAACACGCCGGGCTTTTACCTGCACCTCGACCCGGAGCATTGCTTTCTGGGCGTGGGGCTGTGGCGACCAGCAACTCCAATCCGCCGAGCCGTCACCGACGCAATCGCTTCCGACGCTGATGCTTGGGGAGCCGCCAC
Source organism: Acidobacteriota bacterium (assembly GCA_033763255.1). Lineage (GTDB taxonomy): Bacteria > Acidobacteriota > Blastocatellia > RBC074 > RBC074 > RBC074. The sequence goes on along the minus strand of JANRKX010000020.1, from coordinate 39,519 downwards.
TGCCAGCCGCGCATTCAAAGCCAGGTTCAAATTCGGCGGCGAATCGCTGGCCAAACTGCCGAAGCAATACAACCCCGATCATCCTTTTGCCGAAGACCTGCGCCGCAAAGACTTCATCGTCACCGCCAAGCTCACTCGCCAGCAAGCCTGCGCCAAAGACTTCATGGATCGCGTCGAAAACCTCTGCGAACTCAGCAAACCGATGATGGCGTTTTTGGCGAAATCGGCTGGGTTGAAGTGGTGAATCAGGCACAGTTCAGTCGTTTAATTTATAGGAAGACGCCAGTATGCTCGCCGTGGCTGCGCGAGGCATCAAGATATAGTTTTCAAGAAAATGTTTTTAACTACGAATAGTCACAAATGAACACAAATAGCCGAGCCGGAAATCGGTAAATTCTTTTTTTCTTTCACCACCTGCTTTTATTCGTGAGCATTTGTGTGGTTCGTAGTTCCTTTCTTTTTCTTGATGCCTATAGAATTGACCGCTCCCACTCCTTAATTATGCAACTCAGTCAGCAGCTTCAATGCAGCCGTCACCAACATTTCGCCTGAGCCAGCCGCACAGCGCGCGCTGATGGCTTCGTATTGGCCTTCGGGGTAAGCCGACTTGTTCGGAATGTAGCCGATGGAACCGTTCGCCAGTTCGACGATGATCGTGTGTTTGAACGGCGAGGCTTTTTTGATCGAAAGACCGAGTTCGACGAAGACTTCGCCGGGCAAGGAAACAAACGCTACGTCGTTGCCGAGCGCGATACCCTGGACTTCGACTTCCAGCGGGCTTCCCTTTTTAGAGGCAATGTCCAACACCTGAAAAGCTTTGACCTGTTGGGTAAAGGTCGTTTTCGGATCAGTCAGGCGTTTCAGAACATCGTTGGCTTTGGCAATGTCTTCGTCGCTGATGGGCGCGGTTGGAAGTTTAACGATTTCGCTGCGAACTTGGATTTTGGTGGCGTCAAATGGCTGCAACTTTGACCAGCTTCGGTTGATGGCTCCAGCCAGACTGGTGGCGATGCGAAAGGATTCCTGAACTCCTTTTTGATTGTCTGCCCAGGTGATGTCGCGGTGATTGATGTTGCCGCAGGCTCCCAGCGCAAACAGCGTCAGCATATCGTTGCCTTTGTACCCAGCCAGCAAACGCGACAAATGCCCCATGTAATCCGCCGAAAAATCAGGTTTCGGGTTTTAGGTTTCAGGTATCAGGAAAACCGCGCGCAGTCACCAATCAAAACTCTTTGCCCATTATCACCAAGGGCAAGACTTCGCCTTCGGGCATGGATTCGGCGACTTCTTTGATCGGTTGATAGCCAAGCGCGGCATAAAGCGGAACGCCCGGCAGCGTTGAACCAAGTTGCAAATGCGTGAAGCCAGCCGCGCGCGCGGCGGATTCGCAGGCTTCGATAATCTGGCGTCCAATGCCTCGCCGGGCGAAATCGGGATCAACAAAAAAGGCTCGGATGCGCGCGGGTTCCGTTGCCGGGTCAAGCAAGTTGTCCTCGCCGTGTTTGGTTTGGTCGCCGCCGTACAGCGTTCGGCGTTTGCTCCACCCGCCGCAGCCTGCGATTTTGACACCATCATCAAAAGCTTCGGCAACGAAATAAGTTCCGTCGGCAATCAACTGAGTGTCTATGCCAAAAACATGAATCAGCGAAATTTCGATTTGCCGTTCAGTGTAATACCCGGCGCTCAAAGCCCGAACGGATCGCCGCATCAAGTCGTCGAGCGCCGGAATGTCTGCGGTGGTGGCCAATCGGAGTTGAATGTTCATAACTCAATTCGCCTCTGCGTCCGGAAAGGTGTGACAATTTGGAAAATTGTCACACTCCCAATTACCCAACATCATCAACCGGCAGCTTGTCCGCAAACTGATCGTCGTCTTTGAACTCTTTTCTCAATCGCTGCAATTCTTTCTTCAAATCTTCGACGATCTTTTTGTAAGCCGGATCGTTGTAAAGGTTCTTCATTTCAGTCGGGTCTTTCTGAAGATCGTAAAGCTCCCACTGATTCAGCTTGTTGAAGAAAATCAGTTTGTACCGGTCGGTTCGCACTCCGTAATGAGCGGCGACATTGTGATGGCCAGGATGGTAATAGCGGTAATACATCGAACGCCGCCAATCTTTCGGCGTCTGCCCGCGCAACAAAGGCAACAAACTGCGTCCTTGCATATCGGCTGGAACTTTCGCTCCGGCGGCGTCCAGAATCGTCGGAGCAAAATCAAGATTCAACGCGATACCCTTGCTGACTGAACCCGGTTTGATTTTGCCAGGCCAGCGCACCAGCAGCGGCGTCCGCAACGATTCTTCGTACATAAACCGTTTGTCGTAAAAGTTATGCTCGCCCAGAAAGAAACCTTGATCCGACGTGTAAATGACAATCGTGTTTTCGGCCAAACCGCTTTTATCCAGATAATCCAGAAAGCGGCCAACGTTATCGTCCACAGACTGCACACAAGCCAGGTAATCCTGCATATAACGGCGGAATTTCCACTTTTTCAGTTCCGAGCCGCTCAAACCGGCAGGCGGTTTCCCTTTGGTGTCTGATTCATTCAGGTCGGCATCAATGTGCATTGTGGATTGCCGCGAAGCATCCGACTTGCCTTTGTAATCGTCGTCAAACGTAGCCGGAATCGGCGGGTCGTAGTTTTCAAACTGTTTGCGATACTTTTCGGCGGGCTGCCAGTTACGGTGCGGCGCTTTGTGGTGATACATCAAAAAGAACGGCTTGTCTTTCGGTCGCTGTTCAATGAAGTTCAGCGACAAGTCCGTGATGATGTCAGTCGTGTACCCGCTGAGCTTTTTGCGCTGCCCCATTTCAATCATCACCGGATCGAAGTACGCGCCTTGTCCCGGCAAGATGTTCCAGTAATCAAAACCAACTGGTTTGCCATCATCCGGGCGGTTGGCGTTATTTCCTCCCAAATGCCATTTGCCGATCATACCGGTGTGATACCCGGCGGTTTGCATGTATTTCTGCACCTGCGGCTGCGAATTATCAATGTGGTTGAACACCGGCACGCCGTTCAGGTGGGAATACTTGCCGGTCAAAATGACGGCTCGACTGGGTGTGCAGATCGAATTGGTGACAAATGCGTTTTCAAACTTCATGCCTTCTTTTGCCAGCCGATCCAGATGCGGAGTTTTGTTCAACCGACTGCCGTACGCGCTGATGGCGTGCGCTGCGTGGTCGTCGGTCATAATGAACACGATATTTGGTGGTTTTACGGCGGCGCGGTTTTGAGCTTCGCCACCATGAACGGTCATCAACACAGCCAAAACAATCAAAGCAAAAATTTGGGTGAACCTCTTCATTGAATTTCTCCGATTACATGTTTCCTTCGTCAGCGGACGGGCCGTACAGCGCCGGAACCGGCACGTCATTCATTCGCAAATACACAGTCAGTTGCGCGCGATGGTGAATCAAATGGTTGAGAATCATTCCTCGAATGCAGGCAATGCGAGGCATGGTGAAAATCGGCTGACCGCCAGCCAGCAAAGACCAATTCGACATCAAATCAGCGTCGCTGGCTCCGGCCAGAGCTTCGCGGAATTCAGCCAAGTTTTTGTCGAACATCGCCAACAGGTCAGCCACTGAGGCAGCTGGGTCTTCCTTGTACGGCTCGGCTCCAACAGGCGCGACATCAAAAGAATCCGTTTTGAGCGTGTCTCTGCCCCAGCCAAGCATGTTGGTGATATGCGTAGCCAGCGAAATCATAGTGAAAGATTTTTCGTGCGGGCGAAACTCAAATTTATCCGCCGGAATGCGTTCCAGCGTGGTGCGAGTTCCGACCATTTCCTGATCCAGTTCGGGAAGAAGGGATTGTGCAATTGACATGATGTTCTCCATGTTTGTGAGTTGATGTGACGCCGAAACGGTTTCAGCGCGAAGAAAGTGGATGTGCTGTAAAGTCAGCGAGCAGTTTCTGAAATCACCAATCCCAACCCGGCGGCTTCGTTTGTGCGAACCAAACCGTCTTCCAGCCAAATTCCCTGCTCGGCAAAATCGTCAATGATGTCTATGTGGCCGTCCAAGTCGGCGTAAAGAACGTTGTTCACCGCCAAAGCAAAATGCGCCGCCGCCGCCATCGAAATCCGCGATTCGTCCATGCAGCCAACCATCGCGCGAATGCCGCGAGCTTCGGCTACGGCGTTGGCTTTCAACGCGCCAGTGATGCCGCCTGTTTTCATCAGCTTCAAATTGACCAGCGGAGCCGGAGTGTTCAAAACATCGGCGACGCTCAACACAGATTCATCTGCCATAACAGGAATCGGCGAGTGTTCGCAAACTTCGCGTAACGCTTCCAGGTCACTGGCAGCAACAGGCTGTTCGGCAAAATCAATTCGGCAATCTTTGATGGCTTCAAACACGCGCAAAGTTTCGGCGACGGAATAACCCTGATTGGCGTCAATCGTCAGCCGCATTTGATCGCCTGCGGTTTGGCGAATTTGGTGAATGCGTTCGATGTCTTCGTCAGCATTCAATCCGCACTTGATCTTCAACGCGCGAAAGCCTTGCGATTGAAACTCTTTAGCGCGAACCAGCGTCGTTGGCACCTCTTCAATGCTCAGCGTAACGGTCGTTTCGATTTCGTCTTTGGCATTTCCCAGCAATCGGCGCAACGGCAAGCCAGCGGCTTTGTCCAGCAAGTCATACAGCGCAATGTCCACCGCAGCAACCGCCGTTGGCTGATTCGGCGCAAGCTGGCAAAGTTGCGACCAAAGCAATTCAATCCGCGAAGCATCTTTGCCGATCAAAAACGGTTTCAATCTTTCGCGCAAAGTTCGTTCAACACCGTCAGCGTTTTCGCCGGTGACGTGTTCGTCCGGCGCGGCGTTTCCCCACCCGACCAAACCGTTTTCCAGTTCGATGCGGACAATGATGTTCGGCGCAACGTCCAACGCTTCGTAAGCGACGACCGAAGGATTGCGAAGCTGAAAATCTCTGCGGCAAATGGCAACGTCAACAATTTGCATAAGTGACATCGGTTATTTGATCAAAATCGGCCAGCTCGCTGATTCCAGGTTTCCGAAATACAGCCGGACTTCCTGCTCGCCGGTTTCCAGGTTCGCGGGCAGCATCGCGCTGACCAGATGCGCCGCGTTCGCCGGGACGGGTTCAATCCGCGAAGGTTTGAAAATGGACTGGCCGATTTTGACGCGAACGTTGCCAGCGTCAGCCGTTAAATCCAGCCCTTCGACAAACAAACGGATTTCCGAATCGCGTCCGCGCGTCAGCCAAACTGCCTCTTCGTCGTGCTGGTTTCGGACGTTGACGATTCTCGGAATGATAGGTTGCGGTTCGTAAAACTCCACTTTGATCGGCGCGGTCGCTTCTCCGGTGGCGATGACGACGCGAACTTCCGCTTCGCCGGCAGACAAACCTATTGGAAGTTGCTGATTGATCTGCGCCAAATTCAGCGCCGGATCGTCAAAGCCCTTTTGCCCGGCTGGGCCGACGTATTGAGGCAAACATCGCTGACCATTGATTTCAACAAAGACGCTATTGGCGTCGGCATCTTCAAGCTTCAAGCCGGAAACGATCAACCCCAGATGCGCGCGTTCGCCACTGGCGGGAATGGCTTTGATGATGAAATCATCGGCTCTGCCAAAGGCGATTATTTCAGGAATCGTGGGACAATTTTCCAACTTGTCCCACACTTTCCGTTTGCGAAGCGTCGTCCAACAATACTGCGTTTCTGCGCCGACCAACGAAATCAATTGAGCATCTTTTTCGACGGCAAAGCGGCGCAATTCAGCTTCTGGAAAATCCGCGCCCGTCCAGGTGTCTTTTTCCAACTCTTCAAAATTGAAAGCCGTGATGGCGTTGACCTGAAATCGAAACACGCCGCCGGTTTTCAGCACTCGCCAGCCATCGTCCAGGTTCGAACGAATGACCGCCGCGCTGGGTACGTGCTGAAACACGTAAGCCGACAAAATCAGATCGAAACTTTCGTCCGCCAGCATAGGAAAATCCACTCCGGCAGTTTCATAAAGCTGTACGTTGCTGGCCGCCGCCAATCGTTCGCGCGCCTGACGAATCATTTCGCCTGAAACATCAACGCCCGTGACTTCGCCGAACACCGTCGCCAGATGCCTGGTCATTCGTCCGGCTCCGCAACCGATTTCCAGCACACGCAAAGTTTTCGGATCGCGCCGTCCCGTCAGCAAAGGCAGATCAACCATAACCAACCGGTGAACCTCGAACGCGCCGGTTTGATCGAACTCTTCTTCGGTTTGCTGTAAACGTAAAGTGTTGATAAACCATTTGGCGTCTTGCCGCGCGCGATCATTCCATTCGTGCTTCATCAAATAGGCAAAATCCTGCAAGTCCCGGTTGTGTTGAATTTCGTTGGCCATCATCTCAGATCATGTTGTCCAAAAGATTTTTCGACTTTCTGCAAACCAGCCATCTCCAATTGCGCGAACCAACTGAACAGAGTTGTTAATCCCACAAATTTATAGAGCAGGAAACTTCAATCGAGGGAGGAAATTACGATGAAGTGGTTTTCAATTTTTGCTGCCGGACTGCTGGCATTGGCACTTTCAACCGTTGCTTTTGCTCAAGACCCGCAAGTTCAGCCGCCCCAACAAAGCGGAAAAAAAGCTGGCAGGCGTGCAGGCAAGCAAGCTGGCAAGTTGAAAAAGATGGATGCAAACCAGGATGGCCAAATCACACTCGACGAATGGAAAGGCCGTGATGGCGGTTTTCAAAAACTGGATCGCAACAACGACGGAACTATCAGCCGCGAAGAAGCGGCAGCCGGTCGTCAACAAATCGGCAAACGCCAGTTGAACAAAATGAACACTGACCGCAACCGGCAAATCACTCGCAGCGAATGGTCAGGCGATCCCGAAGCTTTTACCAGAATGGACAAAAACAGCGATGGCATTCTTTCCGGACGTGAACTGAAAGGCCGCCGTCGCAAAGGGTAACTCGCATCGAGTTTGAGCCGTGTTTCATCTCACCGAGTTTTGCATCCGCGCGCAGACTCGACTGTTCTTTGCCGCCAAACGGGTTTGTCGCTGAATCCGTTCGGCGCGGAAACACTGCTCATCAACGGTCAGCAATCAGCTTTCGTCTCGATCTAGATAGTCGAAAGCCGATTTGCTGGCCGTTTTTTTTGTTTTCCGCGACTTGTTTGCTTTCGTTCGGAACTCTACCACACTTGCCTTAGCCGAAAAACGAAGCTACAAAATCGCCGTCGTCAAACTTCATGCAGGAGAAATTCAATGGCCAACCAACTCCCTTCACGCGCCGAAGCCTGGCAATTGTTGTGCGAATGGACTGAAGGCGAAAGCCTTCGCAAACATGCCCGCGCCGTCGAACACGCCATGCGTTCGCTGGCTCGAAAGTACGGTGAAGACGAAGAAAAATGGGACGTAGTCGGAATGCTTCACGATTTCGATTACGAACGTTACCCCGACCAGCGCCATCCGCAGCTTGGTTCTGAAGTGTTGCGCGAACGCGGCTACCCTGAAGACGTGATTCGGGCGATTCTTTCCCACGCAGATTACACAGGCGTCACGCGCGAAAATCTGCTGGAACATGCCTTGTTCGCCGCTGACGAATTGTGCGGATTCCTGACCGCCTGCGCGCTGGTCCGCCCGGACAAAAGCTTTGACACGCTGGAACCGGCTTCGGTCAAAAAACGCATGAAAGACAAGGCTTTTGCCCGTACGGTCAACCGCGACGATTTGTGGAAAGGCGCTGAAGAACTCGGCTTGAATTTCGACGAGCATTGCGCGTTCGTCATTGCTGCGCTGAGAGAAATTCAGGAAGAACTCGGTTTGAAATCCACAGCTTCAATTTAACCAACCAGCCAACTCGAATCACCTGAACAGCGTCTGAAGGCCGTCTCTCACATCAATAAACCCGAAAATTTGAAATCTGAATTTGGCCGCTAGTCCGACTTTCGTGTCGCTTGGTCGCTTGCCCAACGTTGCGGAAACAATTTTTCTGCCGGCCAGGAGCCGGGCAGCAGTCGGCCAGGAGCCAGCCAGGAGATTGATATGAAACGAATGATTTTCACCTTATCCCGAATCACGCTTTTCGCAGCTTCGCTGTTTATCGCTGTCACCACTCAAGCATTGGCTCAGGAATCCGGCCTGCTGTTGCTGTCCAAAAATTTCAACGGCGCAATCACGCGCACCTCGGCGGAAATTAGCCTGTCTTCCAACGCCGAATGCGATCAAACCAAAAACTTCATTCCTGACGGCAGCAAATTGGTCACGCTGTCTTTCACGATGAACACCGACAACAACGGTGTCGGAACGTTTCGCGGAAGCGCACAAATTGTCACGCCCGATGGCCGGGCCGTCCTGCAAGGTTCTTTGCGCGGAACGGTCGGCATCAATTCGCGCTGCGGCCAGAACAAAAACTGCCGACAGCCCTGGCATCTGGAAGGCTTGTTTGAATCCATTTCCAGTTCGGCTGAGCGCGTGTTGGCGCGCGCCGCGTCTGATTTGAGAATCATGCCGATGGTGCTGAACTTTTCCGCCGACTTGAATCCGCAAACCGCCAGCCCGCTGCCGATTTATCAAGGCAGATTGGACGGCTTGGTTCCTTCGTTGCCAGCTTCCATTGATCGAATCACCATCGCAACCGACAAAACCGGCTACACGGTGAACGACGTAATGACGGCTTATGTCGTCAATGATTCGGCGGAAACCATTCAGGCTTATGACAAACGCGCGTTTTGCACGATTCTGCAATTCCAGGTGTTGGACGGCAACCAATGGAACGACACGGCGTTTTGCCCGTTCAGAGCGCCTTCATTGCCAATCAACATTGCGCCGGGTCAAAAATTCGAAGTCTTATTGCAACCTACACTAAGCATTTCGCCGTTGACTGCGAGCGTTTATCGCCTGGCGTTGACCTTCAAATTCCTGAGCGGCAACACGCCAATTAGCGATTCGTACACGGTTTTTTCGCCGCAATTTCGACTGGCGGCTCAACAACCGTCCAATCTGGTCATCGCCAAACCCGACCGCAGCGTTTACCAGGAAGGCGAACAAATCGTCGCGCTTATTACCAACGACACTGCCCAGCCAATCGTGACGACCGATCAGAAAACGTTTTGCTCAATCGTCAACGTGCAGAAACTGGCAACCAGCAACAACTGGACGAACACTTCACCTTGTTTATTGGCTGCCCCGACGCGACAGGTTCGGCTGGCGGCACGCGAAGAAATCACAGTCAAATTGCCGAACGATAACGCTTCGCCCAAACTTTCGGCGGGAACGTACAGGCTTGAATTCATTTACTGGGCAACCGATGCCGGCGGCAATCCCATTGGAAATCCGATTACGGTTTACAGCTCTACGTTCAACGTTATCGCCAAAGAATAAGGACAACGTTGCAGAGTTCTTGCGCGCAAAAGCCCAAAGAAAGTACGAGACAATCGTATTTTCTTTGGGCTTTTTTTCAGTTGAAGTAAAGAAGCTACTTCTTCAGCGCCGGATCGTTGTTCGCGCGCATTTTAGCCAGCAGTTTGGTTTCCAGTTGCTGCCGAATCATTTTCGTTTTCGGGGCGGCAATCAGGTTTTGCTTTTCGTCGGGATCGGCTTTCAAGTTGTAGAGTTCGTCTTTGCCTGAATTCAGAAAATCGCGCACCAGCTTCCACTCAGGCGTGCGGTACATTCGCAAATGCGTCGTCGTGTAATGATGCTGACTCCATTCGACGTAAAGATCGTTGTCCCACTTCAGACGTTTCCCGGCCAACAGCGGCGAAAAATCCTTGCCGCGAATCAGCAAACCTTTCGGCAACTCAACTTCGGCCAACGCCAGCAGCGTCGGAAACCAATCGAGGTTGTTGATGGTTTGTTTGATTTCGGTTCCGGCTTTGATTCGACGCGGCCAGCGAATGGCTGTCGGCGTGCGCAGCGAAGTGTCGAAGACATTCGGACGTTGAATACTCGGATCAGTTGCACGAACTCCGGCGGCGGCTTTGGTCAGCAGATGACCGTTGCCTTTGTGCCAGATGCCGTGTTGGCCGATGTTGTAACCGTGATCGCTGGTGAAAACAATGATCGTGTCTTCGCGCAATTTCAGTTCATCCACCACAGACAACAAACGTCCGACGTTGCGATCAATCGCGACGACACTGGCCAGGTATTCGCGCATCAACCGTTTGGCTCTGGGCAAATCCAGCTCAGGGTGGTCATTGGCAATCGCCGGATCGAGGTCTTTGACCTTCGCCCAATCTTCATCGCGCACCGGCAAATAAGCCGAATGCGGTTCGCGGTAATTGAGCATCAGGAAAAACGTCTCTTGCTGCCGTTCGCGCAAAAAGCGAATCGCGTCTTCGGTGACGATGTCTACCGTGAAACCTTCGGCTTGTTTGATCTGCCCGCCAACTTCCAACTTCGGATTGCGTGTCGCTTCACCGCCCGCGCGAAAGCCCATGAAGTATTTGAAGCCGAACTGTGAAGGATGAAAACGATCCTGCGTTCCCAAATGCCATTTGCCGACCAAGCCTGTGAAATAGCCCGCTTCGGCCAGCAGCTTCGGCCAGATCATCACTTCCGGCGACAGGCCGAGTTCAGGTTCAGCGTTCGGATTGATCCAATCCGTGATGCCGACTTCCGTGCCGTAACGGCTGGTCATCAAACTCGCGCGCGAAGGCGAACAGACAGGCGTCACCACAAAAGCGTTTTTCAGATACGCGCCTTCGCTAAAAAATCGGTCTAGGTTCGGCGTGTAAGCATCGCGGTTGCCGCTTGCGCCCAGCGCCCAGGCGGCTTGATCGTCGGTTTGAATGAAAATGATGTTCGGACGTTTGGCTTTCGGCTGTGCCTGAATTGTCGGCAAATTGTTAATCGCCGTCAGTAGCAAAACTACAAGCAGAAATTTTCTCATTTGTGTTTGGCCTTTCGATCCCCAGCGAACAAGAGCGACCTGACGTGAAAAAACAACCGCTCCGCTTTCCGCGAACGGGCAGCGGAGCGGCTGCGAAAAGGCAATACCTGTTTCTTTCGCTCTCTTTCCGGGTCTTAATTGCCTCTCAACTGTGGCGGCAGCGGTTGATCCACCTTCGGGCGAGTTGCCGAATTCGCCAGCTTCCACATTGTGGCAAAAATCGTCCGAGTCACTTTTTCCATCTTCTCGTAATCAATCTTGTCAGGGTGATCGGTGGGGCGATGGTAATCTTCGTGAACGCCATCGAAGTAGAAAATGATCGGAATTCCCTTTCGCGCGTAGTTGTAATGGTCGCTGCGGAAAAAGAATCGGTTGCGATCATTCGGATCGTCGTATTTGTAATTGAACGACAGCTTCAAGTAAGAGTTGTTGACCTGCTCGCTGACTTCAGCCAGATACGAACTCATCATCTTCGAACCGATCACATAAATTTCGTTCGGGCCGGATAATTCAGAATTGCTTCGATTGGTGTCTCCTTCTTTTTTGCTGCGCCCGATCATATCAATGTTCAACTGAGCGATGATCTGTTTGGCAGGCACAGGCGGATGATCAGTGACGTAATCCGATCCCCACAACCCTTTTTCTTCGCCAGCATGCCAAACCAGCAAAACCGACCGTTTCGGGCGCGTCCCTTTGGCCAAAGCTTCCGCCATCGCCAACACAGCAACGGTTCCCGATCCATCGTCATCCGCTCCATTCCAGAGCTTGTCGGTTCCGCCCAAACGTCCGGCGGAATTCAGGAACGCTTTGTAACGCGACCAGCCGTCGGTTTTCCCGCCATCGGATTCCGGCTGCACGCCTACGTGATCGTAATGGCAGCCAATGGCCAAATACTCTTCTTTCAATGTCGGATCGGAGCCTTCCCAAATGGCTACGACGTTTTGCGTCGGCAGCGTTTCAGGATTGCCTTTGATGTCGAGCGTGATTTTCTTGTCGGCTTTCAACGCGAATGACGCGGCGAATTCACGCGAATCGGCCTGCTTCACTGCTTCCGCACCGTCAATCGCTTCGCCCTGGAAAATGGCGTTGAGCAGCTTTGCCGAAACGACAATTTCCGGCAACGAATCGTCGCTCTTCGCGGATTCCAGCATGACTCGACCGCCCCTGAAGGCCTGGCGTGCGCTGGCGTCCCACGAAGTCAGTTGGATCGAACGTGGAATGTTCACGATGCCTTTTGCGCCGTGTTTAGCAGCATAGCTATAAGCCGATTCGAAATCTTCGCCCAGTTTTCCGGTCAGCTCGTTTTGCTGAACGCCTTTTGGCAAACCGGTCGAAACCACTATGATTTTGTCTTTCACATCAATGCCTTCGTAAGCGTTGATGTTTTTGGCTTTGATAACCATGCCGTGTCCAACAAACACCATCTGGCCGGAAGCGCTTTTGGCCGTCGGACGAGGAATGAAGTCTTCGCCTGCTTTGAAGGTTTGACCGGCCAGTTCGACCTTTGTCTGGTCTTTATCAATCTGGCCTTGCCGCAAACCGAAGTTTTGAAAAAACGTGCCGTTGTCGCCTGCCGGTTTGTATCCCCAACGCGCCAGATTGAACGCGATGAATTTCGCCGCGATGTCCAATCCACGCGAAGGCGTATCGCGGCCTTCCAATTCATCAGCGGCAATGAAGGCCAAAAAGTCTTTGATTTGCGCGGCGCTGATTCCTTCGACGTTGCCAAATTCAGCGGCGGCTTTTTCCGCCGACAAAGAAACCTTCGGCGGATTGTTTTTATCTTTCTTGCCTTGTGCCTGAGTCACCGGCTGCGAAACCGCCAGCGCAACGATCAGCAACAAACTTGTCAAAATAAGTCTCTTCACTTTTCCTCCAGTAAAAGTTGCGAGCCGTTTTTTCTGCTGCTCGGTCAACTTGGTCAGTGGTTGGGAGATTTGGTCAGTGCAATTCCGGATGGGCGAACAACAATATCACTGCCCGCCTTTCAAAACTTGATCCAGCAACTCGGCGCATTGCGCGCTGCGTGTTGTGAGTTCTTTGTTCAGTTCTTCATACTTCGCATTCGCCGTGTCCAGTTCGTCGGCGATGTAAATCGCGGCCAGCACAGCCAGTTTCAACGAATCGGCAGTCAAACTTCCACCGGCGATTTCGCGCATTCGCTGATCCATCATCGCCGCCAGCCGCAGAGTACGTTCCACGTCGCCGTGACCAACGCGAATTGGGTAAGTCTGGTTGTAGATTTTGACGTTGACCGTCTGCGAAGGAGTTTCCATATCACTTCTTTGCCGAATCGGCTTCGAGTTCGAGCATGGTAATCGCGTCCAAAATCGCTTCGACTTTCAGCTTCATGCCGTCACGATCGTCGAGCAAAAATGCCAGTTGCGCGCGCAATCGCGCCTTCTCTTCCTGTTCGACGATCAAATCCAGACGCGCGCGTTCCAACTCAGCTTCAAGCTGTGTCTTTTCCAGACGCAGTGATTTGCACAGCTCTACGATGCGATGAATCTTGTCTTCCAGATGTGAGTACTTTTCCAGTCCTGAAACCATTTTTGGAAATCTTCTTTCCATAGCCCAGCCGTTCACGGCTGGGGAAAAGAATTTGCTTCTGGCTTAGCCCGGTTCACCGGGCTTGATTTTCAGGCTTCAGCCGGAACACCTGGCTAAAGCCGTTTTGAGAAGGACGGTATCCCTTTTTGCTTTCCCAATTCCCAGCCGTGAACAGCTGGGCTAAAGGAAAACTCGAATTCCAAAATGACGGCGCTCGCTTACCGCACCTCTGCCAAAAATTCTTGAGTCAATTTGCCGACTATGCGTTCGTGCATTCCATTGATTTCTTCGTCGGTCAGCGTGCGGTCGGCGGCACGATACCGCAACGACAGCGCAATCGAATGCTTGCCCACCGAAAGCTCTTTGCCTGAGTACAAGTCGAACAATCGAAAACCAACCAACTCAGCGATGCCCAAATCGTAAACCGCTTTTTCAATCGCCGCCAATGGCACGATGGTGTCAATCAACAACGCCAAATCGCGTACTACTGTTGGGTATTTCGGCAGCGGCTGGTAACGAACTTCGGCGCGGCGAGCCTGCAACATTGCGCCGAAATCCAACTCGGCAACAAACACAGGCTGTTTGAATTTGTACGCGGCGGCAACGCGCGGATGAAGCTGCCCAACTCTGCCCAGCGAAACTCCGTCGAGCGAAATTACTGCCGAACGTCCGGGATGCAAATGCGAAAAAGCGTCGGTCGCTGCAAAACTCAAAGACGGCAATCCCAGACTTTCGGCTACGAATTCGACAGCGGCTTTCAGGTCAAAGAAATCAATTCGCGCGCTGGCAGCTTGCCAATCGGCTTCGTTGCGAGCGCCGGTGGCGATCAAAGCCAGCCGCTCGATTTCTTCAGGCCGTTCCGCTTCAATGTTCAAAAAGCATTTGCCGACTTCGAACATTCGCACGTTGCGCGAACCGTGATTGAAGTTGTGTTCCAACGCTTTCAGCAAACCGCCCAGCAAAGTCGTTCGCATAAACCCGGCGGTTTCATCAATCGGATTTCGCAATTCCAGACGCGAGCCTTCGGCAACTTCTGTCAACAACGCATCGGCTTCGGCGTTGACGAAACTGAAGCTGACAGCTTCGTTGTAACCCAAACTGCTCAACGCGCCGCGCATCGCCCGGCGACCGGTTTCACCCGGCAAATAAGCTCCGGCTCCGGCGCTGCCCGGCAATGTGGTTTTCAAATTGTCGTAACCGGAAATGCGCGCGACTTCTTCAACCAAATCTTCTTCGATGGCGGCGTCAATGCGCCACGTCGGAGACGACGTTTTCAGCGCGGTTTTGTCAGGACTGATTTCAGCTTCAAAGCCAAGCGAATTCAAAATGCCTTCAGCTTCGGCAACGTCGAATTTCAGGCCGGTCAGTTGTTCGTAGCGTTTGCGGCGCAGGGAAATTTGCTTTCGGTCGGATTTTCTAGAGTAGACATCCACGATCCCGCTGAGAATTTGGCCGCCAGCAATTTCGGCAATCATCGCCGTCGCACGAGCCGAAGCCACAGGCACAATTTCGGGATCGGTCCCCCGCTCAAAACGATAAGAAGCTTCAGTTGCCAAACCCAGAGCTTTGGACGTGGCGCGAATCTGCGCCGGAGTGAAATACGCCGCTTCGAGCAAAACATCCACAGTCGTTTCCGTAATGCCGGAATCTTCTCCGCCTTTGATGCCGCCAAGCGCCACTGCGCGTTCGGCATCGGCAATGACCAACATCTGCGAAGTCAATTCGCGTTCTTCTTTGTCGAGCGTCACTATCTTTTCACCATCACGGGCGGCTCGAACGATGATCCGCTGTCCTTTCAGCATCGCCAGATCAAAAGCATGCAGCGGCTGGCCAAGTTCCAGCATAACGTAGTTGGTGATGTCGGCGACGTTATTGACGCTGCGCTGCCCCATCACTTCCAGCCGTTTGACCAACCATTCCGGCGAAGGACCGACTTTGACGCCTTTGATAATTCGCGCCGAATAACGCGGGCAAAGACCGGGATTCAAGATTTCCACTGAAGTCACATCGCCGACTTGAGTTATGCCTGCGCTCAATTTTCCAGTGACGACTTCCGGCATCTGCAAAGTTTTGCCGGTGATGGCCGCGACTTCGCGCGCTACGCCCAAGTGCGACAAACAATCAGGCCGGTTGGAGGTCAGGTCAATTTCGAGCACAGAATCATCGCCATGCTCTTCGACGGCGTCTACCGCCAATCCCACCATCGTCAACTTCGCCGCCAAGTCACGCGGCGACAAATCGTGATCCACAAATTCTTTTAGCCAGTTGTAGCTGATTTTCATAAGTGCAGAATTTTTGTCTTACTCTTCAGTCTTCGCCGGAATCACCAGCAACTCGCAATCAAACAACGTCCGCGCCAGGTAGTTGGCAAAGGTCGCCGGAGTCATTTCAAACTTCCCACGCGAGAGTTCGTCGAAGATGCGACGGTTCGGCGAAACCAGCGAAACCATCTCGCTGGCCAAGCGGTGAAAACAGGCATCGTCGAGTTGTTCCGGTTCGCGCTTCGCAAGTAATTCCTGAATTGTTTCGGCAAAGTCTTCGCCGTGAATCGCCTGTTCCAGTCGGCGCGGTTTCGGGCAGAAATAAACGTCTTTTGTTGTGCTGCTGAACACCACGCGATGGTTTTGATTATCCGGCAGTTCGCCAATTTCGCCTGGGCTGACAAACACCGAATGCTCGACGACTCGCCCGTCAAAGAACGCTCCGTTCAAATTCACCGCTTCGTGCATTTTCGGAGTCGCGTAATAAACCAGATAGCCGCGTTTTTCCAACCCGGCCAGAAGCTGCTGTTGGTTCGATTGCGTCTTGCGGTAAATCGGAAAACGAAAGTACGGCAAACCGACCAGCTTCGATTCGCCAGCGTTCTTGCGCTTCATGTATTCGCTGGCTTTGAACTGAAGAAAAAGCGGATAACCACGCGGGATCGCTTTCTGTTCGTCTTCCGCATTCGCTTTCTTGCGCTTCTTTTCGGTTCCGGGCAAAGGAATATCCGTCGGCCAAAAACCGTAACCGCGCACCAGTTCGTGCGTTAGGACAAACCCGTAAGCGAATTCCGAAACCTTGCGTTTCATCGTTATCTGAACTGCTCCAGGAAGCGAACATCGTTTTCGTACAACAACCGGATGTCATCCAACCCGTACATCAAGGCGCACAGCCGATCCAGCCCAAGCCCGAACGCAAAGCCGGTAAATTCTTCGGGATCAATACCTACGACGCGCAGGACGTTGGGATGCACCATGCCCGAACCGCCCATTTCGATCCAGCCGGAACCTTTGCACACACGGCATCCGCTGCCACCGCATTTGAAACAGGTGTAATCAATTTCGGCTCCCGGTTCGACAAACGGAAAATACGACGGGCGGAAGCGTGTTTTGGTGTCTGGGCCAAACAACCGACGAACGAATTCTTCGACAGTGCCTTTCAAATCGCCGAGCGTGATGCCGCGATCAATCAACAGTCCTTCGACCTGATAAAACATAGGGTTGTGCGTGGCATCGGGCGTGTCTCGGCGAAAGACTCTGCCGGGCGCGGCAACACGCAAAGGCGGTGTGCGCTTTTGCATCGCATGAATCTGCATCGTCGAAGTTTGCGACCGCAGCGCAAGTTCTGTGGTTCGTTCACCAGCCAGATAAAACGTGTCTTGCGGGCTGCGCGCCGGATGATTTTCCGGGATGTTCAAAGCTTCGAAGTTGTAGAAATGCGTTTCGATTTCCGGGCCATCTTCGATTTCGTAGCCCATCGAAACGAAGATGTCTTCGATCTTTTGCCGCAGCAAGGTGATCGGATGCAGGTGGCCGGCTTGAACGCGGCGACCGGGCAAAGTCACGTCAATTCGTTCTTTGGCCAACTGCTCGGCTTCGCGTTTGGCGGCGAACTCGCTCAGCAAGGCTTCAATCGCCGACTCAACATTATTCTTCAATTCGTTGAGTTCGGCTCCGGTGGTTTTGCGTTCTTCGGGCGAAAGCTTGCCAAGCGTTTTCATCTCGGCGGTCAGCAAGCCACCTTTGCGTCCGACCCAACGATCGCGTAATGCAGTCGCATCGGCTTCGGCAGTCGCGGCGGAAAGCTCACGCTCAAAATCTGTTCTTAGTTGTGTAATCCGATCTGACATAAGTCGGTAGTTGGTGGTTGATGGTTGATGGTCGGTAGAACTCATTTGATTCCGCCGACGATCAATTACTGGCGACCGCCCACCATTCCTCAAGCAAAGACCCAAGACAGTTGGAAGCTTTCAGGGCATCCGGTCTTGGGTCTTTGGTTTCGCTGGCCAGCCAGACACTGGCAATCAACTTGGTTCCGCGCAGGTTTAAGCCGCAACAGGTTTCAGCTTCCCGGCTGAATCCAAAGCCTTCTTCACCGAATTTGCCAACTCGGCAAAGGCTTCAGGCTGGTTGACAGCCAGATCGGCCAGAGCTTTGCGATCAAGTTCGATTTCAGCCAGCGTCAATCCGTGCATAAACTGGCTGTAGTTCAATCCGTGCTGGCGCGCAGCGGCGCCGATGCGGATGATCCACAACGAACGATAATCGCGTTTTTTGATCTTGCGGCCAACGTAAGCGAATTTCAGCGCACGCTGCACTGATTCTTTCATCGAACGATACAGTTTGCTTTTCGTCCCACGATAACCTTTTGACAGTTTCTCCAGCTTCTTGCGCTTCTCTACGCGCTTTGGTCCACGTTTTGCTCGAGGCATAAGCCCTCCTTACTAAAATGATGAATGTTGAATGATGAATTTTGAATTACGGTGTGATGAAAACTGTCGTCGCAGAATTCAAAATTCAAAATTGAGAATCAAAAATTACTTTCTGCCGTAAGGCAGCATCGCCTCGACGCGCGCCTGATCGCTTTCTGAAACCAGCACGTCAATATCCAGCATGCGTTTCCGCTTGGTGGTCTTTTTGGTCAGGATGTGACGCGCGTGCGAATGACCACGTTTGATTTTGCCGGTGGCGGTAGTGCGAAAACGCTTGGCCGCTCCCTTGTGAGTTTTGAGTTTAGGCATAATTCCTCCGTTATGATTTCTTCGGTCCGAAGATGACAATAAATTGCATACCTTCCAGACGAGGCCGGTTTTCCGGGACGCCGTTTTCGGCCAAATCCTGTTCCAACCGTTCCAGCAACTTTTGTCCGAGTTCCTTGTGCGTGATTTCGCGCCCACGGAATCGGACGGTCGCTTTGACCTTGTTGCCGTCAGCCAGAATTTCTCTGGCGTGTTTCATCTTGAAGTTGTAATCGTGTTCGTCGGTCGCCGGGCGAAACTTGATTTCTTTCACCTCAATGACAACCTGCTTCTTTTTCGCTTCGTGAGCGCGTTTTTTCTGTTCGTATTGGTATTTGCCGAAATCCACGACGCGGCAGACCGGCGGTTGAGCCTGCGGCGCGACTTCGACCAGATCGTAACCACGAGAACGCGCCAGTTTGACAGCTTCCTGTGGCGTCATAATGCCGAGCTGTTGTCCTTCTTCATCAATCACGCGCACTTCTTTCGTGCGAATGCGTTCGTTGACGCGCACGGACGGGACACGATTGTCGCGCCGTCCTCTGAAACCACCGCCTTGATAACCGTTGCTAATAAAAACACCTCCAAAATTTGCTGATCGCCGATGGCAGGTTGCGGACTTGGGATGCCAACAAAGTTTCAGTCGTCTATGACCGAAAACCTTGCGAATCCGCAACCTGCCATCGGCAATCGTTTAAGTGTGCAAAGCGCGCGAACCGACAAGTCCACTCAACAGCGCGCTGAATTCGGCGACCGGCACAGCACCAGTATCGCCTTTAACCCGGTCGCGTACAGCAACCAGACCGGCTTCGGCTTCACGTTCGCCGAGCACCAGCATAAAAGGAATCTTCTTCAATTGAGCGTCTCGAATCTTCGCCCCGATTTTTTCACTGCGAAGATCAGCTTGAACGCGATGCCCCGCCGCCAACAATTCGCGCTCAACTTCGATGGCTTTCTCATTGAACCGATCCGAAATGGGCAACACGATGGCTTGCGTCGGAGCCAGCCAAACCGGAAACGCTCCGGCGTAATGCTCAATCAAAATTCCAAAGAAGCGCTCGAACGAACCCAAAATCGCGCGATGCACCATGATCGGTTGGTGCGGTTTATTGTCCGATCCGATGAATTCGATGCCGAAACGTTGCGGCAAATTGAAATCCACCTGAATCGTCGAAAGCTGCCACGTGCGTTTGATCGCGTCTACCACCTTGAAATCAATCTTCGGGCCGTAAAACGCGGCTTCGTCTTCCATTCGCACATACGGTAAACCGTACTCATTAAGCGCATCGGTCAAAGCTTTTTCTGCCAGTGTCCAGACTTCATCCGAGCCAAGATACTTTTCGTGATCTGTCGCGTGACGTACCGAAAGTTCAGCTTTGTACTCAAATCCGAATGCCTTGAAGATGAAATCCACCAGATCAAGACAACCGATGACTTCGTCTTTCAACTGTTCCGGCGTGCAAAACAGGTGAGCATCGTCTTGCGTAAAACCACGAGCGCGCATCAAGCCATGCGTCACGCCCGAACGCTCGTACCGATAAACCATTCCATATTCGGCGTAACGCTGCGGCAGATCACGATAAGAGCGCTGGCGAGCCTTGAAAATCTGAATGTGGAACGGGCAGTTCATCGGCTTCATCCGATACTCAACATCTTCTTTCTCGCCTTTGTCGCCCGTGTGCATTGCCGGATACAAGCCTTCCTGATAGTGCTCCAGGTGGCCGGAAACTCTGAACAACTCCGACTGAGTAACATGCGGAGTGTTCACGAAACTGTAACCGACCTGGTAAAGCTTGTCGTTCAGGAATTGTTCGATGACTTTGCGAATCAGAGCGCCGTTCGGATGCCACAAAACCAAGCCTGGCCCAATCGCTTCGCTGAAGCTGAACAAATCAAGTTCCGTCCCCAATCGGCGATGGTCACGCTTTTCAGCTTCTTCTTTTTGTTTGATCCAGGCGTCAAGTTCTTCCTGCGAAAAAAACGACGTTCCATAAATGCGCTGCATCTGCTCGCGCTTTTCGTCGCCTTTCCAATGAGCGCCTGCAATCGAAAGCAGCTTGATCGCCTTGATTTTGCCCGTTGAAGGAATGTGTGGGCCAAGACAAAAATCAATGAACGGCGTTCCTTCAATGGTGTAACAGCTAACTGTCGCGCCAGCTTTTTCTTCAATCAATTCGCATTTCAGCGGTTCGCCAAGTTCGGCAAATTTCTTTTCGGCTTCGGCTTTGGGCATTTCGACTCGCCGATATTCCAGATTGCGCTTGATCAAATCCTTCATGCGCTTTTCTATCTTCGGCAAATCTTCGGGAGTAAAGCGTCCGTCATCGGCACGAACAAAATCGTAAAAGAAACCGCCTTTCGGGTCGTCGCCCAGCGCCGGCCCAATGCCAAGCTTCGTGTTTGGATACAAATCCAAAACCGCCGCCGCCAGCAAATGCGCTGTCGAATGGCGATACACTTCCAAAGCTTCAGGCGATTCCGGCGTGACGGCTTCAACGCGCTCGCCTGGTTTCGGCTGATAACTCAGATCAACCGGCTCTTCCATTTGCGCACCGTCTCGAAACAGGCGAGCGGCAATCGCTTTCTTGGCGCTTTCGCGGTCTTGTTGTTTCAAGAGATCGAATGCCGACATGGCGTCAGACACATCAACTGTAGATTTCAAATTGGATTGATTATTTATTTCGCTCACTGCTGTAACCTTAACGTAAGGCAAGACAGATGGGATTTCTGCCGCCTGAAATCCGTCACTCAAGGTCACGGATTTCAAACTTGATAATTCACTGATACGGACAATCCCAAAAGCTTTACAGCCCAGGTTAGGTATAGAAACCGGATAATTGCTTTAGGTAAGGTCCTACGTCAGCGGTTGCCAATGCAAAATCGCTGCGACGAACACGCCGGGTGGCGCTTCACTCATCGCAGCTACTTAGTTCGATTGGTAAATCGTTTTTGCATAATCGTGGCAACTCTTATGGAGCTGACGTTGAACTTTGTTGGCGTGTGCCAAACTGAAAAATCATAGGCTCTAGCGGATTTGAACCGCTGACCCCTACCGTGTCAAGGTAGTGCTCTACCCCTGAGCTAAGAGCCTGTAACTTATTGCCAAATGAACTTTAACGAGCGGGGAAAATAGCAAACGGCTCGCAAAGCTGTCAAGACTCTGGGCTTGCGAATTTGCGGCTATTGCTTCAAGGCAGGCGTTTGTAGGTTGCCGGAGCCGCCCTGAAGTACAACTGATCGCCAATGCGCGAAACTTGTCCGGTGATTTCTAAAGGTTCGGCGACGAAATCCAGCACCTGTTGATTTACCGGCTCGCCTGTTTCCGAAACCAGCCAGAGATTCACACTGCGATTGGCGGCATCGCGGACGACAAACATCGGCGGAACTCCTCCGCGGATGCAGAGCGAAGCGCATTCCCGATGTGGTTTTGTGTGGCCGGGATTCATCACTCCCAGATAGCATTTGCTATCCACGATTTCGCCAGCCAACGAATGAGTTCCCAAGTCTTCGATTGTCGAAACTTCTCTGTCGGCTTTACCTAAAAATTGAACAGAGCCTTCAATGACTTCGATCATTTCCAGACCGTCACGATAAATCAGCGTGCCGCTCAACTTGACTGAGTGTCCTTCCATACCTGCAACCAAAGAACTTGCGCCGTGTTTTCCTTCAGCAACCAACGCCTTACCCGTTGAACCGGAAATCAGCAGCGGAATTGGCCACTCCCGAACAACGCCTTGAAACTCTTGAACTTTGCCAAACTCGAAAAAACTGACGGCGAATCGCTGCTGACCAAAGACCAACACCAAAGCCACAGCCATCGTCAACAGCACCAAACCAATCACAGAACGTTTGGCCAGCGCTGCAATTCCACTTGGAGCTTTCGGCAAATAGCCGACATAAAATTCGTGATTGTTTGGCATAACTCGCTTTGCTCAGATTTTCGCCGGTTCGATTCGCGTGCCAGGAGCATTCGGCTTCGGATCAATCAACACACGGCCATTGACCACTTTGACGTTGAAGGTTGGAACTTTTTCGGCAAAAGGCGGCGGTGAAGCTCCCGAATCCGGCAAGTACTGATAACCGTGCCAAGGACAAGTGACGCAGCCATCAATGATTCGCCCTTCGCCGAGCGGGCCGTTTTGATGCTGGCAGACATTCGAAAGTGCAGACACTTTGCCATCGTATTTGAAAACGGCGACTCGCTCTCCGGCCAGCGTAAAGACCTTCGCGCAGTTGGCTTCAATGTCTTCGACGCCGCAAACATCCACAAATCCATTGGCGGAAATCGGCAGGTCAGCCGTTCCATCAAGCTTTCTTTCCTGCCAACCGGCAATCAAATGCAGCCCCAACACGACAACCATTCCTGTCCCTAAAACCGTGACTAATAGTGGATTTGTTTCAGCCTGCAAGACTCCAAGCACGACGTGAGTGACGATCAAACCATAAGCGAGATACACCAGCATGTGCAGACGTTTCCAAACTGGCGCAGTCAGATTTGCCAACCAGAAATCGTGGCTCGTTGCCGCCATCAAAAACAGTATCAGCAGCGCGATCAATCCCAGTAGTTGGAATGGAAAATTGCTCAGGCTGTCGTAGCGAGTGTTGCTGACCAGAACGCTGACAAGCGGATTCAAATCGCCCAGCGCGTGAAATTGAATCAGCGAAAAGGCTCCGTGAGCCAGCGCCATCAAAAACATCGTCACACCAAAATGGCGGCGGTTATACAGCAATGGCAGCAGCCGCGGTGCTAATCGGCACAAAGGCCCAATACTTAAAATTATGTGCAGCATCAGCAATGCGCCTGTGCCAAAGCCACGAATCAGCAGAGTTTCAACCGTCGCGTTCGGGTGAACGATTGCGCCGATGCCGACAAACAGCGCCAGATAAACCAAGACTCCTGCCAATATAACGAGATCATAAAGTTTCTTTTGGCGGTTCCAACCGACTGAAGTGTACGCCTGGCTCATCGTTGGCCTCCAGTTGAAGCTGGCAACAGAGAGTTGGGAAGCTGCGGATTTACCGGCGCAGGTTTGCGAACGATCATTCCAGCAATGAACACAATTGCCAGCAAGATCGTCAGCAAGACGATAACCGTTCGATGTTGGCGGCGAAGATGACGAATCACGACTTCGCCTCCTTTACGGAATTGGCAGAATTTCGGTGAGCGTTTTGTTCGACAGGCGGCAGCGTTTGGCCGTTTAGCCATCGTTTCAGCAACAGCGGCCACAACGCAGCGACTCCGGGAAAGATCAGCAGCCGAAACGTCAACGGCGCGTCTTTAGCCGCCGGATCAATTTTTCCGACGCCGTAAAAAACAAAGGCAACGGCAAATGCAACGCCCAAGGCGGCATAAGCCATTGCCAGATTGACCATCCATTGCGCAACAATCATAAGACACGTTTCTCCGCGTTGGATAATCCGCCGGTCAGCTCAATTTATTCCACAGACTGAAGAAACTCAGTTCTTGTCGCTGTCGTGTTCTTCACGGTCGTCGTCAACTTCGTACAGATAATTGATCCCGTCTTTGCGAAGGAACATTTTCGCGCTGCCGTCTGCCGGGCCAATGCTGATTGTGTCTTTGTCGTAGTAACGAACGTATCCTTCCACCAAATCACCGTCTTTTAGCTTCACAGCGACCAACTGCTCAGTTTCGATCAATTCCTTGAAGTACCAACCTTCCATCCCGGTATTTTCGATGTTCGGGAAAATTGGTTTTTTGACAATTTTCTTCTTGGATACCTTTTTCTTTTTGACCGATTTCTTTTTTCCGAACGGTTTTCCGAAAGGTTTCCCGCCCGGCTTGCCGCCGGGTCTGCCACCGCCAAACCGGCTGCCGCCAGACCTGCCTCCACCGCCACCACTGCTGCTTCCACCGCCGGGTCTGCCACCTGACCTGCCTGAACCTGATCCCGATCCTGAGCCGGAACCGGAACCGGAATGGCGTTTTTTGGACGGGCCACGGTTATTAAAAATTGGCATAAAAACTCCTCTTGGGATGTATTGATTACTTCTTTTTCCAGTGCAAAGTTGATTGCGGAGAGATGTTACGTTGCCGCTGCTGTTCCTGAATCGAAGCTATGCGTTGCGGAATGTAATCAGGCGACGCCGGATCAACTTCAGTTTCTTTCAAAATCTGAATCGCCTGATCGTAAGCGAAGGTGCGTTCGTAACAATCCGCCAGCCGAATACGCGCCGTTCGCCGAAGCGGCGGGTCTTGCGTGTACTGAACCACAGCCTGATACGACGGAATCGCTTCGTCAAATTCATCCCGCAACAGATGAATTCCACCGATTTGCAGATAAGCTTTCTCGCACAATTCGTCGTAGGCGGCATCGTCGGTGACTTTCTTGTATTCGGCCATCGCCTGCCCCAGGTCTTTCAGGTCGTAATACAAATCGGCGATTTTCAGTCGAATACGACGCTTTTCTTTGGTTTCCGTTGCCGCAGGCAATGCGCTTTCGTATTCACTGATCGCTTCCCGTAACTTCTGCGTCGCAGTGTAACACTCCGCCAGATTCAGTCGAGCCTGATACAAGTCAGGCGATTTTGAAAAATCTTCGATGAAGTGCAGGTAATGCTGAATCGCGCGATCGTATTGTTTCAAATCCCGACGACAAATCGTCGCTGCCTGCAATCTGGCAAATGCAGCTTTGTCGCCTTGCGGGTTTTGCTTCAGAAATTCTTCGTATCGTTCTGCGGCTCCGGCGTAATCGCCGCCGTCCCAAGCCGATTGCGCGTTTTCCAACTGAGCTTTCCGCGAACAACCCGCCGGGAAAATCAAAAGGCAAAAAGCAAAAAGCAAAAGGCAAAAGGTCACGACTTTAGACGCTTTCCCAACCTGTAACACATTGAAAACCATGAAATTTCTGCTGCGAGTCAACTTTTGATTTTTGATATTCGCTTTTTGCCTTTTGATTTTTACTCGTCCACCTCACCGCTTTGCTGTTCGACCAGCGATGCGCCAGCGACCGTGTCGTCGCCTGAAGCGTCAATGAGTTTGACGCCCTGCGCGCTGCGACCGGTGGCGCGAATCTTCTCAGCTTCCAGCCGAATCAGTTTGCCTTGCAAAGTGATAATCAGGATTTCGCTGTCTTTGGTAACGGGCAAAACCGAAACGACTTTGCCGGTCTTCTCGGTAACTTTAAGGTTGATGACGCCTTTGCCGCCGCGCCCTGTAACGCGGTATTCGCTTATTCGGGTTTGTTTGCCGAAACCGTTTTCAGTCACGCTGAGCATTTGCTGGTCTCCGCTGACAGCAACGACGCCGACGACATAATCGTCGTCACGCAACGTGATGCCGCGCACCCCGCGCGCCTGTCTGCCCATATCGCGTACTTCGTCTTCTTCAAAGCAAATCGCCTGGCCTTCGTGCGTAGCCAGAAAGATTTTCTTTTGGCCATCAGTCAATTCGACGGAAATCAGTTCGTCGCCTTCGTCCACACCGATGGCGATGATGCCGTTGGAGCGGATGTTGGCAAATTCGGAAAGCTCAGTCTTTTTGATGACGCCTTTGCGCGTGACCATCACGGCAAACTGCCCTTGAGCGAATTCGCGTACGGGAATGACTCCGGCGATTTTTTCAGTCGTGGGCAAGTTGATCAGATTAACCATCGCCTTGCCGCGACCGGCGGCCTGCGAATCCGGAATCTCGTGAACTTTCAGCTTGTAAACCTGCCCCTGAGTCGTAAAAACCATCAGGTAGCTGTGCGTCGAAGCAATGAACAAATGCGACACCACGTCTTCGGCTTTGGTGCTCATTCCTTTGCGTCCGGTTCCGCCTCGCCGCTGCGATTTGTAAGTCGTCAGCGCAGTCCGTTTGACGTATCCCGAATGCGTCAAAGTGATGACCACGTCTTCGTCGGCGATCAAATCTTCCAACGTCAGTTCGATTCCGCTGTCAATGATCTGAGTCCGGCGTGGGTCGGCATAAGCCTTTTGCACTTCGCGCATCTCTTTGATGATGACGCGGCGCAAAGCCGTTTCGCTGTTCAGAATTTCTTCCAATTCGGCGATCAACTTGATGAGTTCTTCATATTCGTCAATCAGCTTTTGGCGCTCCAGCGCGGCCAACCGACGAAGCTGCATGTCCAGAATCGCCTGCGCCTGTATGTCGCTGAACTTGAACTTGGAGATCAAACCGCCTTTGGCGTCCTCGGCGGATTTCGATCCGCGAATGTGTTTGATGATCTCGTCAATGATGTCAATCGCCTTCATCAAACCTTCCAAGATGTGCGCGCGCAACCTGGCTTTTTTCAGTTCGTACATTGTGCGGTTGCGCACGACTTCGCGGCGGAAGGCGATGAATTCGCTGAGCGTTTCGACCAGTGTCAGAACCTTCGGCTGGCCGTTGACGATGGAAAGGTTGATGACGCCGAAGGAAATCTGCATCTGCGTCAGCTTGTACAGCTTATTCAGAATGATTTGCGGAATGGCGTCGCGCTTGAGTTCGATGACGATGCGAACTTTTTTCTGAGCTGTGGATTCGCGGTCGCTTTCGTCGCGGATTTCGCTGATGCCTTCGACGCGCTTTTCATTGACCAGATCGGCAATCTGTTCGATTAACTTGGATTTGTTGACCTGGAACGGAATTTCGGTGATGACGATGGCGTCGCGTTCCTGTGCGCCTCGTCCGATGCGATCAATCGCCGCTCGCGCCCGAAGCTGCATAACACCGCGCCCGGTTTCGTAAGCCTGCTTGATGCCTTCGCGGCCATAAATGAACCCGCCAGTCGGGAAATCCGGTCCCGGCACGATCTTCATCAATTCGGCGACAGTGGTTTTGGGATGTTGAAGCAATTGAATCGTCGCTTCGATGATTTCATTCAGATTGTGCGGCGGAATCTTCGTCGCCATCCCGACCGCAATGCCGTCAGAACCATTAATGAGCAGGTTCGGAATTCGCGTCGGCAGCACGGTCGGTTCCTGCCGCGATTCGTCGTAGTTAGGAACGAACTTGACGGTTTCCTTTTCAATGTCGGCCAGCATCTCAGTGGCGATGCGTTCCAGTCTGGCTTCGGTGTAGCGGTAAGCTGCCGCGCTGTCGCCATCAATGCTGCCCCAATTCCCTTGCCCGTCAATCAACGGATAGCGCAGCGAAAAGTCCTGCGCCATACGCACCATCGAATCATAAACCGCCGAATCTCCGTGCGGATGATAACCGCCGAGCACGTCTCCGACCACGTTGGCCGATTTCTTGTAAGGCTTGCCGGGAACCAGGCCTTTTTCATTCATCGAGTACAAAATCCGGCGATGCACCGGTTTCAACCCATCACGCACATCGGGCAAAGCTCGCCCAATGATGACAGACATGGCGTAATCCAAATAGCTACGCCGCATTTCATCTTCAATGTTGATTGCCAGCTTCTGATTGTCCATTAAGTTTTTGGTGTCTCCAAAGTTATTCCATCGTTTGCGAGCAGGAGAATGTGCGAGCAGGGCGTGAGTAAAGTTTCTTCGATCCCAAATTTGCTCTGTGATCTCGCTTGACGGTTTCGATGTTTAACAGCGTTGTTGTTAATTGATTGCGAATTTTAGCCGCTCGATTGGCGATAAACAAGATGCCGTTTGGAATGGTCAATGCTGCTCATTTGCTTGCCAAACGTAAAGCGTGTGGCTGTCGGTCTTTTCTGTTGGCTTGAAGCCCAGTTGCTCAAACGTTCGTTGCGAAGTGCTGAATAAGTCCAGATTGATGCCGACAGATTTTCCAACGGTTAAGGCTTCGTCCATTACGTAGCGAATGACCGGCACGCCAAATCCTTTACCTCGGTGGCGAGTCAGAATTGTGATATCCAAAATCCGAATTTGAGCGTCGCGCCGATCCAGGAACAGCCGGCCCACAGGTTCGCCTTCGGCCAAAACTATGAAATGCTCCGACTCCGGAAATTCGGTCTGGTAATAATTCAACTGGGCCAGGTATTGAAACTTGACGAAAGCGTGTCGCTGTTCTTCCGTCCACGGAACCATCGCCAGTTCCTGTTCGCGCGAAGCGCCATAGACAGAAATCAGAAAGCTCTCGTCTTCGGGCGTCACTGGGCGGAGTTTTACGTTTGGAGTAATGATGATTTCGTTCATTGGTCAGGCTTCGATGGGACGATTGAACACGGCTTCGTAGGTCACACTGTCGGCGTTTTGCTCAGTTGGAACCAGGAACATCTGTCCGCTGCCAAGCTGTTCATGTTGCAGCGTGAACATAAACTGCACGTGACGAACTGGATAAGATTTGGGCAGGCGGAAATTCAAAATGAATTGCTCCTGTTGTGGCGAAGGCGGTTTGTTTTCGACGCTAGTCAGTTCAAACTCAACTGTCAGGTTTTCAGTGATTGGCGCTTTGAACTTCGTGCCGATGTGTGGAAGAAAGTCTTCGTAATGCAAAGTGTCGAGCATTCGGTGTCTCCTGGTAAAAACGATTAGCCGCGCCATTCCATCAAGAATTGCGCGCCTGTGTCTTCGATAATTTGAAACCCCAACCGCTGGTAAAGCCGAAACGCCGGATTGAATTTTTCGACGTGCAAACGCACGGGCTTGTTTTCTTCGGCAGCGGCTTCAAACAACCCGGCAATCAACTTAGCGCCAATTCCCTGCCCGCGAGCTTCAGCCAACAAAGCAATGTCCACCAATCGAATTTCATCATCTTTTCTGGAAATCAGCATTCGGCCAATCGGCTGATCTGCGTTCAAGATGATCGAATGTTCGGTTTTTGGGTAAGCAGAATACGATAGGTTTCTAGCGCGAAATTGCATGCTCAAAAAAGCTTGCTGTTGAGCATCGTTCCACCCCCAGGCAGCCATTTCTTCCGCGCGCGCGTCGCGGTAAAGCTGGAACAAAAAAGCTTCGTCGTCGGCTTGCGCCGGACGCAAGGAAATCGAGTTCGGGGAAATGGGAATCATACGTTTTTGAGCGTTGGGAAAACGGCGCGGATGATGCAGCAAAGACAGAAGTTGGTCAATCCTGGACAACGCTTCGCTCAATCGAACCCAAAGTGTGAAGCAGGATTTTCAGAATCTACGAGGAATTTTGCAGGCTGTGAATTCGCTGACCGGTTCCAATCTTTGAGCCTCTCCACAGGACAAAAAATCGAGCAAAATCCGCTCGCCGTTGCATACAAAGAGGATAGGTTCAGGACTACGCGGGGACGGGACAGAGGCAACATTCCATCGCTAAACTATTGATGCGAAGTTAATTAACGGTTTTTGCCCTATAGTCAAATAACGCCATTGCCAATGCCTGCATTGCTCTCACACAGATAGTTTGTTAGCGTTGCCTGCACAGCACATCAATAACCCAATTCCGTTCAGTGAAGAATCGGCGCGCTGACTTGTCGTTACGAGAAAAAGCCGTTAGGCAAAGGGACAATTTCGGAACTCGTCGCCTTCCAGATCACGCCGTTAGGCGCGGCTTTGCTGAAGGCGTTGGTAGCGTTGGCCTAGATCGGTTTTCACTTTGGTGTGTGGGACAATTTGGAAAATTGTCCCACATTTACAGTCCAATAGTGCCGGATAATCCATACTCACCAATGAAAGCCGATCTAATACAGCGGAATCAACGGCCAACCGACAGTTCCGCTCGCTGTCTTTTCCGTCAACTTTCTCTGCCGGAAGCGGATTTGCCCGCGTGGCGAAAAGGCTTTCCGCTGTAACTCCGCTGTAACATTGGATACACAATGAAGATCCTACTGCTACTCTTTCTTTCGCTTACTGTGTTGAGCCAGGATTGGCCGGAGTTTCGTGGCTCAACTGGGCAAGGGCATTCCGGCGAACGCAACTTGCCCCTGACCTGGAGCGAGACCAAGAACGTCAAATGGAAAACCGCGATTCCCGGCAAAGGCTGGTCTTCGCCAGCGATTTTGGGCGAACGCATCTGGCTGACGACCGCGACGGAAGAAGGCAAATCGTTGCGTGCCGTCAGCGTGGATTTGAAAACTGGCGCGGTTCTGGTCAACGTCGAAATTTTTCGATTGAAATCGCTCGGCGCATTGAATGCCAAAAACTCTCTGGCTTCGCCGACGCCCGTGCTGGAAGGCGACAAAATTTATCTGCACTTCGGAGCGAACGGAACGGCTTGCATTAATCAAGCAGGCGAAATTCTTTGGAAAACCAGGCTCGATTACGACAACGGCCAGCACGGAGCGGGCGGTTCGCCGGTGATTTATGACGACCTTTTGATCGTCAGTTGCGACGGACTGACCTCGCAGTACGTTGCGGCACTGGACAAACAAACCGGCAAAATCCGTTGGCGAAAATATCGGCAAGGTTACCAGGCTTACACCACTCCGCTGATTCTGCGTTTGCCAACAGGCGATCAAGTCATCAGTCCCGGAGCTTTCCGAGCCATCGCATACGAACCGCGCACAGGCAAAGAGTTGTGGCACATCACTTACGGCGAAGGATTTTCCAACGTGCCTCGCCCTGTGTTCGGCAACGGAATGGTGTTTATATGCAGCGGCTTTCAGGAACCGTCACTGCTGGCGGTCAAGGTTGACGGCAAAGGCGATGTGACCAAATCGCACATCGCATGGTCGTTGAAACGCGGCATTCCGCGAACGCCTTCGCCGTTGCTGGTGGGTGAAGAACTGTATTTCATCAACGACAACGGCATTGCTACTTGCGTGGACGCCAAAACCGGAACGCAACATTGGCAAGTTCGATTGCCGGGCGAACATTCCGCTTCGCCGATTTATGCGGACGGGCGAATCTACTTTCTCAACGAAGAAGGCGAATCCGTAGTCATCGCTCCGGGCAAAGAGTTCAAGGCGCTGGCGCAAAACCAATTGGAAGGCCAAACGCTGGCTTCGATGGCGGTGTCCGCCGGTTCGATTTTCGTTCGCAGCCAGACGCATCTGTATCGGCTGAGCAATTAGCCAAAATTTTTAGCACAAGGAGCATGAGTGACCTGAGCCTGCTTCAAAGCGTACTTGCAGAAAACTCAGGTCGCTCACGCTCTCCGTACCGCATCAAAACCTTTGCCGAAGTGCGGCTGTCCGCCTACAATCAGCCGCCGCATCTCTGTGATCTAATCATCAACCAAGTTGTGAACCCAGACCTTTCAGGAGGTAAACGAACGTCATGCCCAAGACTCGATTTTTCCAAATTCTGTTTGTCCTGTTGGCGTTGGCAATTTCTCTGCCCGCGCAAACTACAAAACGCCCGATCAAACTTGATGACATCCCGCGTTTGCGCGAAGTCCGCGATCCGCAATTGTCGCCCGACGGCCAAACCATCGCCTTCGTCGTTTCGCAGATTGACGCCAAAGAAGACAAAAGCTCTGCGCACATCTGGATGGTCGGATACGACGGCAAGAACGAACGCCAAATCACTTCCGGCCAGGAAAGCGAATCGTCGCCGCGCTTTTCTCCCGATGGGAAATACCTGTCGTTCACGTCTTCTCGAAAAGGCCCGGCCAAAGGCAGTCAAGTCTGGCTGTTAGACCGCAGCGGCGGCGAAGCCTTTCAACTGACCGATGTCAAAGGTCGTTTGCAAAGTTACGAATGGTCGCCGGATTCCAAACGGCTGGCGCTGGTGATTGGCGATCCTGATCCCGAAGCCGAAGCCAACGCGGCAGCCGCAGAAGCTGGCGGCAAACCCAAACCGCCGAAACCCATCGTGCTGGATCGTTACAAATTCAAACAGGATGGCGCGGGGTATCTGACTTCGGGGCGGCACAGCTACATTTACCTGTTCGACATTGAAACCAAAAAGCTCGACCG
This sequence comes from Acidobacteriota bacterium, assembly GCA_033763255.1. Lineage (GTDB taxonomy): Bacteria > Acidobacteriota > Blastocatellia > RBC074 > RBC074 > RBC074. Next base: position 7,417 of record JANRKX010000020.1, on the reverse strand, counting down.
GCTGACGGCTGCCAAAACAGACGAAGCTTCGCCTTCGTGGTCGCCGGACGGTTCGCGTTTAGCGTTTTACAGCAATCACAACACCGACCCGGATCGTGAACCGGACGGCCAGCTTTATGTCGCTGAAGCCAAAGCCGGAGCGACAGAAAAGTTGCTGAGCACACCCGCCAACCGAGTCGGACGCGGACGCTTTGAATGGAGTCCAGACGGCAAATGGATCGCCTTTTTGGAAGACGACGAAAAGAAATGGGGCGCTTACAACATGAGCCATCTGGCGATTGTTCCCTCTGACGGCAGCGCCGCGCCAAAACGATTGCCGAGTGTGGAAGCGTTGGATCGTGGAGTTTCGTCGCCCAGCTTTACCGCCGACGGCAAAACCATTCGCTTCACGGTGACGGACAATCGTTCGGTTTATCCCGCGCAAGTCACGCTGGCCAACGGCAAAGTGGATCGTTTGTTGAATCCGCCGGTTGTTCTTTCCAGTTGGTCAACCGAATCGAATCGTTCGATTGTCATGTCTGGCGGCAACGCCAAATACAACGAAATTTATGCTTTTGAAAACGGCGGCTTGCGGCAAGTGACTCATCTGAACGACGCGCTATTTGCCGAATTGGAACTCGGCCAGACGGAAGAAATCGGCTGCAAAAGCAAAGACGGAACGGAAGTTTACAGCCTGCTGACTTATCCGGTTGGTTACGTCAAAGGCACGAAAGTTCCGATGCTGCTCCGCATTCACGGTGGACCGAATGGTCAGGATCAACACAGTTTCAGTTTCGAGCGACAGTTGTTCGCCGCAAATGGCTACGCGGTGCTGAACGTAAACTATCGCGGCAGTTCCGGTCGCGGCCAGAAATTTTCGCGCGCGATTTTTGCCGACTGGGGACATTACGAAGTCGAAGATTTGCACGCCGCCGTAGACCACGTCGTCAAAATGGGTGTCGCCGATCCTGACCGGCTGGGAGTCGGCGGTTGGAGTTACGGCGGCATCCTGACCGATTACCTGATCGCCAGCGACAATCGGTTCAAAGCGGCGACCAGCGGAGCGGGCACGGCTTTCACAGTGTCGTATTACGGCACTGACCATTACATCACTCAGTACGACAACGAAATCGGCCCGCCGTGGAATCCGAAATCGTGGGAAACGTACCAGAAACTGTCTTACCCGTTCTTGCACGCCGACCGCATCAAAACGCCTACGCTGTTTTTGTGCGGCGAAAAAGATTTCAACGTCCCGGTTTCCGGCAGCGAACAGATGTATCAAGCTCTCAGAAGCTTGGGCGTCGAAACTCAACTGGTGATTTACCCGAATGAAAATCACGGTATTCAACGCCCCAGCTACGCTCGTGATCGGTACGAACGCTATCTGGCCTGGTACGAAAAATATCTGAAGAAAACGCTTGTCCCAGCCACGGCGTCAGGCGCGAGCAAAACCGAAAGGTAAACAAGTCTTGGGAAGTCTGGAAAAGTCTGGGTAAGTCTGGCTGTTGCATACTCATCCTTGTTCAACAACTTCAGACTTCCCCAGACTTATCAAGACTTGCCTGGACTTCCCCAGACTCGATCACTTATGAAAAAGATCGTCGAGTGTATTCCCAATTTCAGCGAAGGCCGCGACGCGCAAAAGATCGGCTTGATCGCGGCGGCTATTTCGTCGGTGGACGGCGTGGCGGTGCTCGACCGCACGATGGATGCCGATCACAACCGTTCGGTCATCACCTTTGCCGGTGAACCCGAAGGCGTTTTGCTGGCGGCGATTCGCGCGGCTGCGACGGCCATTGAATTGATTGACTTGAATCAGCACGACGGCGAACATCCGCGAATGGGCGCTCTGGACGTGTTGCCTTTCGTGCCGATCAAAAACGTGACGATGGAAGAATGCGTCGAACTGGCCAGAAAAGCCGGTGCGCGCATTGCCGATGAACTCGACATTCCGGTTTACCTGTACGAACAAGCGGCAACTCGGCCAGACCGCATTGATCTGGCCAACGTGCGGCGCGGCGAGTTTGAATCCATACGCGAAGAAATTCTGTTTCACCCCGACCGTAAACCGGATTTCGGCCCGCGTCAGATTCATCCCACCGCCGGAGCAATGGCCGTCGGCGCGCGAAACCCTCTGATTGCTTTCAATATCAATCTGGCTACGGAAGATTTGACCGTCGCCAAGAAAATCGCCAAAGCCGTTCGCGGCAGCAGCGGCGGGCTGCAAAACGTCAAAGCCCTGGCGATGCAATTGAAAAACCGTCGTCGAGTTCAGGTTTCGATGAATCTGGTGAATTACGAAGCCACGCCGGTGTTTCGCGCCTTCGATATGGTCAAACGCGAAGCCGACCGTTACGGCGTCGCCATTGCCGGAACTGAAATCGTCGGCTTGGTTCCTCAATCCGCGCTGAACGCCAGCAGCGAGTTTTATCTGCAACTGGAAAATTTCAGCGACGATCTGGTGCTGGAAAATCGGCTGCACGCGGCGTTGGCAGAAAGTTTTCCTGAAATCGGCGCAGGTTTGAAAGACGACGCCGCCATCGAAGATTTCGAACCGCTTGAAACCGCCGCCGAAATGACCGCGACCTTTGTCGAAAAAACACCAGTTGAACAATCGCAGGCCAGCGCCATTGCCGCCAGAAGTTTGTCGCCTGAAAGCGGCAGCATCGCCGCTTACGCCGGAATGCTGGCGACTGAACTGGCAATTATGGTCGGCAAAATGACCGCCAGCCATAAACCTTCGGTCGAAGACGAAGTCGCGGTGATGTTAGAACGGTTGGAACAACTCAGCGCGGATTTGCAGCTTGCGCTGAAAGAAGATGTCGAAAGCCGTGAGCGCGTTTTGGACGCCGTAAACCTGTCGCGCGAATCCGAAGGCGAAAAACTGGCTCGCACTATGGCCATCGAACAAGCGACCAAAAACGCCATCGCCATCCCGCTGCGAATTGCTGAGAGCGCCATGCAGGTGTTGGACATCCTCAGCGATCTATACGAAATGGGAAACGCGGGCGGCTTTTCCGATTTGGCGCTGAGCGCGCAACTTTCCGTCACGGCAATCCGCGGCGCCGCGTACAACATTCTGCCCAGCGTGATGAACATCAGCGACCGCGAATTCGCCGAAGATTGCCGCGCGCAAATTCTGGATATGCTCGAAACCGGCAACGATGTCGCCGACCGCATCGAAAGTTTCTTCTTGCGGCTTTATCCATCTGAAAACTGAAGCTGGAAAGTAGGCTTGGCTAAAAATTGACGGCCTCAGCGGCTGCCCCTACAATCCGCGCCACAAATCGGCCACCCCGAAATTCAACCGGAGGAAATTTATGACTCAAGAACAGATGGAAAACGCGATGAACTTCATCGTTGAACAACAGGCGAAATTCTCGATTGACCTGGATAGGATGAAAGAATCGCATGAACAACGAATGAAAGAGATTGAAGCAGTTCAGACAGTACATCAGGAATTGATGGAGCAACTGACAGAGGCAAGCCTAAATGCATTCAAGGCAATCGCCGAACTCAGCAAAGCCCAAAAGCAAACGGATAAAAAACTATCTGAAACTGACGACCGACTGAACATTTTGATCAACGTTGTTGAAAGCCACATCAACAATCACAACGGCAAACACTGACACTTCCAATCCTGACCAGACGAAAAGGACATTATGAAAAACCGGAAAACCTTCTCTTTGCTTCTTTGTTTGACGCTGCTGCTTTCACTGATCGTAGCGCCGCCATCCATCAAACCGATTCCGTCGGTTGAATTGACTCCAGTTTCCGAAGCGGCTTCGCGTCCGCCGGTTCGCGGCAAACACGGAATGGTTTCTTCGGTCAGCCAGATCGCTTCGCAGGTTGGCGTGGATGTTTTGAAACGCGGTGGCAATGCCATTGATGCAGCCGTCGCAGTTGGATTGGCTCTTGCCGTCGTTTGGCCGGAGGCAGGCAATTTGGGCGGCGGCGGGTTTATGGTCATTCGCAAAGCCGACGGAACGGCGACGGCCATTGATTACCGCGAAACGGCTCCGGCGGCGGCTTATCGAAACGTTTACCTGAACGAAAAAGGCGAGTACATCAAAGAGTCTTCCACCTTCGGCCATCTGGCAGCCGGAGTTCCCGGAACCGTGGCGGGAATGGCTTATGCAGTCGAAAAATACGGCAACCTGAAATGGGCTGACGTGGCCGAACCAGCACGCAAACTGGCGGCGGACGGCTTCCCGGTTTGGTATCAATTGGAAACCAGTTTGAAAAATGGCAGCAAAAATTTGTCGCGCAATGCCGAATCCAACCGCATCTTTTTGCGCGGCGGCAAGCATTATGAAACGGACGAAATTTTCAAACAGCCGGAACTGGCGGCGACCTTCGAGCGGATGATAAAAAACGGTCCGCGCGAATTTTACGAAGGTAAAACTGCTCATTTGATCGAAGACAGCATGAAACGCGCGAACGCCAAAACCGCCAAGAGTCAGTTGTGGATGACGCGCGAGGATTTGAAAAAGTACAAACCAGTCGAACGCGCTCCCTTGCGCGGCAAATATCGCGGCAACGAAATCATCACCATGCCTCCACCGTCGTCTGGCGGAATTGCGATGCTGCAAATGCTGAACATCCTGGAACGTTACGACCTGAAAAAAATGGGTGCGGGTTCGTCGCAATCAATTCACCTGATGGTTGAAGCCATGCGCCGAGCCTTTGCCGATCGCGCCGAATTTCTGGGCGATCCTGACTTTGTCAAAGTTCCGGTCGCCGGACTGACTTCACGCGGATATGCCGACAAACTGGCGATGACGATTGATCCAAATCGCGCTTCGACTTCGCAGGAAATCAAACACGGCAACCCGGCTGGCTTTGAATCCGAACAAACCACGCACTTCACGGTGGTGGACAAGGACGGCAACGTCGTGACGAACACTTACACCTTGAACGGCAGTTATGGCTGCCACGTGACGGTCGAAGGCGCAGGCTTTTTGCTCAACAACGAAATGGACGATCTGGCGCCCGAACCCGGCAAGGCCAATATGTACGGCTTGATCCAAAGCGAAGCCAACGCCGTCGCTGCCGGAAAACGCCCTCTGTCTTCGATGACCCCGACAATTGTTTTGAAAGACGGCAAGCTGTGGTTCGCGTTGGGAAGTCCCGGCGGACCGACGATCATCAACACTGTCACACAAACCATCATCAACGTCGTGGATCACGGCATGAACATCCAGCAAGCGATTGACTGGCCACGATTCCATCACCAATGGATGCCCGACGAAATCCGCTGGGAACCGTTTGGCATTTCGCCCGATACCCAGCAAAAACTGACCTCGATGGGTCACAAGTTTGCTGAACGTCCCGGCAACATGGGCGATTGCGAAGCCGTGATGATTGAAGACAAAACCGGCGTTCGACTGGGTGGCAGCGACGGGCGTCGCAATGGCCAATCAGTCGGTTATTGAAAGCTGGCAGTTCACGGCGATTTCCAGAGACTCAGGCTGTGAACTGCCAACTGTGAACTCTCCCCAGGAGGAACAACGCATGACCCCCCGTAATCTCGTTTTCCTGCTCTGCTGTGTGGTATTCGGCAGCGTCGCTATTCACCACATTTCAACCGGCAGCCAATCGGTCGCCGCTCAAGCCCGAATCGTTCGCGTTGCCGCAGCCAGCGGCGCAGTCGGCGGAACGATCAACATTCCCATCGAAATTGTTTCGCAAGGCGATGAAAACGCCATCGGCTTCAGTCTGACGTTTGATGCGGCGGTGCTCAGCAATCCGCAAGTCATGCTGGGCAGCGGCGCGACCGGCGCAACAATCAACAGCAACGCCGGTCAAGCCGCGCAAGGTAGATTTGGCGTGGCGCTGGCATTTCCTGCCAGCCAGAAATTCACGGCGGGAGTTCAGCAAATGGCCGTCGTGACTTTTTCAGTCGCCGCCAGTGCCAATTTCGGAACGACCAATCTTGGCTTCGGAGATCAGCCAGTCGTGCGCGAAGTCGCTGACATCACGGCCAATCCGCTGGCGACGACTTTCACCGGCGGAGCCGTCAATTTGACCAAAGGCTTTGAAGCAGACGTTCAACCCAGACCCGACGGCGACAACAACGGAATCGTTACCATCACAGATTGGACACAAGTCGGATTGTTCGTTGCTGGAATTGATACGCCCGCGCCCGGCAACGAATTTCAACGTGCCGATTGCGCTCCGCGAAGCGGATTGGGCGATGGGAAAATTTCGATCATTGATTGGACTCAAGCCGGGCGATACGCCGCCGCGCTTGATCCGGCGACTCCGGCAGGCGGGCCGACAATGGCTACAAGTTCTTCGCTGGCAGATGGTGGTCCGTGGTCGGTGGCCGGGGGCCGGTTGTTACAGGCGGACTTAACTCTTAACGCGCCAAAGGTTAAGGCGCGCCGACTCCCGACTCCAGACGACCGATTCCCAACTTCTCTCTCCATCGAAATCGAAGCGCGCGGAATCGAAAACGCGCTTGGATTCAGTTTGATCTTCAATGCTTCGCACTGGCGATTGCTGAACATCAAAGCCGGGCGCGATGCCAACGATGCCGTTCTGCACATCAATTCGACTCAGGCTGACCGTGGCCGCGTCGGAATTGCCCTGGCAATGCCGGTTGGCAAAACGATTGCTCGCGGCGAGCAGGAATTGGTGACCTGCGAATTCGTGCCAATTGCCAATCGCAAAGGCTTAGCCTTGCAATTCGACTTTGGCGACTTTCCGGTTCGACGCGAAATGGCTGACGTGGAAGCCAATCCGCTGATTGGCAACTTTTCCGTCGAAGGCCAGGAATCGAAACCGTTCATTGCGATCTTGACGAAAAACAGCCAAAAGCAAGACGCGCTCTCAATCGTCGGGGACAATTTGTCGTCGGGAATTGAATCATCATTCGGCGACGATGCCTATTCGCTGTCTGGAACCTCAGTGACAGTGATTGATAGTCGAGGCAATGCTCTGCCCGCCCGGTTGCTTTATGTTTCACCAAACATTCTGAATTGCATCATCTCTGATCGAATTGCAGAAGGAACAGCAACCATCATCGTTACTAATGCAAACGGTGACAATTTCCGCACGTTGATTGAGATCACTCGACGACGGTGATCGGCAACAACCCATTCAGAGGTAGGACAGGTTCAGAGCCTTGTCATTACCCACATTTTTCTTCTTTGCGCCGGAGGCGCAGAGGATATTAGCCGGTAGTGAGCGCAGCGTAACCACCGGAAATAATGGCAAAAGACCTCCAAGCCCTGAAAGGGCGTCGGACGAGGCTTGGTCTGTCGCCCTTTCAGGGTTGGAAACTAAATCTCGCGCCGTTCCGGTGGTTCCGCAAAGCCTTCACCACTGATGTAATGAAAACAGTGCCTCCTTAGTGCGGCGAGTATTACACTCGCTGTGACAAAAAAACGCACAGTCGAAAGGAGGCACCAATGACAGTATATTGCGGTGTTGA
>JANRKX010000019.1:0-14275 GCA_033763255.1 Acidobacteriota bacterium | reverse complement strand
GACCGCACGGGTCGAACAAGCAATGCTCAAATTTGCGAACGCCCCACAACAAATCCTGGCACTGTGCGGCTTGCCAACCGAACTGTCGCTGACCGTCTGAAACCGTCAACAAGGAAAAACATTTTCTTGAAAGCTATAGCTAAAACAATCGGCTCAAGGTCAAGCGCCGCTCCATTTTCATCAAGTCGCTGTAGCAGAATTTTTGTATTACCGGGAACCTGACTTCGATAAACGACGACAAAACCATGAGCACCGGCACTCACGCTTGGTTCACTTTGGCGCGGAGCGCTTTTGGGTATGGTAAATTCCACGCTAACCGTTCCATCTGACCGCACACCAGCAGTCTTCATCTCCGATTCAAGGAAAATTGAAAGTGTAGGGTCATCAATTCGCGGTACAGGTTTTCCAGCCTTCCAAACGAACTGCGCCCCACCGCCGAAGCGTGGCGTTATTGAAACCTCAGGAAAGTAATTTCTGGTAAGACTGATCCCATTTGAAATGCTGAGTAATGTTCCTGTGCGACTAAATCTGTAACAAACCAATTCTAAATTGCCAAATGTGACATTTAATGCAGCAGCAACATATTCCATTCCATCCCAACAAAGCTCAAACGGATTAGCCCATCCCCAATTAGAAACAGGCTCAGAAATGACTTGACCATTGTGAGAAACAACTCTCATTTCATTTAGCCAAACCACTAAAAAGTCTGTTCCATCTGAGGCAACACGTGGTTTTACTACCAAATTTTCCGCCTGTTTTGATTGACCAATGCTGAACTGCTCTCCAATGGGTTCAAGTGATAAAGATATTCGCTGTGCCTGCAATGTGTGAGCGCTGACTCCACTAAGCGGCGTACGACGTCCTTCCCCCCAAATAACCAAATACTCGTCACCCGCAAAAGCCATATCCAATCCAACTGCTCTCAAATTATTTGGCACTTGAGCAACAGTTCTCTCCTGGAAATCGAGCACTTGACCATCTGAGCTTATACGAATCGCCTGCACAACCCCTCCATCCAAACTATTTGGCGGCAGTTTTGCCACGACCCAATTGGATCCATCAGACTCCAAATCAGTCACTGAAAAATCTTCATAAGGCCGGCCAATTTGTATCGGTACAGAGTCAACAACAATCCCTTCAGCAGAAACACGCACTCCCTTTATGGCAAAACACCATGGACAATTGCTTTGATCAAACACTCTTTCTTGCCAGGTAATCAACCAGTAGCGCCCGTTCCAAACGACATCCGGCTTAAAGTAGAAAGTCCGATTACGGGTAATTGAGATAGGCGTATAGTCAATTAAATTGCCATTTACATCCATCCTCGCAGCCAAAAGCTCTGAATAAGGCCAAAGATCATATTCAATATAATATGATCCTCTAAGATCAGCACGGGCATCCTGCCAAACAACTAAATATCCATTTGCCCCTTTGGAAATCCGCTGCGAGCCTTGCCCGCCTGCGGCGTCGCCAACGGTCGCGTCCCCTGGCAACATAACAGGCTGGGATAATTGCGGCTGGCTGTTGGATTGCCCGCCAGTCAACAGTGCAACGGCCAAAGTGGCCAGAAAGACAAACGTCTTGAGGGAAAAGCTGGAGACAAAAAGATTCATTTGCATAGCGATTACCGAATGCTTGAAAGGGGTGGCCGAATTGTTGAAAAGAATTGGGGGCGGAGAAACTTTGGACTCGAACGTCGAAGATTCTAGGCTCTTGGAAGTTTTTCGGTCAACAAATTTATTCGAGCCTTTCGGACTGATTTTTATCTGACAATGACTGCGCGTGGAATCCTCTGATTCGTTCGAGAAACCATTGCAGATTGAACGCAATCGCCAGCACAGCCCAAAACGACCCGATGCTCAGATACAGGTTTCGGTGTGCGGCGACATCCCAGACGAAAGGGTTGCCGACCAACCATAATCCGTAATCTTCGCGCCACCAATTCAGATCGTTCATGAACATCAGCATTCCGATCAGCATCGGAATCGTGCTGCCGATGGCGGTTAGGACAATTGCAATCAACCAGGTCAGGTTCGGGGCGATTCGTTTTAGCAAGTGTCGCCTCAGAAAAGCAGCCGTCAGCACGTAGCAAAACAAATATAGGTTCATCACTGTCAGCCAGCGAGTCGAACCAACCAGTTCGCCCAAATCGCTGAAGTTCGGAAATAACCTCCACCAAATCCAGCACACGTCATACGTCGCTACAATCATCATCACCGTCCAGGCCAATCCGTTGGTTGAGCCGCTGGTGAAGAAAAAGTGGAGCAGGCGTTTTCCACCGGATTCCGGCAATGTCCGCATCACGCGAGCGCCCGGCCAGTCCCGTTCGCCGACAGCGGTGAAGATCGAAAACGCGAACAGCACGTTGAAAGAAGCTTGCCAGTAAATTACAGGATCGTGCGTAGCTTCCGCCCAACTTCCCAGCAATGCGACAATTCCACCAATCAACCAGATCACAGTCAGATAAAGCCGAACCGGCAAGGCTCGGTTCGCCGAAATGGGTTTGATCAGCGCAATGGACAACACCAGCAACAACCCAAGATGGAAAACATAATTCAACCCGATGATTCCAACCCATTGCCAGAAATTCGCGCTGCCGACTTTGCTGCCGATGCCTTCCCACAGCATCCCACCCGCCGAAGCCATCGTGGTGATGTAACCAATCACCAGCAAAACAAATGCAATCAATCCCAAAATGAACTTGAAAGCTCGTCCCACCGGCAGGCAGGCGACAAAGATCATGGTCAAGGCGCTGAGCGTGACAGCCACGAACCCAATCGCCAGCACGACTGCCATCGAAGGCAGATCAATCCCACGCAAAAAATATGTGAAGGTCAGAAACGGCAAACACGCGCTGAAGATCATTACGGTCAGCACAACTGCGGCCAGCATCTTTCCGAAAATAATGCTGCGCGGTTTGATGGTCGTGATGAATAACAAGTCCAAATTACTTTCCGACCGTTCAGCCGCCAGTCGGACACCGCTGTACAACGGCACAAACAGCATGCCAATCGCCAGCATAATGCCGAACAGAATCATGAACACTGTTCGTCCGGCGTCGTAACTGAAGCTGATGTCAGTAGCGGTAATCAGGTAAATGGCGACGGCGACGATTTGAATCGCCAGCAAGACCAGCAGAGCCGTAATGACGAAACGGCTTTGAACGGCCTGGCGCAATTCCTTGACGACTATCGGATTCAGCCAGTCATCAAACCGCGTCAGAAAGCGAGCTTTGGATTGAGTCGAGTTGCTGAGTTCGGCTTCGGCGGTCATTGCACAACTCCTTTGGTGACATTCATGAAAATTTCTTCCAAATTGGCGCGCTGCTGTTTGAATTCGACGACGCGATAACCGCGCGCAATCAGAGTGGTCAGCAATTCGGCGCAGGCTTCGTCGGTTCCGCTGACTTCCGCAGCGACTTCTTCGCCGTTGAGCCGGGCAGATTCGATGTGAGGCGTCTGCAACAATTCCCTGTGAAGTTCTTCCTGCCGCCCCAACACGCGAATCAACACCGTTCGGCGAGGAACGCTGTCGCTGAGCAAATCACCTATGCCGCCCGCCATCAGGATTTTTCCGTGTTCGATGATGACTGCGCCATGACAGATTTCGGCAAGCTCCGTCAGGATGTGCGAAGAAATCAAAATCGCTTTGCCCTGTCCCGAAAGCACACGCAGCAGTTCGCGCAATTCGATGCGCGCTCGCGGATCAAGTCCCGCCGCAGGTTCGTCCATAATCAGCACAGGCGGATCGTGTAACAACGCGCGAGCCAGCGTCACGCGCTGCTTCATTCCTTTGGACAAAGCGACCAACATCTTGTCGCGGATACCGCTCAAATTCGTGAACTCTTCCACGCTGTCAACGGTTTGCCTTCGCTTTACGCTTTTCAACCCATACGCCCGCGCGAAAAAATCCAGGTATTCGTGAACCGAAATGTCTCTGTGAGTCGGCAACGAATCGGGAACATAGCCAACCAGATTGCGAGCAAGCTCTGGCTCTTCAATCACTGACACGCCATCAATGAACGCCTGCCCAGCAGTGGGTTCATCCAGCGTGGCCAGTATCCGCATCGTAGTCGTTTTGCCCGCGCCGTTGGGGCCGACGAAGCCTACGACTTGCCCCGAAGCGAACGAAAACGACACGTCATCAACAGCGCGGGTTTGGCCGAAATACTTTTTCAGATTGGAAACTTCGACTTTCATAATTCAACTCCCCGGTACGGAACCGGGTGCGGTAGCGACGGGGTGCCCTCGAAATTCTTAATTAGAGTCAACCCGTCGCTACCGCTCCCGGTTCCGTACCAACTCGCCTACGCCGTAAACCAAGTTGCGAGCCGTTCGGTTTTTGACGCCGCTCAAACCTTCTTCGACAAAGGGAGCGCCATTGAGCACGGCCAGATAACAATTCGGCATCAATGCTTCCTGCGGTTTGTTGGTCAGGCTTTGGAATTCTTTCAACCAATCGCCGCTGTAAATTTCGCGCAATCGAGAAGTTGCGGCCAAAGCTTTCAACTCGGTTGCCTGAAGTTTGGCTTGCGCTCCAGGCGCGATGTTTTGGGCGGAATGAATTTTTCCAGTCGCGTCTGCCCACCAGACTTGAGTGATTTCTGCGCCCAAGCCGTTGACCAAAGTCGCTTCGTCGCCGGATTGGCGAATGTTCAGACGTTCGCGCCGAGCTTCGTTTTTTCGCAGCTTAAAGAACGCCGGGATACGCGCTGCGACCCAACCGGAATCCAGATGTTGATCGTTTGTCCAGTCAATCGTGCGTTCAGACGCGCGGCTTCGGTAATCCCAGTAACGCGGCAGTTGCGGCGCAAGCTCTGTGTCATAACCAAAGTGCAAACCTTCGCTTGGAGCAATAGGCGAATAAAAACCAGTCCAGCCGATGGTCGTCGCCCGATGAGCGGTTTCGTCCAGAATCGTCAGCGCGTCTGTCCGAGCCGTCGCGTTCCAGCCTTCGCCAAACAACGAAAAAAACGCCACGATCAAACAGGTCAGCAACGAAATCGCCGGAACTGTCCACAGCATCCAAATTTTGCGTTTCTTTTTCGCCAACCAGATCAAATTCACAGGACCAATGACAATCACAAACAGCAACATCAAGAGAAACAATCCGCGAATCGGAACTCCGAATTGTTCAATGATCTTGAAGGCTTGATTGACCTCGGCCAGGTTGTTGAAATCGTTATTGACCAAAGAATGATTCGACAACTCCAGCCTGATTTGTTTCCATTGATTGACCGCGACATCGTTCGGATTTGTTGAACCTGTGATGATGACCAGACCAAATCCAACGTGATAACTCAGCAAATCGGCTTGCGGTTTGCGCGGCTGCGTTTGGCCGGCAGGCGGCGCTGGAGTTGCGGACGGCGCTGGAATGGCTGTTGGATTGCTTTCGTCATCTTTTACTTCTTTGTCTTTGATGCCGCTGCGCCACGCCTGCCATTGTGCGGGCGGTTGCCAGTTGCCCGCAACAATCAAAGTTCCGCCGCGTTCAACGTATCGTAACAACGCCGAGCGAACGGCTTCGGGAGCGGCGTTGAGTTCTTCGGCAGTCAATGCCACTCCGCCGTAACGAGCGTATGACATCCAGTTCTGGCTCCATTCCGAAACCGGAACATCAAATGATTGTGTTTCTACCAGAGATTCGCCGGAAGAATCTTCCCAACCTTGTTCGATGTTGGCGGCGCTCAGAAAACCGATTTTGAAAATCTGCTGGCTGAGCAAGGTGCTGGCTTCTCCCGAAGTGCTGGTGGTTCCGATGTTTCCACTTTCAATTTGCAGGTCGGGATTTTGTTTAACGCCATCAATCAGGATTTCCGAATAGCCCTGATTTGAAGAAGAGGATGGCGAAAAAAGCGAAAGGCTGGCAGTTGATTGAGGCGCGAGTTCGACAGTTCGACGAACCTGCCTGATTTCAAACGACGATCTGTAACCATAAAGCGGAACCTGTACTGTGACTTTGTGCGATTGAGTTGCCGAGTGATTAGTGATCGTTGCGCGAAATTCCCCGTATCCGTCTCCGATTTCCGGAAGGCTTTTCGCTTGGACTTTGACCGAAACGTCGCCGTAATTCGGAACTTGCGCCATCGCTAGCATCGGCAACGCTAGTGTGAAAAGAAAAGCCAGACATAAAAAAGAGGATGCAATGTGTTGACGGATTATTGGCGGGTTCTTCGTCGCAGAGCGACGGCTGAGTTTAGCCCGGCGTTTCAACGCCGGGAAAAGCCAGACAGCATTTCGCGTCGCGTCAGCGACGCTCGAATTCAGCCGTCGCTGACGCGACGAGGGAATCAATTCATTGCATTCCGTGTGTTGAAACCCACGGCTAAATTCAGCCGCCGCTTTGCGGCGAAGACAATGATCGTGCTTCGTGTTTTCTTCGTGTGGCTTCGTGGAAGAAATTTGAATGGCTAAGTTGTTCATCACTTTTCGATCTCCACATCGCGCGGGAGCTTGATCCCTGTTTCATCCAATTGGCCGAGCAATCGGGCAATCAGCGTTTGAGCATTCACGCCGTCGAACTTCGCTTTGTAATTCAGCACCAGCCGATGATTCAGCACTGGCAACGCAATGGCTTTGACGTCTTCAAATCCAACCGTAGGCCGTCCGGCCAGCAACGCGAAAGCTCGCGCGGCTTCGGCCATCGCAATCGCTGCGCGTGGCGAAGCTCCGTAAGCGACGTAGTTTTTCACGTCGTCAGTGGCTTCGGGCGAATCGGTGTGCGTGGCGGCGACTACGCGAGAAACGTACCGCGAAACGGGTTTCGGTAAATAGATACGATCCATCACTGCGAACAACTGCGCCAGTTCGTTGGCGGAAACGATGAATTCCGGCTGAGGCGCTTCGCCGCGTCGGCGCGTGGAAATGATTTGATCCAGCGTTTCCACGTCCGAACCGCCGACGTTCAGTTTGAACAGGAAACGATCCAATTGCGCTTCGGGCAGCGGGTAGGTTCCTTCCAATTCAATCGGGTTTTGCGAAGCCAGCACGAAAAACGGATCAGGCAATTGCCGAGTCGCTCCAAGCAATGTCACCGACCGTTCCTGCATCGCTTCCAGCAAAGCCGACTGCGTTTTTGGCGAAGCTCGATTGATTTCGTCGGCCAGCAACAGGTTGGTGAAAATCGGCCCGGCGTGAAACTCCATCGCTCGGCGACCGTCGTCACTGCCTTGCAAAATGTGCGAACCCAGAATGTCGCTGGGCATCAGGTCTGGCGTGAATTGGACTCGTTTGAACTGCAATCCCAACAAATCGCCAAGTGCTTTGACCAGCGCGGTTTTGCCTACGCCGGGCAAACCTTCCAGCAGGATGTGGCCGCGACTCAAAATGCCTGTCAGGACAAGCCGATGCAGTTCAGGCCGACCGAGCAAAATCCGGTCAAGCTGCGACAAAACACGATTGGCAAGTTCGATTGCCGGATTGATTTCTTCGGATTGGAGAATGGTTTGCATAAAAGTAGACAGTAGACAGTAGACAGTAGACAGTAGACAGTAGCTTGAGGTTCGAGTTTTAGCAGAGTTTTATCCACTCAAATCTGGTCAAACTGTTCAAACCGACAGTAGAAAGTAGCCCCTTCCATGAAAACCTGAACTTTAGCAAGAATGCTACTGACTACTGTCTACTGTCTTCTGTCTACTTCCTTTCAAAGTATTTTTTGACTGCGCCTTTGTGTTTCGGCAAAACGGTTTGAGTGTAAGCGGAACCGCCGCCCGATGCTGAATTGTTCAACGCGCCGTGAGCGGCCAGATTTCCTTTTTGCACTTCAGGAGCGGCGGAACTGAGGCCGACCAGTTGGCTGTCTTGTAATCCGGCGACGGCTGCGGGCGGCAAGGTTTTTTCTTTGAACTTCGCGCCGTTTTCGTCAGAGCCTTCCGTCCAAGTCATCGCGGCATCGCCTCGACCACGCCCCACGCCACCTTTGCCTCCCGGACAGTTTTGACCGGGCGGGCAATCTTTGTCGCCGTTGCCATTGCACCATTGGCCGACGGCGTCGGAGACAGACATTTTTTGCGCGTTGTCTTTCAGGAATTTCGACAAACCGGAGTTGTCGCGTTTGTTTGCCGAAGCGCCGCCTTTCAAAGAGTTCGGATTGATGTTGCCGCGATTCATGCCTGATTGGTTCAGCTTGGACATTTGCTGATTGAGCTTTTGCTTTGACTGGCCGAGCGCGTTGGCGAGTTCTTTCAACTGTTCGGGATTTAGCGAACCGTTTTTCAACGCTTCCTGAGTCTCTTTGGAAATCTGACTGGCCAGAGCTTCGTTGTCTTTCATCGCCCCCTGCATCATTGTCGAAAGCGTTTGCATAGCTTCCGTAATTGTCTGAGCGTCGAGTTGGTCGCTGCCAGCCATCATTCCAGCTTGTAGGCCTTCTGCCAGAGCTTCGGCTTTTTCCAATTGCTCCTGTTTTCCGGCGGCGTCGGCGATGGCGTCTTTGGCGGCTTTTTCGACAGAATTGGCCAGATGATCCAGGGCTTCCCAAGTCTTGGCCGGGTCTTCACCAGCGGCTTCGGCGGCCAATTGATCCAGCTTGTCTTTCAATTCTTCGGCTTTGGCTTCGGCGATGATTTGTTCTTCCTTGAGCGTCTCGATTTGCGCGGCGATGGTTTCGGCTTCTTTGCCAACGTCCAGCGAACGGCCTGCGTTGACCGAAACGTATTTGATCGGCAGAAACAAGCAGATAGCGGCGAAGCTGACCGACAGCGCCATCAAACTCCAAGCGCGTGAGCTTCGCCATTTCAAACGCGGCAAGCTGACTGAGTTCAAACGGTTTTCCCAATTACCGAGCGGTTGTTCACCTGCCGCCATCAACAAACCGCCGCAATCGTTTTGCCGATCCAGCAGCGAACGCACCAAAGCCGAAGTCGGCAATTGTTTTCTGGCGATGAAGTAGGCGGTGACGGCTGCGGCGAAAATGCCTGTGGTTCCGAACAAAAGCGGCTTGATTGGCGTGTGCAACGTAGCCCGCAACGCGAGCGCGACGGCTCCCCAGCCGAAACACCACAACGTGACAATCGTCAGCCAGGTTTTCAGCGTCAGCAGCGCGGTCAGCTTTCGCAAAAAAAGTTGAATGGATTCTTCGTGACCGTTTCCGGCTGAATTGGTGGACGGTGCGGCAGTTGGCGATAAGGACGTCGTTTTCATAGCGCAAGAATACCAAAGTTGAATCCGCCGAGTCTTCTAAAATTTCTTCCAAAGGCTTGGCCAGACGCCGCAATGTTTGAGTATCATTCCCGCCCGTAGACGCTTGGCGGCATCACGCTGTTCCAGAAAGATTCCCCTAGCGGTCAGTTTCTGTTTTGCAACTTTACAAGAACCGGAACCGCGGGCGTTCCGTAACTTGTGCGAGCCCCTTGCCGAACTTCAAAACAATTTCAGGAGAAAATTTATGCTGATGACTGTTTTTACAGTGCTGCTTTGCCTGGTCAATGATCCGACTGTCGTGATTCCCCAGAAAGCAAACGAGTCAATCGAATACAAACTGCTGGCTACTAACAAAACTTCGACGATGGAAAAGGAAATGAACGCCGCCTCTGCCGAAGGCTACCGCTTTGAAGGAACGATGGGCGGCGAAACTGCCGGTGGCGGCAATGAAATCGTCGTCATTATGTCTCGCCGAGCTAGTTCCAGCAGCGAACGGCTGCAATACAAACTGCTGGCGACGCGAAAAACGTCCACGATGCAAAAAGAATTGACGGAGGCCGGCGCTCAGGGTTTTTCGTATGTCGGCCAGTCCATTTACGATTCGGCTTTTGGCGGGCGCGAAGTCGTAGTCATTTTGGAACGCAACGACAAGGTGAAAATGACTTACGAATACAAACTCCAAGCCACCAGTCGAACTTCGACAATGCAAAAGGAATTGAACGAAGTCGGGCGCGACGGATTCCAGTTTTGTGGCATCACCGTCGCCGAAACCAGTTTCGGCGGCAGAGAGGTCGTCAGCATTATGCGAAGAGCCAAATGACAAACGCTTATAGAGATTTTTTGCGGGAAGGCGAGCGAATCGGTTTGCGCTATTCGCTCGCCGTGCCGAAAACGACTGCGGCGACGCTGGCTGGATTGCAAATCGGCCAGCGCGCCGGAAGCTCGCTCGAATTCAAAGATCACCGCGATTACCAACCGGGCGACGATTTGCGGCGAATTGACTGGAATGCCTTTGCGCGCTCGGACAAACTGACAATCAAACTTTTCCGCGAAGAAATCACACCGCACCTGGATTTGCTGGTTGATGGCTCGCGCTCGATGGCTGTCGAACCGCGTGTAAAGATTGAAGCCGCTGTCGCGCTTTCGGCGGCGCTGGCAGTTGCGGCAGAAAATGCCGGGCATTCGCATACGGTTTGGTCGCTGCGCGAAGTTTGCGAACCGGTCGCAAACAGTTCTGGCCGGCCTTCCACCTGGACAGAATTGGCCTTCGATTTTCGCCAGAATCCGCTGGAATCGTTCTCTCGCGTGCCGCCGAAATTGCGCCGTCTGGGACAACGTATTTTCATCAGCGATTTGCTGTGGCTTGGCGATCCGTTGCAATTGTTGCAGCAGCTTTCGCAAAACGCAGCGTCGGTCACAGTCGTTCAGTTGCTGGCGGAATCTGATCTTGCACCATCGGAACGCGGGCGTATCCGGTTGATTGATTCGGAAACCGAAGAACAGCGCGAAATCTTCATTGATGACGCGGCGATCAAACGCTACAAAGACGCGCTAGCCCGTCATCAGCAAAACTGGCACAGTGCTTGTCGTCAAACCGGTGCAACGTTGGTTGAACTGGTCGCCGAACAACTCTTATCAAACTGGAATCTGGAATCGCTGGTCAAAGCCGGTGTTCTAAAAACATAAAATGATGATGAATCTTGGAATCGTCGCTGACGAAATCAGCCGTGATTTTCGACAAGCTTCGCAAATCGGATTAGCCGCCGGATTGCGCCGTTACGAAATTCGTTTTTTGCAGTCAGGCCGAGCACCGATGTGCGATCCAGCCGAACTGCTGGAAATCGAACGCATCTGCGATGGCGAAGGCCTGGAAATCACCGCGCTTTCACCTGGCCTGTTCAAATGGACAGACTCGGTGGAAAAATTTAGGAAAGAAATGAATGAAGTGTTTCCACGTTCGGTCGAACTGGCCAAACGTTGGAACTTATCGGCGCTGATCGTGTTCGGATTCTGCAAACCGGAAGCGACTGAAGAAATCGCTGACTTGATTTCGAGCGACAACCCACCGAACTGGGTGATTGACAGCTTGGCCGAAGCTGGAGCCAAAGCCGAAGAAGTCGGATTGCGTTTGTTGATCGAAGCTGAGCCAGTGTGTTGGGCAGACACGGGAATCGCAACTGCCAAACTTATTCGCTCAGCAAACTCATCAGCGATCGGCATTAACTACGATCCCTGCAATGTAGCCTGGATGATGCGCCGCGACCCGATTGACG
This sequence comes from Acidobacteriota bacterium, assembly GCA_033763255.1. Taxonomy (GTDB): domain Bacteria; phylum Acidobacteriota; class Blastocatellia; order RBC074; family RBC074; genus RBC074. The sequence goes on along the minus strand of JANRKX010000019.1, from coordinate 2,862 downwards.
AATTTGATTTAGTTGCGCCGTTCATCGCCAACGTTCACCTCAAAGACCAATTGGATGCTCCGCGTGGCAGCGGAACACCGACTTGGGTTGTCCCAGGCCAAGGAATGATTGATTACCGTCCGCACTTTGCCGAATTGAAACGCATTGGCTACGCTGGACCAATTTCGCTGGAACCTCATATTGATGGAAAACTGGAAACCATCCTGAACTGCAAACAAGCTGTCGAAGAAATGTGGCTCTAATTTCTGGCGGCAGGTTTTAACAAAAACGTTGTTGACTGCTCGCATTCACTCAAGTTATTTTTCGTGCGAACTGAAAGCTGGAGCGAATTGCTCTGGTGCCGCGATTTGAATCAAGAATTTTTCGCCTCATTGCCCCTTCCCAATCTTAGCCAGATTTCAGTTTCATCACTGAACTTTACCCTTGGGCAAGTGACTTACTCACTATGCTCAACCCCCTTCAAGATCGCCCCTCACCAATCAATCTCAAAAAGATTCGATCATTGGAGTTATACGCATGCTTTCTCAAAGAACATCCCTCACACCTGCTCAATTGTTGCTGCTTCTGCTGCTGGCTGCTTTTGCACTGTTTTTGGCGCTTTCAGTTTCGATTTGAGCCAAACCTGGTTGCGAAGAATTGTAAGCGGAGTCAGGCGGCTTGGTAACACGGAAGGCTTTTTGGGGGGAGGAGAGCGGCAGGCAATACTTTCCGTGCCGCTCTCTCTTGAAGTAAAAATTTGGCTGAGGATTTTCCCCAATAGCTGAGGACGCAAACCCTGGCCAAGGGCGCAAATCACAAAATCCGTTCGGCGACTTCGACCTTCAACAGATTCCGTACGTTCTCAAAATGATTGGCAATCGTCGCTTGCGTCGAACCCGCGAAAAGCAGCCCGACCGCTACGTTGTCCAACGTTGTGATGAGCGACCCGGAATCACCGCCTGCCGACATTGGTGTGGTGATGATCTGGTCTCGGAATCGAGCCACGCGCCCACCACCATAATTGACATCAACGGTCGCATTGATGGCGGTGACACGCCCTGTGGTGAAGTTCGTCGTGCGTCCGGTCTTTTTCACCAACGAACCGACGGTTACTTCCGCTTTACGCCGCCATCCGAGCACATGACCGGACCAATAAATTTCGCGGTCGAGATCGCTGAAGTTTCCTTCGGCAATCGCGGCGTCAACCAGATTATTGTGCTGATTCAGCGGAATCGCCGGGGCAAACGAGATCGGAACGAACTCGCTGAGTCGCGCAATCCGATCTGCCGGGTCAACTCCGCCGTCAACCGGACCGGGCTGCAAGATCGAATCGCCTATTGCGGCCAGATTGCTGTTGGCCAACACATGGTTGTTGCTCAAAATGTAAAACTTCGACGGAATACCAACGCCGTGCGACGCAGGATTGGTCGAACCACCCGGAAGGATTTTATAAACACAGGTTCCGATGGTTCCTGCGGTGATGTTTTTGTGCCCAACGCTGTACCCGCCTTTTGCCGGGCGAACTCGATTGGTCAAAATTTGTGCATCTGCGCTATTTTCGCGTGGCGGAGGCGGAGGCGGATCCGGGTCGCCATCGGAGGAAGCGAAAACATTGCCAACAGCCAAAACGTCTGTCTGAACATCCTGGCATTTTGTTGGAATCATGTCCTTTTTCGAGATTGTGTCTTTCGGAAGCTTATACGAAACCAAGATCAGCAAAGCCGGTTCGCCTGTCGGTTCGCCATTCTTCCATTTGATCCCTGCCGCGACCCCAATTACGTTGTTACGCGGGAGAATTTCGTCAACGGCAACTTCATGCGCCTTGTCCAATCCCTTCGCGGCGGTTACGGACAAAGCCATTTTTTGAAAATCAGTTTTCATGCTGAGACCTCCATTTTTGGACTGAGTGTTATTCGACGCAATGGCTATTAAGTACCAGCCATCACGATACCTATTTCCTCAACGTCAACATCGTATTGACCCAGACGTTTCGGAATTATTTCCTTTGGCTTGAGAGAAGAAAGTTCTACTTTGTGAGTCACAAATACCTTGATAGCAGGTTTGCCATTTTTTTCACCGATTCCAACGCCGACGACGTTTGGCAACTCCATCAAATCGTTTTCGTTACGTTCTTTGATTTGCTCAATTTTCATTCGCTCCCCTTTTCTATTACTTGAAGATGAAGATGGAGAAAGCAAATTACTATCCCCTTTCAAAAAAAATTCCGAATTATTTACGACCTTGTCAGTATTTCTTACCAGTCGAACTTTCTTGTTGACGATAAGAGTCTTTGAAAACTAGACTCCACCTGCCATTCGGCACAGCAACCACGGTTTAATGTAAACAATCAAGTTTCAGCCAGGAGGTATCATGATTCCATCCAGCCGTCGCATTTTCTTACTGATTTGCTGCGTCTCCATGATTGCAACCGCATCTTTGTTACATTCGCCTGTCGCAATAAACAGCCAAGCCCAAACGTTTGCGCAAGAAAAGCAGGGATTGAAATTAAAGGACATCGAAAATCTGCTCGCACAACTATTCAAGGCTAACTCTTCACAGCAGCTTCAAACCATTCTATCTGAGAACTGGCATCTGGTTTCGACCGAGTTGATCGAAGAGATTGCGAACTCGCTCTTCATTGACCCGTCGCCCAAAAATGCAGATTTGCCCAAAGTCCAAATGCTTAATCAGATGCTGCTTGGGTTGTCTCAACAGCTCGACTACGAAAAAGGGCGCGCCATTGCCATTAAACCTGTTGCGTGATAAGGCGCGAAGGTCGAAAGGCGATAAAAGCCTGTTGGCTCGCTTGCTTTAGAACTCAACGCCTGTTCTTTGAGAAATTCGTTTCAGTGCTCGGAGGTTGACCAAGCCAGCGACGATTCC
>JANRKX010000018.1:0-49406 GCA_033763255.1 Acidobacteriota bacterium | reverse complement strand
GAATGCCGACGGCGCGGTCTCAACTAGAGTTATTCGCAACTGACAATGAGCCAGAGGGTGTTATTAACGCTGTAACAGCCGGATAACTACTTTTGCAAGGCTCTGAAAACAATGGCTTTAATTATGACCAGGCCTCAGTTAAGTGTTTGAGTTGAAATGGGTTACAAGACTTAGCCTAAAATGCCTAAGTCTTTTGAATTCAATAGTTTGACTTATTTTTGTCCAAGCTCGTGTTACTAGAACATAGCAAACTATCATCTTTTTTTGCCGGACGATATCGATAATTACTAACTCTTTCATCTGTAAACTCGATTGAGTGCCCACTATCTTCATCAGTATAAGTTACAACATCAACGTCAGTTTTCGGGCTAAAAGACCTTTTATATTTACTGGCATCAATTTTGACCTCTGAAAAAAGTGGCTGTGCTTTCGGAATTACCACTAATTCAAGAACCGTGCCTATAGGCACTTTCCATTTTTCGAAATCGCTCTCGCATGGCTTAACTGAATATACAATCATTACTTGCTCTGTATCTAGCTTAAACACGTCGAAGGATTTACCTGAAGATTTAACGCCCAACTTCTTCTCAACGTCTTCCCTAGTTGAATGCAAAGGAATAATTCCTTTCCAAGATTCAAATAAAAAAATCTTCCCTGTCGAGCTAGACAAACAAAGCATTAAACATAATGAAGCTTGTTTTAATAGGCACATTTTACCTCCCCCTTCTTAATTGTTAGGGCATCGGCTGTCTATTATTGCATCAAGCGCAAACGAAAACGCTGCGTCACTAGGTCCTCCCTGAAGTATTCTACCTACTTTTGCTATTTCAGCATCATTGAGAAGCGGGGTAGCAGTTATAACGATTTCTGCATGTCCTTTGATGTGACGAATATCGTGAATATGCATAAATTCATGAAGTAAAGTTTTTATATACTTATGTTCCACCTCTTTAGGCGATCCACCAGGTATACCTAAAGAAGGGATAGGGGGGTGGTAAATGGTTACGCCTCCTATCTGTACCCCTGAGACATAGAACCCTTGGATAGTAATATCAAAACCTCCTTCTTCATTTATTTCTACTATCGCCCCCGCTCCTGGCCCCGGATCCCCTAGTCGTATGTGATCAATGGTGTCCCAAACTTGGTCAATGCTTCTAGATTCCATTGCTCCTTTCACTGAATTCAGAAAATTCTTGCACCCTGGGTTTCTATTTAGATACCCATCCAGAACGGAACGAGGATTATCAAACGGTGCCATATAGTGAATAGTTTTAACTTGTGAATCCCCACCACCACCTCCTACATCCCCAGCCAGTTTGTTGGCCACATTTTTCCAGTTGAACGCGCTACATCGATCATTTGTTGCTTCCAAAAAACCCATCCAAGAAGCCATGTCGCCAGAAAAAAAGTCCCAAAACTTCCATTCACAATAAGATAAAAAGTTTCCTGTTGAATCAGTGGCATTTACTGGATCGTTCTGCACATAGTTATAGCGATTCAGACTCTGCGGGATTTTGTAATTTGCCCCTCTCAACCCAATCGGGTCAGGCGTCATAAACCGTCCCCGCGAGGAGTTATACATCCGTGCTTGGGCGTAATCCAAGCCCGTCGCCGAGTCGCGCTCATATCCTGTGAACTTCTTCGAGTTCAGATTCGTGTTGCCTGAGCCTGACCATTCGGTGAGCGTCGCTCCGTAAGGATCGAATTGTCCCTTATACGTCAGGTTGCCGCTGCCATCCGTCATCGCTCTGGAATTGCCGAGGTGGTTGGTGTGCAGCCAGTAAAATTGCCCATCCGTAGCCTGCATCGCTACAACTTTACCGCCGCTATAGACATACGCCCGCTGGACGCTGCTTGAGTTCACTTCCATCACGGACTGCCCCAACTTCGACGAATAGACATAGTACGTCGTCGCCCCGTTTTCGGTCTTTTTCACTCGTTTGCCGTCGCCGTCGTAGCCATAACTGCTGGTGCCGGTCGAGGCTGTCTTCAGCCGATTGGCTCCGTCGTAGCTGAGCTGCTGCCCCGCGCCTACGGTCATGTTGCCCGCCGCGTCGTACGTGTAGCCGAAATTCTGGCTGTCGGTGTCAATCCGGTTGGTGGTGGGCGCTCCGCTGGTGTTGGTCTGGTAATTCAGCGTCAAGCCCGAAAAGTTCGTGATGTTACCGAACGGATCGTGCTGATAATTGCGGCTGAAGGCGTTGGCCGTCGCATTGGTCAGCCGGTTGTAATTGTCGTAGGTATACGTCGTCGAGTAAGCCGTATCAATGTTATCCGTGATCTGGCGGATGCGATTGTTGTTCTTGCCGTTGGCGTCGTAATACTGGTAAGCGTAATCCACCACCTTGTCGGCGGAGTTGTTCGTACGATCCACCACCATGCTGGTCGGCTGGTTGCGATTGTCGTCGTACCCCATCGTCAACCGCCTGCCGTTGCCGTAATTCAACTGCCGCAACGCTCCCGAAGCGCGGAAGGTGATGGTGTTCAGCACGTTATTCGCCGTGTTGCCGCCGATCAGATTCGTGCCGATGGCCGACAAAGCTCCAACCGTGTTGTAGTCATAATTGATCGTCTTGTCGAAGGTGATCGTCTGCGCCAGCGCCGCCGTGAAGTTGGCATCGGTGATGTTTTGTTTCAACCCAAGATACGTGCGGCTGGACGGATCAAATACATAACCGCTCAGTGACGGCGTGACAGTGTAATCCAGCCCGTTCGGCAAACCTGCGAAACTGTATTGGCCGCTGCTGTTAGTGGTCGTCGTTCCACTCTGACCGCCGCTCAGGGTAACGGTCACTCCGCTGACCGGCTGGCCGCTGCCGTTGGTGACAGTCCCGCTGATCGTGCGCGAATTCATTCCCAAGCCGAAAAACGGCCCTGCGGTGAATGGCGCTCCGGGCTGAACGTTGATGACAGCCAGGTAATTTGCCGATTTGACCTGGTCGCCTTGGTTGTAAGTGTAATTCAGCGTGTAGGTGTTGTTCGTTAAACCGGTGAAGGTTCGCGTTTCGCTCTGCAACTGGCGATAAGCGTTGTAGCTGTAATTGGTCGCGCCTTCGCCGTCGGTGACGGTCGTTCGCGCTCCGTAAGCGTCGTAGCTGTACGTTACCGCCGGAGTCGAATCGGAGTAGCTGACATTGGTCAGCAAGCCGCGCGAATTGTAAGTGTGAATAGTCGTCACTGGGCGTTGGTTAGTAACCTGCCAGACTTGATCGTTCGCGGTGTAGGTGTACGTGACCGTGCCGCCTTCGGGCGTGGTTTCGCTGGTCATTCGCCCATAACCGTCGTAAGCGAATGTGCGCGTCTGAACAGGCCTCGATCCGTTGTAAATCAACGGTTCGCCGCTGTGATTGATGGTCAGCAGCCGATCCAGTTCGTCGTAAACGTATTCCGCCTTGCTGTAAGGCACGAACAGGTTGTTCGGATTTTCTTCGATGGCTTCGATCAGGCGGCCTCGCGCGTCGTTTTTGGTGACTGTGGCGTGGCCGAGTTCATCCGTCAGGCGAGTGGCGTTGCTGCCCGCGCATCCGCAACCTTCGTAATCCAGTTCGCGCGAATTGTTGTCCGGCAAAGTAACCAGCTTCAACCGAGCCAGTTCATCGCGCGTCAGATGCGTCCACAAGAAAGATTTGCCCGCGTCTTCGCCGCTGGGAATCCAACTGCCGTCAATCGCCAACACGTTGGAACTGTCCTGCACCTGCCCGACTTTGTCGAACACGCTGATCTGCCCGGCGAATTTGCCCGAAGCTCCGTCGGGATGATCGCTGGCTTTTTTGTAAGCGCGACCCGCGCCGTCCATCTGCTCGAATTTGAAGCGCACCTTGCCCGCGTCCACCTGCTGAGAACTCGCCACCGCCAGCCAGTTGTCCCAATAATCCGTCTTGACCCAGCCTCCGTCAGGCCGCGTAGTTTGACTCGGACGATCCGCAAAATCGTAAGTCGTGGTGACGATTTGTTCTTCGGTGCTGCTGCCGGAAAGCAGGTTGAACGTCTTTTTGGATTGGCCGGTGTAATACAGCCATTGCGCGCCGCTGCGGAATCCGGTCGGATCGGCGGTGGTGTGCGGATAAACGCAGGTGTTGCCTACGCCGCCCGGTTTGTCGAGATAATTGTCTGTGTAAACGATCTGTTTGCGATTGCCCGCCGGATCGGTTTCGGCTCGGACGTTGCCGTTGGTGTCGTAACTGATTCGTTTCAAGGTGCGCGAACCGTTGACCGAACCGTTGACGACCGAATGCTGAGTGACGCTCGTCAGATTGCCTCGCGCCGTGAAATTGCCGCCGTAATTCATGTTGTCGTGCTGGATGGCTCCGTCTGGGGTGGCGTCAATGAAGTAATCGGCGGTTTGGCCGTTGCTGTCAGTGAACGAGCTTGTCTGGTCGTAAGCGTTCGTCGCTTTGGTCAGCAAAGTCGTTCCGGCTCCGCTGTACACAGACACTTCCAGCGGCAAGGCCAGAATGTTCTGCGACGGGTAACTGGTGTAAGTCGTCGTTGTCCGGCGGTATTGCACTCCGGCGGCAAATTCGTCCTGTTGGTTTGGAACCCACATCCCATTCAACTGGGTGTAACTGACCTGAGTCGTTTTGGTGACGTAAGACGTTCCCGTCTGCGCCGTCGCACGAGTTTCCTGCGGGCGCAAATTGGAGTAATAGCTCAGGTTGTCGTGAATGAAGATGACAGTGTCTTTCTTGGTGTGGTTCCCGGCGTTCTGCGCCCAGATTTCGGTGTACATCGTCTCGTTCAGATTTTGCAGCTTGAACTGACGACCGGTTGGATCAGTGATGACGTATGGCGAGCCATAGTTGAATAAGTATTGATAATATTGCGTTTGCCCGCCTTGCCAGTTTTCAGCCCATTCGGTGCGGACATTGAAATACGGCACATCGGCTTGCGGCAAGCAGTAATTCGGGCTGTTGGGCGGAGCGTTCGGATCAAGACATTCGACGACGTTAAACGTAGTTTTGGCGATAACGCGATCCAGTCCTTGTCCGGTAATGCCCGGAACCGCTTTTTCAATCTGTTTGATCTGGCCGTAATTGGTGTAACTGAACCGGAAATTGACTCCGGTCGGATAAGTGACGCGCGAAGGGAAATACACCACCGTGCCATTGATGTTGCTCGGATCGGTTGCCGTCACATACGGAGCCAAAAAGCTGGTCTGAATCGTGACGGGCTGGTAATCCAGCCGAACGAAATAAAACGTCGTTCCGCCGCGCGCCTGGCTGATCGAAGTCAGCCGGTTGTTTTCGTAATTGAAATCAATGCGACGCCCGGCGGTGTCTGTGACGTAATCAATGACTTTTTTGACGCCAACGGAAGTCGTCAAATCACGGTAAGCGATGGTAATGAAATTACCGTTGCGGTCTTTGATTTCGATGGGCAGCGCTAGGTAATCGTGGACGTTGGTGTCGTAGGAATACACGCCGAATTTCATCTTCGTGCCGTCGGGCGAATAGAGAATCTGTGCCGTGGCGTCGAATTTCAGGTAAGTCGAATCGTAGGTTTCAAACCGCCCCGAAGCCGAGTTATAAGCCATATCGCGGCGCGTACCGTCCGGCGCAATGAAAATGATAGAGGATTTGCCGGTCGTCGAATTGGTGTACGGCCCGACCGAAGTGTGTTTGATCAGAATCGCTCCGAAGCCGGTGTGCCATCCGGGAGCGGGAAAACCTCTGTCGCCATTGAAAATCATCGTGGTGGTGGCGGGGTCTTTCGTCCAGAGCTTGCTGTTGTAACTCAAGCCCAAACCGACATTCAGCCCGGCGCGCCCGGCCAGCGACATCACAGGCAGCGAGAAGCTGTAATTCTTGCTATCCAGGTTGTAACTAACTCCGCCGACAACGGCTGCTCCGGCGGTAGGATCGAATAACTGCATGGGCTGCCCGCTTCCGACTGCGTTTTCGCGCGCGGCAAGCTTGGTCAGGTAACTGTCGTAGTTTGTAGTGTTGGTCGGCTTGGGATCGTCGTAACCTGCGGCGGGCAATGTGCCGGTGGAAGAGTAACTCGGCTGCTGAGGTGTGCTACTCCGCATCGTGCTCAAGTTAATGCCACCCTGAAAGAATGCAACGGCTTTCAGGTACATCATCTTAACAGTCGCCAGACTGTGGCCAATAATTTGCTGGGGGGGGCACTGGAAGAAGCCTGCCCAGTCGGATTGACCGAATTGGCGGAAACGCTTGCCAAACGGAGCGAAAAGCTCAGACTGAGCGCCAGACTGTATGAAACGACAACGATAAAAGCGGTTCTGAGTGATGACGATTTGAACAGACGCATACATTCCTCCGTGACGGAAACCAAACTCCGCAACCTGACGGGAAGTTAAACAACCTGATTGAGAAAATGGAAATAACGTGTGGCTGACCAAGTTGAGATTTAGGCGAAACTCGGTCACGAATAGAGTGGCAACGTGCGTGTGTTAAATGAATTGTGTTACTTTTCTTGTTTGACCGCTTGCTACTTCGGAAAGAAGCAGCGCGCGGAATATGCTACCGATTAGAACAATCTGTCAAGCACTATTTCCAAGTTTTGTGATTTTTTGCAGCAGAATACGATTGGCTAATGACTCGATGCGGTCTAAACCTCAAACTGATGGTTTAGGCATTACGGCTGATTGCGTTCGTAAGCCAGAATGAAAAATGGTTCGTTGTCGAAATTGGCTCCCTGTTTGTGGCGGGATTCAAAGCGCGCCACCAAGTGGTAATTTTCGGTGATCCAGCGCATCAACTCTTTGTTGTAATCGGCTCCGAAGACGCGGTCGCGGAATTCGGACGTAATCAGATTTGCCACCAGCACCAGCGGAACCCGTCGGGCTTTGATGCGTTCGATGGCGTCAAATTCTTTTTCGTCCGAAAGAAATCCGGGATGAACGATTTCTTCGCGCAGCGGATACGGACGCGCCGCCATGAAATTGATCGTCGTGGCGATCGGCAACGACAAAACGTAATCGCCCGGTTGAGTGCGCTCTTCGGCAAATTTGATGGCCGCCTGCAACGGTTCGCCGATTTCCGGCAAAGTCATAAAACTGCCGCGCGCTGATTGAACTTCAAACGTGTTGATGGTGCGAAAGCGTTTGGCCGAATTCACAGTCAGCCCGATTGCCAGCAAGGCGATCAAACAAATGGCGACTTGTTGAACCTTCAAGCGGACTTGCGGCGAAGGCACAAGGAACACCGGAGCGGTTCGGAACAGCAGATACAGGTAAACCACGATCAGCGTGGGAACGAAAAACGGCGCATAAGGGCCGGTCGTAGTCACATTCAGCACGGCGCGCAACATTGAAAACAGGCTGAACACGGCCAGCACCATCAAGATTCGCTGTTCGATTGAAACCGGTTGTTCGGCAGTTCGCGTTTTCCAAATTCGCCAGACGATCACACCTATGACCAGCGGCAACACGACAATGGCCGAAGCGAAAGGCGTCACATCGTCGGCGACTCCCAGAAATTTGATGGCTGTTTCGCGCGCGGCAACGCCAATCAACAAAACCAAGCCGCTCAACCGCAACGCTTGCAACCAGCCTTGTCGCCGAATCGCCAGCGCCGCTCCGACTGTCGCGCATCCACCTGCCCAGATTGCGAAAACGGCAATTCCCGTCAACGTGAACCAAAGCGACGTCGGCAGTTTCGCTAATCCGCTGATGTGACGATTGAAGTAAACCAACTGCGGCGGCATATTCGAAAACAGCACGTGGTTGTCGTTAAGTAGCGTTGCCAACGAAACGTTGCGTAAGATCAATCCGTAACTGGCGGCCACAATCACCGCCATCGGCCAGATGAAATTCAGCGCCGCTCGACCAAGTGGACGGCGCTCAGCGAAACTTTCGGCCAGCAGCGCAGTTCCCGCCGCCGCCCACGCCGCCAGAGCGATTTCCGGTTTGGAAATCAGCGACAAGCCCGCAAACAATCCCGCCCAGGCCATTAATCTGGCCTGTCGGAGTTGCACAAAGCGAACGCTACAAACCAGCGAAGCCAGCGCAAACACGCTTCCGTACAACGCCGCATAAGCATACGGCTGAATGTAATTCGCCGTGGATTTCACCGCACAAATCGCCATTACCAGCGCCGTCACCGCCGCCGATTCCCAGACGGACATCAATCGCCGCGAAAGCCAATAAATCATCAGCAAGATGAGCATCGCGCACACCGCTCCGGCGACTTTGATCGTGCCGAGTTGAATTCCAAACAGTTTGTACAGCAGAGCGTTGAAATGCGGCGCAAACGGGCCATACAGAAACTGCACGTCGGCATACAAATGCTCTCCGGCCAGGATGCGAGTCGGCAGGTTCATTTCGCGCCCGTGATCCAGCAGCGGCTGAGTCCACCGTTGCCACGACAACGCCAGCATCACAACAAACAACACGGTCAACGCCAATACCGCCGAGCGGTCTTCGCGCACAAAGCCCCGCGCGAAAGTTTCTGTGGGAGGTTTTTCTGATTGATTCATTGGGTTGCTTGAACGACGAATTCTTTAGCGGTAGATGCGCCGGGATTATAGAAATCGCCGCAAACGCACGCAATGGACGCGGCAAGTTACGGAATTTGACTTTGTGTCGAACCAGCGGGCATTATCCACGACTCGGTTTTCCGGCAACTCCATTCAACAGGCGTTTTATGGCACAAGAAAGTTTAGCTTTGACGGCGACGCTGAATCAGCTAGCCGAACTCGACCGTTACAATTTTTGGCTCTACGAACAGATTGCGGAATCTGTGGGAAATCGTGTGCTCGAAGTTGGTTCTGGAACCGGCAACATCACTCAATTTTTGTGTGCCAACAACCGTCAGGTTATGGCTACTGACGTGGTTCCCGCCTATCGCAGCGAATTGCAGCGCCTGTTCGGCGACACTCCAAATGTCGAGGTTGGCAAATTCGACTTGATGGCCAAAGCTTCGCCGGAAATCGTTGCCGATCCGTTCGACACAGTGGTTTGCTTGAACGTGCTGGAACATATCGAAGACGATTTGTTCGCGCTGGAACAGATGCGCGACGTGCTGCAACCCGGCGGCAAGCTGGCTTTGCTGGTTCCGTCGCACCAGTTTTTGTTCGGCGAATTTGATAAAGCCGTCGGCCACTTCCGTCGCTACAGCAAACGCGAACTGGTCGGCAAATTGGAACAGGTCGGATTCAAAGTCTCTGAAACCAAGTTTTTTAGTTTGCTGGCAATGTTGCCCTGGTTCATCAACGGACGCTTGCTGAAACGCGATTACCTGCCCGCGGGCCAGGCCAATCTGGCCAACAAACTCGTCCCGCTGTTACGTCTGGAAAAATTGATCGGCCCGCCGTGCGGACTATCACTCATCGCAATCGCTCAAAAACACTGAAAGGAAAATGATGAAGGCGGAATGATGAGTGATGAGTTTGAGCAGAATTCATCATTCATCATTCATCATTCCGCCTTCGCAATTATCGTTATGCGTTGGTCAACTTACTTTATCCCTACTCTTCGTGAAGAACCTTCGGACGCCGAAGTCGTCAGCCACAAATTGCTGTTGCGCGCCGGATTGGTGCGCCAGATGGGCGCGGGCATTTACACGTACTTGCCGCTGGCTCAGCGTTCGGTGCTGAAAATTTCCGACATCATCCGCCAGGAAATGAATGCCATCGGCGGCCAGGAATTCTTCTTCCCTGCTCTGCACCCAGCGGAATTGTGGCAAGCATCCGGACGGTGGTCAGTGATGGGGCCCAACATGTTCCGGCTGAAAGATCGCAAAGGCGGCGATTACTGTCTGGGCATGACGCACGAAGAAGCCTTCACAGACATCGCCCGCAATCATCTGCGTTCGTACAAACAACTGCCGCAAGTCTGGTATCAGATTCAAACCAAGTTCCGCGACGAACCTCGCCCGAAATCCGGCTTGCTGCGCGTGCGCCAGTTCACGATGAAGGACGCTTACACCTTCGACATTGACCAGGCTGGTTTGGACAAAGCTTTTGACGATCAACGCGCGGCCTACTGCAAAGTCTACAGCCGCTGCGGACTGGATTACGTCATTGTCGAAGCCGATTCCGGTTCGATGGGCGGATCGGCGTCGAACGAATTTATGGTTTACACCGACGCGGGCGAAGACCTGGTGGCAAGCTGTCCGAAATGCCGGTACGCCGCGAACACCGAAAAAGCTCAATCGCGCATTCCGGCGATTGACGACGGCGAAATTTCCGGAGCGACAGAAAAATTCCCTACTCCGGGAGTTCGCACGATTGACGATTTGGTCAACTTCGCGGGTGGAGCCGCCGCCAACAAACAGATCAAAACGCTGGTCTACGTTTCTGTCGCCGCCAAAGGCAACGACGCCAAAAACACCCTGTTCCTGGCTCTGTTGCGCGGAGACCACCAAGTCAACGACGCCAAACTGGCCAACGCCATCGCCAAGCTGGTCGTCCAAAATCTGGGGGACGGCTGGGAACAAACCGCCGTTCGTCCGGCTCACCCCGAAGAGATTTTCGACCTGATGGGAGCGCACGCCGGTTCACTCGGCGCGGTGGGAGTGACGAAAGTTCCTGTCATCGCCGACGAAGCCTTGCGCGGTCGCCACAACATGACTACTGGCGCGAATGAAGACGATCACCACTTGCGAAACGTCAGCGTCGAACGCGACATCAAAGTGACCGCGTGGGTTGATCTGCGAACCGTTGCCGAAGGCGAAGGCTGTCCGAAATGTGATGGCGAATTGATCGTCGCCAAAGCTCTGGAAGTCGGCCACATCTTCAAACTCGGCACGAAATACAGCATTTCGATGGGCGCTTCGGTGCTGAACGCCGAAGGCAAAGAAGTCCCGATTGTCATGGGAAGTTACGGCATCGGCGTCGAACGCATTCTGGCTGCCGCCATCGAACGCCACAACGACGACGCGGGAATCATTTTCCCGATCACCATCGCGCCGTTCCAGATTGTGGTGACTCCGCTGAACGTCAAAGACGCCGACGTGAAAGCGACTGGTGACCGCATCTACGACGAACTCGGCAAAGCGGGCGTCGAAGTGCTCTACGACGACCGCGACGACCGCGCGGGCGTCAAACTGAACGACGCCGATCTGGTCGGCTTCCCGTTCCAAATCCGCATCGGCCCCAAGAAGCTGAAAGAAGGCAAAGTCGAATTTTACGACCGCGCCACCAAAACTTCCGAAGACGTGGCTGCGGATCAAGCTGTTGCCATTGCAACCCAACGCATCCAGCAAGCGTTGAATAACGTCGTAGCGTAAAAGCTGTACCTCAAACAAAAAAGCCGCAGAGAATCGTGATCGTTCTCTGCGGCTTTTTTGCGCTCAATGACCAACGTCAAAGAACAATCTTGCCCACACTTGCCTGAGCTATCGGATGATACCCGGCGCGCGCTTTGGTAAAGATCGCTTTTGCGCGTTGTCTGCCTGCCGGAGTTGTGACCAATTCTTCGTACAGCGGCTTGATGAGTTTTTGCCTGCCGATGGTGGTTAGGTACGCTTCCAATCGCGGATATGCCATCGAGTAGTTATTCCGAATCGAAAGTAGCAACCAGACGTGCGCGATTTCAGCGTTGCCGGTGTTCGTCATTTCGAACGCCTGATCCAGTTCCTTCATCTGAGCTTCGGTCAACTGCGCGGGCAGCGAGTTCAAAAAGTGCAGCCACTCCTGAGTCGTCCATTGCTTGGTTTCCAGACTTGCCGCAGCTTTTCCGCCCAACCACGATTTCGCCTGAGCTTCGACTTTGCCAAACGCATTCGACTGAGGTTTTGGCGCAGAAGCAGGCAAACCCGGTTTTTCCATCCATTCGTCCAACAACTCGGCGGAAACATTTGCCGCCGCTTGCGGATTCGTGTCGAGCAGGTTCTTTTGCAGGTACGCGCGAAAATCCGGCGTCGTGATGCTCTGAAATGCGAACGCATCAAAGTAGCCTTTCAGAAACTGATCGAACTTGTCGCGGCCAACGGTTTCTTCCAGGTAACGCAACAGCAGCGCGCCTTTTTCATACGGCACTTCGGTTGAACCATCGTCCGGGTCGCGGCCATCCAGATTAACGTGCAGCACCTGATCGCGCGGATCGAATTTCGTCAGCAAGGCTTCCAGCGTCCGGCGTCCCAACACAGCCTGCATTTCTTCATTGTCGCGGCCATAAACGGCTTCGACGATGCGGCGTTCCAGGTAAGTCGTGAAACCTTCGTTCAGCCAGAAATCTCGCCACGTAGCGTTCGTCACCAGATTGCCCGACCACGAATGCGCCAGTTCGTGAGCAATCAACGAAACCAGGCTTTTGTCTCCAGCCAGAATTGTCGGCGTAGCAAATGTCAGCCGCGGATTTTCCATTCCGCCGTAAGGAAAACTGGGCGGCAAAACCAGAATGTCGTAACGCCCCCAGCGGTACGCGCCGTAAAGCTTCTCGGTCGCTTCCACCATCTTTTCGGTGTCTTCCAATTCCTTCGCGGCTTTCTCCATCATCGCCGGTTCGGTGTAAACGCCTGTGCGTTTGCCCAGCGATTTGAACATGATGTCGCCTGCCGCCAGAGCAATCAGATAAGGCGGAATCGGTTGTTGCATGGAGAAATTGAATTCGCCGAGTTTCGGAGCGCCATCGCTTTCTTCGGCGCTCATCACCGCGCGAATGCCCGCCGGAGTCCGAATCGTCGCCGAATACGTCACGCGCACGCCGGGCGAATCCTGCAACGGTATCCAGCTTCGCGCGTGGATGGCTTGCGATTGAGTGAAGACGTAAGGTTGCTGTTTGCCCGCCGTTTGCGCGGGCGACAACCATTGCACGCCCGAAGCCGTCGGGCTGGTTTCGTATTCGATGCGAACCTTTGTCGCCTGGGCGGGCAATTCCACAGTCAGCGATGTGCCTAGAATTTTGTCCGCTTCACCTAAAGCGAATTTCGTCGCAGCAAAGTTGTCGCCTTTGACTGAAACTTCCGCCTTGAAAATTTTCAGATCGCGTGTATCCAGCTTCAATTCGTTGGCGTCTGCTTGCTTGCGTTCGACGATCAGCGTCGCCGAACCTTTCAGGACTTTGCGGTCGAACAAAACATCCAGATTCAAATCCACGTGTTTGACGCGAACCTGCGCCGGATTCGCAAACGAATGCACGTCGCGCGCTTCGACCAATTGAATAGCTTGCGCGGCGGGCGGATTCGGCTTTTCGGTGGAACTGGTTGAGCAACTCATAACAAACGAAATCAAAACGAACGGAAAAACAGCGAACAGCTTTTTCATCTTTCACCTCTCGGATTGGGTAGCGGGAAAGAGGATTTACGCCAATCCAGCCGCTGGTTGCAAGGCAGCAAATTCGGCGACTAGACTTCACGCCACTATGACTTTTGAACAAACCGCAGAACTCATCGCCAAATCGTCGCGCATCGTAGGCTTTACCGGCGCAGGCATTTCCACTGAATCCGGCATCCCGGACTTTCGCAGCCCGAACGGTGTCTGGGCGAACAACCGCATCATCGAATACAGCGAATTCATCAACAGCCGAGCCGGGCGCATCGAATACTGGCGGCAAAAAGTCGCCATGTGGCCGGAAATGCGCGATGCCGAACCGAACGCCGGGCACAGAGCTTTTGCCGAATTGGAACGGCAAGGCCGCCTGCGCGCGATGATTACCCAGAACATTGACGGTCTGCATCAACGAGCCGGAAACCGAAACGTCATCGAATTGCACGGCACGACGGTCGAGTGCGAATGCCTGACCTGTGGCGCTCGGATTTCGATGGATGAAGCCGTCGTGCGAGTGGAAAGCGGTGATCTGGCTCCTGAATGCGACGTGTGCGGAGGCTTGCTGAAACCGGCGACGATTTCCTTCGGCCAATCCATGCCTGCGCTGGCGATGAAAGCCGCTGTCGAAGCTTGTCAGGATTGCGATGTCTTCATCGTCGCTGGCTCTTCGCTGGTGGTCTATCCGGCGGCAGCGTTGCCGGAACTCGCTAAAGAGTCGGGAGCGGCGCTGGTCATCATCAACCGCACGCCGACCCCACTAGACGGCATCGCCGATCTGGTGGTGAATGAAGAAATCGGAAAGGCTCTGCCAAAGCTGATTGGCTTGTTCAACTCTGAGCCAGTTCGTTCAGAAAGTTCCTGAGTTTCTCGAAGGCATTCGAGTCCCAAGGCCAAATCTTCGTCTGTGCGGCTCTTCCAACTTGCGGGTCAGAAATATCTTTTGTGGCAAGGAATGCCCATATTTTTGCTTTTGTGAGGTTGGCAGGCCAGGCCACACTTTTCGACTTCAGGCAGTCGAAGTAATCATTCACGCATTGCAAAGCACTTGCCTCGTCGGACACTGAATCCAGACAGAGCGTTTCAATCATCCCTTCATTTTGACAATCAGGAAGAATGAAAACACCAACCTTGATAGTCTTTTGTTCTACTTCGCCAATTTTTTCAGGTGGCGTGATTCCGGCTGTTTTCAGCGAATGGCAAACACTGGCGAAACCGCTGCTGGCAGGTTTGTCTTCGGCATCGCGGATAATGCCGAGGCTGGTTACGGTTTCAATGAATTCAGCCTTTTGAGTGAAGTCCTTCAGGTAATCGGTCAGATCGCTGATGCTGCCAAAATCTCTGACTTGAACTCGATCCGCCAATTCCAGGTATTCGATCATTTCGCGAAAAAAGATTTCCGGCGTACGGCCTTCGACCAAAAGTTGCGCGTTGTTTTTGATTGATCTCGAAAGACTTTTCTTGTCACTCATCACCGAATCTCCAAATCCGTTTTCTCTGCCACTTCGATCATTCTTTGATCGTGAGTCACAACCTGAATCTCACCCTTAACCATTTGCAGCCTGTGCAATGCGAAGTCGTAATGCTCTCTGGATTGAAAAACCGAGTGAGCAGCTTCAATGGATTCCCAGCTATGAGTTGTTGCGAAAATCTGTAAATCTTCCTTTTCGGCAATTTCGGCAATTCCTGCCCAAACATCCGCCAACGCGCTGTGGTGGATGCCGTTCTCGATTTCGTCAATCAGAATGATCTTCGCTTCTTCGACCAGCATTTCGGAAAAGAATCTAAAGAGGCGGGTAAAACCTTGTCCCAATTGAGTCATCGGGATCATCTCTTTCAGGCCGACATCAACATAAACCAAAGGCTCGCTTCCGATTTTCAAGTAGTCCAAATCCTCCAAGCGAGGCTCAATTTTTCTCAGCAGTTCAATCAACGTTTTCTTCTTTTTCTTCAACGCCAGCGAGTTAAACAACTCGGCATCCTCGGTTGGTGGTGTATGGCGGGTCGAGCAAACTTTTACTGGCAATAGTGCCTTAATTTTTTCAGGCTGACCATAAGGGAGTGCGGCTCGGGAAAAAACTATTGAGCCATTGCGGTCATAGTGAAAAGTAAGGTTGTTAATTGGAGGCAAAACAGATTGCTCATCAAGTCGAACTGAGAATTCAGTTCGCATCCAGTCTTCATTGCCATCTTTCGCCAGTACTTCGATTTGCCCAGCGTGGTCATTTAGGTGAGGTGTCCACCGCCAGAAACTTTCGAAATTGTCTTTTTTCTCCTGCTCGTCTGGTAAACCAATCACCTTTTCCTGGCTACTGCGAAAAGCCGAAGGAAATTGAGAAAACTGATTTGCATTGGAAAACAGCAAATACAACGCCTCAAGCACTCCGGTTTTACCGACATTGTTTTTGCCTGCGATCAGGTTTACTCGCGCCAGCGGCTCGATTTTCAGTTCACGAAAGCCGCGAAAGTTCTTGATCGTTAATGAGCGAAGCATAGGATTCACCTTTAGAAATTTGGTTATTGAAAAGCTTGTCAGTCTGCCTTCATAACAGCCGCCGAGTCACTTTTCCAGCTTGCTGGTCAGGATGGAGTTAAACAGCAGCGGAAAAGTCGCAAGGCTTTGCGCACGGTATTGCGGGCGGAATCCGAACATCACCACGCGGCCTTTGCCGAGTTTGGCTTCAACCATCGCCGCTTTTCCGCGAATCAGTTTGTCGCCCAGAATCCAGCCGCTCAGCAAAGGGTTTTGATCGTCAGGATATTTGGCGATGACTTTGACCGTCGCCGGATCGGTGACTTCAAACGCCGGGCTGTCTTCAAACCACGCGATGGATTCTTTTTCCAAACCGAAGCTGAGGTTCGACGACGCATCGAGCTGCGTTCGCAAAATCGAACCGGGGCAGTAAAACTCGCGCGGCGAAATTCCCTTCAACACGTTCCGCACCGGAACGCCCAATCGTTCAATCGCAAATTCCGACGCTTCGTTGAACGTAATCAGCGTGCCGCCCGCAACGATGAATTCGCGCAAAGCTTTGACGCCTGCCTCGCCCAAACCTCCGGCGAATTCCGCCGGATAACTCCTGGGCAAACCGTTGACCAGTTGATTCACATTTTGATCGGGCAGGATGATCGCATCGTATTTCGCCGCCAGGCCGCCAGCGCGCGCTTCGTCGTGCAGCAACTGTTTGAACTGGAACTTGTATTGATCGAACAGCCAACGAGTCCAGCCTTCGTCCATTGCCGCCTGAAAGTTTTTGTACATCGCCACGCGGATGTCTCCGCTGGAACGCACGCGCGATTGAATGACCAGCGCCGAAGGTTCCGATGCGGCTTCGGCTTTGAATTCGTTTTTGACGGCGACGGCTTTGACGTTCATCAACAGCGACAGCGTGTGCGCCGTCACGTCGTAAGGTCGCTTGGGCGGCCCGCCGGGATATTCGCGCAAGTCCGGATAGACCTGCGATTCCAGCAAAGCTTTGGCAAACCCGCCGTAAGGTTGCCGCATGAAAACAATGTGCGCGCCCGCCGGATAAGTTTTGCCGTCGGCGGTGAATTCCTGCCGAGCGCGGTGAACTTCGACACCGCCTCGCCGCAAAATCGCCAGCACGCGATCCAGGCCTTCGGTCTTGAAGTAATAATTGACCTCTTCGGAAGAAGAAGGTTCGTTGGTGATTTTGCCGACAACGGCTTCACTCTGTTCGTGTTTTTGCTGTTCGGTTCCGCTGACGCTTTTCATGCCTTGTTTCATGCGATTGAACGCATCGGCCAGCGACTTCGGCACGTCCGGTTCGGGCAGCACAAACGCGAACGGCATTCCTTTGGCCTCGACGGCGCGTTTGCTGATTTCGTAAAAGTTTCGCAAGTGAGCTTCGCGGTTGCGCGCGGCGTGGTTCAGCAAAGCAAAAGCCGCAGCCGTTTGGTAATCCACGATGTCGCGGATCGTCCAGCGTCCGCCGCTCCAAACCTTCGGAAAATTCCACGACGAAGTTTTGGCGTTGTAATTGAACCCGCCGCCCAAACGTTCAAACGGAACTTCGACCGGCGTAGCCAATCGCGCGCTGGCGGTTTCGGACAAGATGCGAAGTCCGGCGTGATAATGCGCGTAAGCTCGCGCGGGCGACCAGGCATCGTACATTGTGTTGAACACCACGCCGCTTTTTCCGCCAGCGATCACTTCCCAAGCCATAGAAGTTCCCAGCGCGTTGACTCCGGCAATCAGCGCCGGATCAACGTTCGGCTCCCAAGGTTCCATGTACGGCGGAACGAACAGCCTGGCGCCGTTGCCTCCCATTTGATGAACATCGTGCAAAATCTGCGGGCGCCAGACGTTGAGCAGTTTGTCCACCGTCAACTGAGTTTCGATTTGCGTAAAGGCATACCAATCGCGGTTGTTATCGTGGCCGGTGTAATGGTGATAAAGCTCCGGCGGTGCTGTGCCTTCGGCGGGAGTGCCAAGCGTTTTTTGATACCAGTTGGCGACGATGTCCGTGCCGTCCGGGTTCAACGAAGGAACCAGCAAAATGACGACGTTGTCCAAAATCTGTTTCACCTCTGGCGAATTTTCCGACGCCAGCCGAAAGGCGAGTTCAGTTGCCGTGAACGTGCCGCCGACTTCAGTCGCGTGAATGCTGCAAGTGATGACGACCACGGTGCGCCCGGCGCGAATCAAATCCGTGATGCCTGCTTCGGTGGAATTGGTCAGCAATCGCGGATCGGACAAACGCTGTTGAACCTGTTTGAATTCGGCCAGTCGTTTCAGGTTCTCCGGCGAAGAAATCGTCGCGGCGACAAACGGCTTGCCCAGCGTGCTTTTGCCGAGTTCGTCCAGTTTGATGCGGTCGCTGGTTTCAGTCAGCCGTTTGAAATAGGCGACGAATTTTTCCCAATTGGCCAGCTTGCGATCTTCGCCGACTTTGAAACCGAGCACGGTTTCCGGCGCAGGAATCGTCGTGGCAGGTTGTGAAACCGTTCTGCCCGATTGCGCCAGACTGACGACAAACGAAATACCGATCAACAAAACAACGAATGACAAACGACGGGGAACTCGATTCAGCATTGTGGTTTCAACTCCGATTGCTTGATTTAGGATTAACGCGCCGGTAATTTAGCACCGCGCCCAAGAGAAACAAGTCTGCATCCCTTGCCAGAAAATCAAAACCAATGAGAGCAGAGAATGAAACGATTGCCCTTTCTCTTTGAAGTGTTGCTGCTTTGTCTGCTGGCTTTGCCGGTTGTTGCCGACAAATTCGGCAAACACAAACTCGTCGCAAAATCAGAACCGGCGACCACCAAGCCGACCACAGCGCCTCAATCTGCGCGTCCGCGAATCGCCGTCAAAAGCTCCACCACCAAAAAAGCTTCGCCAAAACCGTCAACGAACAAGAAAACTACAAGCAAAAAATCTTCAGGCAAATCGGTCAAGAAGGCTTCGCTGCGCCGCGAACCTGTCGTCAGCGTGCCGCCGAATTTCAACGGTTCGGCGATGGACGAGTTCGCGTATCGGTTGCAAGCCGAAGGTCGCAACCTGCGATTACACGGCGTTTACGTCGAACGCTGGGACACAGGTCAGCCCGTCGCCCAATTGAATGAAAACGCGGTGTTCAATCCGGCATCGGTCATAAAGCTGGCGACGACTTTGGCCGCGCTGGATCGGCTGGGGCCGAATCATCGCTTTCGCACAGAGTTCCGCACCGCAGGGCAAATCAACCGGCAAACCGGCGAACTGGTTGGCGATTTGATTCTGGTCAGCGGACGCGATCCATCGTTTTCGATTCGTGATGCTCAGGCTGTTGGCGATTCCTTGCGGGCGATAGGCATTCGCAAAGTCACAGGCGGTTTGGTGGTCGTGGGCGATTTCGTCTGCAATGAAAATTCGCGGACGGACGTTTCAGCCGGAGTCTTTCGCCGCCAATCGAAACTAGCGTTTCAGGGGCAAACGCATTTCACGCCGTCGCTCGGCGGGCTTCAGCAAGCGACTTTACTGCTGGCGATGGAATCGGATTCGCTGTTGAACATCGCGCGTTATCTGAACGCACACAGCAGCAACGCGATGGCAGACATGCTGGCGCAACACGTCGGTGGCCCGGCGGGAGTTCGCAGCTTTCTGGTGGTCAAACTCGGTTTGCCATACGAAGCGACTTACATTTCGCATGGCTCCGGCCTGGATGTGAACCGGCTGACTCCGCGCGACACTGTGCGGGTGTTGCGCGCGTTGGTGGAGCGGTTACACAGTCATCGGTTGCGGCTGGAAAGCGTCATGCCAATTGCCGGAGTGGATTCGAGCACGCTGGCGGGACGATTCGCCGAACCCGAATTCATTGGCAGCGTGCTGGCCAAAACCGGCACGCTGCATGACACCGACGACGGCGTAGCGGCTCTGGCCGGAGTGATGAACACTCGACAATGCGGCGCATTGCTGTTCGCAGTGTACGACATGGCCGAAGGTCGCCGCGTGCTGCATCTGCGCCGAGTTCAAGATGATTTGCTGAAACGATTGATGAACGAATGCGGCGGCGCGGCTCCGCTGGCCGTTCGCAGCGAAAGCGACGCGGCGTTTCGTCCGCAAAGCCGGTTGATTGGGCAAGGTCGCTAAAGCGAGCCTCAACTTACTTCGGCGGCAGCAAAATCTTTTTGATGGCTCTCTTCGCGCCCGGCGGAGTCACTTCGATAATCATGGATGATTGGCGGAACTGGCGACTGTCGTTCGCCTGACGCAGAGCTTCCTGAACAATCTTGTCGAAGATGGCGAAAAAAGCATTCTCACGCCATTCGTTCAAATCGTCGGACATATCCACAAACTTCTTCGCCGCGTCGGCCAGATCGTTTTGCGAAACAGGTTTCTTGCTCAGCGTCTTGCTGAGTTTTGCCAGCCGGTCGGCGTATTTCCGTTCCAGAAAACACAGCGTCACCAAAAACTGCGTGTCGGAGGAAGACAGACTCGCTTGCATCGGAGCGCCTTTGGTAAACCAGCCGGGCAAAGTGACGGATTTCAATCGCTGGACAGCAGTGAAGCCTTCTTTGTCAAAAATGTCGTGCAGCGTCGGCGACAGATACGCGAAGCCTACGCGCGCCAGCCAGTTGGTTTGCTTCATGCCTGTGTACTTCGACGCGATGGTTTGCCGCATCGTCTGTTTGGCCAGATCGCCTAAGTCGTCCGGTGAAATTGATTTGAACGCCAGCTTCAATTGTTCTTCGCGGTATTTCACGAAATACCGCACGACGACTTTGCCCAAGCCGCCCGGAAATTGTTTGGTCAGATCGGAGACAAAGGTCGCCCGGCTGGTTTTGTTCAACAAGCCCAGAAACTCCGCCATATCCAAATAGCGAGTCAGTTCGTCCGGCGTAGTCTGGTCGTCGGCTTCCAGCAAATCGTATTGCACGGTCACGTTTCGCAAGGTCTGAATCAGAAAGTCGCGCGTTTTCGGATCGGTTGCCGCGCTGGAACCTTCGGCCTGAAAACTTTCGCCCAGCGCGCGCAGCAGGAAATTGCTTTCGACGGTTTCCTTGAACTTGCCGCCCTTCTTTTTCTTTTCTGTGATCGAAGCTTCGGTGGCGAAAACGTGCAGCAACCCTCCGGCGGTTTGTTCGATGGTGTGGTCGGCGTTGACGGCCAACTGGCTCAAACTGTCGTAGCCCCAGCCCATGACGTTGATGCTGAGTTGCGCGCTGCGCGTGAATGAATGCGAAAAGACGCCTTGATTGACTTTGACGTATTTCGCCGAAAAGTTTTCCAGAGCTTCGGCAAAATCGCCTCCAGCGGCGGCGCGCGCCAGTTGCTGACCTTCGGCGGTGTTCAGATCGAATTCGACATCCAGCAACGACGCGTTGCGCGTCGCTCGCGTGTAGGCGTAATGCAAATCGAAGGTGAAGTTCTGATGCACGGCTTCGGTGAGTTTCGCGTACCAGTTGTTTTTGAAGGTTTCGATGCGTTGCAGATTGGTCTGCAAGGTCTGAAACGCCTTGTTCACGTCGGACTGTTTCAGCTTGTCGAAAGTCTGGCCGATGACTCGCCCGGCTAAATCCTGCAATCGCGTGTCCGCCAGATTTTTCAGATCGTCGGGGCTGTTCAACTTTTCCAGTTGCCCGAACAAATCATCGAGCGGCAATTCGGCTTTCAACTTGGCAAGAAAATCGCGGACGGGTTTGGTCGCGCCGTCCGTGATGAAGTCGTGCGCTTTTTTGGCGCGCTGCGTGAACTCGAAAAAATCTGCGTTTTGCAGCAACAGTGGAAAGACGTTCGTGCCCCAGATGATCTGCACCAGTTCCAGCGTGCTGATCGCATCGCTGTCGCTGTTGTCGTCGGAGTTAATCAGCCCGGCCAGTGCCGCCGGGTTGGACACGCTGGCCAACAAGGTCAAAGCTTTTTGCAGTTGCGGAATCTTGTTCAGGTACGTCTGGTACAGATCAACGATTCGCTGGTCGAGGTTCGTGTAGATGTCGGCGACTTTCTTGGCGGCGTCGAAAAACTCCTTGAAGCTGTTTGTGTCCAAAACTTTGCCGATCAAATCCTGCGACCATTTGTGCAGGAAGTCTTTGGCCATCGGCGTCAATGCGGCTTCGAGTTTGTCCAGCGAATCGAACTGCTGCGCTTTTTTGAAAAGCCCCAGCACAGTTTCGGCGTCGGCTCCGATCAAACGGATCAGGAATTCATCGGCGCTCGCTGGCAAATCTTTCAAATCGGCTTTGGCGTCCAGGCTGAAATCCGCCGTGAAATTGAATTGCGAATCGCGGTTTTTGCGAACTACAAATCGCACCCAGCCGTCTTGTTCGCCGCGTCGCGCTTCGATGCTGAAATCGCCCGCCAGTTGATAACCCAGCGATACCGCCGCCGCCGTTCGCAGCGCGTAATCCAGATCAAGGTGCAGTTGGTTGAAGTCGAACGATTTCGACCCGGCCATTTTGTAGCCCCAGGTCAACCCGGCGTTCAGCTTCAGGTATCCGCCGAAGCGCGTGGCGATGACTTCGCCGGGTGCGGGCAATTCGGCGACCGAATCAATTTGCTGAGGCAAGCGCACGCTGGCAAAAAGATCGCTCAGAATCTTATCCGCAGTTTGTTCGGCGTCGTAAATTTTCAATTGTTCGTAAACGACGTTGCCGCCCGCACCTATGCCGAAATTCGCCGACAACGGGCCGACCGGAAACGGCACGGGCGTGTTGCCGCTGACTTTGACATCGCCTTGGGCGCTGAACAGCAACCGCACGTACAGTTTGTCGTCCGTCAAAAAATTCGTCAGGCCGTATGCCTTGATGACTTTTTCGTCTTCGTCATCGTCGCTTTGTTTCGGCCAGATCAAGTGAATCTGGTTGACGGCGCTGGCGCTGATGCCCAGTTTCATTCCCGCTTTGCTGCCGAATTTGAATCGCTGGTCGTTACTGAAGCTGAAGCTGACATCCGCGATGCGATCAATTGTCGGCAGAAATTTGCCTTCGTTGGCCAGCAACGTCGCCCAGATGTTTTGATCGCTTTGCAATTCCAACTGGCCGTCGCCGGATAGGAAAGATTTTTTGAAAGTATCGCTGTTAATCAAAAAGATAGACGTGGGTGCGGGCATTCGATTCGCTCCTTGACCGATGTTGATGATTTGCGGAGACTGACGCCGCACTTTGCCAGAACCTAATGCGAAAGGCTACGAATAAGTTGAACAGGATGTTGAACACTTGGGGACGCAGAACTGTGACCGTCGTCGGATACGTGTTGGCATGGCTGTTTGTCGTCGCCACTTTGCCGCTGTTGTTGCTGGCGACCTTTGTCGTTGACCTGATTCGCCAAAACCGATTCGCCGCAGTCAGAGCCGTTTTGATGGCGGCGGTCTTTCTGAGTTGCGAGATGGTCGGCATCACGATGAGTTTGCTGATCTGGCTGTTCAGTTTTGTCTGGGCGGGCGGCGATCAAGTGCGGTTCGTTCGTTGGAATTTCAATTTGCAGCAATGGTGGACGGCGACGTTGTTTGCCGCCGCTCAACGGATTTATCAGTTGCGGCTGGAAGTCACTGGCGACCCCATCGAACGCGGCCCGATCATAGTGTTTATGCGTCACACCAGTCTGGCCGACACTATGCTGCCAGCGGCGTTGTTTTCGCGGCGACAAGGTTTGGTTCTGCGCTACGTGTTGAAACGCGAATTGCTGTGGGATCCCTGCATAGACATTGTCGGCAATCGCATTCCGAACGCCTTTGTCGAACGCGGAACCGGCAACATCTCCGGCGGAGTGGCCGTCGTCAGACGGTTGATGAATGGCTTGACCGAACGCGACGGCATTTTGATTTATCCCGAAGGCACGCGCTTCACTCCCGCCAAGCTGCAAAAAGCTTTGGCGCGATTGCAACAAGGCAGCGGCGCTCGGCTGCATGCCAAAGCCAGCAAGTTACAAAACGTGTTGCCTCCACGATTGGGCGGGCCGCTGGCGATTCTGGAACTTAACGAAAATGCCGACGCGGTGTTTTGCGCTCACGTCGGATTGGAATCGGCGGTGACGGCCAATGACCTGTTGAGCGGCAAGCTGGTTGGCCAGACGATTCGCGCGCATTGCTGGCGAGTGCCCTTCGCCGAAATCCCGCGCGATGCTGAAACGCAAACCGAATGGCTGTATGACCGTTGGGCACAAGTTGACGAATGGGTTGGGAAACAAAACTTATGAACGTTTACACCATCACTCCGATAGTCGTGGCCGTTGCGGTGTTTTTGCTCTGGCTGCTGAGCCTGAAGCTGAAAGACGCCAGCATCGTGGATATTTTTTGGGGACTCGGATTTGCCATCATCGCCGTCACCAGCTTTCTGGTCGCGGATGGCTTCCCGGTTCGTAAACAACTGATAACCGCGTTGGTCGTCATTTGGGGAGTTCGGCTGGCCTGGCACATCGGCAGCCGCAACATAGGAAAGGGCGAAGATTTCCGTTATCAAGCCATGCGAAAGCGCCACGGGGACAAATTCCCACTGGTCAGTCTGGTGACGGTCTTTTTGCTGCAAGGCGTGTTGATGTGGATCATCTCGTTGCCGCTGCAAGCTGCTCAAATTCCGGCTGAACCTGCTCGGCTGACGGCTTTGGATTTTGCCGGAGTCATCGTCTTTCTGATCGGCTTTTATTTCGAAGCCGTCGGCGATTGGCAATTGCGCCGGTTCAAATCCGACCCAGCCAACAAAGGCAAACTGATGGATCGCGGATTGTGGTCGCTGACGCGGCATCCGAATTATTTCGGTGATGCGCTATTGTGGTGGGGATTTTATTTTGTAGCCTGCGCGGCGGGCGGTTGGTGGACGGTGTTCAGTCCGGTGTTGATGACCTTTTTGCTGCTGAAAGTTTCCGGCGTGGCGATGCTGGAACGCAGTCTGACCAAAACCAAACCCGAATACGAAGCTTACGCGCGGCGAACCAATGCTTTTGTGCCGTGGTTTCCCAAACGCGAACCCGGTAACTGAAATTGTGGGTAGTGGTGAAAATGTAATGCTGGTTCCACCGCAGAGGCGCAGAGAACGCAAAGATTTCGCAGAGATACAAAAGATTCTCTGCGCTTCCTCTGCGATCTTTGCGTCTCTGCGGTAAAAAAGACTCTCTGAATTGCAGCATTACTTTTTCATGACGACCAATTTGTGAACTTCAAAGAGAGCGCCCGTCCCAAGAATGACTTACACCTACGAATATCCTCGCCCTGCTGTCACGGTTGATCTGGTGATTTTCACCATCGCCGACAACGACTTGAAAGTCTTGCTGATTCGGCGCGGCGGAGAACCGTTCAAAAATCGCTGGGCTTTGCCGGGCGGATTCGTCGAAATCGGCGAATCGCTGGAAAAAGCCGCCGCGCGCGAACTGAAAGAAGAAGCCGGAGTCACCAACGTGTACCTGGAACAGCTTTACACGTTTGGCGAACCGAAACGCGATCCGCGTGGCCGCGTCATCAGCGTGTCGTATTTCGCGCTGGTAGACGCCGAACAACAGCGAATCCGCGCCGCTTCGGACGCCACAGAAGCCGAATGGCATTCGGTTTTTGCACCGCCCAAGCTGGCTTTCGATCACAAACAGATTCTGGATTACGCGGTGTGGAGGCTTAGGAACAAGATCGAATGGACGACCGTTGGGTATGAATTGCTGCCGAAAAAATTCACGCTGTCCGAATTGCAGCGTGTGTACGAAATCATCTTGCAGCGTCCGGTGGACAAGAGGAATTTTCGCAAAAAAATTCTGGCGCAAGGCCAGATTCGAGAATTGAACGAAACTCGCAGCGACGGCGCGCATCGCCCGGCCAAGCTGTACTCTTTCCGAGAGAAGTGAAAGCTTTTATCCACGAAGCACGCGAAGAATCACGAAGAAAAACAAAGTCATAGTGGTTCCCTTTGTGCTTTCTTCGTGTTCCTTACGTGGATAAGAATTGTTTTGACAGTTACCAGCCCTTGTAAGCCAATCCCAACAACCCCAGCCCGGCAATCAACCGATAGACGATGAACAGTAAAGTCGAATTGCGCCGCAGGTAGCTAATCAAAAACGCGATGCTGGCATAGCCCACCACTGCCGAAACCAGCGTGGAGACAGCCAGATTCACCATGCTGGTGTTGTCGCTGAGGATATGAAACGCTTCGCGCAATTCCAGCAATCCGCTGGCGGCGATGATCGGAATCGAAAGCAGGAAGGAAAATCGCGCGGCGGCTTCGCGGCTCATCCCGGCGAACAAAGCTCCGGCGATGGTCGTGCCTGAACGCGACGATCCGGGAATCAGCGAAAAAACTTGAAAGAACCCAACGACCAACGCCTCACGCAAACCGGCGTGCTCCATTTCGCGGCGTTTGTTGCCGACCTGTTCGGCGATCCACAAAATCACAGCCCAAACGACCATGCTGGTTCCAATCACCCACAAGCTTTTGGTCAAACTGCCTTCGATGATCTTTTTCGCCAACAACCCTGCCACTCCCGCCGGGATCGAGCCGATGATAATCAGCCAGCCCAGCCGAGCCGATTTGCGCGCGTTGTATCCGCGGCTGCCGCGATGACCTTGCAACCACATCAAATTGCCCTGAATCCAGCCCAGCGTAATGGTCAGAATATCACTCAAAAAATAGATGATGACCGCAGCCAGCGTTCCCAACTGAATGACAGCAACGAACGCCGTCATCTGTTCGGGAGACATGCCGCCGGGTTTGTCCAGCCCCATCAATTTTTGAGCGACGATCAAATGACCGCTGCTGCTGATGGGAATGAATTCGGTCAGCCCTTGGATAATGCCAAGGATGATTGCCTGGAGGAGGTTCATTTGAATTCTGGATTTTGAGTTTTGAATTTTGGATTCAGCCAATCATTCAGCATCCAAAATCCAAAACAAAAATTACTACTTCAGCTTGCTCAACAAATAAGTTTCGAGTTCGTTGATGGCGACGCGCACTTGCTGCATCGAATCACGCTCACGGATGGTGACGGTATTTGCCGCCGCCGGGTCTTTGCCTTCGCCCAGAGTGTCGTAATCCACCGTGATGCAAAACGGAGTGCCGATTTCATCCTGGCGGCGATAGAGCTTGCCGATGGCCGCTGTGTCGTCGTACACCGCGCGCAAAACCGGTTGCAGGTCGCGTTTGATCTGTTTGGCGACTTCGACAATGCGCGGTTCGTTTTTCTTCAGCGGAAAGACGGCGACTTTGATCGGAGCCAATTGCGGATGCAGCTTCAACACCACGCGCGTGTATTCGTCGCAAAGCTTGCTGGCAACCTGCCGGACTTTTTTCAGCAATTCGACTTTGTCAGCTCCCGGCAAATTGCAGGCGTCTTCCACATCCAGCAAAGTTTTCGGAAAACCGGCGTCGGCGGCTTCCAAAGCAGTTTGAATCGCTTTCAGTTGGTCGCCGGTTGGAACGGACGGTTCGCCTTTGGCGGCAGCTTTTTCGGCTTCGGCGATTTTTTTGCCGATGCTTTTCAGAGCGGCGGCATTGGCGTCTTTCAGCGGAGTCAGTTCTTCGGCTTTGGGTTCGCTGACCAGTTCTTCGTTGTAGGCTTCGCACAAAAACGCCAGCGTTGCGCGTGTTGCTCCCGCCGAAGGTTCAATGACGTAAGGAATGTACCGAGCGCCTTTTTTGCCGGTCGCAGGGTCAACGAATTGATCGTCGAAATAATCCAGCTTGCCTGTGCTGTCAGGATTGGCGGTCAGCTTCAGTCGCTGTAAATCTTCTTCAGGAATGTCTCGGCTGTGGGCGGAAAGGTCGTAATCCTGCCGATTGGCCACGCCTTCCAGTTCGCTGTAACCGAGCGAACCTGGGAATTTGTATTCAATGTCTACGGTCGCTTTGGCGTAATGCGCCAATTCTTCTTTGCTCTGTTCGCGTTTGATGAGCTTGGCCGGATCAAGTCCAAGTTTGATGTACCAGTTGAATCGCTGCTCGACCCATTCGGCGTGAAGCTCCAGATCGTTCTTTTCGCCGGGCTGCAAAAACTGCGGAGGCTTGCAGAAGTATTCGATTTCCATCTGCTCAAATTCGCGCGTGCGAAACGTGAAATTGCCCGGAGTGATTTCGTTGCGAAAAGCTTTGCCGATTTGCGCGATACCGAACGGCAGCTTGCGGCGCATTGCCTGCTGCACATTGTTGAAGTTGACGAAAATACCTTGAGCGGTTTCTGGGCGCAGGTAAGCGATGTTTTCGTCGCTTTCAACCGGGCCGACCGTAGTTTTGAACATCAGGTTGAAGTTGCGCGGATCAGTCAGATTGGTCGAACCGCAGCTTGGACATTTGCCGTCTTGCAGATGATCGGCTCGGCTGCGTTTGCCGCATTCGCGGCAATCCACCAGAGGGTCAGAAAAAGTCGCTTCGTGGCCGGAATAACGCCAGACCAACCGGTTCATCAAAATGGCGGCATCCAGCCCTTCCATATCGTCGCGGTCATACACCACCGAACGCCACCACGCGCGCATGACGTTGTTTTTCAACTCCACGCCGAGCGGCCCGTAATCCCAGGTCGAACCGATTCCGCCGTAAATTTCCGAATTCGCAAAGATGAACCCGCGTCGTTTGCACAGGCTCACGATCTTTTCCATGCTTGGAGCAGCCATTGATTGATAAAACCTTTCGATGAACTTTGATGGGTTTTGTGCGGGGTCAACGTGGAGGCACAAAAACGAGGTGCGGATACTAGCAGACGGTTTTGCCGAAGCGCAAAGCCAGCTTTCCAGCCGTTGTCTTGTCGCACTTTGGCTTTTTGTCTACACTGTCGGCGCTTGCCGATTCTGGCCTGCAATCAAGCTTCGGAACTCAAAAAGAAGTTATGTCGCACCGAAAACGAATCGTTTCCATCGCCGTCTTATGCGCGTTTGCGCTGGCCGCAATTGCCGTCAACTTGCCCGCCAGTCTGGCCAGTGTCTTTCAGCAAAAGAAAGCTGCGCCGCAAAAACCGAACCGCGAAGCTCTGGCCAAAAAGCCTGCGCCGACCGGTTCGGTCAAAGACCGGCTGGGAGATGACGACGGTTACGGTTTGGTGGTGTTTTACTCTTCGACGGTTCACGGCAATCTGGAAGTTTGCGGCTGCCCGATTCATCCGCTGGGCGGCGTGGCTCGTCGAGCCGGATACATCAACGCTTTCAAACGGCGAAGCCCCGACGCAGCGACTTTGCAGGTGGACGCCGGATTCATTTTTGGCGACGAAACGAACGCAGCGGGCGAATTGCGCGAAGACATTCGATTGATGAACGACTGGATCGTTCGCGCCAACGAAGTGCTGGGCTTGGATGTTGTCAATCTGGGCTTTCGGGATTTGCGTTACGCCGGAATGTTGCTGAATCCGGCGGCAAGCTGGACGGGAAAACCAAAAGCGGAAAAATCATCGCTGATTTCTTCCAACATTAAGCCGACAGATTCTTCGCGTGTCGCTCCTGCGCCGTATGTCATCAAAACCGTCACTGCCAAACGATTGCCGCAACCGGTTCGCGTCGCGTTCATCGGCGTCAGCGACACTGCGCCTGAAGAACAAGCAGCGGCGGTGAAAGCATCCGGCTTGGCGATCAACGACCCGTTACCAGCAGTAAAAGCTGCGCTGGCCGAAGTTCACGACAAAGCGGACGTGACCGTCGTCGTGGGCTTTTTGTCCCTACCGACAGTCAACCGGATGGCACGGCAAAACGATGATCTGGATGTCATCATCAACACAGACGAACGCGGTCTGGTACCTGACCCGCGCCAGATCAACAACGCGCTGGTCGTGTACGCGGCGAAAGAAACCAAACATCTGGGCGAATTGCGGTTTTACGTAGACAACGAAGGCATCGTGGATCG
This sequence comes from Acidobacteriota bacterium, assembly GCA_033763255.1. GTDB lineage: Bacteria > Acidobacteriota > Blastocatellia > RBC074 > RBC074 > RBC074. Next base: position 20,000 of record JANRKX010000018.1, on the reverse strand, counting down.
TTTCACGGCGCGCTATGTCGAACTCGACGAAGTCATTCCCGACGATCCGCAGTTGCTGTCCATCACCAAACAGGCGCGCAAGGAAATTGACGTGCTGCAAAACCGGCTGGCCGAAGAAGAAGCCAAAGCTTACACGGCAGCGAACGCCGGACAGGTTTCGCCTTACGCGACTTCGGCGGCGTGTGCTCAATGCCACAAAACCGAATACGACATTTGGCAAAAATCGCTGCATTCGCATGCGTTCGCGGCGCTCGAAACCAAGCAGCGATTGTACGACGCGGCTTGCATTGGTTGTCATTCGCTGGGATTTCAAAAACCGGGTGGTTTCGTGAACATCAAAGCGACTCCGCAACTGGCCAACGTCCATTGCGAATCGTGCCACGGACCCGGAGCCGAACATGTCGCCAAACCTACGGTCGGCAGTTACAAAACTCCGCCGAAAAACGAAAGCTGTTTGATCTGCCACGACCGTGAAAACAGTCCCGATTTCGATTATGCGAAGTATTGGCCGGTCATCGCTCATACGAACAGCTTGAAGCAACCGGCGACTGATACCGTAAAACCGAAACGACCTGTTCGCAGGAAAAAGTAAGTAATGGAAAGCCTGCTCAAATTGCTGCCGACGATGATTCGCCTGTCGGGCGACAATCCAGAAGTTCGGGAGCAGGCAGTCTTTGCCGCCTGGCGCGTGGCGGCTGGAAAAGGCGTCGTTGGCGGATGCACTCCGTTTCGATTGTACGAAAAACAGTTGATCGTCGCCGTGCTCGACCAATTTTGGAAAAAGCAGTTGGAGTCGTTGTCTGCTCAATACTTGTTTCGCATCAATTCGCTGCTTGGCGCGCAGATGGTCACGTTCATCGAATTTCGACTTGATCGAGATTTTGTGCTGAAGGTTCAAGGCCATCAAGCACGCGCTTACGAGTTTCAACACACCGAAGAGCTTGGCGGCGAGTTGAAAGAATCCGCCGAAGAAATCAAAGACGCCGAATTGCGCGAACAGTTTTTGCGCGCAGCGGCGAAGAGTTTGGAAAGAAAAGGAGATTGATTGGGGCAATTTGGATGTGTCCCACCCTCGAAAATGCCTATCACACGAACCGAAGTTGAAAAGATTGCCAAGCTGGCCAATCTGGAATTGACCGACGCCGAGAAAGATTCGTTTCCCGGCCAGTTGTCCGCCATAGTCGAATACATTGACCAATTGAGTGAACTGGACACCGCGAACGTCGCTCCTTGGCAACCGCGCAGCGTAGGCAATGCAGCCACCTCGCACGCTTCGCGCGACGACGTGGTTGAACCGAGTTTGGGACAGGAAACGGCGCTCGCCCAAGCTCCAGAACCGGACGAAGGCCATTTCACCGTTCCGCGAGTCATCTAAACACCAAAAACTGAAAACAAGATGAACAGGATTCTTCTTAGGATTTACAGGATTCAGAGCGGCAACTTTACCGAGTAATTATCCTGATAATCTTGAAGAAAATCGTGTCAATCCTGTTTCAAATGGTCTCGCTTGGCGCATTTGCTTGAGAAATAAATGGAGCTACTGTTTTGAGCAACAACCTGACTATCGAAGAAATCCACAAGCTTTACGAATCCGGCGAAGCCAAACCGAGTGAGGTTGTTCGGGCTACGTTGGGAAAGATCGAAGCCGACAACGAACGGCTTAATGCTTATCTGACCATCAACCGCGACACCGCATCCATCGCCGCTGCGGCGATGGATGCGGACATTCGATCCGCCGTCAAAGCCAAACCGCTGGCCGGAATTCCTGTCGTCGTCAAAGATAACATGTGCGCCACAGGAGTTCGCACCACCTGCGGTTCGCGCATTTTGGGCAATTACATTCCGCCGTATACCGCGACCGCAGTCAAAAAGCTGGAAGCCGCCGGAGCCATTTTGGTCGCCAAAGCCAACATGGATGAATTTGCGATGGGCAGTTCGACGGAAAATTCCGCCTTCGGCACAGTGCGCAATCCGGTCAACACCGATTACGTTCCCGGAGGCAGTTCGGGCGGGTCAGCGGTAGCTGTCGCGGCGGGGCACGTGCCGGTTTCGCTCGGATCAGACACCGGAGGTTCGATTCGCCAACCGGCTTCGTTTTGCGGAATTGTCGGTTTGAAGCCGACTTATGGCCGAGTTTCGCGTTACGGGTTGGTGGCTTACGCATCGTCGCTGGATCAGATCGGGCCGTTTGCCACGTCGGTCAAAGACGCCGCGCGAATGCTGCAAATCATCTCCGGCCACGACCGGCACGATTCGACTTCATCGAATGCGGAGGTTCCCAATTTCGTCTCGGCGCTGACCGGCAACATCACGGGCTTGCGCGTAGGCGTGCCGCCCGAATGTTTTGGCGAAGGGCTGGACGCCGAAGTTCGAGCCAAAGTCGAAACCGCCATCGCCAAGCTAAAAGAACGCGGCGCGGAAATCGTCGAAGTTCATTTGCCGCACACCAAATATGTCGTAGCAGTTTATTACTTGATTGCCACCGCCGAAGCTTCGTCCAATCTGGCGCGGTTTGACGGCGTGCGTTACGGCCATCGCACAGAAGACCCTCGCTCGCTGTCTGATTTGTATCGCCGGACGCGCGACGAAGGCTTTGGCGCAGAGGTCAAACGGCGAATCATGCTCGGCACGTTTGCGCTGTCGTCCGGTTATTACGACGCTTATTACGAAAAGGCTCAGCGAGTGCGCGCCATGCTGGCCAACGATTTTGCCGAAGCCTTCAAAAAATGTGATGTGATTGCCACCCCGACGGCTCCGACGCCTGCGTTCAAAATCGGCGAAAAATCCGACGATCCGCTGGCAATGTATCTGGGCGACATTTACACAGTGACGATGAATCTGGCAGGAGTTCCGGCAGTCAGCGTTCCTTGCGGAGTGTCGGCGGCGGGCTTGCCCATCGGGCTGCAATTGATCGGCAATCATTTTGACGAAGCGCGATTGCTCAACGCGGCTTATGCTTTTGAGCAGGAAAACTCGATTTGACAGTTTCTTAGGTGGAAGCAGATAATCCGCGCCGCTGATGTGACACTTCACTCTTTCGATCAAGTTCTAAACTCAAATCACAAGTAGTTTTGCTGGATATTTACAGATCGCGTCAGCTTATAACAGGGCTTTGCTGGGACAAGATTCATTTCCAAACCGATTCTGGTTTCATAACACGCTCGAATCCATTTTTGAATAAAGCAGGTGAGAGACTGTCAACAGGGGCTCGCCTAACCACCCAATCGAACGGCGTCCGTTTGGCCGCCCGTCCATCTTCGTGGAGGAAACCATGCGTTTTGAGCTTTTCGTCAAGCGCGCTTTTCCGGCTGTCTTGCTGACACTGGCGTTGGCCGTTGTTGCCTTCGGACAAACCAGTTCCAGCTTGAGCGGAATAGTGCAAGACCCTAACGGAAGCGCCATCGCTGGCGCAAAAGTCACGGTCAGTGATCCCAGCAAAAACTTGCAGATCGAGACCAAAACCAGTTCTGACGGAAATTTTTCTTTCCCGACGCTACAAGCCGGAACGTACAACGTGACGATTGAAGCGCAGGGATTTAAGAAAGCCATCAAAACCGGCTTGGTGCTGGCGGTAGCCGACCGCCAATCCACAGGCGTCATCAGCTTGGAAGTCGGCGATCTGGCCAACACGGTGGAAATCACCGCCGACGCCGCGCAACAGCTCATCAAGACCGAGAGCGGCGAACAAAGCCAGGTTATCAGCGGCGAGCAAGTGGCCAACCTGGCGTTGAACGGACGCAATTACCTCGACCTGGTCAAATTGACGCCGGGCGTGGTCAGTTTCGTCAACGCGCAAACTGCCGGCCCCGGTGGATTGAGCGCTTTCAACATCAACGGGACACGCGCCAACCAACACAACTTGACGATTGACGGAACCACCAACGTGGACACCGGGTCGAACGGAACACAGCACATCGCACTGGTGCTCGATAACATTGCCGAGTTCAAAATCCTGACTTCAAATTATCAGGCTGAGTATGGACGTTCGGCGGGCGGTGACATCAAGGTCATCACCAAAGGCGGTGGCAAGGATTTTCATGGAACGGGGTATTACTATCACCGTCATGAACAATTCAACGCCAACAGCTTTTTCAACAACGCACAAGGCCGCCAACGCAATTTCTATCGCTACAATTACCAGGGCTTCAACCTGAGCGGCCCGGTCTGGCTGCCCAAGAAAGTCTTCGGGCCATTGGGCAATGACAGCCTGCGCGAAAAAGTGTTCTGGTTTGTTTCGCGCGAATGGCAGGAACAGTTGCTGCCCGGTGCGGCGCGTCAATCGCGCGTCCCAACGGCGGCAGAAATTGCGGGCGATTTCAGTCAAACCCGCAGCGGCAATGGTTCCGCCATCACGTTGTACGATCCGACGACTGGCCAGCCATTCGCCAATAACATCATCCCGGCGAATCGAATCAACCCGAACGGACGGGCGATCCTGCAAAAATTTGGCCGCTTTGCCGGTGGCGTCGGAACTTTCAACACGGCTGCCAACTATGGATTCAACCATCAATCGCAAGCCAGCGCCGGGTATCCGCGACGCGAATACAGCATCCGCGTGGATGCCAACATCACGGAAAACACGCGCACTTTCGTTCGCTACACGCGCGATGCCGATCAGCAATTTTTGCCGTACGGCCTGGGTTGGACGGGCGGAAACAACCAGATTCCGCTGGACGTGCTGGATTTCAAACAAGCACCGGCCTGGAACGGAACCTACAATCTGACGACCACGCTGTCGTCCACGCTGACGAATGAGTTTGTGTTCGGCGCCAGCCAGAACAACTTAACGCTTGATCCGACGGATCCGAATGCGGCCACGTACAGCGGCTTCGGTTTCAACTGGGCGACGCCCTTCCCCTATCCGGCCAGCCAGTTCATCAACATCACCTTCGGCAATGGCTACATCGCCGGACACAACTGGGCAGGTTCGACCGGGTATACGCAATTCCCTTACAAGAATTCGAACACGACCTTCGACTTTTATGACAACGTCAGCAAAGTCTGGGGCGGGCATACGATGAAAGCGGGGATTTACGTCCAGCGCAGCCGAAAAGATCAGGCGGCTGGCAACTCCATGAACATCGTCTTCAACCCGCTCAACAACCCTGGCGGCACGGCCAACCTGGCCAACCCGAACAACACCGGCCACGCGTTTGCAGACGCCTTGCTCGGCGCGTTCAACACTTTGCAACAGCCGACAGTCGGCATCTACCAAGGGCAATATCGTTCGACCAACGTCGAATGGTATGTGCAGGACAACTGGAAAGTGAACCGCCGGTTGACGCTGGATTACGGTCTGCGCATGAACTGGATTCAGCCGCAATTCGACCAACGGTTGCAGGGCGCGTTCTTCGATCCCGCGCGGTATGACCGCAGCAAGGCCGTCCGCCTGTATCGCCGCGCAAATGGTGGAGCCAACGCTGTTGACCCGGCCAACCCGACTGCTCTGTTGCCTTCGTTCCTGATCAACCGTGTCGTGCCGGGTTCCGGCGACAACTTCAACGGGATGATCCGGCCCGACCAAGGTATTGAACGCGGCGGATTCAAAAATCGCGGCATTCAATGGGGGCCGGCTCTTGGATTTGCCTTTGACGTGTTCGGCAACCAGAAGAGCGTCATCCGCGGCGGATACCGCATCGGTTACGACCGCGTTTCCGGCAACAACGTGGTGTTCCCTTCGGTCGAACAACCGCCGACATTCGTCAATCCCACGTTCAACTTCGGCAATCTGGCAACTGTCGGACAAAACACCGGCCAGATCGCGCTTGGAACGGTCGGCGTTCGCGGCGCGGATCGTGAAGGCTACATCCCGAACGTCCAGAGCTTCAGTTTCCAATTGCAACAGGATGTCGGTTATTCGACGGTCATCAGTGTTGGTTACGTCGGAACGCTTTCGCGTCACCTGCCGGAAGACATCAACATCAACGCCATTCCGTATGGCACGTTGTTCACCAAAGCCGCGCAAGACCCGTCGTTTTATGCGAACGGCGTTGTGCCGGATGAAGAACCGAACCTGCCGCAGCTTTACCGCGATGCGGGTTTGAAGTTCACCGGGCGGTTCGCGTTCCAGCCGGATTTCCTGCGCGCATTCCCAGGCTACGGCACGGTGCAGATGAAGACTTTCGGCGGTTCGTCAAACTACCATTCGTTGCAAGCCACGATGCAACGTCGTTTCCGACGCGGCGTGACATTCGGCGCGGCTTACACCTGGTCAAAAGCTCTGGGAACTGCCTCCAACGTCGAAGGCGAATTCATCAACATCGTCTGTTCGCGTTGCGTTGATTACCGCACGCTGAGCTTTGATCGCCAGCACATCCTCAACATCAATTATGTGTGGGATCTGCCGACGCTCAAATCGGACAACTGGTTTGCCAAGGGTGTAATCAACGGATGGCAAATCACCGGCGTCACCCAGTTCATGAGCGGAACCCCGCGCGAATTGGGCTTCGGCATTCAGGGCATCAACATCAACCAGCACATTTCCGGTTCGTGGACGGAAGGGCCGCGCCCGATCATTTCAGGCAACGCACAACCGAGCATTCAGTTCGACAAGGCCTTTGATTTTTCGGCGCTTCGCATGCCGAATCTCAATCCCGGCCCGCAACCACGCTCGTTCGTGCGCAACCCCGGCATCAACGTCACCGACCTGGCGTTCTTCAAGAGTTTCAGTCTCGGCGGCGATGGCAAACGCTTCATCCAGTTGCGCTTTGAAACGTTCAACTTCTTCAACCACGCGCAATTCGACGGCTACAACTCCGGTCTGACGTTCTTCCCGAACACCAGCTTTGCGGTGACGAACGGCGTGTCGGCGTTCTTGTCGAATTTCCGCGACTTCCAGCAGGCGTCGGCCAACACGATTCTCAATGTTCGTGGCGGCGCGCGTCCTCCGGGCAACATCAATTTCGGCAGCGGCGTTGGCGAATTTAGCGGCCAGCCGGGTTATGTGTCCGGTAACCGAAACGTGCAGTTGGCGGTGAAGATCGTTTTCTAAGCCATACTGAACTTTGACACTTTCACGGGGATTGCAAAATTTTTGCAGTCCCCGTTTTTCCTTTTGAGCTTATGCGAAAACCATTCTTTCAGAACTTACGCAAACCTCGCAGTGTCAGTAGCCCGACAGTCAGGAAGGGCTTGGGGTTAGTGAAAAAAGCCCTTGCTTACGCGCGGGCTACCGACACGCGCGTAAGTTCTATCCTTTTCTTTTCAATTGCCTGCGTTTTGTTTGGCGCTGTTGGTTCCGTTCAGGCAGCGTGGCAAGGCGGGTTTACGATTTTCGGACGAGTCAGCTTGCCAGATGGCCAACCCGCAGCGCGGGTTAAAGTCTTCATCGAAACAACCAACGGATTGAAACGCGACGTGCTGACCGACACCGAAGGCAATTATGAATTTCGCGGGATGAGCGGCGGACGGTATCGCGTTTACGCCATCAACCTGGACGTGCCCGAACAGTTTTCCGAACCGGCGGAATCCGATACCACGCGCGCGTATGCCAACCGGCTGCAAATCAATGTCTATCTGCGGCTGCCGCTGCATAGCGACAAAAAAGAAGCCAAGCCCGGCACGGTCAGTGCCATCGAAGCCGCGCAAAACATTCCCAAAGATGCCCGCAAAGCTTACGAACAAGGCGTGAAGTTTCAGAAAGAAAATCGCCCGCAACAGGCGCTGGAACAATTCAACAAAGCGATTGAACTGTTTCCTACCTACTTTCAGGCGCTGGCTGAGCGCGGCAATCTGCTGACGCAGCACAACAAACTGGTCGAAGCCGAAACGGATTTTGTTCGCGCCCTGCAACTCAACGACAAATACGCTCCGGCGTATCGCGGCATCGGGCATTGCCAGATTCAACAGAAGAATTTTCAAGCGGCGGTCAGCAATCTGGAAAAATCATTCGTGCTCGATCCGAATGCGCCGATGACTTTGTTGCTGCTCGGATACGCCAATCTGTCGCTCAACCGTTACGAAGAAGCCCGGCAATGTTTTCAACAGGCATTGAAACTCGGAGCCAGCAGCGCCGCACGCGCGCACGTTTATCTGGCGGAAATTTACGCTCACGAAAAAAAGTTCAAGGAAGCGGCGGACTCAATTGCGGCTTATCTGAAATCCAATCCCAATGCCGCCGATGCCGCCAATTTGCGCAAGATGGAAGCCGATTGGCGCGAACGCAGCACCAAAAAGCAATGAGCAGTTTGCTGTCGAAGATTTCCAGCGGAATTTACAGGCTCGTAAATTCCAACAAGGCTCCGGTCAAGCTTGACCCTGAAAAACCGTGTTTATCGTCTCTCAAAGTTTTTTTGCTTTGGTTTGCGTGATTCGCGGAAAGTTTTACGCTGAAAGTTATTGTTGTGGGGCCTCTTCCCCAAACCTTGCGGTTCGGGGAAGAGGTTTTGTTGTTGGTAGGATTCAGGGTGGTTGTCAGTCAGTTGTTGCAGGGCTGCTTGGTGCAGCTTGTTTTGGTGGTGGTGTTCAGGGTGGTAGGAAGACGCATAAAACGCTCAACGACGACCTTTGCGAATTGCGAAAGGTCATCAAGTTATAAAGACACGAATTAGTAATTGAATTCGATGCGCTCAGGCGCAATCCCACGTGGAAAGAATTGTCAGTAGACAGGGGCTTACTCAGTAAGTCTTTTTTTGTTTTGGAGTCACGCTGCTTCCGATGCCACTCAGGAGCGTGTTGTGTATCGAAGTTCGTTGCTTCGTTTGAGGTTGGCGCGGAATGTACGCTTCGACTTTGTGACTGTCAAGCATTTTGATTAGATTGACACCTCATCCGCAAATATTCGACAATTCGTTCAGAATCAAGCGTTCATACATCACCAGACATACCGACTGGGATTTGAAGACAAACAACTGGTGCTTTCCCCTTTGCCCTACGGTGGCGTTGGCCGCTGTTCTTGAAAGGCGGACGTTTTATGAAGAAGGCTTTGCAAGTGTTTTTGACTGGCTGCGTGCTGAGTTCCTTTTCAGCAACTCCGGCTGTTTATGAACTTGGCAGCAATCACTCGTTTGCCGTGAATGCGGCGGTTCCGGCTTTGGCCGTCGTTTCCGGTACGGTGAAAGACGAACGCGGGGCGCCATTGATCGGCGCAGTGGTCGCGGTGATTGAACCTAGAAATCGCGGTAAGGAACTTAAGCGCGTCAGCACGGATGCGAAAGGTCGTTTTTCCGCTGGCATCACGCCGGGCGTATATCGGCTGCGTGCCTTTGCCGAAGGTTTTGTGCCGCGCGTGACTAATGTCTTTCTCGATCGCACGACTCACATCAAACATGACTTTCAACTGAAACGCGAAGACACGCTGGTTCAGCGTCGAGGCGACAGCGACGATTATCGCTGGATTGCCCGCGGAGCGCCGCGTCACGCCATGAACCTGACTGAAGAAACCGACGATATCGTTGATCTGGACGCCGAACGAGCTTTGCAGGCGGATGTCGCTGCTCAGCGTACGGTCATTCACGGGGCGGCTCAATTTGTCGCAGTCGGTTCGGCTTCGCGTTCGGGCATTCCGGCTTCAGGTTTTTACGGAACGAATTTCGCCATTTCAGGATCGTTTGGTCATAATTTCGAGATGGCCGTGATTGGTCAGCGCGGAGTCGGGCAAATGGCTCCGCAACGTCTGACGGCGATGGCGACGATGCGTCCAAGCGACCGCCATCAAGTCACTGCGGCGATTGGTTACGGCCAAACGGCGCTTGCTCGAAAACTTGGGCAGGAACCGGATGTGATGGCAAATGAACCGTTTGATGGCAGCGGGGCTTTGCCGATCAACCAGCACTCGCAGAACTCATTACGCGCGGGAGTCGCTGATTCCCTGGATCAAGTTTCGGTTTCGGCGACGGTGTCTTCGCAAGTGTTTCAGCCGCTGCTGTTGATTTACGGATTCGATTATTCGCGTTTTGTCGGTTCTGTCGCCAATCAGCGGGACAGCATCCTGCCACGTTTCGCCATTCAGTATTCGCCAACTTCGCGGTTGAGAATGAACGCCGCGATCACTCCGGGTTCCGATCATCAAAACCTGACGCCGGAAACATTCGACACCGAAAATCTGCAAGCCTCGTTTGCGACTTCGCCTGCGGAAGTTGCGTTCGGACGCTCGCCGATCCTGGACCGCAGTCAACGCTTTGAAACCGGTTTCGAGCGCGTCTTTGGCGAAGGCAATTCCTCCATCGAAGCATCAGCGTTTTACGACATGATCTCCGGGCACGGCGTGGGCGTGCTGGCCTTGCCGTTGGAATCTTCGCCGGAAATGCAGCAGACGTTTCAGCAAGTGGCCAATCAGGTTACGGCGATGAACGGAGCGGCACGCGGCATTCGATTGATGTACAACCGTCGGTTGAGCGATCACGTGACGACTTCGTTCGGCTACAGCTTCGGACGTGGCGAACAGTTCAACAACGACGTTTCGCTGGGAACCATCACGCCGGGGCGGTTGTTCCGGGGCGGATTTTTCCAGGTTGCTGCGGCAAAACTCGACCTGGATTTTACGCAACGCACCGGCACTCGAATTTCGACGGTCATTCGTTTGTCGCCTTCGGCTGTGGTGTTTGCGATTGATCCGTTTGCCGGTCGGATGAGCGTTTACGATCCGAACATCAACATTTATGTCACGCAGGATTTGCCGAATTTCGGATTACCTGTTCGATGGCAAGCCATCGTGGACGCGCGCAATCTGCTGGATCAGCCGACCAGCGTCGAAGACGGTTCGGTTCAGTTGATCGCCACGCGAGTTCGCCGCTCGGTTCGCGGAGGATTTGCTTTCCGTTGGTAAGCCTGGAAGGCAGCAAAACAAGAAGTTGAAAATAAAACAGTGACACCACAAATCGGCACAAATCGGGTAACGACGCGCACATTGTTGCTGCTGTTCATCGCCTTGTTGGCGTTGGCCAGCGGCGCGTTCAATTTGCGCGACCGGTTGAACCAGAAAGTTGTGCTGACCGATGGGGTCGTCTGGCGCGATGATGCGGAACTCGGCGTGGTGGCTGACCGCATTGAACCCGGCAGCGCGGCAGCGAAAGAAAGCATTCGCCGAGGCTATGTGCTGATCGGCATCAGCCCTACCGGCAGCAGTGACGATTTTGAAGTCGTCGAAAAAGCCCAGCACGTTCAGATTTACCTCGACCTGGCCAAAGATCGCGCCGGAGATCGCAATCCGGCGACGCTCAGTTATTGGATCGAAAAACGCAACGACACTGGCGATACGGCTATGGGCGAAGGCGTCGCCGATCTGAAACTGGCGGCGCGTCCGACCAACAATTTGCGTGGGTTATATCTGGCGATGGTTGGTCTGATTTATCTGGCCATCGGCATTTACTTTTTGTTGCGGCAGGGGCGCGCGCCTTACGTGACGCATTTTTTCCTGCTTTGCCTGCTGGCGTTTGTGGCGCATTTTTACAGTCCCACCGAAGAAATGCGCATGCAGTTCGACAAGGCAATTGATTTTGCCGATACGTTGGCGCTGATTTTGCTGGCTCCGATGTTTCTTCACTTTGCGGCGATTTATCCGGCGCGCGCGCAACTGTTTTCGCGGCGTCGTTGGTTGGTTGTCGCCTTGTATTTGCCGTCGGTGGTGATGATTTTGGCGGAAATCTGGTTGAGATTTTCGGCGCTTCGTAACCTGTTGCCGATTTCGCCGCTCAATGCTCGAAACTGGTTGTCGAAAATCGAACTATTGTTTTTTGCGGCTTCGTTGATTGCCAGTGCTGCGATGCTGGTTCGCACTTTCCGCAAAGCTCCGAACATTGTTGTTCGCCAGCAATTGAAATGGGTGATGTGGGGAATGAGCGTGGCGTCGGCATTGTTCGCTGCGTTTTACCTGCCTTCGTTTTTTGCCGATTTGACGGTGTCCGGTTCGTTGGAATTGATTTCGTTGTTGCCGATGGCGCTGATTCCGCTGACGCTGGGATATTCCATCGCTCGATTCCGGCTGACCGACGTGGATGTGGTGATGCGGCGTTCGTTCGCTTACATCATCGCCACGCTTTCGGTCGCTGCGCTGTTCGGCACGGTGATGGCGGTCAGTTACGAATCGTTGCGGTTGCAATTGTCGCAGGAAGCTTCGCTGTTGATTGCCGCCATTGCCATGTCGGTTTTGGCGATGTTGTTTGCGCCGGTCAAAAACTGGTTGCAGGAACGAATTGACCGCATCTTTTACGGCGAAAAATACGATTACCGCGTCACGTTGCAGGATTTCGGTCGAACCCTGGCTTCGACCACAGAGTTGGACCCGTTGTTGGACAGTTTGATGCGGCGTTTGCGCGAAGTCTTTTCGGTCGAACGGCTGGCGATTTTTGTCGAAGACTTGACCGAACCTTCAGGCTTTCGCGTTGCTCGCTCCGAAGGGATTGACCGCGCAATTTCCTTGCCATCGGAGTTTCTGAACATCTTGCGCGACCGCACGGACAGTTCCGGCATCGTGCGCGTTGAAAGCACGGACGCCGAAGAAGAAGCCGTCACCGGACGATTGATTACACCCGACGAATCTCTTTCGCGGCGAATGTTCAGTTACTTCGTGCCGTGCGGTTCGCGGTCGCGGATTGTCGCGGTGCTGGCGCTTGGACGTTCGACCGATGGCGCGTTGCTTTCGTCGGAAGACACGGATTTGCTGCGCGCGATTTCAGGTTACGTTGCCGTGGCGATTGAAAACGCTTTGCTGTTGGAAGAGCAGGCGACACGCGCCAAAGAGCTTGCCCGGTTGAAAGAGTTCAACGAAAACATTGTCGAATCCATCAATGTCGGCGTGATGGTCATCAGCTTTTCGGGGCGCATCACCAATTGGAACGGCGCGCTGGAGGAAATTTACGGTTTGCGACGCGGCGAAACCATCGGTCGTCGCATCACCGAAGTATTCGACACCGAAATGCTGCGCACTTTGCGCGAACTGATGGCTCGCAGCCAGTGGAAGAATGGACATCACAATGGCGCAAACGGAAATGGAAACGGCAACGGTTCGTACAGCACAAACGCCTTTGCCAACGGTTCTGCTGGCGAACCGGTCAATATCTACAAATTCCGCGCTCGTTCAGCCGACGACCGCGACCTGACGCTGAACATTTCGCTGGCTCCGTTGCAGAGCAAAACTTCGCAAATCGAAGGCACGCTGGTCGCAATCGAAAACGTCACCGAACGCATTCGCCTGGAAGAACAGTTGCAGCAATCCGACAAACTTTCGTCAATCGGTTTGCTGGCCGCCGGAGTCGCGCACGAAGTGAACACTCCGCTGACGGGAATTTCGTCGTATTCGCAAATGCTGATGCAGCAGATTCCCGAAACCGATCCGCGCCATCAACTGCTGGAAAAGATTCATCGCCAGACTTCGCGCGCGTCGTCCATCGTCAACAACCTGCTCAATTTTTCGCGCGTCAGCGATGCTCGCTTGGTTCCTGTCGCCTTGAATCAAGTGCTGGACGACACCATCCAGCTTTTGGAAGCACAGCTTCGCAACACGGAAATCGAAGTCGTTCGCAATTACGATCCCATACTGCCGTTTACGCCGGGCAATGCCGCCAAGCTGCAACAGGTGTTCATGAATTTGATCTTGAATGCGCGCGACGCCATGCCGCAGGGCGGGCGATTGGAAATTGCCACCGAATCAAATTTGGATTCGATCTTCATCAGCTTCCGCGACACCGGCGTAGGCATCGCCGCCGATCATCTGGCCAAAATTTACGATCCGTTTTTCACTACCAAACAAATCGGCAAGGGCACGGGACTCGGCCTGGCTGTCAGTTACGGAATCATACGCGACCACGGCGGCCTTATCGCCGTCGAAAGCCAGCCGGGCGAAGGCACAGTTTTCCAAATTTCACTGCCGCTGGTCACCGCTCACCAACAGTTGGCGGCAGCCAGCGATTAAGCGCGTACTTCGCACCCCGAAGTTTCAACACCAAAAAACACACAGGAATTTTTGAAGTCATGAAAGCGATGAAACTTGCTGTTCAGGCATTGCTATTGATGTGCGCGATGGCTGGTTTGGCTGTTGCCGCTGAACTATCCGCCGGAATTGCGCGCGTCGAAATCACTCCACCGGTAGGATTTCCGATGGGCGGATATGCCGCTCGGCAAGGGCCGTCAACCGGCGTTCACGATCCGCTGTTTGCCACCGTCTTGCTGCTCAAAGCCGAAGGCGGCAGCGTGGCGATTGTCAGTTGCGATTTGCGGTCGTTTCCTTCCGAACGAATTGTCACGCTGGCGCGCGAACGCAAATTGGCCGATCACGTTTTGATTGCCGCCACGCACAATCATTCCGGCCCGATGACTTGGGAAGACAAAAGCTGGCCGAAATCCGACCGCTCGTGGTTTGCCGACACCGAAGACAAAATCCTCAGCGCCATCGAAGACGCCTCGAAGAAACTTTTCCCGGCTCGCGTCGCCGCCGGTTTCGGAGAAATCTACCTGGGCCACAATCGCCGCAAAGTCGCCGCTGACGGCAAAGTAACGATGTTCTGGCGCAACGCCGACAAACTGCCGACTTCGCCAGTTGATCCGACGGTTGGCGTCATTCGCGTGGACGACGAAACCGGCAAACCGCGCGCTGTGTTGGTGAATTACGCTTGCCACGCCGTTGTGCTGGGGCCGGACAATCGGCAAATTTCGGCTGACTATCCCGGCTATCTTCGCCAACACATCGAACAAGCATTGCCCGGCGCGCTGTGTTTGTTTACACAAGGCGGCGCAGGCGACATCAATCCTTACCACGACAAACAACCTGTTGCCGAAAATGGCTTTGGCGAAGCTGAAAAGACGGGCAACGCGCTGGCCGACGAAGCTTTGAAAATTGCGCGTAAGCTGAAACCAGCGGCCAACGCCTCGGCCAAGCTGCAAGCCATTGCCGAAGTCAAAGAGTTCCGCGACCGTTGGGACGCGACGAAAACAATCAAAGCCGGATTGACGACTTTATTGCTGAACAACTCCATCGCCATTGCCACGATGCCCGGCGAACCTTTCGTTGATTTGCAAATTGCTCTGCGCGACAAGTCGGAAACCGCAGCCACGTTTTTGTTCGGCTACACCTTTAGCGTGGGCGGCGAATGGATCGGCTACGCGCCTACGCTGAAAGCCGCGACTGAGGGAGGTTACGGCGCTGGTTACAACACTCGCCTTGAAGTCGGCGCTGGCGAAGCGATGATTGATCGTCACATCGTCAACCTGTTCACGCTGATGGGCAAACTGAAAAAATCGCCGAGCTTCTGACAAAAAATTTCCTTTTCGCATTTGGCGTTGAAGTGTTAAATTACGGCTTCGCCGTTGGAGATTTCTCCGCATCTCGTTCCCGCAATTTGAACCACGTTTGAGTAGTTGATCTTCGATCCACTTGCCGGCCCCGCAAAACCAAAGAGACATCAGGTAAGGAGATTTTCAATGTTAGTCTGTCCGTCTTGTGGAAGTTCCAGAGTTCGCAACGGTTATAAGCCTGCATTTTTTCTTTTGCGGATTTTGGGCATACGAGCGTTGTTGTGTGACAACTGCAACTTTCCTTTTCAAGCCTTTTCACCATTTCCACCAAAAAACCGTCGTCCAAAACAGACTGCCAAAGCCGATGTATACCCTGTGGCTCCGGCGGTTGATCTGCAACAACTGAAACCGGTTTTGCCTGTCTTCGAATCGCGCGAACTGAAACCGGTTTCGGTTAAACCGGCTCAGGTTAAACGGCCGGTCAAACAATCCGCCCCATCTGTGTTGGCGGTTGCGGCTCAACCGGAAAGCGCCACCGGAGTCGTTGTTGATCGAGTCGCGCCTGTGCGGCAGGGACTGCGAACAGAAATCACCAAGTTGTACGCGCAACGCGCTGAGGAAAAAGCGGATGATGTGGCCGGAACGCTCAACCACGCCACAATCACCTGTCCGGAATGTCAGTCGCGCAATGTTAAACGGCGTCGGCGAAATTTTTTGGAGCGCACTTTTTTGGCGGTCACAGATCACAAACCGTATGTTTGCCGAAACTGCGATGCGGCGTTTTATTCAAAAGCCGGCGAACAAGAAGACGGTTCGCACGAAGTCGGGCGAGTTGAAGCGGTTTGAGGCGTTGTGCTTAATTCGGTGGGCTGGGGCTGGTTTGTGGCTGGGTGATGATAAACGGCAGATTTTTTCCGGCATAAACCAGCATCCCGATTTTGGTTTCTTCTTTTACGCGGTTGAAGCTGAATGTTGCTTCAAATGATTGGCCGGGGCTGAGCCGGACAATTCCATTCTGCGGAAATGCCTGCCCATTGGCTGTGCGCCGATCTCGCAATTTGTATTCGCGGCATTTTTCATCAAGCAAAAATGCGCGGTCTTTTTCGCCGATCAACCAGCGACCGGCGCTCAATCTGTAAACCGGCAGCGAAAATTCAATCGGCGAATCAGTTGCGTAAATTACAACTCGGACGGCTGTTTCGTTTGGGGCATTGGTGACGGACACGACGGCCAATTGAGGAATTCCGGCGGTTCCCGACGAAGTGCATTTCGACAGTCCGTTGACGGTTTCGGCCAATGCCGCCACGCGAACCGATTCCGGGTCTTTTGAACATCTGCCAGCCAACAGCGACAAACTCGCCGCAACGATCAACAACAAATTCCCGCCTGATTTCCAAACTTCCATGTTTTCTCCAAGAGTTCTGTTTGAAAAATTCTCGCCCGCGTTTCAGAGTGAAGCCGTCTGCGCTGGCAGAGAATTTACCTTTTGACGATGGAACTGCAAACAAGTGACGAAGCTTGAGCAAAAATTGAAAGCAGCGATTCGGCGAATTGGCGTTGCCGAACACGAATCGTTGGTCATCGCCGTTTCCGGCGGAATGGATTCGGTCGCTTTGCTCGACGCGCTGGTTCGGCTTCGCCAGCGAGGCAAATTGTCCGCTAAGTTGTTCGTCGCTCATTTGAATCATCAACTTCGCGGCGAAGATTCCGATGGCGACGAAGCCTTTGTTCGTCGTTTAGCCACCGAACGTGCATTGGATTACGTTACTGAGCGAATTGCTGTGGCAAACATTGCGCGGGAGGAAAAACAAAATCTGGAAGCGACCGCGCGGCGAATTCGATACGAATTTCTGAAGCGAACCGCTGAAATGGTTGGGGCTAAATCGGTCTGCACGGCTCACACTTTGGACGATCAAGCCGAAACAATTTTGATGCGATTGCTGCGAGGTGTTGGCGCAGAAGGTCTGGCAGGTGTCCATGAAGTCAGACCGCTTGGCCAATTGGTGATGTTGATTCGCCCGCTGCTGGCTGTCATGCGTGAAGAAGTGGCGGAACATTGCGAGCATTACAAATTGGAATTTCGTCACGACCGTTCCAACGATTCAATGGAATTCACGCGCAACCGCATTCGGCAGGAGTTGTTGCCGCTGCTGAAAAGTTTCAACCCGAGCGTCAATCGCTCGCTGGTTCGCGTGGCTGAGTTATTGACCGAAGACGAAAACTTTTTGCGGCAAGCGACTATTAAAGCTCTGGCCGAAGTTCGACAAGGCGAAGGGTTGAACATTAAACGGCTGATGACAAATCCGTTGGCGATTCGTCGCCGAGTCCTGCGACAGTGGTTGAAAGAAACGCGCGGCGGATTGCAGCGAATCGAAGCCGTTCATCTAGCCGCGATTGAACGATTGCTGAACGCCGGAAAAAGCGGGCGAGTAATTGAATTGCCCGGCGATTGGCAAGTTCGACGCAAATCCGGCGTTCTTGAACTTGCGCGAAAGAAAATCAACGCAGCTTCGACGGAAAACACCGCCGAAGGCACTGACAATTGAAACAGTTTTGGAAATTTCAGGCGGATACAAAGTCGAAACCTTGCCAATTGGTTGGGCGTCTAAAACTTTGTGGCTGTTTTGCGGGCAAATGGCGAGCGAAATTCGCTTTGATAGGCTAGAATGCCTGCCAGGATTTCAACGGAGGTAACTGATTTTGAACTCGACAGTTAGACAAGTAATTTTTTGGGTGGTGATTATCGGCGGAGCCGTTCTACTTTATCGCTTCTTCAACAATCCCAGCGTGAATCAGCCAGTGCCGCTGGCTTACAACGAGTTGATGGAAAAAGTTGAAGCCAAACAAGTGACATCCGCTCAAATCGAAAAAGAAAAGGTCGTCGGCAAGCTGGTAGACCAGCGAAACTACACGACGCAAATCGGCGGTGAAAAAAGCGCAGACACCATTGCCGAAGCGATGCGAAAAAATAATGTGCGGGTTGAATACAACAACTCCGCCACCAGCGGAATGTGGATGCAGGCGCTGATTTTTTATGCGCCGTTTGTGCTGATTATCGCGCTGTGGATTTTCATGCTGCGCCAGATGCAATCGGGCGGCAACAAAGCCCTGAGCTTCGGCAAGAGTCGCGCCAAGCTGCTTTCCAACCAACAAAAGCGCGTTACTTTCAAAGACGTGGCTGGCGTAGACGAAGCCAAAGAAGAACTTCAAGAGATAATCGAATTCCTCAAAGAACCGCAAAAATTCCAAAAACTCGGCGGGCGCATTCCCAAAGGCGTCTTGATGATGGGGCCTCCGGGAACTGGCAAAACCTTGTTGGCGCGCGCCATCGCCGGTGAAGCCAACGTGCCGTTCTTTTCCATTTCCGGTTCGGATTTTGTCGAAATGTTCGTCGGCGTCGGAGCCAGCCGCGTGCGCGACCTGTTCGAGCAGGGCAAAAAGAACGCTCCGTGCATAATCTTTATTGACGAAATTGACGCGGTCGGTCGTCATCGCGGAGCCGGACTTGGCGGCGGTCACGACGAACGCGAACAGACTTTGAATCAGTTGCTGGTGGAAATGGACGGCTTCGAATCGAACGACGGAGTTATCCTGGTCGCTTCGACCAACCGGCCCGATGTGCTTGATCCGGCGTTGCTGCGTCCTGGACGTTTCGACCGTCGAGTCATCGTCAATCGTCCCGACGTGAAAGGCCGCGAAGGAATCTTGTCGGTTCACACGCGCAAAATTCCGTTGGGTGAAGATGTGGATATTTCTGTCATCGCTCGCGGAACACCGGGTTTCACCGGAGCCGATCTGGCCAATCTGGTCAACGAAGCCGCGCTGAACGCCGCTCGCTACAACAAAAAAATGGTGGCGATGCTGGATTTTGAATGGGCGAAAGACAAAGTCCTGATGGGTTCGGAACGCAAATCGGCGGTCATGTCCGAAGAAGAAAAGAAGACGACCGCTTACCACGAAGCCGGTCACACCATCGTCGGTTTGAAAGTGCCGAATGCCGATCCGGTTCATAAGGTCACGATCATTCCGCGCGGAATGGCGTTGGGATTGACCCAGCAACTGCCCGAAGGCGACCGCTATACGCACAGTCTGGATTACATCGAAGGTTCGATTGCCATTTTGATGGGCGGACGATTGGCCGAAGACATCTTCCTCGGCAAAATCACGACCGGCGCATCCAACGACATCGAACGTGCGACCGAACTGGCTCGCCGCATGGTGTGCGAATTCGGTATGTCCCATCTTGGTCCGCTGACGTTCGGCAAAAAAGAAGAGCAAATCTTCCTGGGACGTGAAATCGCTCAACACCAGGATTACAGCGAAGACACCGCCGTCAAAATTGACCAGGAAGTCAAACGCATTGTCTTCGATCAATACGAACGCGCTCGGCAGATCATTCTGGACAACCGCGATGCGATGGAGCGGCTGGCTCAGGAACTGCTGGTACGCGAAACTCTGGACGCCGTACAGATTCGCCGAGTGGTGGCCGGTTTGCCGTTGGATGACGACGAACCGACACCGCGTCCGCGACCGGAATCCGACAAACCCGCTGACAAAGAACCGGTGCTGAAACCGATTCTGCCGCCGATCACTGGCGGCAATCCGGCTACGGCCTGATGGTGTGAACGGATGATTTGATGAAAAGGTGAAGGGGTGAATCAATCGCTTCTTCACCTTTTTTTTCATGGCGTTACTATAGCTTTCAAGAAAATGTTTTTCCTTGTTGACGATTTCAGACGGTCAGCGACAGTTCGGTTGGCAAGCCGCACAGTGCCAGGATTTCTTGTGGGGCGTTCGCAAATTTGAGCATTGCTTGTTCGACCCGTGCGGTC
>JANRKX010000017.1:0-107162 GCA_033763255.1 Acidobacteriota bacterium | reverse complement strand
GACCGCACGGGTCGAACAAGCAATGCTCAAATTTGCGAACGCCCCACAAGAAATCCTGGCACTGTGCGGCTTGCCAACCGAACTGTCGCTGACCGTCTGAAATCGTCAACAAGGAAAAACATTTTCTTGAAAGCTATAGTACCTAATTGCGGTGAGGGGAGGATCTTTGCCCGATCCGGTTGGTCATCTTCAAGCGGTGGCAGGTGGGCAACGGCTAAATTTTCTCGCGCGGAGTTGAGCCGATTCGGGCGCGACATGCGCTTATGAGAGCGAATATGAGCATTAGCGCCGAATTGTTTGCACTAAGAATAGAGGGAGAAAGGAGTGGCCATGTCGCGGATAGCACTGAATAGATTTGTCGTACTTTGGCTTACATTCGTAGGGTTGATCTGTTTATGCGCGAACACACAAGCACAGAATCCAGAGGTGAAACTGATCCTCCAACAGGGTAGCCCAGATAATTATGATATGGCGCTTAGCCCTGATGGGAAGGTGTTGGTATCTCTTGGCTGGGATTCCACAATCAATCTTTGGGAAACACATAGCGGTCGCCTCACCCGCGCACTTTCAGGTCACTCTGGTCACATTACCTCTCTGGCCTTCAGCCCTAATGGAAAGATTTTGGCTTCATCAAGTTGGGACAACACGATCAAACTATGGAATGTGGGGAGTGGCAAACTTCTCCGCACCCTGAATGCTCGTAGTGTCATGGACACATTAGTGGGACGAAGCGACGATATTGGCCACATTGTATTTAGTCCGGATGGGAGGATGTTAGCGTCGGATATTAATTTTGAACACAACAAAATCAGGCTGTGGAATACGGGAAATGGCAAAATCATTCGTACACTCTCTGGGCAGTCATCAGATTTTGAATCTTTCGTATTTAGCCCAGACGGAAGAACGTTAGTGTCTGGCAATTCTGACGGCCTGATCAAGTTTTGGGATGTGAATAACGGTCAACTCATTCGCACACTCTCTGGGCATTCAGTTTCTACTCCACCCTCTGGCTATAGAACTGTTAGCTCCATCATATTCAGCCTGGACGGAAAAATAATGGTGTCAGGGAGTAGTGACCGCACGATCAAATTGTGGGATGCGAGCAATGGCCAACTCATTCGGACACTTTCCTCCGGGCATTCAAAAGAAATTCTTGCCGTTGCATTCAATCCCAATGGGGAAGTGTTGGCATCAACAAGCGCTGATAGAAAGATTACGTTATGGAATATAAAAAATGGCCAAATCCTCAACACATTCCAGGGGGGAGCTAACATAATTGCCTTTAACCCTAATGGTAAGGCTTTAATCTCAAGCAATGGGAACATTTGGTCAGTCGAGACAGGTAGTCTAATCGCTACTTGTATCACCATCAAAGATAGCTGGGTTACCTATACGCCAGATAACTACTACGTTTGTTCAGAAGACGCGGCAAAATATATCAAGTGGAAGCAAGGCGACAAAACCCTTGACCATTCTGCTTTCAGTGCCAAGTTCAACAAACCTGAAATCGTTGCCGCACGTTTGCGGAGCCTGGGTGCAGAGCCAACGACCATCGCCGCCACGCCTCAATCCAACAATACCAACCCCACTGCCGCCGATACCGAAACGCCCAAACCACCGCCGCCAACACTAAAAGACACCGTGCTGCCGAAGATCCTCGTCACCTCGCCGCCGCTCACACGCGGTCAGGGTGTCAAACCGGCAGCCGACCGCATCCTCAAACAATCAGGCAGCAGCCTCACCGTTACTGGCCAAGCGACGGACGAATCGGGCGTGCGCGAAGTGACCGTGCGCGGCGTGGCGGCGCGACTGGATGAACGCGGTAACTTCTCCGCCGAAGTCCCGCTGCAAGTTGGTGACAATCCGATCACGGTGACGGCGACGGACAATTCCGGCAATCGCGCGACCGAAAGCTTCACCGTTCGGCGCGAGAGCGAGCCGCCGCCAGTGACCGGGCGGTATTTCGCGTTGGTGATTGGCAACAATCGCTATCCGAATCTGCCGCCGGAGCAGCAATTGAAGACCGCCATCAACGATGCGCGGGAAGTGGCGAAGCTGCTCGGCGCGGAGTATGGGTTTGAGATCAAATTGCTCCCGGACGCGGGGCGCGAAAAGATATTGGATGCGCTGAGCGAATATCGGGCGCGACTGAATTCGGATGACAAGCTGCTGATTTATTACGCCGGACACGGACATTTCGACAAAGAGACGGGCAAAGCGTATTGGCTGCCGACTGATGCGAGGCCGAGCAGCCCGGCCAACTGGATCATTGCCGACGATGTCACGGCAACCATTAAAGCCATACCTGCGCGGCACATCCTGATCGTTTCCGACAGTTGTTATTCGGGGACGCTGACGCGCGCGACGGACTTTCGCTTGAGCACGCCGGCGGAGCGCGAGCGGTATTTGGAAAAGATGCGCGGCGGGACTTCGCGCATCTTGATGGCGAGCGGCGGCAACGAGCCGGTGGCGGATGGCGGTGGCGGCAATCATTCGGTCTTTGCGCGGGCACTGCTGGATGGTTTGCGGGGGATGAGCGAACGAGTCTTTACGGCTGACGAGCTTTTCCATCAGTTCATCAAAGAACGTGTGGCAGGCAAATCCGACCAGACGCCGGAGTACAACCCGCTGCGCAACTCCGGGCACGAAGCGGGCGATTTCATTTTTGTACGACAACGCTGAGCGTAATGGCTAATTCCAAACAATCCACCAACCGTAAAAATCTGAAAGAGCAACTCGCCGAATTGAGCCGCGAACAGTTGTTGCAGCTATTGACCGAACTGCTGGAGGATGCGCCGGAGATTGGCGATTGGCTGGCGGCGGCGCTGCCTGGGGCTGACGCGCCGGCTCAGGCCAAAACCGCGCAGCCAAAACCAAAGCAAAAAGTAGACGCCGAAGTTTATCGGCGGCAAGCGCATGGCATTTTGCACAGTCTGGATTACATGCGGGCGTCGGAGGCGTATTGGCACGTCGAAGGGTTGACCGGGCAGTTGCAGGGCGTAGAGAAGAAGGCGCTGGAATTTCTGGCGGCGGGCGATGCCGAAGCGGCGCTGCGGATTTTGTTGGCGCTGCTGGAAGAAAGCTCCGAGGGGTTTGAAGTGATTGACGACTCGGATGGGTATTTTGGCGATTACCTCAACGGCCTGGGCGCGACGCTGGCGGAAGTGATTTTGAGTCTCGACCTGGATGAAGAGCGGCGAGAGGACATTGTTAGCGACCTGGATGAGCTTCACGGCAAGCTCAGCAATTACGGCGTGGACGGATTGGAAATTGCCATTGCCGCCGCGCAACAAGGTTGGGATGTGGATGAAGAAGGAGAAGATGATGAATCCACAACCGCTGTTTCCGCTGGCTGGGGGCGCGAATCGCTGTCGGTGACGTTGACGCGCGCGAAGTTGAACGTGCTTGAGCGGCAGGGGCAAACGGAAGATTACCTGGCGCTGTGTTTGGCAAGGGGTTCGCATTTGCGCTACGCACTGAAGCTGGTTGAGTTGGGCCGCGCGGCGGAGGGTGTGAAGCATGCGCTCAAACATCTGACCGATGCGGGCGAGGCATTGAAACTGGCGCGGCAGTTGCGCGAGTCGGAGCAGTTGGACGATGCTATGAAAGTTGCTGAACGTGGATTGAAGCTCGATGGTCATAAGGCTGGGCTTGGCGAATGGCTCGGCCCGCTGGAAGAGGAGCGTGGACGCACGGCACAGGCGTTGGTGGCCTGGCAGGCGGCTTTTCACGATGCGCCTGCTCTGGAAACGTGGCGCACGATCAAACGGCTGGCCGGTTCGCGCTGGAAAAAGTTGCAGCCGGAATTGATGGCGTCGTTGAAAAAGCATTACAGCCAGCAACCGTTGGCCGAGGTTCTGATTGAAGAGCAAGAGTGGGATGCCGCAATCAAAGTTGCAGATAAACAGACTTACGATTACAACCTTGTTGCTAAGGTCGCGGATGCCTTGATCGCGCATCGCCCGGAGTGGGTGATTCGCGTCAGCCTCAAACAATCCGATGAGTTGATCGCCAAAACTCAAAGCAAGTATTACTACTACGCCATTGCGTGGCTTACCCGTGTCAAAGCCGCCTACGCACAGATGGGACAAACCGCAGAGTGGCAAAGCTATCTGGCGAAGCTCAAGGGAAAATACCCGCGACGGTCAGCCTTGCTTGCTCAGTTGAAAGGTTTATAAAAGCAGGTTTGAGAACTGTGCGCGGCATTTGCGCCGGTTGCTCCAACATTCGGGCCGCGCGTGATCCCAGCGCGTCAACACACATTCAAACGAGGACACAACGATGGAATTTGCGATTACTTTCAAACCCGACATGACTCCGCAGCGCATTGTCAGCTTGTCGAAGCAAGCCGAAGCCGCCGGATTCGATTACGGCTGGATGTTCGATTCGCACGTCTTGTGGCAGGAGCCGTTTCCACTGATGACGTTGATGGCGGCGAATACTCAACGAATGCGGATTGGCCCGTGTGTGACGAATCCAGCGGTGCGCGATTGGACGGTGACGGCGAGTCTGTTCGCCACGCTGAATCGAATTTCCGGCGGACGCATGGACATCGGCATCGGTCGTGGAGATTCTTCACGCCGAGTGATGGGCAAACGTCCGACTACGCTGGCAGTGCTGGAAGAATGCGTACAGACAATTCGAGACCTGACGGCGGGCAAACAAATCAACTACGAAGAAAAAGAGATTCAGATGACTTGGGCTGACGCCGGAGTTCCTCCCATCTGGGTTGCCGGATATGGGCCAAAAGCTTTGCGTTGCGCTGGCAAAATCGGCGACGGAGTGATTTTGCAATTCGCCGATCCACATTTGATCAAATGGTGTTTGAATTTTGTCCGCGAAGGCGCAGAAGAAGCCGGGCGTGATTTTTCAAAGATCAAAGTCATGGCGGCGGCTCCGGTTTGGGTGTCGGACGATCTGGCCGTGGCGCGCGACAAAGTACGCTGGTTCCCGGCGCTGGTTTCCAACCACGTGGTGGATTTGGTTTCCAAATACAAGCCGGAAGAATTGCCGCCGGAACTGATCGGTTTCATCAAAGACCGCAAAGGGTACAACTACCTGCACCACGCCGAAGTCGGCAGCAGCAATGCCGAATTCGTGACCGATGAAGTCGTGGATCGGTTTTGCATCGTCGGCAACGTGCAGGAACAGTTGCGACGATTGAACGAACTGAAAGAAGTTGGCGTGACGCAGTTCAACATTTATTTGATGTGCGGCGACGAAGAACAAACCGTTGACGCGTATGGCCGCGAAGTGATTCCGGCTGCCAAGTGAAGTATGCAAAAGCCGAATGTTGGCCAATCAGTTTTTCGCAAAGAAGCTGCGGACAAGGTCACCGGGCGCGCTCAGTATGTGGACGATCTGACCTTTCCCGACATGCTGCACGGCGTGACTGTGCGGTCGCCGATTGCGCGGGGACGGTTGCGCGGCGTTCAGTTCGGCGACGGCATTCCCTGGCACGAATTCACCATCGTCACCGCCCAAGACATTAAAGACATTCCCGGCACAAATTGCGTGGCGCTGATTCTGGAAGATCAGCCTTACCTGGCCAGCGACACCATCAACCATCCAGAAGAGCCAATTTTGTTGCTGGCGCATCGGGACAAATACCTGCTCGAAGAAGCTCGACGCGCCATCGCGTTCGACATCGAACCGCTGCCCGCCATTTTCACCATCGAAGATTCGCTCAACCAAACCGAAACCATCTGGGGCAAAGACAACAGCTTCAAAACGTTTTTGATCGAAAAAGGCGACGTTGACGCAGCGTGGGCGCACGCTGATTTCATCGTCGAAGGCGAATACGAAACCGGCGCGCAGGAGCAGTTGTACATCGAACCGAACGGCATGATCGCCATCGCCAACCGGGAAGAAGGCGTGACCGTCTGGGGTTCGATGCAATGCCCGTATTACGTTCACAAGGCGTTGATCAAACTCTTCGGCTTGCCGCCGGAAAAAATTCGCGTGGTGCAGGCCGTGACCGGCGGCGGATTCGGCGGCAAGGAAGAATACCCTTCGGTGATTGCCGGACACGCGGCTTTGCTGGCGTGGAAAGCGGGCAAACCGGTCAAACTGATTTACGACCGCGCCGAAGACATGGCCGCGACAACCAAACGCCATCCGTCAAAAACTCGTATCCGCACAGCGGTCGGCAAAGACGGCAAATTGCTGGCGACGGAAATTGACTTCACGATTGACGGCGGAGCTTACGCGACGCTTTCTTCCGTAGTGTTGTCGCGCGGGACAATTCACGCCGCCGGGCCTTACAACTGGCCGAACGTGCGCGTGCGCAGCCGAGCCGTCGCCACCAATCATCCACCGCACGGAGCCTTTCGCGGTTTCGGCGCTCCGCAAAGCATCTTTGCGATGGAGCGCCACCTGAATCAGGTCGCGCAAACTGTCGGCTTGTCGCCGGAAGAATTGCGCCGTCGCAACTTTTTGAAACCGGGCGAAACGACTTCGACCGGCCAGGTCATCCACGAAAAAATTGATCTCTCTTCCCTGCTCGACCGCGCGCTGAAACTCAGCGATTATCACACGAAGAAAACTCGCTTTGCCGAATTGAACGCCATAAGTTCGACCGAAAAGAAAGGCATAGGCTTTGCGACCTTCATGCACGGCGCGGGCTTCACCGGTTCGGGCGAAGTGTATTTGTCATCGGTTGTCGGCGTTGAAGCGACTGAAACCGGGAAAGTGCGCGTGCTGACCTCCAACACGGAAATCGGGCAAGGTTCGTTCACCATCTTTTCGCAGATTGCAGCGGACGCGTTGGGCATTGATTTCAGCCAGGTTGAAATCGCTCAACCGGACACGGCCAACGTGCCGAACAGCGGCCCGACGGTGGCTTCGCGCACGACAATGATCGTCGGCAAACTGGTCGAATCCGCCGCGCTCGGTTTGCGGCAAACATTGGTGAACAGCGGTTTGCTCGGCGAACGGTATTCGGCGGCGGAATTCGCCGAAGCTTGTCGCCAACACATTGCCAAGCACGGCGAATTGAAATCCTTCAGCAAGTACGAACCTCCACCGGGCGTCCATTGGGACGACGAAAAGTATCAAGGCGAAGCTTACGGCACTTACGCCTGGGCAGTGTACGTCGCCGAAGTCACGGTTGACCTGACGACTTATGAAACGCGCGTGGACGATTTCATCGCCTTGCAGGAAGTCGGCAAAGTCATCAATCCTGTGCTGGCCGCCGGTCAGATCGAAGGCGGCGTGGCGCAAGCCATCGGGTACGCGCTGTATGAAAACGTCGTCTGGCGCGAGGGGCGAATGATCAACAACCAGATGACGAATTACATCATGCCAACGTCGGCGGATGTACCGCCGATCCGCGTTTACTTTGAAGAACTGCCGTATGCCTACGGCCCATCAGGCGCAAAAGGCATTGGCGAATTGCCTATGGACGGCCCGGCTCCGGCCATTCTGAATGCCATCGAAGACGCGATTGGCCAACCGGTGAACGAAATCCCGTTGATACCTGAAACCTTGATGCAGATGATGACGACGGGAGGCGGCAATGACTAAAAAAATTTCTGTAAGCTTCACCGTCAATGGCGAACCCAAAACGGCTCACGTCTGGCCAATGGCTCGATTGCTGGACGTATTGCGCGAAGAATTGCAGTTGACCGGCACGAAAGAGGGCTGCGGCGAAGGCGAATGCGGTGCGTGTTCGGTGATTGTGGACGGCGAACTGGTCAACAGTTGTTTGATTCCGGCGGCTCAAGTCGCAGGCGCAAACGTCAGAACCATCGAAGGTGTTGCCGACGGCGAACGATTGAACGCCGTGCAGCAGGCCTTCATCGAATGCGGCGGCGCGCAATGCGGCATTTGCACGCCGGGAATGGTGCTGGCGGCGGTCAGCTTGCTGGAACGAATTCCGCAACCGACCGAAGCTGACATTCGCAACGGATTGGCAGGCAATCTGTGCCGCTGCACAGGCTACATGAAAATTTTTGATTCGGTGGTGAAAGCGTGTCTGGGAACGCACGCGCCCCCGCGTGCCGAGCGTGACGATTGACGCGCTCCCTTACACTTTATCGTTCGCACATTCGCACCACTGCACGCGAGGGCGCGTGCGTACCCAAATTTTATGCGCGCTTATCTTCCAGATTACGAACTGAAAATTCCGGCGACCCTGAGTGAAGCGTTGCGGCTGCTCAGCGACGAGCCGGGCACCTGGCGTCCGTTCGCGGGCGGCACCGACCTGATGGTGTTGCTGGAAGCAGGCAAACTCGCGCACAAACGCTTTGTCAGTTTGTGGAGCTTGCCAGAACTACGCGGAATTGAAATCAGCGACAATCACGTCACCATCGGAGCAATGACGACTTATTCACAGGTTCAGCGGCACGATGTATTGCGCGCAGAATTTCCGCTGCTTGGCGAAGCCGCCAGTTTGACTGGAGCCATTGCCATTCAAAATCGCGGCACGCTGGGCGGCAACATCGCCAACGCTTCTCCGGCGGCGGATTCGCTGCCGGCGTTGTTGGTTTACGAAGCGGAACTGGAACTGATTTCCGCCAGCGGAGCGCGCGTCGTGTCGTACAACACATTTCACACCGGCTACAAAACTTCGGTCATGCGCGAAGACGAATTGATTCGCGCAATTCGCCTTCCCCGCACAACCGCTGGCTGGCGACAACACTTACGCAAAGTCGGCACGCGCAAAGCGCAGGCCATTTCCAAAGTCTGCATCGCGGCGATGGCCAAACTGGACGGCGTCACGATCAGCGACATTCGACTGGCTTACGGCAGCGTAGCTCCAACTCCGGTCAGAGCGACAAAAACCGAAGCCACGTTGAAAGGCCGCAAGCTGGATTCGGCAACGATCCAAACGGCGCGAACAGAATTGCTGAACGAATTGAAGCCAATTGACGACATACGCTCAACGGCAGATTATCGTTCACAAGTTGCGGCAAATTTACTCGTAGGTTTTTTGAACGGATTGAATTGAGAGGGTAAGGTTTTATGAATATCGTGGACTTTATCTGGCTGCCGGAAATTATCGAGAAACTGGCCGTAAAGCATCACGTTACACAAGACGAAACTGAAGAAACCTTTTTCAACCGCCCCAAATATCGTTTTGCCGAAACTGGCCACCAGCCGGGCGAAGACGTTTATGCGGCTCTGGGGCAAACAGACGCGGGTCGTTACCTTGTCGTTTTCTTCATTCGCAAATCAAACGGCAGAGCGTTGATTTTGAGCGCCCGCGATATGGATCAAAAGGAGCGAAGAAGTTATGAGCGAAAATAACCAGACACAACCCACCAGCATCTCCAGGGCCAGTAATGCGGAAGAAATCGCAAATTTCTGGGACACGCACAGCCTTGCGGATTACTGGGATCAAACTCACGAAGTGGACTTTACTGTAACAGCCCGACGTAGACATCGCGTCACACTCGACCCAGAGGTTTACGAGCAAGTCGAGCTTGAAGCTCGAACACGCGGAATTTTGCCTGAAACATTGGTAAATCTTCTGCTGGCTGATCGGTTGCACGGGATCAGAGTGAGTGGTTGATTTCGGGAACTTGGAGGCAAAGATGAACACAATTTGTCAAAACTACATCGGCGGCAATTTGTTGGCCGCGAGCGCCACGCAATTCACGCCGGTTTACAACCCTTCGCGCGGCGAAGTGATCGCGCAAACGCCGGACAGCGACGCGGTAACTGTCGCCAAAGCAGTGCAAACGGCCAAAGCGGCTTTTCCCGATTGGGCGGACACGCCTGTCGTCGAACGAGCGCGCGTCATGTTTCGCTTTGTGAATTTGCTGGAACAGCATTTTGAAGAACTCGCTCGATTGGTGACGCGCGAACACGGCAAAACGCACGAAGAAGCCAAAGGCGACATTCGGCGCGGCATAGAGATGGTGGAATTGGCTTGCCACGCGCCGACTCAATTGATGGGGCAGTCGCTGGATCAAGTCGCGCGCGGCATTGATGGTCGCGTCGAACGGCATCCGCTGGGAGTTTGCGTAGGCATTACGCCGTTCAACTTTCCGGCGATGGTTCCGCTGTGGATGTTTCCGATTGCGATTGTTTGCGGCAATACGTTCATCCTGAAGCCTTCGCCCAAAGTTCCATTGACTCCGATGCGATTGGCAGAACTCTTGACCGAAGCCGGATTGCCCAATGGCGTCTTCAACGTAGTTCACGGCGGCAATCAAACGGTGGACGCTCTGTTGAAACATCCCGACGTTGCAGCCATCAGCTTTGTCGGTTCGACGACCGTCGCCAAATACATTTACGAAACCGGCACGGCGCACGGCAAACGAGTCCAGGCCGCTGGCGGAGCCAAAAACTACATGCTGGTTATGCCTGACGCCGATTTCGACGCCGCGACGAATCAAATTATGGGAGCGGCTTTTGGATGCAGCGGCCAGCGTTGCATGGCGGGCAGCATCGCCGTCGCCGTCGGCAAAGCTGCTGACCCAATGTTGGAACGATTGCACGATTCGGCAACGAAAATGAAAGTCGGCCCGACGGACTCCAATCCGACTGTGGATATGGGGCCGGTTATTGATCCGCTGGCGTATGAACGCATACGTAATTACATTGATCTTGGCGTCAAAGAAGGCGCAAAACTGAACACTGATGGGCGCGCAGTTCAGCCGACTGAATCTGGCGCAGGATTTTTCGTGGGCCCAACGATCTTCGATCACGTCGCTCCACAAATGCAGATTGCTCGCGATGAAATCTTCGGCCCGGTGTTGTCGGTCATGCGCATGGAAGATTTGAACGATGCCATTGCCCAGGCCAACCAATCGCAATACGGCAACGGTGCAGTGATTTTCACGCGCGATGGCGGAGCGGCTCGGACGTTTGCGCGTTATGCCAACTGCGGAATGATCGGCGTCAATGTGGGAGTTCCGGCTCCGATGGCGATCTTCCCATTCACCGGCTGGAACCAATCGTTCTTTGGCGATCTGCACATTCAAGGCAACGAAGGCTTTCACTTTTACACGCACAACAAAGTCGTGTTGAGTCGTTGGCCAAGTCCTGAAGACCCGGGCAAACGTGTGTTGGGTTGGTAGATATTTGCTGCGGCAATTCAAAAACAGATAACGGAACAAACTGAAATAACGGAATGAACGGAAAATTTTGAGACACAGCTTTCCGTCTGTTCCGTTATTTCCGTTTGTTCCGTATTCTCTTCCGGTAATGAAAATAATCCCTTTAGGCACAAGTTCCGGCAAACCCACTTTGCGGCGCAACGTCAGCGCGCTGGCCGTCGTTGGCGAAGGCGAATGGTGGTTGTTCGATTGCGGCGAAGGCGCGCAAATGCAAATCGCCCGCGCCGGATTGTCGCCGCAAAAACTGGTAGGCATTTTCATCTCGCACCTGCACGGAGATCATTTCAATGGCTTGCCGGGGTTGTTGTCTTCGATGGCGTTGGACAATCGAGAAAAAGAATTGACGCTGGTTTGCCCAACCGGCGTCCGCGAATACCTTGACCTGACGGCGCGGCTGAAAATTTGCTTCGTCAATTTTCCGCTGAACCTGATTGAATTCAACGACCGCTCTTTCAGCGACAAAGCCGAAAAACTGGTTTATGAATCGCCGCGCTTCACTGTGGTCACTCGCCCGCTGGATCATCGCATCTTCGCATTAGGTTTTCGGCTGGAAGAAAAAATCAAACCCGGACGCTTCAATGTCGAACGCGCGCGCGAACTGGGCATTCCCGCCGGGCCGTTGTTCGCTCAATTGCAATCTGGCAAATCTGTGACGCTGGCCGATGGTCGAGTCATTCAACCTTCCGAAGTTCTGGGCGAACCTCGCCCCGGCAAAGTTGTCAGTTACTGTCTGGACACGCGGCCATGCGCGAACGCCACCAAGCTGGCGGCAAACGCCGACTGGCTGATTCACGAAGCGACTTACACCGACGACCACATCGAAGAAGCTCATCACTTCGGCCATTCGACCGCCATTCAAGCAGCCGAAATCGCTGCCGAAGCCAACGCCAAACAATTGTTGCTGACTCATTTCAGTTCGCGTTACACAGACGTGCGGCAATTGGTTGATGAAGCGCGCGCGATTTTCCCGGACACATTCGCCGCTGATGATTTGGCCGAATACGAAGTGTGAGCTTGTCTGGTGATCGTCAATGCAGTACAACCGCGCCGTCTTTCCATCCGAAATTTCCACAGATAAAAAAGGAGATCAAACTCATGACCGACCGAAATCGTCGCAAGTTTTTACAGAACTCCGCCACTGGAATCGCAGGCGCAGTTCTGACATCCAATTCCATTTCCGCCGCTTCGCAGGATCGCGTGGCCGGAACCAATCGCCGTTTACGAGTAGGGCTGATTGGTTGCGGGGGACAAGGCTCCGGTGATTTACGCGCAATGCTGCGATCCGGCAACGTGCAATGTGTTGCGCTGTGTGACGTGGACGACCAGCAAGCGGCCAACACTGCGAAGTCTGTCGAAAACGGATTCAATCAAAAGCCGGAATTGATGACGCGCGATTTCCGTCGCGTGCTTGATCGCAAAGACGTTGACATAGTCATTGTCGGGACGCCGGATCATTGGCACGCTCTGCCAACTGTCATGGCCTGTCAGGCGGGCAAAGATGTTTACGTGGAAAAACCGCTCAGCCTGACCATTGGCGAAGGCCGCGTGATGGTTGATGTTGCGCGCC
This sequence comes from Acidobacteriota bacterium, assembly GCA_033763255.1. GTDB lineage: Bacteria > Acidobacteriota > Blastocatellia > RBC074 > RBC074 > RBC074. Next base: position 94,529 of record JANRKX010000017.1, on the reverse strand, counting down.
GTTACAACCGCGTAGTTCAAATGGGGACTCAGCAACGAAGCTCGACTCATTACGCCGAAGCGTTGGATTTTTTGCGCTCAGGAAAACTTGGCAACATTCGTCTGGTCAAAACCTGGGCTTATCAAGATTGGATGGGAGACATTCCAAAATTACCCGACGAACAACCGCCTGCTTCGGTTGATTACGATATGTGGCTGGGGCCTGCTCCGAAACGGGCGTTCAATCGCAACCGGTTCCACTTCAATTTTCGGTGGTTTTACGATTACAGCGGAGGGCTGATGACTGATTGGGGCGCTCATATGATTGACGTTGCCAATTGGGGAATGGGCGTCAAAGCGCCAAAGGCTGCGGCTTCGGTCGGCGGCAAGTTCGGATTGCTTGAAAGCGCCGAAGAAACTCCAGACACGCAACAGGCGATTTGGGAATTCGACAATTACACGATGATCTGGGAACACGCGACAGCCATCGGACGCGGCCCTTATGACCGTGACCACGGCGTAGCTTTCCACGGCAACAACGGTGTTCTGGTTGTGGATCGCGGCGGGTGGGAAGTTTTCCCGGAAACCGTGACCAAGAAACGCAAAAAAACTTATCGAATGGCTGGCGAACCGCGGAGCGGCGGCGGCGGCGACATGCATTTCAATCACGTCAAAAACTTTTTGGATTGCGTGGAATCGCGCAAACGTCCGAACTCTGACGTCGAGATCGGACACAACTCAATGATCGCCTGTCATCTGGCCAACATCGCTTTCCGAACCAAACGTCGCGTCAATTGGGATGTGGAAAACGAAAAGGTCATCGGCGACCCGGAAGCTCAAAAGATGGTGTCGAAAGAATACCGCGCTCCGTGGAAGTTGTCGGAGGTGGTTTCCAAAAACTGATTTCGACCAATGCAGGACTGGGTAAAAACAGTTTGCCCAGTCCTGCATTGGTTGTTGTTTGAAGTCGCAACTCACCGCCTCTGTACAGGTTTTCCCGGCTGCGACTATAATCCCGCCCGTCGTACCCAAAACGGCAGCCCTGCCGTTTTCGATTCACGAAAATCCTATTTCAAGACTCTGTAGCTGTGACAATGGTTCAGGTGATTCAAAGCTCGGACAATTCAGAGGTGCCAATTGATTAAAGTTCTGATCGTGGACGATCTGGAAGGCGTGCGTCGCATGCTGGTTTATGCGTTGGAAGACGATTACACCGTCAGCCAGGCGTCCAACGGACTGGAAGCGATTTCCGTCGCGCAAAGCGAACAACCCGACATCATCGTCATGGATTTGGACATGCCCGTGATGGACGGCGTTGAAGCGACGCGGCAAATCAAATCGCACCCGCAATTGTCCCGCATCAAAGTTCTGGCCGTCAGCGGCCAACACAACAGCGAAAAATCCCGGCTGATCAAAGACGCCGCCGATGCCTTCATCGAAAAACCGTTCGAGATTTCCGATCTGGTCGAAGCTGTGCGCTCGCTCTCTCTGAAATAACCCAAGCTTTGGAGTGCTGCGGCTTGACGCAGCTTTGCTTTCATCAGTCGAGTATTCGGTTTGCCAGGAAACCTTCTTTCAACAACGAAAAGCGGCGTCAAGCCGCCGCACTCCATAACTCCATGGACAAATTCAAAATCATCGGTGGAAAACCTCTTCGCGGTACGGTTGCCATCAGCGGAGCCAAAAACTCTGCGCTGCCGTGTTTGGCTGCGACGTTGTTGACGGCGGAAACCGTCACGCTTCGCAACGTGCCTTACGTCCGCGACCTGATTACGATGCGCCGCTTGCTGGAAGATTTGGGAGCGACGGCGCTGGTTCCTGAACTCCGCACGCATCGCATCAACGCCGGCACGGTTGAAAATTACGAAGCGCCATACGAACTGGTGAAAACCATGCGCGCTTCTGTGCTGGCGCTGGGACCTTTGGTGGCAAGGTTTGGCGAAGCGCGTGTCAGTTTGCCCGGAGGTTGCGCCATCGGTTCGCGCCCGATTGATCTGCATTTGATGGCGCTGGAAAAGCTTGGAGCCAAAGTTGAAATGCAAAACGGCGTAATCGTCGCCACGGCTGACCGGCTTAGAGGAGCCGACATCGCGTTTGAAATCGTCACCGTCACCGGAACCGAAAACCTGTTGATGGCCGCCGTACTGGCCAAAGGCACAACGCGAATTTTCAACGCCGCTTGCGAACCGGAAGTCACCGACCTGGCCGAGCTGCTGGTCAAAATGGGCGCCAAGATCGAAGGCATCAATTCGCCTACGCTGACCATCACCGGAGTTGATGCGCTGGGCGGAGCAGAGCACACCATCATCCCCGACCGCATCGAAACCGGAACCTTCATCGTCGCCGCAGCCATCACCAACGGAGAACTGGAAATCACGAATTGCGAACCGACTCACCTGATGACGGTGATTGAAAAATTGCGCTCGGTCGGCGTCGAGATTGAACAGACCAACGACACCACGTTGCGAGCGCGTTCCAGCGGCAAGCTGATTGCGAAAGACGTGACCACGGCGGTTCATCCAGGCTTCCCGACCGATATGCAAGCGCAATTCATGACCTTGATGACGCAAGCCGAAGGCGACTCTGTGGTCAGCGAGATGATTTTTGAAAACCGCTTTATGCACGCCAGCGAGTTGCAACGGCTGGGTGCGCGCATTCGCGTTCACGGCCATTCGGCGTACGTTCACGGCCCGACTCCGCTGACCGGAGCGCAGTTGATCGCTTCGGATTTGCGCGCATCGGCTTCGCTGGTGCTGGCGGGATTGGCTGCGGCGGGCGAAACCTGGATTGATCGCGTTTATCACATTGATCGCGGCTACGAGAAGATCGAAGAAAAGCTGCGCGCAGTCGGCGCGGACATCGAACGTGTGAAGTCGTAACAACAACAGCGACAAAAAGGAATCAGCCAATGGAACCTGTACCGGATTTTGCCAATCTGTTGCATCAACACCTGCGCCGCACCGCCTGGGGCGATTTCCCGGATGTGGTCATTCACTCCGAAGAATCGCTGGTGAAAAAGCATCCGCGTTATGCGGCGGCGAAAGCCGGAGACGTATACGCTGCAAAGGATTTGATTTCGCAGACCATGTCCAATGAAGCGTTAGATCGAATCCGCGCCATCATCAATGGCAAGCGACCACACTTGTTGGCGGTTCATGCGTTGGAAACAGCGGGACTGAACGTCATACCAGGAGTTTTAGCGGACTTGTTGGCGCTCTCACTGGATTTGCCTTTGCTCAACAACATTGTCCAAATCAATCGAGTGAGTCACACAGGATCAAGCGGCTACCATCGCCTTGCGTTCCCTGCGTTGTTCGATGGCGCTGTTGATGCAGAAGAGTATTTTCTGGTTGATGATTTCATTGGTCAGGGCGGCACGCTGGCCAACATCAAAGGCTATCTGGAAAGTCGCGGAGCAAAAATCGTCGGCGCGTCAGTTTTGACTGGCAAGAGTTATTCAGCGAAACTGACTTTGACAGCAGAAACTTTACAGACGTTGAGGAGGAAACATGGAAACGAACTTGAACAATGGTGGAGTGCCGCCTTCGGCTTTGGCTTTGAGAGACTCACTGAGTCAGAAGCCAGATACCTCATCCGATCCGACGATGCTGACACCATATCAGCTAGAATTATTGCGGCAAGGCGTGAAAGAGATTGACGAATACCTGGCAAAAGCATTGCTCTTAGACGCCGCGAATGAACCTATGAAAACTTCTGCGGCAGACGCTGGAGACTAATACCATTTCGCCTCAACTACTGAATCCGACGAACACCGGCTCCGGCTTTAACTCCACGCCAAATCGTTCAGCCACTCGCGTCTGAATCTCGCTCACTAAGTCTAAAATTTCGTTTGCGGTCGCGCCTCCGCGATTGATGATGGCCAAAGTGTGCTTGGAAGAAATTCCGGCTCGGCCTTTGGCGTAACCGCGCGTGAAACCGGCGCGTTCGATCAACCAGGCAGCGGGGACTTTCACGTAGCCAGTGGTGGCGGGAAAACTGGGCGGGCGTTCGCTTGCAGTGGCTTCGAGCTTGGCAAAGGCTTCGGCGGAGATGACGGGGTTTTTGAAAAACGATCCGGCGCTGCGGCTTTCAGGAGTGTTGGCAGCATCGTCTGGCACGATGACCATTCCTTTGCGCGAGCGGATTTCGATGATGGCTTGGCGGACTTCGGCCAGCGAAGGTTTGTCGTTTCGACCGGCGAAAAAGTTTTTTACATCGGGATAGCGCAACGCCGGTTCGCCGTTTTGTTTGAGCGAGTAAGTCACCGCCAACACGACGTACCGATCTCGTTCTGTCGAATTGAAAATGCTGGCGCGGTAGCTGAAGCCGCATTCGGCATTGCTGAGTTCGACAATCTGTTTCGTCTGCCGATCAAAGGCGCGAACTCGTGTGATGGTTTCGCTGACGTCCTGGCCATAAGCGCCTACGTTTTGCACCGGAGTTCCGCCAACCAAACCTGGAATGCCGCTTAAACATTCGACGCCTGCCAGATTGCGCTCGACGCATTGGCGGGCAAAATCATCCCAGCCTTCGCCTGCGCCAACAGTGATCTGTTCTGTCCACTTAGATTGTTTTTCATTGGTGGGACAGGTTCTGAACCTGTCCCACCCGCCACTGCTAGAAATGCCTTTGATTGCCACGCGAATGACCAAGCCCGAAAAGCCTTCGTCGCTGACGAGCACATTGCTGCCTCCGCCAAGAATGAACACTGGCAATACGCGCTGTTCGGAAAACTCGATGGCCGCAATCAACTCCGATTCGCTGACGGCTTCGGCAAAAAAGCGAGCCGAGCCGCCAATGCCCAACGTGGTCAGCGGAGCAAGCGGAACGTTTTCTTGAATGAGGGGCTGGGTTGGCATTCAGGCTTAGATTTCACCACGCAAAAACGCGCGGACTTTTTTCAGGTCTTCCCAGGCTTCGCGCTTTTTGTCAGGCGAACGCAGCAAATACGCCGGGTGATACGTCGGCAAGACTTTGATGCCAGCAATGCGCGGAAAATCCTGAAACGTGCCGCGAATGCGCGTGATGCCGACTTTGGTTTCCAGCAAACCCTGCGTTGCAGGATTGCCCAGCGTGACAATCAGCTTCGGGCGAATGGCGGCAATTTGCCGATAAACAAATGGAATGCAGGCTGCGGTTTCGTCCGGTTCAGGATTTCGATTGCCGGGCGGACGCGATTTCAAAGTGTTGGCGATGTACACGTCTTCGCGTTTGAGTTCGATGGCTTCGATCATTTTGGTCAGCAACTGACCGGCTCTGCCGACGAAAGGCCGCCCGCTGGCGTCTTCATCCGCGCCCGGAGCTTCGCCGACAAACATCAATTCGGCGTTCGGATTGCCTTCGCCAAAGACGATGTGGGTGCGCGTTGACCACAGTTTGCAGCGACGGCAATCGCCCAAGTCGCGGCGAATGTCTTCAAGCGTTTCTTTTATTGTGGGTTCGGCTTCAAACAAAACTTCGATTGCCGGAGCGGGAGTTTTTTTCATCGGGATTTCAGGTTGGTGAATGATCTGTGGCTCTGCAACCGGTTCAGGTTCCGGCGCGGAAACGATGACGGATGGTTGTTCGATTCGAGCCGGAAATGATTCAGCCATCACTGGTCGAACAGCTTCACCGATATTGGTCAGCCCCAAGTCTCGGTAATACAGCAAATGCTCTTTGGCCTGGTGAATCAGTTCTCGCAATTCGTCGCGTGCGTCCATTCGTCACCTCAGCTTGAGAATTTCATCCAGCACCCGGTCAGCCAGTTGGCGTTTGCTTTGCAGCGGCAATTCAACACGCGAACCGTCGCGTTTCAAAATCGTAGCCGCGTTGGTTTCAACATCGAACCCGGCGTCGGCGCGCGAAATGTCGTTGGCCACGATCAAATCCAAACCCTTTTCGTGCAGCTTTTTGTCGGCGTATTCCAGCACGGTTTGCGATTCCGCCGCAAAGCCAGCCACGATTCGGCCATTGCGATTCGGGGCTTCTGCAAAATTGGCCGCGACGCTGGCAATGATGTCTTCGGTCGGTTCCAGTTCAATCGTGATGTTGGCGTTACCCTGTTTTTTGATTTTGTGTTCGGCGCGATTGGCCGGGCGAAAATCGGCGACGGCAGCCGAGCCAATGAACATAGTTGCGTCAGCCAAACGGCTCATCACGGCCTCGTACATTTCGCGCGTCGAACGAACGTGGATGGTTTCGACTCCCGCCGGAGTCGCCAGCTTCGTCGGCCCGGAAATCAATGTGACGCGCGCGCCGCGATCTCGCGCGGCTTCGGCCATTGCGTAACCCATCTTGCCGGACGAACGATTGGTGAGAAACCGAACCGGATCGAGGTCTTCGACGGTCGGGCCAGCGGTGAGCAAGACGTGTTCGTTTTGGAAATCTCTTGATTGCGGATTGCGGATTGCGGATTGCGGAATTGCTTCTGGGCGACTTTCCGCCTCTCCGTCCTTCCGTCTCGCCGTCAAAACTTTCAGCACGGCTGCGACGATTTGTTCAGGTTCTGCCAGGCGGCCAACGCCGACTTCGCCGCAGGCTTGGTAACCAACACCCGGTTCGACGAACAAATCACCGCGTTCGCGCAAGGTTTTCAAGTTCGTTTGCGTCGCCGGATGATTCCACATTTCGACGTTCATCGCCGGAGCGATCAACACAGGATTCGTGTTCGACAGGTACAGCGTCGAAAGAAAATCGTCCGCTATGCCGTGAGCGAATTTGGCCAGGATGTTGGCCGTAGCAGGAGCGATCAGCAGCAAGTCGGCTTCGCGCGCGGCAGCGATGTGTTCAATCTTTGAATGATCCGGCTGAGCGAACATCCCCACGATGACAGGCTCTCCCGAAAGAGCTTCAAAGGTCGCAGGTCTGACAAATTCCGTCGCGTGTTCGGTCATCACCACGCGCACCTGCACACCAGCTTTCTGCAAACCGCGCAGCACTTCGGCGGCTTTGTACGCGCCGATGCAGCCTGTGACGCCGAGCAGGACTTTCATAAGCGATGCTTGCTGAATGAAACAGACGGGGAGAAAAGGAGACTGGGCGAAGGGGCGATATTCTCCCTTTTCACTCAGTCTCCCCGTCTCCCCATCGCCTTACTTTTCGACCGTTTCCGTAATTTCAAACCCGATCAAACCGCGTTCGACTTCTTCCAGCGCGACGCGCGTGGGTTTGATGCTGTTGGTCATCTTGACGCGAGCCAGCGCGCCTTTCTGAATCTGTTTGCTGCGTTTGGCGGCAATCAGAATCTTGCGGTATTTGCTGTCAATTTCCGGGACGTTCAGTTCGTTGTCTTGATCTTCCATATTTACTACCTCCATTTGAGTTACTGAAAAATTACTGGAAAGTGTTGATGATCTGTTCGGCCAGTTCGCTGCGCCGCGCGCGACGGCAACGTTCAGCCAAAATAATGGCGGTCAGTTCATTCGTCGCCGCTGCCAGATCGTCGTTGATAATCACGTAATCGAAATTTCGATATTGCGCCAGTTCATCCAGCGCGTTGCGAAGCCGAAGCTGCAAATCGTCCTGGCCGTTGGCTCCGCGCGTGTCCAACCGGTCGAGCAGAGTTTGATACGACGGCGGCAAAATGAAAACTCCAACCGCGTCGGGAAACAACTTCCGGGCTTGTTCGGCTCCCTGCACGTCAATCGTCAAAATCACGTCGTTGCCTTCGCCGCGAAGCTGTTCGACCAATCGCCGCGAAGTGCCGTACAAATTGCCGTGAACCTCCGCCCATTCCAAAAAATCGCCGCGTTCGATCATCGCGCGGAATTCATCCGCCGAGACGAAATGGTAATGCACTCCGTTTTCTTCGCCGTTACGCGGCTGCCGCGAAGTGAACGACACAGACGGCTTGATGCGCGCATCGCGGTTCAACACTTCGCTGACCAAAGTGGTTTTGCCAGCGCCCGACGGAGCGGAAACAATTATCAGGTTGCCAATCATATTGCGGATTGCGGATTGCGGATTGCGGATTTACTTATCCGAATCGGCTATCTGAAATCGCAAACGCGAAGGAGCGGAAGAAATTTTTTATTCCGCAATCCGCAATCCGCAATCCGCATTTACTCAACGTTGTTTGCCTGCTCGCGCAGCTTTTCGACTTCGGTTTTGATTTCAATCGCCGCGTCGCAAATCGAAAGCTCCGACGATTTGGACAGGATCGTGTTCGCTTCGCGGTTGGTTTCCTGCAACAGAAAATCCAGCTTCTTGCCGATTTCGCCATCGCCGCCCAGCAGTTCTTTCAACTGCACCAGATGACTTTTCAATCGCGTGATTTCTTCGGTGATGTCGCTGCGTTCGGCCAGATAAGCCACTTCCTGAGCCAGCCGCGTTTCATCCACAGCCGTTTTTTCCAGAATTTCGGCAACGCGCTTTCGCAGCTTTTCGCGGTACGCATCCACCAAACCATCCGAACCGGCAATAATCAGTTCGACCTGTTTTTGAATTCGTTCGACACGCGCCAGCAATTCTTTTTGCAGTTCGTGACCTTCGACGGCGCGCATCGCCACCAATGAAGTCAGCGCCTGCGTCAACGCTTCTTCGACTCCCTGCACAACGGCTTCGCTCAATCCGCCGGTGCTTTGCGCTTGCAGCACATTCGGCAACCGGGCAATCGTCGCCAAATCGGGTTCGCCACTCAACCCAAACTCTTCGCGCATGGTTTTCAGGGCCGCCAGATAGCCGCGAATCAGCGGGCGGTTCAATTCATACGCTGTGTCGGCAGTTTGCGAAAAGTTGATCGTCACATCCACTCGGCCACGCGACAATGCCGCTTGAATCTGTTTTTTCAGCGGAATTTCCAGTGACAGTAAATCCTGCGGCGCTCGCCAATGAATGTCCAAGTTGCGATTGTTGACCGAACGCAAATCCACAGTCACGGAGAAATTTTCTCCGCTGGCGGTTCCTTGTCCGTACCCTGTCATGCTTTTGAGCATAGTTTCTCCGGTGGTCAGTTGCCGGTGGTCAGTTGTCGGTATTTAGAATCAACCGGCCACCGACAACCGATCACCGACCACTTCTTCTTCAGCAAACTGCAATTCATACAGTCGCCGGTAAATTCCATCGTGAGCCAGCAGTTCCTGATGAGTGCCGGATTCGGCAATGCGCCCAGCTTCCATCACTATAATTCGGTCGGCGCGGCGAATGGTCGAAAGCCTGTGCGCGATGACAATCGTCGTTCGACCCGTCATCAAGTTGTTCAGCGCCTGTTGCACCAGCATTTCGCTTTCGGTGTCGAGCGCGCTGGTGGCTTCGTCCAGGATCAAAATCGGCGCATCTTTTAAAATCGCACGCGCAATGGCGATTCGCTGCCGCTGTCCGCCGGAAAGAATCAAACCACGTTCGCCGACAACTGTGTCGTAGCTTTCAGGCAGTTTGGAAATGAACTCATCTGCCAGCGCAGCCTGTGCCGCAGCTTGAATCGCCGCGTCGCTGTCGTTCTGACCGTAAGCACCGTAAGCGATATTCGCCCGAACCGTCTCGTTAAACAAATGGACTTCCTGAGTGACGACTGCGATTTGTCTGCGCAACCCGGCCAGTTTCAAATCGCGCACATTGTGACCGTCAACCAAAACTTCACCCGACGAAGCGTCGTAAAAGCGCGGAATCAAATTGGTCAGCGTGCTTTTGCCTGCGCCGCTTTGGCCGACGATGGCGATCATTTCTCCGGCGCGGACTTTGAACGAAACGTCTTTGAGCACAGGCAAATCGAACCCGGCTCCGTAGCTGAAACTGACGTTGCGAAATTCGACCTCGCGCGAAAAGCGGCCAAGTTCGACAGCGTTCGGCTTGTCGCGCATTTCCATCTGCTCGTCCATCACGGTGAAGATGCGCGCAGCAGAAGCCAATCCTTGCTGCAAATCGTGCTGCAACCGGCTCAGGCGGCGAATCGGATCGTAAGCCTTGAACATTGCCAGCAAAAACGTAGCGAAGCTTCCCAGCGACATTTGCCCGGCGACTATGCTTCGTTGCGCGTACAGCAACAAAGCGGCAACAGCGACGATGCCAACAGTTTCCAGCAAGATCGGCGAAAAGAAATAAATCCGCATCGCGCGCAATTGGTCGCCCATCTGTTTGCGCGCCGAGCGACGAAACCGCTCGCTTTCGTAAGCTTCCATTCCGAAGGCTTTGACGACGCGCTGCGAAGAAATCGCTTCCTGTGCGGTGTCCAACATCTCGGCTCCGCTTTCCTGCCGCGAAGTCACGTACTTTCGCAGCTTGCGATTGAACGTTGTCGTCAGATACGCCACTGGCGGAGCCAACAAAATGATCGAACCAGCCAATCGCCAATTCGCACTGAAAAGCACGGCCAGATACACCACCAAGCTGACAGATTCGCGCAGCAAATCACGCAGCGTGTCCGATACAGCGCGTTCGACTTGCGCGGCATCGCTCATCAAATGCGCGGTCAATTCATTGGTCGGACGTTTGGCAAAGAACGAAGCCGCCTGGCGAATGATGTGATCGTAAAGTGACGACCGAACATCGGCGATAACGTTTTGGCCGATGTAACTCATCGAATAAGACGAAAAGTATTCGGCAACGCCTTTGGCCAAGGTCAGCCCAACCAACAGCATTGCGACCTTATCCAACGCCAAATCACTGAGCCAGGGCAAAAGCCTTCCGACCAAGGGAATCATCGAAACCGCTTGATCGGACTTTTTGGCCAACGAATCAAAGATCGGTTGCAACAACAGCAGCGTTCCGCCTTCGAGCAAGCCTGTGGCGATCATCAAGACAATGGAAATTGCGAAGATGATTCGGTAAGGCCGAAGGTAACGAAGCAGTCTGGCGAATTCGGTCATTCTGGTTTGGGCATTGATTACAGCGCAAAATCGCGCATTTTGACTCGTCCCTGAAAGGCGCGGATTATAGAGAACCGGCGGCACGCTGGCAATTCGAGTTTGGGAAAGCGTTTTGTAGTGATGAAAGAAGTGACTGAAAACGAAGATTTTTACTGGGAAGGCGGCCTCATCGTCTTCACGGCCAAATACCACCTGCGACGCGGAAGCTGTTGCGGATCGGGTTGCCGCCACTGCCCTTACGAACCGCGATGGACGAAAGGAACCACGACGATTTCAACCGAACAAACGATTCAGCCAACCAATCAATGCGAAGTCGGCAAATGTTTTTGACAGGCTTCCTGCAACGCCGCTTCGACCAGCGGCGAAACCGACGATTCGGCTTTGCGGCAGACCATGGCCAGTTCACTGACAATCAGGTATTGCGCTCGTTCCAGCATTTGTTTTTCCCTGAACGACAGAGGTTTCTGGCGATTCAGAAACGTCAATGTCTTCAATACTTCGGCAATGGCGAACAGGTCGCCATGCCGCATGGCTTCGGAAAATTCTTTGAACCTGTCTTTCCAGTCTGTGGGCGGTGACAAAAAGTCTTCAGCAAGCGCGGTCAGTAACTCTTCGCATCTGCGTTTGGCAATGAGCGTGCGCAAACCCACTTCGTCAGCGTTGCGCGTTGGAACCATCACCAGCGAATTGTTGGAATGCAGCCGTAGTAAATAATAAAGCTGGTCTTCTCCGTTGATTTGGCGAGATTCGATTTGCTCGACAATGGCGATGCCTTGATTGGGATAAACGACCTTCTGACCAATTTTGAATGTCACATCGTCCTCCTTTGACGCCTTTCGGCTTTCGGTTATTGACGTGAAGCATGTCAGCGAAGGCATTTGTTCGTTGATGGTCGAAGTCTAGCCCAGCGGTGCTGAAAGAGCCAAAGATTTTGCGACAATCATTCTTTTTGCTTCAGCCCAATCCCACAACCAATCCAACCAATCCAGGCGAGCAGGAAAACGCCTGCCAACAAACTCAGTCTGAGCAGATTCGCCAAGCGCGGAGATTTGGTCGAATCAAAAATCAGAGGCTGCGGTCGGGAGTAATCACATAGATTCACGTTTCGCTCCGGCGGCGCATCGGGCGGTTTAGCGAACCACCAGTATTCGGGGTCAGGCCACTGTTCAGTCGTGGACGACAAACGACACCGAAGCAGTCTGAGGTTGAATCTTGTGTGATTGAATCGCGGATCGTTGAGCAGATGTCCCAACGTAGAAGTTCCAGTGGTATTGGCCGCGTTGTACAGCAAACCGTAATAGAACACGCTGCCGAGAAAGGAAACCATCAAACCAAAAACCACTGCCGCAAATAACATGGTTTTTCTTATGCGGCTCCAATGGATTTGGCGTAACGCGGCGGCCAGACACAATACCAATGGAGCAACGGCGGAATGCAAATAACGCGGCCCCCAAACTTCGTCCTGCCAGGGAAAAAGCAGCGACAAACTGCATGTTGCCCCACCGAGAATCAGCAACGAAAAGTAAGCCAGTTGGGGTTCGTTACGAAAAGTCTGGCGAATGACCAACAACCCCACGACGGCCATTGGAGCGAAAAAGATCAGCCCTTTGTTGAGCGAAAAAAACTGCGACCACAAGTTCATCAAAAAAGTTATCGGAGATTCGATCAGCACATGCCTGGAAACGTAATCCATTAACGAACCGTGCCGTTTCCAATACGAAGCCCGCGAATAACTTCCGACCAGGTAAAACACCAAAATGATCGAAGCCAGACAAGAAGCTTTCGCCCATTCCTTTTTCAGAACTCCGAAGATGGACTGATAATCCTGCCAGTCTCGCCACAGATACGCGCCCGCCAAAAAACCAAGCGCCGGCAGCAGAAACAAACCGTTGGATTTGGCACTGGCTGCCACGCCCGCGGACAGCGCCAAAGCCAACGTGCGCGGCCAGCTCACAGATTTTTCGTAATTCAGCGCCAGATAACCGGCCAGCAATAGAAACAGCGATTGTGTGGTTTCCAAACCGATGTAGGCGTAAGGCCACAACATCGTGGCAAAGCTCGCCGCAAATGCGATAACAATTGCCTGTTTTAGATTGCCGGTCAGTCGTCGGCTCCATTTCAAAACGATCGTGCTGATTGCCGCAGTCATCAAAACCGGTTGCAACGAAACAATGCGATCGGTCAGATAGGCGCTTTCACCTGACAACGACCGTTGAACCAACAGCAGCGGCACTTCAAAAATCATTTCGACGGCGCCGTGCCTGGGCCAGTTGATGGGTGATTGCGCGCTTTGCCCTTTCATCCATTGCGACAAGCTGGCGGCGATTTGCTGTGCGGATTCCATGTTTTCGCCCATGTACCCCATCCCTGCAATCGCCATCGGCGAAAAGGACAGATACGTCAAAAACATCGCCAGAAACCAAAGCCAACAGATTCTGGATTCAACAAACGCATTCACTTGTGAAAGCTTTGCCTGCGGTGAGTGATGGGACATTTCAGTTGCAGCCTCAGTTTATAAAAAGCGTTATGAAACAGCGTTCGGCAGTTCGTTGTTGACCAAAATGGCAGAGGTCGTAAACAACGAGCGTGAGTCTGGCCAAGCTTTCAAATCAATTCTTCTTCTCAATGGAATTTGGCACTTACTCTTGAGCGCCGGATTCATTTTTTGTGTGGGCAATGTGACGAGACAGCCAGTTAGGCGACGCCAAGCTGCAGAAAGTTGAGGAAAATTTCAATCTAAAGCTGAAACCCATCAAACAAAAATCCTTCGTTCGACAAGATGTCGTCCTGGAAGTTGAAACATCACTTTTCTCATAAGATACTGCCCGCGTTCCAATCCAGCAGTTTCAAACTTTGCGAATGAAAAGGAAGAGTGTGTCATGGCTGAGCCGATCTTGATTGCTAAGGATAACGAAGAAATTTACTTGCTGCCCAAAATGGCCAACCGTCACGGCCTGATTGCCGGAGCGACCGGCACAGGCAAAAGCGTGAGCTTGCGCGTGATGGCCGAGTCTTTTGCCAAGTTGGGCATTCCTGTTTTTATGGCCGACGTAAAAGGCGATCTGGCAGGAATTTGCCAGGCAGGCGGCGACAATCCGAAAGTGGCCGAACGCGCCACGTTATTCGGTTTCGACAATTTCGAGTACACGGCGCTCCCTGTCATGTTTTGGGACGTGTTCGGCGAACAAGGCCACCCTTTGCGAACGACGATTTCTGAAATGGGGCCGGTGTTGCTGACACGGATTTTGAACCTGAACGACACTCAGGGCGGAGTGCTTTCGCTTGTTTTCAAAGTCGCCGATGACAACGGTTTGCTGCTGCTCGATCTGAAAGATTTGCGCGCGATGTTGCAGTTCGTCGCCGAAAATGCCAAATCGCTGACAACCGAATACGGCAACGTTTCCGCCGCCAGCGTCGGAGCCATTCAACGCCGTTTGCTGGAACTGGAACAGCAGGGCGGCGACAAATTCCTTGGCGAACCGGCGCTGAACATGGAAGACATGATGCAGACCGGCGATAAAGGCTATGGCTACATCAACATTCTGGCCGCTGACAAATTGATGCAGGCGCCGAAGCTGTACGCCACTTTCCTGCTGTGGATGCTTTCGGAGCTTTACGAAAACCTGCCCGAAGTCGGCGATCTGGAAAAACCCAAGATGGTGTTTTTCTTCGACGAAGCTCATTTGCTCTTCGACGACGCGCCGGACGCTTTACTGCAAAAGATTGAACAGGTCGTTCGTCTGATTCGGTCAAAAGGCGTAGGTGTTTATTTTTGCAGCCAAAATCCGCTGGACATTCCCGACGTGGTGCTGGGGCAACTGGGCAATCGAGTGCAACACGCTCTGCGCGCCTTCACCCCGCGCGACCAAAAAGCCGTCAAAGCCGCCGCGACGACTTTTCGCCAAAATCCCGATGTAGATGTCGAAGCCGCCATCACAGAACTCGGCGTCGGCGAAGCTCTGGTTTCGATGCTGGATGAAAAAGGAACTCCTGGCATCGTTCGCCGAGCCTTCGTTGCTCCGCCGCACAGTAAACTCGGTGCGATTCAGCCCGCCGAACGTCAGGCCGTTATTCAAAACTCGCTGGTGGCTAATGTTTATGAAAACTTCGTTGATCGGGAATCGGCTTATGAAATGCTGAAGGCGCGCGCCGAACAAACCGCGCAGCAATTGCAGAAACAGGCGGCTCCGCAAAAAGCCGAAGCTTCGCCGTTGATGGACGCCGCGGGCGATATGATTGGAGCCTTCGCCAAGAGCGCCGCCCGGTCGTTAGGAACAACTGTTGGCCGTCAAATTTTGCGTGGAGTGCTGGGTTCGATTTTCGGAGGTTCGGGCGGCAGAAGAAGATAAAACCGCCAATATGATCTGAATCATACACAGGTTTCAGGCTATTTGATTCTGGCTTTGACCGTGTTGGAGGTTTTGACGTCCACCGTCAGCTCTACGGCTGATTTCGCCGCTATCGGCCAGTGAAGAGGCCAGCCAAACAGGGCTATTTCCAGGGATTCAAAATGGTGACATTGGCTGCGGCAAAATCAGGTTCATTGCGGGTCGCCAAGGTCAAATTATGCGTCAGGCAGGTGGCGGCGATTAACGAATCCAGCAATGGCAAAACCTGTCCTTGTGTTTCCAATGCGCCAGTCAATTGCCCCCATCGTTTCATCACGTCCGTATCAAGCGGCAACACACGCTCGTCATATCGGTAAATCAATTCTTCCAACCAGATTTCAAGCTCAGTCTGACGCTTTGACGCAGGTAGCCGGGAAATCCCTTTCTGAATTTCGCCGATAGTCACCGTGCTGAGAAACAGATTTGCGCGTCCAGCCAGTCAATCACTTTTTGTTCAGGCTGCTTCTTTCTTGAATTCGGACAGAACACAGGTGTCCAGCAAGTAAGCCATCTATTCGGCCTCCGCGCCAAAATCCAGCGTCGTTCGGCCACCATCGGCTTGGGAACGATCAAGGTCAATGCCTGAATCTTTCAATGGGCTATCCAGCAGGAATTCGGTCAGCGGCTTGCTGCGCGCCGTCAATCGGCGGTAATCGTCGTAGGAAATCAGCACAGCAGTTCCCACGCCGTTTTTTGTAATCAGTTGCGGTTCACCTACGCCGGCAGCGGCAATCAATTCGCTAAATTTGTTTTTTGCTTCATTTGCTTCAAAGGTTGAAACGGTGTTCATCACGTCGCCAAAACCGCCTGAGCGCCGATTTCGAGACTCAAACCGCCAAATTGACCGATGATGTTGAGTAACAGAAGGCATCATCACAAACTACCTTTGTCCAAACTCGTATTTTTTGGTTCCTCGTATGACGTGACTGTGCGCCGGAGGATGATCGTCCGTATAAATCCAAAACTCGAAACCTTGTTCCGCAAATACCTTTGGCATATTCAGCGCGCACCCGTCGTTCCGCGTTTCAAAAACTGCCCTGCGCCGGTTTTGCCTTTCCATTCGCCGTGTTCGACGATGACGTTGCCGCGCGACAGAACCACTTCGGTGACGCCTTTAATCTTCCAGCCTTCGTAGGCGCTGTAATCCACTCGCATGTGATGAGTCGCGGCGCTGATGGTCTGTTCGCGGTTTGGATCGAAGATCACTATGTCCGCGTCCGAACCGACGGCAATTGTGCCTTTGCGCGGGAACAGTCCGAAGATTTTCGCCGCCGCCGTCGAAGTCAGTTCGACAAAACGATTCAGGCTGATTCGCCCCTGAGCCACGCCGCCGTTGTAAATCAGGCTCATGCGGTGTTCGACGCCGGGTCCGCCGTTGGGAATTTTGCTGAAATCATCAATGCCCATTTCTTTTTGTTCTTTCATGCAGAACGGGCAATGGTCAGTGGAAATGACTTGCAGATCATTCATGCGCAGGCCACGCCAGAGCAGTTCCTGATTTTCTTTGCCACGCAACGGCGGAGTCATGACGTACTTCGCTCCTTCAAATCCCTGCTGTTCGTAATAGCTGTAATCCAAAAACAAGTATTGCGGGCAGGTTTCGGCATACGCAGGCAAACCCAGATCGCGCGCGTTTTGGACTTCTTTCAGCGCGTCGTAACAACTGAGGTGAACGATGTACACTGGGGAGTTGGCCATTTCGGCAATGGCTATGGCGCGGTGAACGCCCTCTGCTTCGGCCTTTGTCGGACGAGTCAGCGCGTGATATTTCGGCGCGGTGTGACCGGCGGCCAGAGCACGTTTAACCAGCACGTCAATGATGACTCCGTTTTCGGCGTGCATGCAGATCAATCCGCCGTGTTCTCCGGCAGCCGTCATCGCTTTGAAGATCACGCCGTCGTCAACGAGAAAGACTCCGGGATAGGCCATAAACAGTTTGAAGCTGCTGATGCCCTGGTCAATCAATCCTTTCAATTCCGGCAAGCGTTCGTCAGGCAGATCGGTGCAAATCATGTGGAAGCCGTAATCGGCGACGGCCTTGCCCTGCGCCTTTTCAAACCAAACGTCCAGCGCCTGATTCAGCGCCTGCCCTTTCGATTGCACGGCGAAATCAATGATCGTCGTCGTGCCGCCAAAAGCCGCCGCGCGCGTGCCGGTTTCAAAATCGTCGGACGAAGATGTTCCGCCGAACGGCAAATCCATGTGCGTGTGCGGATCAATGCCGCCGGGGATAACCAGCTTACCCGTGGCGTCAATCGTTTTGTCCACCTGGCCGACAACAGCGGAAAGGTCTTTGCCGATCATCGCCACGGTTTCACCGTCAATCAGCAGGTCGGCAATGTATGAATCCACGGCGGTGACGATGTGGCCGTTTTTGATCAGAGTTCGCATGTTTATTTCTCCTTTGGCAGGTCGCCGAATTGTTCGCGGTAACGCGCCAGCGTGGCTTCGAGTTCGGAAACTCGTTCCTGGGCTTCCTGGGGCGTGGGCAATACCTGATTTGAATTTGGATCAAATAACCGAAGCGTTTCGCCAGTGTTTACCAGTTCCAGCCCAAGCACTTCGCTTTTTGCGCGCCCGTCTTTGATTTCCAGTTCAACATACTTTCCATTTTCCAGCCGGTATCCGACCAGTGGATCATCCAGATAATCGTATTCGGGATCGAAGATGAAGTACTCCTGCACACCCAATTCTTCGTAGAGCCGCCATTTGGTCTGCAAATCCTCTTTCCAGGTTTTGCGCGAAGTCAGTTCAATAATGATTTGTGGAGCGACACCTTCTTCCCAGAGCTTGTAAATTCGCCGCTCACCTTTTGGCACTCCTCGTACGACAAACACGTCCGGCGCGAAGCATTTGGCTGGATTTCCCTCGACGTAATAAACCAACAGGTTTCCAGAGACATAGACATTCGAATCGTCCCTGAAGTAGTTGTCTAAAGACAATCTGAGGTTCATCAACAAGTTTGCATGGGTATCAGTTTCGGCCATAGGTTTCCCATCACTTTCTGGGTAAAGCGGCACCACCGCGGCTTTGGTCTGAGCTTTCGTTTGTTGAGCGAACATACGTGTTTCTCCGTTTGGTTAAATCGTTGCCAGAGCTTCATCCAGCGCCGTCACCATTTCGTCCATGTCGTCTTTCGTGGCGATCAGTGGCGGACCGATGCGGATGCAGTTGCCATAAAGTCCGCCTTTGCCGATCAGCACACCGCGTTTTTTGGTTTCCTCAAAAATTTTTAGCACGGCGGCAGAGTTCGGTTCTTTGGTTTTGCGGTCTTTGACGAATTCCAGAGCCTGCATCAAACCCAGTCCGCGAACGTCGCCGATGATCTCGTATTTTTCCATCAAGCCCATCAAGCGTTCGCGCAGATGGTCGCCGACGACTTTGGCGCTGTGGATAAGGTTTTCGGTTTCGATGACTTCGATAGTGGCCAATGCCGCGCGCGTCGAAACCGGATTGCCGCCAAAAGTCGAAAACGTCAACGTGGGAACGGCGTTGGCGACTTCGGGCGTGGCAATCGTCCAACCGATGGGAAATCCGGCGGCCATGCCTTTGGCCGAAGTGATGATGTCCGGTTCAACGTCCCAATGTTCAATGCCGAACCATTTGTCGCCAGTGCGTCCCCAACCGGTTTGAACTTCGTCGGTGATGAAAACGCCGCCGTATTGGCGAACGATGGCGACAGCTTCTTTGAAATACTCTTTCGGCGGAGTGATGTAACCGCCGACTCCCAGTATCGGTTCGGCCATAAACGCCGCGATGTTGCCGGAAGTCGCCGTTTCAATCAGTTCTTTCATGTCTTTGGCGCAGGCCAAATCGCATTCGGGGTAAGTCAGTTTGAACGGGCAGCGATAACAGTAAGGCGCGGGCGCGTGGTAATAACCGGCGACCTGAGTCGGCAAAACTTTCCACGATTTATGACCGCCCGCGCTTTGCGCCGCCGCCGAACGTCCGCTGTAACTGTGGCGAAGCGTGATGATTTCCTGTCGCCCTGTGTACAGCTTGGCGGCTTGCGTAGCCGTTTCGTCGGCTTCGGTTCCGCTGTTGGTGAAGAAGGATTTTTCCAATCGGCCTGGCGTAATTTCGGCAAGCTTGGCCGCCAGTTGCGATTGCGGCGCGTTGGCATAGAGCGTCGAAGTGTGCGTCAGTTTTCTGACCTGATCCACGACGGCATCGGTCACTTGCGGATGCGCGTGGCCCAGGCTGGTGGTCAGCACTCCGCCGAAACAATCCAGATATTTGTTGCCGGATTCATCCCAGACGTGCATGCCTTGGCCGTGTTCCAGGGCGATGGGTTCCTGGTAATACATCGTGACGGCTGGGAATAGAAAATCTTTGTGCTTTTGAACGGTGTCGGAAGTCGAAGCTTTGTTTTCTGCGCTCATAATGAAAGCTCTCCTCGATGGATTGGAATACATTCTTACTGAAGGCGATAAAGCGTTTAGATGACCTGCATTATGGCATCATGATCTTGGCCAACCAATAGTAATTTGGCAGCAATTGGAGTGAACACACACAGCAGATTCGACACCCGGGGCTGAGAAGTGGCGAGTTTGTGGAGGTGTATGGTCGGTTGCGGCAACGGCCTGTCAGGCGTTTATCAAATCAAGCAGGTTGGTTGATTTTCCCGATGCCAGTTCAATCGCTTCGAATCTTTTGCAGGAATTGAACGATCCCATGTCGTGGTCGCCGTTGATCAAAATGCCGCCCATCAAAATCAGGTGGCGGCAGGGATAGCTGGTTTTCGCCGCCAGCAGGTTGATGCGCTCTTCGATGGCTTCGTACATCACGTCTGTGGCTTTTTTCAGCGGGTTGGCGGCGGCGGAGATGCGGTCTTTTTGGCGAAGGAAAATCTGTTCTATGATGTTGAATTGATAATCCAGGTCAGTGATGTTGCCGGGTTGGATTTCGTTGTTGAGCAATTTGCCGAGCGCGGCTTTGGCTGCGCCGCAACAGGCAGAAGGCTTGCTTTGCCCAACGCGATTGATTTCGCCGGTTATGCCGTCTTTCGTGACGCCGATGTGCGGCGCGTAATAAACAAAAACAGCGCCGTCTTCGGGCACGTGATGCGCGAAGGCTCCCATCCCGGTCAAACCCGTGAACGGAAATCCGTCGAGTCCGCCCATCTTGAACGGGCCGAGCATTTCATTGGCTTCGGGCGGATACTCCATCGAATTCACATCGTCGCTGCAAATACTGTCGGCGTGCATGATGCGGCACGGTTCCAATCCGCAATGTTCACGCAAGACAGCGAACATACGATTGACCGTGTCGGTCGTGGTCATTGCGTTGGGATAATGTTGGCGCATGACTGCCAGATGGTTTTCCAGAAGGCTTTGTTGACCCATAACGTCCTCACATCAGAATTTGGTGAACCGGTTGAATGGCCGCGGGGATCTCTGTTTCGTCCAGCATCTCTTTCAGGTCAATTTCGATGTTACGGCTGAGCGTCGTAATTGGAATGTCGTTGGCGCTGCCTTCAAACGGGTTTTCGGTCGCCTCGCCGATCTTTTCCATACTCATAAACACCCACGAAACCAGCACGCTGAATGGAATGTTCAGCCAAACCAATTTCAATCCGAGTTTGTCGAATTCCTGCAACATTCCAAACGGAACCATGACGATGAACAGTTTGACGAAAAACAGATTCAGCGTGGCGAACTGGCGCGGGTAAGGAAAATTCTTGATGCGTTCGCAAACGCCCTGATGGTTGTAAAACTCGATCAGTGTCTTTTCCAGTTCCATGTGCCGGAAATCTTCGATCAATCCGGCGTCCAGCAATTCGCGCAAATGTTTCGATTGCAGACCGACGATCTGGACGGCTTTGTTTTTCTTTCCAGCCACCTGTTTGAATTCTTCTTCGGCGAGGAATTTCGTCAACTCATCATGCAGATGATTTTCCTGTTCGTGGACGGAATACTTTTGGCGATATTCGGCGTTGTGCGCTTTGTCCATGGATTCCCAACTGCGCGGTTCGCGCAATTGAAAGCGCAACGCCGTCAGCCAGGCCAGATGGCGATGAATTAACTGCCGATGCACTGCTTTCAATTCGTTTTCCGACAATGGCGTCAGCGCGTGTTTGTTGGTGATGTAATCTTTGACCAATATGCCCCAGGCTCGGCTGGCATTGACGATGCCGCCCCAGGCACGCCGCGCCTCCCACATTCGTTCGTAGGAAGCGTTGTTTTTGAATCCAACGACAAACGCGACCGCCGTGCCGATCAGCGCAATCGGCAACCATGGAATGACCAGCCACTTCCAGCCAACAACACCGTACAAAACAGTCGGAACAGCGCCCACGACCAGCAGAAAGAAAATCTCGCGTCGCGTCCAGACCAGAAACTCTTTGAGTGAATAGTTGCGCCCGGTGAACATAAAGATTTAGTTGGAAGTCAGGCGCGGTAAAAACCACGCCGCAATTGCAGGAACTCCGAAAACAACCAGATGAATGACAAACTCGTCTTTGGCGGAATAGCCCGCCCTGAAAACGCCGATGTAAAAATCAACGACGCAGAAAATCAGCCAAAGAGCGATGAACCAATAACCGCCATTGATTACCGGCGCGGTTCTGTCTTTGTTGATGAAGTTGGCTCCGAAAACAAACACGCCGGCCAACGCCAAGCCGATGATGATAACTATCAGTGTTCGCATCCTGTCTCGCTTTCTCAAATGAAGTTGTCTGAAAAATTTTGGGCGAGCTTACCGGCAAACCAAAATTCATGAAAGGTCGCGGGCGCGCCGGATTGAACAGGCACGCCCGCAGTTGAACTTCTTCTGCTACTTCGTTGTGTAACCGCCGTTGGCCAGAATCGTCTGGCCGGTAACCCACCAGCCGTCCGTCACCAGAAACTTCACGAGCGGCACGATGTCTTCGATGTCGGTCAAACCCGTCTTGGAATACTTGCTCAAATCGGCAGCGGCGGAATGATACGCGACCGCTTCTTTGGATTCCTGGCCGTAAAAGAACGCCGTATCCATTGGCCCAGGAGCCACCGCCGTTACCGAAATTCCGCGCGGTCCGAATTCTTTCGACGCCGCACGGGTGAAATGTTCAACGGGCGATTTCGACCCGGCGTAGATGGAATAGTAACCGGTGAACGCGCCCAGCAACGAAGTGAGGATGGTGCAAATCTTGCCGCCCTCGCTGAGCTTCTTGCCCGCTTCCTGCATGAAGAAAAACGCGGCCTTCGAGTTGATGGCGAAGATTTTGTCGTAATCCTCTTCCGGGACTTCGGTGAACGGCTTTTTGATGACCATTCCCGTCGTGTTAATGGCGATGTCCACTTTGCCGAAGCGTTTGATTGTTTCGTCAAACAAGCGCGTGACTTCGCTGACTTTGGTCAGATCGCACTGAATGGCAACGACGTCCGCGCCTGCCGCTTTGACAGCGGCGACAGTTTCATCGGCGGCTGGGCGCGTGGCATCGCTGTTGTAATGCACGGCGATGGCAGCCGCGCCTCCCTCGGCCAGTTGCCGAGCAATCAAACCGCCCAGGTTTTTTGCGCCGCCTCCGATGACGACGACTTTGCCTGCTAACTTGTGATCCAACATAATCTTCCCTCCAAAATAAACTTGTTAAAGGAACTCGCCGAAGACTTTTCGGCAGACGTGGGACTTTCAGCATAAAGCTTGAACCTATCGGAGGCTTTCAAAATGTCCGCTAAACTTTCAAATTCTCCGACGCAGTTTCCGCTCACAAACCGCCTTACCGAATCGGCGAATTGGCCCGGCGTGGAATTTCGCGTATCGCGCGAAGACATTTCCGCCGGAACGGATTGGGCAATTCACGAACAGCGAAACGCGGTCATCGTTCATCTGGAGGGAGCAATCAATCAGCTTGAAACTGAGTTGGATGGCTGCGGAAAAGCCTTTGACCCGCCAATGGCTGGCGAAGTGTGGTTGGTTCCGGCAGGAAACCGTTACGCCAGTCGCGCGCGCGGCGGCGTAATCAGTTACGCCGAACTGTACATCGAGCCGGACTTTTTGCAGGAGCTTGGCGATTTCGGTGCGGAATTTCGGGAGTTGATGCCGCAAGTGGGTAAGTTCGATGAGTTCCTGCATCGGAATGTGCGCCACCTGATGGCTTTGCGGCTGGAATCGGACGATTTGTCACGGATGATGAGTCAAACCTTGAGCCGCGCACTGTGCCTGCATATTTTCAGAGAATACGCCGCTCACAACTCCGCAACACGAACAGCCGCCCAGTCAGTCATACGCCCGGCCAATCTGACGATGCAGGCTTCCGATTTGATTCAGGATTACATTCAAACTCATCTGGGCGACCCGATCACGTTGGAGATGTTGGCGCAACTTGCTGGGCTGAGCACGCATAACTTGCTAACGGCGTTTCGTCGGACGTTCGGCACGACCCCCGCTCAATACATCATCGCGCAAAGGTTGCGCCGCGCTCGCTGGCTGCTGACGAACACGGCGAAAGACATTACAACGATTTCACTGGAAACAGGTTTTGCCAGTCACAGTCACCTTACGTCAACCTTCAAACTGCACACGGGATTTAATCCCAGCCAGTTTCGAAGCTCACGAACGTCCGGTTGATTTTTAAGCAAATTAACCGGCTTTGTTCCGCATAAAGTCGGCAAGCTGCATGAAGTTGCGCGACAACTGGGTGCGCGCCAGACCGTCGGAGATGACTTCTTCCAATGCCTTGTTCATGCACCATAGCCATTGGTCGCGCTCCGATTCGCCAATCGGGAAGGGAAGATGTCGAGCGCGCAATCGCGGATGGCCAAAGCGTTCGACATACATCGGCGGCCCGCCTGACCAGCCGACCAAAAACCAAAACAGCTTGTCGCGCGATTCGGCCAAATCCGCCGGATGCAACGCGCGAATGCCAGCGGCTTCCGGCTGCGAATCCATCACATCGTAAAACCGGTCTACCAGTTTGCGGATGATCGTTTCGCCGCCAAGTTGTTCAAAAAGTGTTTGTGGTTGAGTCATAAGCTAAGAAAAGTCCGTCGTTTGTTAAGCGAGTGCGATTATAGCGACCGGCCAAAAGTTGGCAAAGATTGCATCCGTTGAGTAAGATGCCCGCCGGAGTCATCCACACCAGTTTTTACGCTTATCAATTCAATTTATCGCGCAATCATCAAAAACAGTTGCGCCCAGCAGAGGAGAAATTTTTATGGCACAAGCACAACCCGCATTGGAACCGGAAGTGGCTCAACCGTTGACCGTCCTGTCAGAAGAAGAGCGGCTGTTTGCCGCCAGCGTCCGCGAATTCGCCGAAGCCGAAGTCAAACCGTACGTCCGCGAAATGGACGAAAAGCAAAAGATGCGCCCGGAAATCATCGCCAAATGTTTCGAACTCGGTTTGATGGGAATCGAACCTGGCGAAGAATACGGCGGATCGGGCGGATCGTTTTTCATGGCCTGTCTGGCGATTGAAGAACTCGCCCGCGTGGACGCCAGCCTGAGCGTCATGGTGGACGTGAACAACACGCTGACCATCAATGCGTTTTTGAATTACGGAACGGAAGCTCTGAAGAAAAAATACATCACGCGATTGGCGACGGACACCGTTGGCGCGTATTGCCTGAGCGAAGCCGGTTCCGGTTCGGACGCTTTCGCAATGCAAACCCGCGCCGAAGATCAGGGCGACCATTACCTGCTGAACGGTCGCAAGATGTGGATCACCAACGGCAACGAAGCCGGAATCTTCATTGTCTTCGCCAATCTCGATCCGTCAAAAGGCTACAAAGGCATCACGGCATTCGTCGTCGAAAAAGGTTTTGAAGGCTTTACCGTAGGCAAGAAGGAAGACAAGCTAGGCATTCGCGCTTCTTCGACCTGCGAACTTCTATTTGATAACTGCAAAGTGCCGAAAGAAAACGTGCTCGGCGAAGTCGGCAAAGGGTACAAAATCGCGATTGAAACCCTGAATGAGGGCCGCATCGGCATTGGCGCGCAGATGTTGGGATTGGCTTGCGGAGCCTACGAAGCGGCCATCGCCTACACCAAAGAGCGCAAACAGTTCGGACAAGCCATCAGCGAAAACCAGGGCGTGCAATTTCAGATCGCTGAAATGGCCGTCAAGATCGAAGCCGCCCGCTTGATGGTCTACAACGCCGCCCGGTTGAAAGACGCCAAGCAGCCGTTCATCAAACAAGCCGCGATGGCCAAGCTCTTCGCTTCGGAAGTCGCCGAAGAAGTGGCTTCGATGGCCGTGAACCTGTACGGCGGCTATGGCTACGTCAAAGATTATCCGGTCGAAAAATTCTTCCGCGATTGCAAGATCGGCCAGATTTACGAAGGCACATCGAACATGCAGAAACAGACGATTGCCAAGATGTTGCTGGCTGAATAATTGACGGCAGAAACAATTTTCTCCACGAAGCGCACGAAGAAACACGAAGACTTTCTTTCTTCGTGATCCTTTGTGTCATTCGTGGATTTTCTTTTTGAGGTGAAGACGTTTTGAAAACGACTCCTGTGACTTTGGAAGATTTGCGCGGCGTGTTTTCGGTTCCGCCGCTGGCTCGCAAAGATGACGCTCGCCGTTCGATTGATTTCGAGCAGAATGATTTGATCGTAAAACACATCGCATCGGGCGGAATCACGCGGTTTTTGTATGGCGGCAATGCCTTTCTGTATCACGTGACGCTGGCCGAATACTCCGCCTTGCTGGAATGGCTGAGCGGGTTTGCCGACGAGCATTGGGCAATTCCCAGCGCCGGCCCTTCGTATGGCCGCGCGATGGATCAGGCGGAATTGCTGCGCAAATACAATTTCCCCGCAGTGATGCTGTTGCCGTGCAGTGATCCGCGCGATGCTGCCGGGCTTGAACGCGGTTTGCGCGAATTCGCCGAAGCCTCCGCAACCAAACTGATTTTGTACCTGAAAGAAGAAAACAACTTTGGCGCGGACAAGGAAGCCGGGCTGGATGTCGTCGCCAAATTGGTGGATGAAGGTTTATGCGTGGCGATCAAATACGCCGTCGTTCGCCAAGACCCGCGACAAGATGCGTATCTGGAATCTTTGCTGACGCGCGTTGACCGCAATCTGGTTGTCAGCGGCATTGGCGAACGCCCGGCGGTCATTCACATGCGCGATTGGAAGCTGCCTGGCTTCACGACCGGCACGGGCTGCATCGCTTCGCGCCAGAGCCAGCAATTGTTCGAAGCCTGCGCGCGCGGAGATTTTGCCGCAGCCGAAGCCTTACGCGAACTATTCATCCCGCACGAAGACCTGCGCGATGCCTGGAGTCCGGCTAAAGTGCTGCATCATTCCACGGAACTGGCCGGAATCGCCAAGACCGGTTCGCCGCCGCCGTTTCTGTCGCCACTGTCGGCAGAACGATTGAGCGAGCTTGCGCCGGTTGCACGAAAGCTGGTGTCACAAAGTTGATGAAGAACCAGAACGCCTGATCTTGGCATGATGGCTTATAGGATTACGCAAATCAGTTCATCGTTTCCAGTTAAAATTGCGGTTAGTGAAGCTCCAGTTTGCTTGTGGAGAAGCAAATCATGGTTCCACAGAAACCCATGTTTCTTCTGAGGTTTCCGTTGCTGCTTCTGCATTATCAATTGGTTGACTGATACGTTCTGACATCGTTTTGCTAGAAGGAATTTCTGTGACTCTCCAATTGAGAGTTTGCAGAAACGCCTTGAATGCTTCGTAAGTGTCATCAAGGATTTGTTTGCGTTCCTCGCTTGTTAGGTCTTCTTCGCGCTTCAATTTGTCTTGCAAATAATCTTTGCGGTAAGCCTCGTGGAGCGAGGTGAAAATTTGGTTTCGGCATAGGTCGCGTTCGCCCGCAACCTTGTCTTTAATCATCTCGGCATCCGGTCGCCAAATCTCAAGGAATAAGTATTTGTACTTCGGCCATTGATCTGGTTGCATTTCTCCCGGATAAACAACTTCGCGAAATGTGTAGCGTGAGGGAGCCAGTTTCCACTCGTTGATATCACCTTGTAGCGATCCAGCGAAAAGGTCAACTAGACGTTTGAATTGGCTAGATGATTGAGGAGTGAAGAAGCTGTTCAAAGCCGAGAGGTAATCATCAAAGAGTACTTCTGTCTCCAATGGAGGCTGGCTACTTTTTGATCTTTCCGCGTTGGCACGCTCCAGTTCCCCATAGAATCCGGCAATCAAAGCCGTCTGAAAAGCGATGGTCGTGAAGACATTGCTGTAAAGGTCGTTAATGAACCCGACAATTTTCGGGTGGTAGTTTCCATCACTACCACGCAACTTGCTTTTGTCCGTCACCTGGCTCAGAAATACCTCGGCACGGTGGGCATTCAGTTTTTCGGTAAAGCCATTTATCAGTTTGTCAGTGGCGTCGAGTCGTTTGGCAATCTCTTCTATTTTTGTCGCCTCATCACCAAAATCTCCTTTACGTAGCTTTTCGCGCAGGTTTTCCCGGTGTGCGGTAAAAACGCGGCCTATTCCTTGTCCTTCAAAAAGGATCGGCCTGAGCTTTTGATTTTCATGTTGACGAAGTTGTTCTTCAAGCCAGAGCACGGACTTGGTGTGAGCTTCAAAGGGAATAAATTGCTCAAGTGCTGTAACAATAAACCTCCCCATTCTGACTTGAAACTGGTCTGCCAGTTTGCGTCCGGTTTCTGCCGAATAGAAGTTACGTTTCGTCACATAAGCAGTTTCGGCTCCGAGAACATTGCTGCCATCAAGCCGACTTAATCCGCTGCTACCGATATCTGTGCGGTTAAATAACTTGCCCGATCTTGGTTTCGCACCGTTCACGTCTTCTGGCTTATTCACCAATAAATGTTCAATCAGGTAGTAAATGTGATTCACACCTGTGATGGCTATTGGGCTCTCAATCTTGTTGCGGTCATGTATCTGATCAAGCTCGACATTGAAGATACGTAGAGAATAATTTGAACGTACGTCTTTGCTTTTCACACTTGACAGCGTATCGCGCAGGAACAACGCCACTAAATCGTTATCGTCCAGTAACCGGTTGCGCGACTCGGAAACCTTGCGCGCTGTCTTGTTCAGTGTGAGAAAAATTGCGCGGGCTGCCTTCTTCAAGTCGTAATCGCCTGTGTAGTCCGCATCCAAACCGGGGAATGTGCAGAACATGACTGGCAGACTGATCTGCTGAAGCTGAAATTGATGGATGTAGTTGGGTGTCCATTCTTCGTAATAATCCTTGAAAGGCGCTTGCCGGATATTTGTCCATTCCTGTTTCAGGTTTCGATAAAGCGCCAATAACGCCATGGCACGATGTTGACCGTCAACAATCACCAGCTTACATCTTTGCGTATTCAGCTTCAGTCGCGCCATGTCGTGATCAAACTTCTTGCCCCCGGCAATTGGTTGCTCGAATTGAAAGACTTCCTGGCCAACTGCTCCAGCGCGGACTACATATACTTTGTGATCCTCATCGGCAGATGCTTGATCAAATTCCTCGACCTTCGGATATTTGTCATCCGGCCGGTTATCGTCCTGCTTCACGGGCAGCACAACCACGACAATGGGCGGAAATAGTTTGACCAGATCACGCGAACGGCTGTCCAACAGGTATGGAATCAACTCCGAGGAAACACGCGCATCATCTATGTCCCGTTGCATGATCTCGTCGAACTCCAAGGTCTCAGGATCGAAAATCTCACGCACGGGAGCCAGATGGCTCAGGATTGGAGCGTTTGATCCGGTATCAAAATCCAGCCCAATATGAGTTAGGAAGTACTTTACTTCGATGGAGCTTTGATCGCCCTGCCCTTTTCCAACTTTGAAAGAGCCAATCGAACCGGAGATTTCCAAGTTCAAAGACGATGAGATGCCAAGTTTAAGATTCATTGTTTCAATTCCTTCCTAATATAGGGTAGTAAATGCGGTTCAAAATATTCTCGATATCTACAGGGTCACCGTCCAAATCGGCCAATTCACATATGACAACAAACAGCCGCTCTGGTGGGATACGTCTTTGAACAACCTGAGCGGCAAAACCCATATCGCCAGTATTGGTTGGGCTTTTGCTGCGGTATTTTTCTATCAAACTTTTGTGCTTGCTCAATCGTTCCCGCAGATTATCTGACATTCCAATGTACAGGGGGCTCGCAAAGTGTGGGGCTGAAACTTCTAACACCTCACGAATCAATCGAAGGCGCTGTGGATTTTCGACAACTCGAGACACCAATGATTCGGAAATATCGTGCTTATGCTCTAAATACCCCTCGTGGGTTGGCTTCAATGGCCCAGCAATGCGCGCAAGGTAAGGAAGCTCTCGAAAGTACTGAAAGAGCCGCGAATCGAGCAATTCTCGAACATAACAGCGCGCCTCGTTTTGGTTTGCAGACTGAATCAACTCCTCAAGTCTTTTGATCGCCTCTTCGAGATCGAACAACGTGATCTCAGGATTGTAGTACCACGCGTAAATTCCAGGAGAATCAGGTGCAGTGTAAACTTCAGCCCACAAGAGCTTTTGTATATTTATGGCTGAAGTATTTGCATTGAAAGGCATAGCGTAAATTCAATTCACACGTGGCAGACCACACACCCTTGCTGCTCATTTTCCCAATCCAAAACTTCCGCCAGTATTTGTACCAACGGACGGTTTGGCGAGACCTTCTTTTCCTGCTCCATCAGTCGCTTGTGGTCAGCGATGATTTCGTCTTTGCGCGCCAGCAATTCTGGCAAGGTTTCCCCTTGGCTCCAGGTATAACGTCGCCCATCTGAAAACTCTTTCTCATACTCAACGGCTTCCTGAAAAGCCGTCGGATGTTTTTCTGCCAACATGACCCATTCATATTTGCGCTGGAAAAAACAGAAGGTGCAGCCGGAGCGCGTTCGCCAACTGTAGTAGGCGGGCATACCGATTCCACTGTCTTCAAGGATCTTGATGACCCCATCCTTATCAACGCCTCTTTCCCGGAAAGGGAAGACCACTTTGATGTTTGGCTTGGTGCTTTTATAGCCCTGTCGGCTCGGTTCATCGTCACGGATGGCCACATAACTGATGGCTTCGTCATCACCTATGTATTGCTCAAGAGGGATTAGCTTCAATTGCCGTGTACACCACCGTACTTGCGGCGAGGGAAGCATTCCACCGTAAATATCCAACCAATGATCGAACCCTCTTTCCGCGCTGAGTTTTTTGATCTTGATTCCCAACCGCGCTTCTAGTCTTTCGAGAAACTCATAAGTTTCGGGCAATTCCTTTTGGGTGTCACAGAAAACATATTCCATTTCAGGAACTTCCTTGTGTAGCAACACAGCGAGCGCCGCGCTGTCTTTTCCGCCTGAAATGCCGAGAATGTGCCTCATTGTTTTGTTACCTCTTCGCTATTTTCCTGGTTGCCTCAACTTGAATTGTAGGTATGTTGCTTTTTGCAGTGTCTAGCACTTTCTCTGTTAGCACTGCTAACAGAGCGCGCTGTTCCGCTGGTTCCAGTTTCAATTCCTGAAGAAACTCAGTTGCGATCTTTTCCAGATGTGCTTTCTGTGTTTCGTCAATCCAGGCGACATCATATAACTCTTTGCCATCCGTCCCAATAACGGAAATGCGTTTTGCTTCCGCATGGTTTGTCCAAGCCGAGTTGTTGTCTGCGGCAATGGCCTCCAAATGCTTGAAGCGGCGGGCAACATCCGCCAACTTCAGTTCAAAAGCGTCGGCGTCATTGTCCGTCCACGATTCTGTCGGTTTATCGGAGATCACCATTGCAACAGCTTTCAGCCATTGCGAGTCCTCAACCAAATCATCGGTTGCGGCAAAGACAAACCTGGTCAGCGCCGGTTCGATACTGCGCCCGACCAGAAAGCTCGCTCTTACGCGCAAGTGTTCGCGCAGATGCTCAATTCCCTGCTTTATGGCGAAAGCCTCGTAAATGTATTCGCGGCATTGATTGAGCAGCTTTTCGTAAGCCTCACGCAATTCTTTCAGCGCGGCTATCAACTGATTCCGTAACTTGCGCGGCAGGGTTTGATCCTGCAAACCATCTTCCAGGATTGGCCTCAATCCGCAGGCTTCCGGTAGCAATTCGAATAAAAGTTTGTCGGGTTCGTTGGCTTCGAGCAAAACCTGACGGACAGCTTGCGCCTGCGCTGAAATCTGTTTCGTTCTTTGTGTGTATTGTGGGAGTCTGCGCACGAACTGAAGCAGCGGCGTTACAACTCCCAACAAGGTCTTATTTCTGATTTCCTGTGATAGCCCGACTTTGTTTGAAAGTATATCTTCTATTTCCTTAAACACCTGCGCTCGCAGCCCATGGATTTCGTAGTGTTTGACCGCGAAACGGGACGGATTCTTGACGAACAACTCGAAATGTTCAGGGCCAAGCACCGGAATGAAGTTGCCATCTTTGTAGATGCTGACATCATCGGCATGTTTCAGGATTACTGCCGCGAAAAGGATTGGGATAACGCCATTCTTCACGCCGAAAGGTGGCTGTTTGAGTTGATGGTAAAGGCGGTCAAGGCTGGCAGGCTTGTCCTTTGCACTCAAACAAAATTGCTCGACCGCATTCCAGACTGGTTTGATCTTCGGATCAGTCGGAGCGTGGAATCCGAACTCGCCTTCAACCTTTCTGTGAATGCCGGTTCGCCGAAGCACCGAATGGTAAACGCTGACTTTTGGCCCTGCGCCCTGCAAACCTAAAGTCTCAAGTTCCGACTGTTCAAGCATGGCGGCAACGACCTGGCGACTGGATTTTGCCCCTTGCGAAGTCAATTCCTGGCGATTGACTAATTCATTCAAAAGCGTCAGGCCGTCTCTGTAAACCGTATCGCATAATTCCGAAAGCCGTCTATTCAAGTCTACTCTCAGGTTGATGGATTCCGGTTGCCCATTAATCCAGCACCTGACGGAAGCTTTACTTTCAACTGCTTCTACGAATGCTTCATCAAGCATTTGCTTTGCTCGGGTTAGGCGATAACGCACCTCGCGTCGGGCAATGCCGTCGGTCTGAAGTTCCGCAGCATTTGCTTGCGCGTTCTTCAGCGCCATTGTCTCTAACACACGCAACCGCAACGATTCAGTATGGCTGGTTTGAATCAACACGAATGGCTTTTCATCGGCTGTCATCGGCGGGACTGGCTCTGGCGGAGTTTCATCTACCCAATAGGCAATGAGTCCGTCGCTTTCTTTGTTGTCACATCTGAGTTCATTCAGTTTGGCTTGGCTGTCCAAATAGCGCCGCTCAAAAAATCTTAGAGTTCCAGTCTTGTAGCTGTGCCGCTGTGCAACGACAGGTCGCAAGGGGCAAGCTTCTGTCAGCAGAGCGGCCAACGATGAGCGCTGCTGTTCCAGGTATTGCGAAATGGCTGCCTCAACGTCGAAATCCGAACCTTCCCAGATTCGGAGTTCATCAACCTGACGACGATGGATCACCAATCCCCGCTGAATCAGCGAATCCACAACTTTTTGCCAATGACTTTGCGTGGCCCGGTCGGCAGGTGCGTCGCAAAGCGCCAACACAACCAACTCGCGGGAAGCTTTCAAGAAGCCCGTGGCGCTCGCCAAATTCAGCAAGCCAATGGTTTTCAATGCCTTGAGTTCGTCTGGCTCTCCGTTCCGGTGGTCGTCAATCAGACTTTTAACTTCCGTCCAGCGTTGGAAATTTTGGCGAGCGGCTAAACCTATTCCAACTGAGTCAATAAAATAATCATAAAGCCGATCAAGTTTCAGCAACGAGATTCGGTCGCCTTCTACGTGTGCCTCGCCCAAAAACGTTCGCAGGGAATAAGGCTCATCGCTGGTCAGGAAAGTGAAGAGCGAACGGTCGTTCTGCGCGTAACGAATGCAAAGTTGCGGGAGCGTGAGAGCCGATACCGGATGCAGTGGCCAGCCAGCATCAAGAACTTGCGACGTAATTTCTCTGATTGCAATGACTCGGCTCAGCTTTCCATGCCACGCGGAGGCCTGTTGCGAGATTGCCTGATTCAACCCACGACTCACTTCGCGTTGAATCACCTGACCTATCAGTTGGGTCATCTGCATGGGCGATTCGGTGAATGGGATTTCTTCAAAACGACCTTGAATTTTCACCCACTCATTGCGCTCTACTTTGCCCAAACCATAGCCGTATTCTGAAAAGGCTTGATGCAGCAGGCCAAGCAAATAAACCTGCGGACCGTCTGCACTCGCTAGTTCAGTGATTTGCTGCAACATGTAAAGGTCGCCAACCCCTCGACTTTGAGCGGCATACTCAAGGCACTTACCCAATTCATCCAGAATCAGAATCATCCCGGTTCCACTTGCATCAGCGATTTCACCCGCCAAACTTACAATCTCACCGGTTGACACCGGATTACCTTTCACCAACTGCTTTTGGATGGCGTCAAGTTTGCGAGTGAAGTCGTAGTAAGCGTTTTGTCTACGATCCCAAAAGGAATTTACGCCAGAGCGCAGTGCCCGAACTATGGTGTGTGTTACCGGCTCGCGTTGAGCGGTTGCCACTGCTTGCACGAATCCTCTTTCTGAAAGCAATTCAGTGCAAAGTCGCAATGTTTTCTTCTCTATCCGACTGTTTTTGAGAATTTCCTCCGCTCGCTTTCGCACTTCCTTTTTGCTAGATGCACAAAGGGAAGAAAGAAAATGGGCAAAGGCTGATTTGCCGGTTCCATAAACACCTGTCAGCATCCACGCCCTTGTGTTATGCCGTCTGGTTAAGCTCTCAAAGATACGGGGCAGCGTTTGCGCGGCGCGCTCGGTGATAACGTACCCGGACAGGCTGTTGGGATCAGCCAGATCGCGCTCCAGGTTGATGGAGCGCCTGTAGCGGCGATTGAGTGTGAAATACGATGCGAGGTCTTTATCGCTCAACTGCTTCTCCATTTTTTATCGGTTGTAGTAATGCTTGAGTGACTTCAGCGCCATCTTTTCCGGCACTTCTTGAAATGACATTTGCACCAAACCGCCCGAGTCGGTCAATGACACAATGCCCAAATTGTTACTGACTTCTTCGATGGCTTGGCAGAGGGCGCTCTCTGTCAGTTTGAAAGCCAGACCTGGGCTTCCGTCGCCGTAAGTCAGGTTGGCGATGGAGATTGTCTTTTGTCCCGGAGCAAGTGCCGCAACATATTCAAGCGCAGCAGCAACAACGATCTCAGCAGGCAGGTTGGATTTGGCCCCGATACGAAAAGCGTAGTGCTTGGCGTCCCCCGCCCGTTGAATCAACCCAAGCTCAACGAACGGGCAATCCAACGTTTCTTCGGTAACCTGCTTCCTCTGTGGTTGCTCAACGTACATTCGGAACAAGCAGGTGATGTCTTTGTTGAGAGAGGAGTCGAAAACTTTAATTCCCTTCCTGTCGCGGTAAGCAGACAACTCACGCATTAGATCATCACTGGAAAATTCAGCTTGGCGGAATTCGTTGAAAACAAAGTGCCAGGCTGTTGCTAAGCAGGGATTTTTCAGCAAATTCCAGTGAAGCAACCAAAGCGAAGCAGGGTTTTCTAAAAACTGATCCCATCCCTTCTCTTCTGCCAAAAGAAGGCGTCCGAATGTGGACGCCAAATAGCCGCGGTTGCTGCCATTGGTCGCCAGTTCTTGCTCGGTCACCTTGAATGCCGCGCACCAATACCGAATGGCTTGTGCCATGTTCTTGCCAACGCCAAGTGTGATGTGAGCGTCTTCCTGTAAAAAAATCCTGGGGTTGGCTACCACCGCATCGAAACCTTTTTTGATCCACCCAAAGCGCGGATGAAAGGTCTCGTGGCGTGCAAATACATACTTGACGCTGTTGTCTTCCATTCGGGAGGGTTTAGTGCCTACTGCACCGATATTGTTCATTTTTGACAATCCGTTCGTTGTGTTTGGTAAGCTGCGCCAATATAAACAAGTTGTTGATGACTGGAAAGCCAAGCTACACTTCTTTTGGCCCATAAAGCCGCGTTCGTATTTTTATTACGGCGGCTGCCAATTCCGGCGGAACGATTGGAACGGCTTACAGCGGTGGTGCAGAAGCTGGTTCCGTAGCCAGAAATCGCTACCGGAGCGTCACTTTTTCATCACACTCTGGTTTTCCCGCTTCAAAAAAATGTGCGTTCGGATGAGTTCGTAAAATCGAAGCAGGGCAGGTGTCGGAAAGTTCGTCTTCGGTTGTGGCTTGAGATGGCGCTAGCACAAATAAGCTGCGACAGGCCATCAAAGTTGGAATCGTCAGCGTGATTGTCGAATCGGTCAGTTTGACGGTTGCCGAATCGCGGATGTCGCAGTTGCCGGAACCAATCTTTCCGCCTTCTCCAATTCCAAGCACCGCAAAATCCGGCGGACGCTTTTTCAGCAACTCGGCGTAATTCAAGCAAACGGCTTCTGGGTTGGCGGCTTCTCCGCGCAGGCCGTGAAATTCCGCCATCGGAACTCTGCAGACCAGATGATCGAGCAGAAATTTTCGCTGCGAAGTCGGCGCGTCTTCCTCCATGCCCAACAGTTCAAAGGTGTGAAAACCGATGACGCGCGTCCATTCGATGGCTTCGGCATTGACCAGATGAGCCAGCAATTCAGCTTGAGCGGCTTCGCCGGAAAAGATACCGATGGCTCGTCCGCGTTCGGCAATCAAGCGGCGCATTTCGGCGGCAATGGCTTCAGCAGCGGCGACCGAAGCTTGTTGATGGGTTTCGTAATTGTGAATGGAAACTTTCACAGGAATTTATGGTTTGCAGTGGACCTGGCGGCTCTGTAACCACAAAAAGCACAAAAGGCACAAAACTGGGTTCGCTGATTTTGTGCCTTTTGTGCTTTTTGTGGTGAAACGACAAACTCAAAGCCAGAATTTCATTTTCACGCCAGCGGCTTTGCCTTGAATGATGTCTTCGCTGTCTTCGTGAGCTTCGCTGACGCTGAACACCTGGCGTGAAGGCATTTCGATACCTGACAACGTGCCGGTCAGATAGGCTCCGGTATCCACGGCAATCAAACTGTCGCGCAACCAGACTCGTTCGCGTTCGCCGAACAGCATTCCGGTGATGGTGTGACCGAAAATGACGGTCTTGCCGCTGTATGAACTGAAAAACTTGCGGTTACGAGACCAATACAGTTCGGGACTGTCAGCAACTTCGCTGGGATGAAGGAATTTGCCTGCTTCTTCAGGCAGAGCGGCGTGAACGTAAATCGCGTACTCGTCTTCATGCCAGGTCGGTAACGATTCCATAAATTGCCAATGCGCTTCGGGCACATCGAATTCGCCTTCGGAGTTGACGTAGCTGTGCAAAGTTTCAACGCCGCCGTTGTAAAGCCATAACTCCGCTTGTTCGCTTTCCGGTTCGGTCAGCGCCGAAACCATCATCGCTTCGTGATTGCCTTTCAGAACGACAACCGTGTCCGGCGATTCGGATTTCAAGGCGATGGCGCGTTCGACGACGCCGCGCGAATCTTCTCCACGATCCACCAGATCGCCGATCAAAATCAGCTTGTCTTCGCCCGCCTGGTAATTCATCGCCTCCAGCAAACGATTGAACAGCGTAAGTTTCCCGTGAATGTCACCAACCACTAAAGTCCGCATAGCGCGCGCATTATTGCCAAAAAGCTTTCAAAAGAAAAATCGAAAAGATATGATGCCCTGCGTTCAGGCAGCTTCTGCACATATTTACCGTTATCTATAACCCCGCGCGGGCAGCGATGTCTGCGTTTCCGGCTGAAAAAACCATGTCGTCGGTTCTGACCGTTGCCAATCTTCTCACTGTACTTCGGCTGATCTTGATTCCAGTTTTTGTCGTGGCGGCTCACGATAAAAAATTCGATTGGGCGCTGGGAGTGTTTTTCGTCGCCGCCGTCACCGATGGCTTGGACGGATTGGTTGCGCGCGCGTTCAACCAGAAAACTCCACTCGGCGCGATTCTTGATCCGATGGCCGACAAGCTGTTGCTGGTTACGGCTTTTATCGCGTTGACCATGGAAGGTTTCACCAAAACGCCGCCGATTCCGTTCTGGCTGACGGCCACAGTCATCAGCCGCGATGTTTTCATCGTGCTCGGAGCCTTGGTCATCAATATGACCACCGGATTCAGCAATTTTCGGCCATCGGTTCCCGGCAAACTGAACACCTTTGTGCAGATCACGATGATTGTGTTTTTTCTGGCAGCCAATGCTTTCGATCTGTTTACGCGATTTTTGCCGCTGGCGTTTTACGTCACGCTGGCGATGGCCATTTTTTCAGGACTTCATTACGTCTGGCATGCCAACCGCCTGATGAATGAACAAGAGCAGGAAAAAAAGGACTCCGGTGAAAGAGCAGAATAACTCCCACAACTCGGACGCGAACAACCGGCTGACGCCCATCGAATGGATGCGCTGGATTCCGGCGGCTCTGTTGGCAATTGCCTTTCTGGTTTTTGTCGTCGTCAGCGGACGGATCGTGCTGGTTCCGATGCTGATTTCGGTGGCACTGGCTTATTTGCTGGCGCCGATTGTCCGCTGGTTCGAGCGGCGCGGATGGTCGCGGTCATATTCGACTCTGTTGGGAATTACTGCTGCCACGCTGTTGGTCGTGCTGGTGCTGATTTTTGTCATCCCTTCGGTCTGGAACCAGTTGAACAAGTCTTACGGACAAGCTCAGGCGCTGTTGCAGGACAACGACCGATTGGAACAATTACTAACCAGGATCAAACAGATCAACCCTCAGCTTTCCGATCTGGTCAAAGAGCAAATCCAAAAATCCGGCGGCAACATTGATGTCGGAAAGATTCTTGGCTGGGTAGGCAAATGGCTGCAAACCGGATTGTTCAAGCTGGTTGACCTGACGGCTTCGATTCTGGATTTGCTGCTGATTCCTTTCTTCATTTACTACTTGCTGGCCGATTACCGCGACATGCGCGACCGCGTTGACCGGCTGATTCCGCCGCGATTCCGCAACGTTACCACCGATTTGATGGCGCAGATCAACGAAGTTCTTTCGTCTTATGTTCGCAATCAATTGCTGATTGCCGTGGCCATGGGCGCCATGTATTCCGCAGGATTTATGGCTTTGCGCGTGCCGTTGGGTTTTACCATTGGCATGTTGTCCGGCTTGTTGAACTTCGTGCCTTATCTGGGAACGCTGATCGGGTTTGGGCTGTCGCTGTTTTTCGTGGCGTTGGATGGAGCCGGAATTGGTCGCATCTCCGGCGTGCTGGTCGTTTTCGCCGTCGTTCAAAGCGTCGAAGGTTATTACCTGACACCTAAACTGCTCGGCAGCCGATTGAACCTGCATCCGATGTGGGTGCTGGTCGGACTGGTTATCGGCGGAAATTTGTTTGGCTTGCTGGGAATCATTCTGGCCGTTCCGGTGATAGCCGTTGCCAAAGTCGTGCTGGGCGTACTGGAAGAAATCTATCAGGAATCGAATTTTTACCGCCGCACCGGAACCACTCTGCTGACCGGACAAGGTCAGGTCGTAGGCCTTTCGGAATCCGGTTCACCCACCACAGGATTGATCGTTCAGGAAGAAATCTCCGACCGACCTCGCCGAACCATCATCACCACCAGCGAATTGAAGTCCAGAATCCGTGACGAACGGTCTCAGCCAAAAGAATAACCAGCCTTTCTGAGCCGATCAGGTCATATTTCTTGACAGCGAGAGACTCAAGTACCTATACTGCGCCCGCTTTAATCTGGCGAATTCGCCAACGCTATTATCAGTAAAGTTTTGAAAGTTTTGCTGGCTCAGAGTTTTAGACTCGTTGAGCTTCAAGGAGGAGAAAATGAGCAAAGTTATAGGCATTGATTTGGGTACGACCAACTCAGTCGTAGCCATTATGGAAGGCAGTGAGCCGACCGTTATCACCAATTCCGAAGGCGGACGCACCACGCCCTCCGTCGTCGGGTTCACCAAAGACGGCAACCGTCTGGTTGGCCAGGTGGCCAAACGCCAGGCAGTCACCAATCCCGAAAACACCGTTTATTCGATCAAACGTTTTATGGGTCGCCGATACAACGAAGTCAGCGACGAAATGAAGCAGGTTCCGTACAAAGTGGTTTCGGCTTCCAACGGCGATGTGCGCGTGGTGGCGGGCGACAAAGATTATTCGCCGCCGGAAGTTTCAGCAATGATTCTGCAAAAGCTGAAACAGGCCGCCGAAGATTACCTCGGACAAAAAGTCACCCAGGCCGTCATCACCGTTCCGGCGTATTTCAACGACGCTCAGCGGCAAGCGACCAAAGACGCCGGCAAAGTCGCCGGTCTGGAAGTGCTACGCATCGTCAACGAACCAACGGCGGCGGCGCTGGCTTACGGTTTGGACAAAATGAAGAACGAAACCATCGCCGTGTTCGATTTCGGCGGAGGCACGTTCGACATTTCGATTCTGGAAGTTGGCGAAGGCGTTGTCGAAGTGAAATCCACAAATGGCGACACGCACCTGGGCGGCGACGACGTTGATGAGCGGCTGATTCGCTGGATCATTGACGAGTTCAAAAAAGATCAAGGCATTGATTTGTCGAACGACAAAATGGCTTTGCAGCGGCTGAAAGAAGCCGCCGAAAAAGCCAAAATCGAACTGTCTTCGACGATGGAAACGGAAATCAACCTGCCGTTCATCACTGCGGATGCTTCCGGCCCGAAACATCTGGTGATGAAACTGACTCGCGCCAAGTTTGAATCGCTGGTCGAAGACATACTGAAACGCACTTTGGAACCTTGCCGTCAGGCGTTGAAAGACGCAGGCGTTGATGCCAGCAAGATTGACGAAGTCGTTCTGGTCGGCGGTTCGACGCGTATTCCGAAGATTCAGGAAATGGTCAAAACCTTCTTCGGCAAAGAGCCACACAAAGGCGTCAACCCGGACGAAGTCGTCGCGGTCGGCGCTGCCGTTCAAGCGGGCGTGCTTTCCGGCGAAGTCAAAGACCTGTTGCTGCTGGACGTGACGCCGCTTAGTTTGGGAATCGAAACGCTCGGCGGCGTGTTCACGCGCTTGATCGAACGCAACACGACGATTCCCACGCGCAAGAGCGAAGTCTTTTCGACGGCAACCGACAACCAGACTTCGGTCGAAGTTCACGTGTTGCAGGGCGAACGACAGATGGCCGGCGACAACCGCACTCTGGGCAAATTCCACTTGGTGGGAATTCCGCCCGCGCCGCGCGGAGTTCCACAGGTTGAAGTCACCTTTGACATTGATGCCAACGGCATCGTCAACGTCTCCGCCAAAGACAACGGCACGGGACGCGAACAGCGCATTACCATCACGGCGTCATCCGGTCTGTCGAAAGACGAAATTGACCGCATGATGAAAGATGCCGAATCGCACGCCGACGAAGACAAACGCAAACGCGAAGCCGTCGAAACCAAAAACCGTTTGGATTCGATGATCTTCCAGACGGAAAAGGTCATCAGCGACAACCGCGAAAAGATTCCGGTCGGTTTGATTTCCGAAGCGGAAACGGCCATCGCCGACGCCAAGAAAGTCGTCGAGTCGAACACTTCGGATGAGTTCCAAACGCAACTGGACAATCTGACTCGCGTTT
Organism: Acidobacteriota bacterium; assembly: GCA_033763255.1. Classification (GTDB taxonomy): domain Bacteria; phylum Acidobacteriota; class Blastocatellia; order RBC074; family RBC074; genus RBC074. The sequence goes on along the minus strand of JANRKX010000017.1, from coordinate 54,019 downwards.
CGCATCGCATCGCCGAATCGCTGTATCAACAGCAATCCAGCGGCGCGGATGCTGGTGAACAGGCGAATGCGGCTGGCGCTTCGGCTGGAGCAGGCGGCGGCAATGACGACGTGATTGACGCCGAATACATTGACGTTGACGAGAAAAAATAGGAGATAGGGGTTGGGAGATAGGAGTTAGATTTCGCCTGACACTTTCCTACTTCCCAACTCCCAACTCCCATTCACCATCTCCTGGCTATGGCTAAGCAACACCATCTACTAAACGATCTGACGGCCATCGAACAGCAACTGGCGCAGTTGTTGCGCGGGCCGCATCTGTTCAGCACCGAACCGCAAAGCGGCACGTGGTCGCCGCCGGTGGACATTTACGAAACGCAAACCGGATTCGTGCTGACAGCGGAAGTTCCGGGCGTGTCATTGGCCGATCTGGAATTGAAGGTCGTCGAAAACGAATTGGTTCTGAAAGGCGAACGCCCCTGGACGCATAATCCGCATGGCGAAAACATTCATCGGCTGGAAAATTCGTACGGCAAATTCGAGCGGTCTTTTAGTCTGTCCGAGCGCATTGACGCGGACAACATCGCGGCGGAACTTGATCGTGGCGTGCTGAAAGTCACCTTGCCCAAACGTGGCGACGTGAGTGGCAAACAGGTGGAAATCACAACGGAAGATTGAGTAGAGGCGCAAAATCTTGCGTCTCTACATGCCAAATGAAATGGCGCAAAAAGAAGATTACTACAAAGCTCTGGGCGTCAGCCGAACTGCTTCGGCGGATGACATACGCAAGGCGTATCGTCGTCTGGCGCGCAAACATCACCCTGACGTGAATCCCGGCGACAAAGCGGCGGAGGAGAAATTCAAGAAAATCTCTGAAGCCAACGACGTGTTGTCCGATCCGAAAAAGCGTGAGGTGTACGACAAGTTCGGCAGTTACAGCGACAATTTACGCGACGCTGCCGCGCGCGGAGCAGGCGCTGGACCCGGCGGCGGTTTTGATTTCGATTGGGGAAGCGTTTTCACAGGTGGCGGCGCGGGGGCAGGTCAGAGCGCCGGACAAAGCTCCGGCGGCGGTCCCAGCTTCAAGGATATTTTCAGCGACCTGTTCAGCGGCGGCGGCGCGCGCGCTCAGCAAACACGCCAGCAATTGCGCGGCAACGACATTGAATTGCCGCTTTCGATCAGTTTCGAAGATTCCATCAATGGTTTGACGACCAACATCAACGTTCGCCGCAGCGAAGTTTGCGCGCGATGCAGCGGTTCCGGCGAAGCTCCGGGCGCGGGGCAGGTCAACTGCGGAACCTGCAATGGCACGGGCAAGGTTTCTTCGGGCGGAGGATTTTTGCGATTCGATCAACCGTGCGGCGATTGCAACGGAACGGGGCGTCGTCGCCAGCTTTGCCCGGTCTGTTCCGGCAAAGGCCTTGTGCCGAAATTTGAATCAGTGAAAGTTCGTATTCCGGCGGGCGTGGACACAGGTTCGCGCGTGCGTGTTCCCAACAAAGGCGAATCCGGTCGGATGGGTGCTCCGGCGGGCGATTTGTTCATCGTCACCAAAGTTGACCCGCACAAAATCTTCACGCGCAAAGGCGACAACATTCACTGCACGATTCCCGTCACGTTGCCCGAAGCTGCGCTAGGCGCAAAGATTGAAGTTCCGACCGTCAGCGGCAAGGCGCAACTCAGGATTCCGCCCGGCACGCAATCCGGTCAGGTTTTTCGGTTGAAGGAAAAAGGCGCGCCGAGTCTTCGCGGTTCGACGCGCGGCGACCAATACGTCGAAGTCAAAATCGTGCTGCCCAAAATCATTGACGAAGATTCAAAGGAATTGCTGCGGCAGTTCGCCAAACGCAACGCCGAAAATCCACGAGTCGAACTGGGGCTGGAATGAAAATCAAAAGGCAAAAGGCAAATATCAAAAATCAAAAATGGACAGAAGTGGATTCCGACCTTTTGCCCTTTGCTTTTTGATATTTGCCTTTTGATTTTTTATGAAGCGAAGAGCCAAAGGTTACACAATCAGCGCAGTCGCCGACCATTACGGCGTGCATCAGCAAACTTTGCGAATGTACGAACGCGAAGGCTTGCTGAAACCGTCGCGCTCCGACGGTAACGTGCGCTTGTACACCGACGAAGATTTGGAGCAATTGGAATTGATTTTGAACCTGACGCGCGATCTGGGAGTGAATCTGGCCGGAGTTGAAATCATCTTGAACATGCGCGAAAAGATGGATCAGATGCAGCAGGAATTTAATCGCTTCTTCGGAATGCTGCGCGATTACATGGCCAACCAAACCATCATCGAACACGACACCCAAACCAGCCAGGCTTTGGTTCCGACTCGCCGCAGCGTAGTCGTCAAATCAGCCAGCCGCCGCACCATCAAGATCGAAGAGCCGGAAGCCGACCAGTAGTTTTTGCCTACAGCACGTCCGCAAAGGCTTTTTTCGTTCGTTCGAACCACCAATACCCGAATCCGAAACAGATCAGCCCGAACGCCAGAGTCACGCTCAGGCCTCGCCAGTCGGGTGTTTTCCCTTCCAGCAGAGCCAGTCGGTAGCTGCGAATCAGCGGAGCCATCGGATTCCAATCCACCAACCAACGATACGTCGGCGGAACCATGCTTTCCGGGTACAGGATCGGCGTCAGGTACATGCAGGCTTGTAGCGCCAGTTGGTTAACTTGCGGCATGTCGCGGATGAACACGCCCAAACTGGCCATCAACCATCCCAAGCCAATCGTCGCCAGCAATTGGGGAATCAGCAGCACCGGCAGCCACAATGCCGTTGCGTGCAAAGTGCGCTGCATCATCAACGCCGCCGCCAGCAAGACAATCGTTCCAAGTAGTTGCTGAACCAGCGCCGACAACGCCAGATTCACGGGCAAAGCTTCCAGCGGAAAGACTACGCGACGGACAAGGTTGACGTTGTCGGTCAGCGCAGTCGTCGAACGCAGCATTCCGTCGCTGAGAGCAATCCACGGCAGCATTCCGCAAAACAGGTACACGGCGAAGCGCAGATGGCCGCCCTGGTCGCCGAACTTCGCGCTGAAGATTCCCGAAAAGATGACTGTAAAAATGACGATTTGAACCGCAGGAGTGATGATCGCCCAGCCCGATCCCATCAGCGAACCTTTGTACCGGCTGGTCAGGTCGCGGCGCACCATCGAACGGATCAATCCGCGATGTTCGCTGAACAGCGCCCAGGCCGGTTGCCAGAGCGGGATTTTGGCGTTGGAACTGTAGTTCATAGGAAGGATGAAGTTTGAAGTCGGAATGATGAATGCCGGAGGAATTCATCATTCCGATTTCAGCATTTCAGTGCAGGCTTTTGGCTGCGCTACGAACTTTGACAGGTTCTTTGGCGAAAGTCTTCATCGTGGATTCGGTCGGCATTTGTTTGCTGACGACCGGAGCCATTGCCGGAGCTTCGATGCCTGCCAGTTGCGACAGCAGTTCATCGTATTGGTCGGTAATCTGTTCCCAGTTGTAAAGTTCCAGCACGCGAGCCATGGAGCGGCGGCGATATTCGCCGATCATTTCAGGGTGGTTGATGACTTGTTGCAGCTTGGCGGTCAGATCGGGCACGGAGCCGTAAACGATGCCAGCGCCGTTGATGACTTCACGGTTTTCCGGCGTGTCCAGCGTCAAGGCGCAATTGCCTGCTCCCATTGCTTCGATCAGAGCGGGATGAGTGCCGCCGACTTCGGTCGCGTGGACGTAACAGTAAGCGTTTTGCTGCAAGGCGCGATAATCTTCGCCAAAGACGAAGCCCAGAAACTTCACTCGCGGATCGCGCGTGCTTTTCAGCCGGGCGATGTATTCTTCGGCGTAAGGCGCTCCGCCGACTACCACCAGCGGCATTTCGGTTTTGACCTTTTCGTAAGCTTCGATCACCAGATGCGCATTGTTTTCCGGCTCCAGGCGACTGACATAAAGCACGTAACCGTTCGGGCACAGGCCGAATGGAGACAATTTTTCCGGCGCAGCGCGGCGAGCTACTTCGGCTCCGTAAGCGATCATCGCCGATTCTTTTTTGTAGCGCGCGGCGTAATAGTCCTGAATGACTTGAGCGTCGGTGACAATAGCCGTTGGCAAAAACGTCGAAAGCCATTCCGACAGCAGGTAATAACTCCGCCCAACCCAATTCCATTTTTTGCGTTTGCGCTCCAAACCGTCCACGTTGACCAGCGTAGGTGTTCCAAACAAGCGCGGGATAAACGAAAAAATGCTGTTCGCGGCATTGCAGATCAGAATGACGTCGTATTTTTTCGGCGATGCGTGAAGAACGGAAAGAAAGGTATGGATGACCGTGTCGAAGTATTTGTGGCGAATGGTCGGCAGCGTGACCAGTTCAACTCCGCGGTAAAATTTTCTGTCGGTGGTTGAATAATGTTTGCGACCGTAGACCGCAACCTGATGACCTCGTGCCGCCAACCGCGTCCCCAATTGCTCTGCGAAGGTTTCAAACCCGCCATAATTTGCCGGAATCCCTCGCGTCCCCAAAATGGCAATTTTCATAAATCGTTGGTTCGCTCTCTCGTATTGAAATTGATAGCTCCTGGGGGTTACTGCTTTCTTGCGGCGCTAAAAAGTTCGCCCGCAAATGCTTCCGGGCGACGTGATCGGAGTATAACTTCCATCTTTGGTTTGGCCAACCCGGACAAAAAAATATACGGAAACCGCGCTGCCTCAGATTCCGTCGTCATCTTTCATTACCTGCCCGACTTTGTTTAATCGTTGTTGACGCGGTAAGCTGTCGCCCGCAATCAAAATTCCTTCACTCAAGCGAGACCAAAAAATGAAAGCACTTAAAACGCTCCGACGAGTAGTCGTCACAGGCATAGGCTGCGTCAGCCCGATCGGCCTTGGCAGAGAACAATACTGGCAATCCATACGGGAAGGCCGCAGCGGCGTTGCCCGCATCACACGTTTCGACCCAAGCGATCTGCCCGTTCAGATCGCCGCCGAAATCAAAGATTTCGACTCGGATCAGTTCATCGCGCCCAAAGACCGCCAACACGTTTCGCACGCGGTGGCGTATGCCATCGCTTCGGCGGAACTGGCCTTTGCCGATGCCGGATTGAATCCGCGCGAAATGTCGCTGGACGAAAAACGTGACATTGGCATTGTGCTGGGCAGCGGCGGAGCATCGCTCAGTTTTATCGAAAAACAATACCGCTATTATTTTGGCAACGAAGCCAAACGCGCCAGCATTTATACCGTTCCGACCGCGACGCCGGGTTCATTGCCTTCAGAGCTTTCCATGCCGTTCGGCATCAAAGGGTTCAGTCATTTGATTTCCACCGGCTGCACTTCTTCGACTGATGCGATGAATTACGCCGTTCAGAACATTGCTCTGGGGCGCGTCAACACCGCGCTGTCCGGCGGAGTTGACGCCCCATTGGCGCACAGTTTTATGCTGGGATTCTGCATGCTGAAAGTCATGACTCCTTCGTGGAACGAAGAGCCAACGCGCGGTTCACGCCCGTTTAGCAAAGACCGAGATGGGTTTGTCATCGGCGAAGGCGGCTATCTGTTCGTGTTTGAAGAACTGGAACATGCGCTGCAACGTGGCGCACAGATTTATGCTGAAATTGTCGGGTATGGTTCGACCTGCGACGCGCATCACCGTGTGCAACTGGACGAAAGTGGCGTCGAACCGGCGCGAGCCATGACTTTGGCAATGGCCGACGCAGGTGTCGCCCCCGAAGAAGTGGATTACATCAATCTGCACGGGACTTCGACCAAACTGAACGACCGCATCGAAACGAGAGCCGTCAAAAATGCTTTCGGCGATCTGGCCTACAAAATTCCGATGAGCGCCACGAAAAGCATGATCGGCCATCCGCAGGGAGCTTCAGGCGCGGCAGGTTTGATGGCGACCATCGGCGGAATCAACCATGGATTTCTGCCGCCGACCATCAATCTGGACGAAGCCGACCCCGAATGCGATCTGGATTACGTGCCGAACGCTTCGCGCGCGGCTGATATCAGAATCGCGGTTTGCAATTGCATCGGTTTCGGATCGAAAAACTCCGCGCTGGTGGTGAAAAAATTCGAGGCGTAATCTTCGAGGCGTAATCATGGCTGGCCATCAATTCGGCTTGGTTCCGTAATTGATGGCCATGATGCCGCCGCCGAATTCCAGCAAACCGGCTTGCTCGAATCCCAACTTTTCCATAGTTTGTTTGACTCCGTGTTGGCCGGGATACCGTTTGATGCTTTCTGGAATGTACCGGTACACGTCCGCATCGCCGTGCAGCAGAATTCCAACCGTCGAACCGACGACAATCAGGTAATTCAGGTAAAGCCAACGGTAAATGCGATTGCCGGGATGCGCGAAATCCAGCGAATAAAATCGTCCGCCGGGTTTCAACACGCGCTTGATTTCGACCAGCGCCAGTTCGACATCCGGCACGTTTCGCAGGGCGTATCCGCAGGTGATGTAATCAAAGGAGGCATCTGCAAACGGCATTTTCATGATGTCGCCCTGGTGAAAAAACACGTTGGCTGCTTTTTTCTCGCGGCGTTTTTCTTCGGCGATTTCCAGCATGCCGTGTGTGATGTCCAGACCGACGGCTTCGCCTGACGGCAACCGTTCCCCAAGCGCAAAAGTGATGTCGCCGGTTCCGCAGGCCAGATCGAGCGCGCGCTCGTTCCCACGCGGATTCAGCATTTCCAGCATCTTGCGCTTCCAGCCGGAATCCATGCCGTAAGACAGCAACCGGGTAATCAGGTCATAACGCGGCGCAATGATCTCAAACATCTGAGTCACATAGCCCTGCTTTTTCTCTTTGGAAGAGATGTGTTCAATCAGATTCAGTTTTTTCGACATAGTTTTGTTTCGCAGTTTTTTGAGGTTTGCGGTTGGCAGTTTACAGAAGACTTTCAAACGCGCAACTCAACCGGAACCTGGCCAGCAGTATGCCTTGCGGTTTGACGACAAGCTTTGCCCAACGCAGCGCCGAAATCGAATTGATTGACGGTTCGGATTTCAGCGCCGAAGAATTCATTGAAAACCTGTCGGATTTGCGGCGCATCAACCGCTGGTTGGGCGGACAACGCGCGCTGACCAAACGGCTGTTTCCAATGCTGAAAACTCTGCAAGCCGCCGGACAAACTCGCATTCGATTGCTGGACGTTGGCACGGGTTCGGCAGACATTCCTGCACGGATTGTTGATTGGGCACGACCACGCGGTTTGAAGATTGAGTTTGTCGTAATTGACCTGAACGAAATCGCCGCTCGTCAGGCTCTGGTACAAACCGCCGAATATCCCGAAATCAAAACCGTTTGCGGCGACGCGCTGAATTTGCCGTTTGCCGACCACAGTTTTGATTTTGTGCTGGCGTCGCTGTTCCTGCACCATTTTGAAAGCGCCAAAGCAGCGGAACTGCTCAGCGGTTTTGCGCGCGTCGCCAAAACAGCGGTCGTCATAAATGATTTGCGGCGTCATCCGCTGGCGTATTACTCGATCAAATTGCTGAGCCATTTGTTTACCGGCAACCGACTGGTCAGAAACGATGCCGCGGTTTCAGTCCTGCGCGGATTCGCCGCGCCGGACATTGCCGAAATCGAACTTGCCGCCGGCTTGCGGCTGGAAGTGTTTCGCCATTTTCCTTATCGCTATATTTTCATCAACAGGAGAATCATTACCGCGACAGTACGCAGCGGTCTGCAAAATAACCATGACAACCGAACAAGTGCTGAAGATTTTTGAAGACAACCAGGCTTTGCTGAAAGGCCATTTTTTGCTCAGTTCCGGCTTGCACAGCAACCGGTATTTGCAGTGCGCGCTGGTGATGCAGCATCCGGCGGTTGCCGAAACTTTATGCGCCGAACTGGCGGCCAAAGCCAAAGCCGATCCGAAAATTGGTCAAATTGATCTGGTGATCGCTCCGGCGTTGGGCGGAGTCGTTGTCGCGCACGAAGTCGCGCGAGCATTGGGAGTTCGCGCGCTGTTCACCGAACGGCAGGAAAAAGCCATGACCTTGCGGCGGGGTTTTGAAATCAAAGCCGGCGAACGCTGCTTCGTCGTCGAAGACGTGGTGACGACCGGCGGTTCGACGCGCGAAGTGATGGATGTCGTCGCCGCGCTTGGCGGCCAATCGGTTGGAGCCGGTTCGTTGATTGATCGCAGTGGCGGCAGCGTTGACCTGGGCATTCCTCGCCACGCGCTGGCTGTGCTGGAAGTGCCGACTTATCAACCCGACGCCTGCCCGATGTGCCAGGAAGGTTCGACTGCAATCAAACCCGGCAGTCGCAATTGAGTTCGCTGTTAATTGGATTCCAGAACGACAAAGGCAACGGCGTGTTCTGGCGCGTGAGAGAGCGACACGTGAGCGCGCGCGATGCGAAGCTCGGCGATTAATTCGGCGGCGCGGCCATAAAATCGAAGTTGCGGAGCGCCTTCAGGCGTGGAAACGACTTCGACTTGGTGCCATGACAAAGCTTTTAGCGGAGTGGCCGCGCCCAAGGCTTTTCGCGCGGCTTCTTTGGCGGCAAAGCGCGCGGCGTAGCGTTCGATTTTCGCCGGTTCGTGCGCGAACTGTTCGCAGTAAGCGATTTCGGCAGCGGTGAAGACTCGCTGACGAAAGCGGTCGCCGAATTCGTCCAGCGAATGTTTGATTCGTTCGATGTCTGCGATGTCTACCCCGATTCCGACGATCATAAAAACAATGACCAACTTTTCTTTCCGCCCGCACGGCGAAATTCAACTTCTGGTTTGTGAGCCGCTGGAACGGCTCGGATTCAAAAACGCTTTTAGCACGCGACTCGGCGGCGTCAGTTCGTTGCCGGAAAACTCGCTCAGCTTGGGCAATTTCAGTCACGACGAACGTGCCAACGTCATCGAAAACCGACGACGGTTTCAAGCGGCGCTCGGCGCAGACAACTGGCCGATGGTGACGGCCAAACAGATTCATTCAGCCGATGTGCGTTCGGTCAAAGACGCCGAAGACGCTCTGACCGAAGCCCAGCCCGGTGACGCTCTGACGGCAAACGCTGAACAAATTTTGCTGGCGATTCAAACCGCTGATTGCATGCCGATTTTGATCGCCGACGAACGCACGCGAGCTTTTGCGGCGGTTCACGCTGGCTGGCGAGGCACGCTGGCAGGCATCGTCGCACGGACAATCGAACGCATGCAACACGAGTATGGTTCGCGCCCCGAAGATTGCCACGCCGCCCTGGGGCCGGCCATCTGCGCCGAAGTTTTTGAAGTCGGAGCCGAAGTCCTGGAGGCGTTTCGCCGCGAATATGGCTACGCCGAAGATTTGTTTTCCAACCTGCAAACCAACGGCAAAGGTCACATCAATCTGAATCTCGCCAACATCCGCCAACTGTCCGACGCTGGATTGTCTGCGGATCGAATTTACGACAGCGGACTTTGCACCTGGTTGCGAAACGATTTGTTTTTCAGCTACCGGCTGGAACGCGGAGCCGAAAAACCCGTTGGCAGGCTGATGGGCGTGATCGGACGAGCCAAATAGCAAGTCTGGGAAGGTCTCGGAAAGTCTGGGAAGGTCAAAATCAAAGCAGAAAACTTTGAGACAGGATGGACATGATTCTTTGCAGGATGAGCAGGATTCAAATCTGATAAAAGCCTTGTTGGAATTGGCGATCCTGTAAATCCTGCCGCCAATCTTGTTCATCCTGTCGAAAAACAGTGTCCCAGTGTAGTTTGTTCTGGTTTAGGAAAATCTGTCCTCCCAAAACTTCTCCAGACTTGCCCAGACTTTTCTCGACTTGCCCAGACTTGCCCAGACTTCGCAGCGACTGCCTGTGCTATATTGCCCGCGCCCTGAAATCGGGCAAATCAAGATTCCCAAGCAAGAGAGGTAACAGCTTATGACGCGATTGGTGAAACGTTTGGTACGGCATCTGGCGGTTGCCATGTTGTTGATCGTCGGAGTTGGCATGTCGCTGACGGCTTTTGGCCAAAAAGCTCAGCCGGAAACCAATGCTCAGTTTTTCCCGATTGAGCAGGTCAAACCCGGAATGAAGGCGATTGGCTACACGGTCTTCACCGGCAGCGAGCCGAAAAAATTCGAGTTGGAAATTCTGGGTGTGCTAACCAGCTTCCCAAATCCCGGACAAAACGCTGTGCTGTCGAAATTGCTTGGCGAAGAGTTGAACCACACGGGCGTCTTTCAGGGCATGAGCGGTTCGCCCGTGTACATTGACGGCAAGCTGGTTGGCGCGGTCGCATTCGGCTACCAATTCGCCAAAGACCCGATTGCCGGAATCACGCCGATCAAAGAAATGCTGGCCGTTTTCGATCAAAAGCAAGCCGACAAGAAACCTGACCAACCTCGCTCAGTTTCGTTTTCCGAAATTTCCTTCAATGCCGATTCGCGCGAATACAAGGAGTTCGTTGAAAGTTTGAGCGGCAAATCCGGCATCGGCGCGCAAGCTGTCGCCGCTCCGGGCAGCGCACAAGTGTTGATGCCGATTGCCACGCCGCTTTCGATCACAGGCGTTGCTCCCGAAATCGTCGCGCGATTCGCTCCACTGTTTCAATCTTGGGGATTCGCTCCGGTGGCCGGAGTTTCCGGCGCGGCTCAAATCGGCGATTTGAAAAAAGCCACTGCCGAGACTTTGAAGCCCGGTTCGACCATCGTCGTGCCGCTGGTGCGCGGAGATTATTCACTGTCGGCGGCGGGAACAGTGACTTACCGCGATGGCAATCGCATTTATGCCTTCGGCCACCCGTTTTTGAGCCTGGGCGTTTCGGAATTTCCCATGCACGAAGGCGAAGTCGTCACGGTCATGTCCAGTCAGGCGACTTCGTTCAAGTTGAGTTTTCCGACCGAAATGGTTGGCACGATCAGCGGCGACCGTTCGACAGGCATTTATGGCGAACTCGGCAAAGCGCCGAAAATGATTCCGGTGACAATCAATCTGAAAACCAGTTTGGGCAATCGTCAGACGTACAACTTCGACATGGTCGCCGACCGATTCCTGACGCCGATCTTGATGCAGATGACTGTGCTTTCGACGATCACTTCGACCGAACGCGCCATCGGCGATTCGACGCTGCAAATTCGCGGCAACATCAAACTGAAAGACCAGCCGGACATCACGATGGAAAACCGTTTGTCGGTTTCGATGAACTCGCCACTGGCCGCCGCCTTTGCCGTGTCCAAACCGATAAGCACGCTGTTCAACAGCGGATTCAGCGATATGCGGCTGGAAAAGATCAGCTTCGACATCACGTCTTATGACACGCGTAGCACAGGCCGGCTTGACCGATTGTGGATCAATCGCACGGAAGTCCGTCCCGGCGAAAAAATCGAGATTCAAGCTTTTGCCCGCACGGACAGCGGCGGCGAATACATCGAACGCATCCCTGTGGAAATTCCGGCGGATACGCCGCTCGGCGAATTGCAGATCGTCGTCGGCGACGGAGCTTCGATTCAAGCACAGGAACCGCGCACAGGCATTTCGCCGAAATCACTGAGCCAGCTCGTCCGCGAACTGAACAAGATTCGTAAATCCGACCGGCTGTACGTCAAACTTACGCGCAGCGAATCCGGCGCAATCATCAACAACGAAGAATTGCCCAGCTTGCCGCCTTCAGTGTTGGCCACGCTCGGTTCGGATCGAACGTCCGGCGGATACGTCAAAACCGGATCGGCGACTTTTTTTGAAAAAGAACTGCCACCAGCGGAATTCGTTATTTCCGGGCAACGCACGCTGACGGTCAACGTCGTCAGCAAGTGAAGGAGAAAATCATGATTGCAGTTCAAGCCACATACGATGGAAAAGAATTCAGGCCACTGCCTTCAGAATCTTTTCCCCAAGTCGCCAATGCAGTGAAAGTCGCCATTGTGTTTCTGGAAAACGAAGCTTCCCCAACTGAAAGCCAAAGAGAGATATTTGCTCGAATGCGGGCTGCGCGAGATGCAATGCCGCCGCTGGAAATGGACATCCGCGAAATGATTGAGGAAGGCCGTGAGCGTTGAGCGATTGGTCATTGATTCCTGTGTCGCTATTAAGTGGCGATTACGAGATGAAAGCGAACTGGCTCAAGCAGACGCGCTACAGGAAGATTTTGTGAATGGGCGAGTTGAATTACTTGCTCCCACTCTTTTTGATTACGAGATTGGCAATATCCTCAAAGTGGCAATCAGCAGAAAGCGTTTGTCGGAAGCAGACGCGGTTATTGCCTTGGCTGACTTCAAGACAATCGCGCTTGAGCGTTTTGGTGTTTTGCCGCTTCAAAGCCGAGTGTTTGATTTAGCCATCCACTATCAACGCTCGTTTTACGATGCTTCTTACCTTGCTTTGGCTGAAAACCAGGGCGTTGACTTTTATACGGGAGACAAGCGCCTTTTCAATGCCGTCAACAGCTTTTTTCCCTGGGTAAAGTGGATCGGAGATTACCCGGTTTAATTGCTGGCAATTCAACTCAGGACTCAAACCAGAATGCGAAAAACTCTTCTTGCTCTTCTCTCTTTTTCCGTCATCACGACATTTCTCTTTACGGCATCGGCCAGCGGCCCGGTTTTCTGGCGTGTGAATACGCGCGCCGAAGTCGAAAAAGGCGACGCTGTCGGAGTTTCGATTGCCGACAACGGCGCGATCACGCTGGCTCCGGCGTTGGCTGAAGTCTTCGACACCAAACAGGCTTACATCTGGGCGGCGGCGGCGGACAATTCCGGCAACGTGTATTTGGGCACAGGGCACGAAGGCCGCGTGTTCAAAGTAGACGCTACGGGCAAAGGTTCGTTGCTGTACAAAACCTCCGAACTGGATGTGATGGCGTTGGCGGTGGATGCAGGCGGCAATGTCTACGCTGGGACTTCGCCGGACGGAAAGGTCTATCGCATCACGCCCAACGGCGAAGCCAAAGTCTTTTTCGAGCCGAAAACAAAATACATCTGGTCGCTGGCGTTCGACGCGCAAGGCCGTTTGCTGGTCGGCACGGGTGACAAAGGAATCATCTTTCGCGTCAATGCCGACGGCACGGGCGCTCCGCTGGTGAACACTACGCAAACCAACATCACGGCGCTGAAAATGGACGGCGCGGGCAACATCATTGCCGGAACCGATCCGGGCGGAATGGTGCTGAGAATTTCCGCTGACGGCAAAGCCTTCACGTTGTTCGATTCCGCGCAACGCGAAATCCGCGATCTGGCCGTTGGTCGCAACGGTGAAATTTACGCGCTGGCATTGGCCGAATCGGCTGGAAGCGGATCGTCGAATGCGGCTTCGGCGTCTTCGTCGGCATCGCCTGCTCAACCGATTGACGACGGTGGCGGAGTCACGATTGTCATTAGCGATGTTCAAACGATTGATTCGCCTGCGTCTGCTGGCGGATCGTCTTCATCGTCAGCTTCCAGCGGAGGCGGCAGTTCAGCAAAAAGCGCGCTGTACCGTGTGAATGCCAACGGAGCCGCCGACACAGTTTGGGAATCAAAAGACGCCGCAGCCTTTGCCGTCGCGCTGGATGCCAACGGGCAAGCGTTGATTGGAACCGGCCAGAAAGGACGAATTTACAGTGTCACCGCCGGACAGAAGCCTGGTTTGTTGGCGCAAACTTCCGAAGCTCAAACTTCGCGGTTTGTTCGCGCAGGCAATCAGACCTATGTCGCCGCGTCGAATCTGGGCAAGCTGTTCAAACTCGGCGGCGCAACGGCAGCGACCGGAACTTACACATCGTCCGTCCGCGAAGCCGCGACGACCGCAGCTTGGGGAAGAATTTCGTGGATTGGCGAAGGCGCGATTGAGTTGCAAACTCGCAGCGGAAACACCACTACGCCGGATTCGACCTGGAGCGATTGGTCGGCAGCAATCACAAATGCCGACGGTGACGCTATCAAAAGTCCTTCCACACGATTTCTGCAATGGCGCGCAACGTTGAAACGTAGTGCGGCAAGTTCGCCTGCTCCGCGATTGCGCGAAGTCACGGTGTCGTATCTGCCGCGAAACGTAGCTCCGAAAATCAATTCATTGAATTTCCTGTCGCCCGGAATCGCGCTGATTCCATTACCGCAACCGATTATGGAAGGCGGCGGCGACGTGAGCGGCGAAGGCTCAGCGCCGATTTCGATTCCTCCGCGCAGAGTTCCGCAGCGCGGAGCAATTTCCATTCAATGGCAGGCCGAAGACCGCAACGGCGATTCCATCGAATACTCGGTGTTTTATCGCGCGGCCAATTCGACGGAGTTTTATCCGCTGAAAGCCAACGCCAAGGAAAACTACTTCACGATTGATCCGAATGCCTTGCCGGACGGTCGTTATGTGTTCAAGGTTGTGGCGACCGACGCGCCGTCGAACCCGGCGAGCCTGGCGCTGACCGATGAACAGGAAACCGAATCGGTGGACGTGGACAACTCGCCTCCGACGGTGAGCGCCGACGCGCCGCGCGTTTCAGGCGGCAACGCCGAAGTCACGTTTCGCGCCAGCGATTCGACTTCGATCATCAAACGCGCCGAATACCAATTGGACGGCGGCGCGTGGAAAGCCGTCTTCCCTGCCGACGGCATCGCCGATTCCAAACGCGAAGAGTTTTTGGTGAAAGTGGCATTGCCCGATGCGCGTTCGCACGTCGTAGCGTTTCGGGTTTTCGACGCCAACTCGAACGTCGGCAGCGCACAGGTTCCCGTCGGCGGCAAATGAGAGGTGAAAAATGACTCGCTCGATCAAACTGCTTTTCGGTTTGGCGCTGGTTGTTGCGTCGGCGTTGTTGGCTTTCGGTCAAACGCCGCAACCCGCGCCGCAAACTTCTGCCTGCCCGTTGCTCAAAACAAATCCGAAGATCGCCTTGCCGGACTTTGAAGCGGCCAAAGCCGAAACGCTGGCTTCGGGCGGCGAACAGGCGGAGCTGATTTACGCCGCGCGAATTGACGCCGTCACGCGCGGCGCGTACGACAGTTTGATCGTCGTGTATGCCAAACCAGCCAAAACCGGTCAGGATTACTTCGCGCTGATCCTGCGCGAAGGCCAGAAACTGCCGCTCATCGCCGACAAGAAAGACAAGCTTGCCCGCGCTTTTCCGGCGGGCGACAAGTATCTGCGAATGGGATTGCGTCACGAAGAAGGCAAAGCTCCGCTGATTCGATTGATGGCCGCAACCAACGACAAGGAAAAAGGCGAGCAACAACGCAATCTGGATTTTCAGTTCAATGGCTCGGAATTTGTGCTGGTTGCTGAATCCGTGATGCCGTTGCCGAAGTAAACTGAATCAAAACTTCATCAGGCAATGTCGTCCGCCGATCCGCCGCGCGAAGTTCTCAGAAAGGCAATCGTGTCGCGCACTTCGTCCGGCGTCCATTTCGTCGCCACATCCATCGCTTGAGCCGACCACAAAAACGCCGCCGGATAGCCTCGCTCTTCGATCAAATCCAGCCGGTTGCGAACCGATTGAGCCATTTTGCGCTTTTTCAAATCCGTCCAGTCTTTTTGCACGGCCGTGGCGAATTCGCCGATGAAGCAAGGGTATTCTTCGGAAAAAACGTTCGGCGGCAGCTTGCCGTCCTTCTGCGCGTAAAAGTGAAACTGATGCAACGTCGCGCCGAGGCCTGCAGAATTCCAGTCGAACAGAGTGTCGTGATGGGCGAAGCCGATGGTTGATCGAAACGCCTGTCTGCCGTTCGGCAATTTTCGATGATTGATGCGGCCAATGCCGCGCCGCAAAAAGCTCAGCATTTTATCCAGTGGGATGGTTTTGTTTTCTTCCGGGCGATGATGTTCCAGCGATTTGTCTGTCGTCACCCATTCGGGTTCGTTCATCAATTCCCACGCATAAATCGTTTGCGGATAGCGCAAAGAAACTTCCAGCAACGGTTCCAGCACGCTGTCAAAAAAGGCTTCGCGTTTGGCAGGGTCGGTGACAATGTCGGCGCGTCCGCCTTTGACTATGCCGGATTTGTAATCGGCGATGGCGCCCTGATTGCACCAGTGAAAATCAATCAGCGAAGGCAAAAACTGCAATCCGAGTTTGGCGCAGGTTTCCAACACGAACTCGAAATCATCGCAAAGCTGTTGGTGAAAAGGATGTTGGCGCGGCAAGGCTTCGAAATGCCATTGGCCGTCGGTGTTGTCGGGCGATTCGATGCCTGTGCCGTAATTCGTTCCGTCAGGCAGGATGAACCAGCGAACAGCGGACAAACCTTGATCGGCGAATTGCGTGAAATCCTCGACAATGCGACGGCGTTTGGCTTCGCGCCAGGCAGCCAGATTTTGCCAGGCGACCCAGGCTTGGGGCGGGTTGCCGAAATCCCATCCGTAATCTATCCAGGGATAATTGATGCCAACCAGAAGCGGTTGATTTCGCTGCGCCATGTTTTTAACTCTCCTTTGTCGTGAATTTTGCCAGATGATGGCGCATGGGCTTTGCCGCTGCAAGGTTTGGGCTATAATGCCGACAGGTTAGTAGTTATTGCAGGACGACGCAGTAAGGGAGCAAGTGAG
The DNA here is from genome assembly GCA_033763255.1 of Acidobacteriota bacterium. Taxonomy (GTDB): domain Bacteria; phylum Acidobacteriota; class Blastocatellia; order RBC074; family RBC074; genus RBC074. Next base: position 37,601 of record JANRKX010000017.1, on the reverse strand, counting down.
ATGAACGATTACGACAATCCTTCTGACGATCAACCCCCAGACGACAAATCTTCGCGCAAATCCAATTGGAACTGGTATCGAGTTTTGCTGGTTGCGGTGCCGGCGCTGATTCCTGTGGCATATTTGTATTTGAGTGGCAGGGGAAAATGGACGATGACTGATCTGGCCGTCGTCGGCGCAATGTTTGTCGGGTACTGGGTGTTGGTGTTGGTAATTGCGGCGCGAGTGCTTCGCAACCGGCACGCTCAGGCGATTACGCTGGCTTCGCCATTGATCGAAGTCCCGCTCAACGATGAGATTCGCGTTCGACTGGCGAATTTTGCCGACAATCAAAACCAGAAACTCGCGGTTGTTGCGTTCGATTTGCTCGACCAGGAAATTCCGCGTTTTGAACAGGAAGATGAACGCGACCGCGCTCGCCGCGACAACGAACATCTGCGCCAGCAAGCCGGGCAAGGCGCGTTTTTAGTTGCAGTGACAACCGAAATCCTGAAACGTCTGTTGCTGCTGAGCGGTGCTCAAGAAGAAGATCGAAAAGCCTGGCGCACTCACATCAGCGAAACGGCAGCGCGCATTGTCAGCAACGCGCTGGATCACCGGCAGCCTGTCACCGAATGAGCCTAAAAATCTGTTTTGGAAATAACAAAGGGCGGGTTAAACCCGCCCTTTGTTATTTCCAAAATTGCCGAACCGTCATCAACCTTCCAATGGCAGTCCGCGATAAACAATGCTCCATCCACGTTCCAGACTGGTCGAAATGGCTTCTTCGTAATTGCGCCGGGCTTCGCCGCCGGTCTGGAACTGTTTCAGAATCGGCTGGCCTTCGCGCGGGTCATGTTTAATGACGGCGGTCATCGGTTTGGTCATGCCGTCAGAATCCACCATCTGCGCCCGAACCAGTCCAAGAAAAGAAAAAATGTCGTTTTTGGTCAGGATAGTCAGATACGTCTGCGGGACATCGTAATCAAAATCACTCATTCTCAAACCCTCTTCAAAATTGTTCTACGAAATTGAGGCCGGATGATACCACAGCGACTCATTCTGCGCCCGTAACTTTGGCCGGTTTCAGCAAATAAGCCGCCAACATCACAGCCGAAGCCACCGAAACAGCGATCTTGTACCGCGACTGAAGCGGCAACGGCGAGATGAATCCTTCAATCAACCCGGCGACGATCAACAGCGGCACACAACCAACCAACAAACGAATCGCCAGCGTGCTGCGTTCGACCAAAGCCTCTTTTCGAGTTCGTTCTCCCGGAGCGATCAGCGACCAGCCGATCATCAATCCGGCTCCGCCAGCGATGAAAATTGCCGCGAACTCCAATACTGCATGGCCGAACCCGAAGTTCCAGAAAGTCCCCATCATCCCGTGTTTCATCAGCACCGCCTGCAACGATCCGATTTGCAACGCCGAAGGCGTCAGCACGCCAACCGTTCCGACGACCGGAACTATGCTGAACGCGAATACTTTCAAACTGACGCCGATGTTGTTGGCGATAATTCCGGCGGCTCCGGTCGGAGCTTCGTCGTTCAATCGTTCCCACCAGCGTTGATGGTTTTTGACCGCTTGCACTAATGGCGCTGGAACGTATGCAAAATCTGCGAAATCGTCGTTGCGCCACGTCGCCCAAAACGAACCCAGTCCAATCGCCACAAAAATCAAAAAAGTCGCCAGCGTATACCCGAACGTCCGACGAAAGATGGCCGGGAATTCGTGCCAGTAAAAATCGAAAATCGAACGCACGCCTTTCGATTCCGAGCGGTAAATCATGCCGTGCGCGCGAATCACCAGATTGTTCAGGTAACTGACCAGTCGCTGATCGCGCGATTCGACGCGAGCAATCGCCAGGTCAGAAGCCGTGCGACGGTAAATCCGCCCAAGTTCGCGGACTTCATCGCGCGCCAGGCTACGCAATCCGCGCAGGCTTCGCACTTGATCGGTCAATTCTTCCAGCCGTTTCCAATTGGTTTTGCGTCGTTCGATGAAGTTGTCAGCCATATACACCTCAGAACTTCTGGTAAAGAAAATGTTTGTATCCCACGCTCATGCTCGGCAGCAGCCACGCCGGAGCCGAAGTCATCAACATCAAACTGATTACCGCGTGAGATAAACCAAGAGCGAACAGGTTGGGCGCGCGTTCGTAAACCCACGACCACATCAAACCGCCAAGCAATGTCAGCAACATCAACATCAGGTTCGGCAAATGCGTCAGCGAAAAAATCGCCGCCGTCGCCAAAATTGCCAGACGCACTTGCCGTCGTTGCATTTCTGGCGAAGCCGATTCCGTGACAAACAGCCAGCGCATTCTTCGATAAATGAATGCTTGCAAAACATATTGCTGGATCACCGCCCACACCGGCAGCACCAACAGGTTCGTCCGGAAATGCGATGTCAGGTGAAACGAATTTGTGGCGAAGCCAAGCGCCGCAATCAGGCCGCAAGCCACCAATGTCGGCAACGCCACCAGCCGCAAGGCTCTGCCGAAGTTTTGCGCCGACACTCCAACTTCGCTGAATCGGTCGCCCCGAATTCGATGTGAATTCAGCATCAACGCGGAGGCGAATAAGCCAGGCAATGCAATCAGCCAACGCGGTTCCGGCTGCAAAGGAATCAAAACCCAGGTCGTCAAAAAAACTGACGCAATCACCGAAGCGATTTCCAACACGCCAACCGCTCGAAGCGAAATCGGGTTGGCGTCGGCTCCATTGACCGATTGTTTATCCTTGTTGATGGCGATTTTTGATGTTGCGGCTGGCATTGAGCTTTGATTCAGTAACCCTTCTATCACATTGATCCTTCTCAAATTCATTCTAAATCGAAGCAGGCAATTGGTACAGAACCGCGCCTGTAAAGAAGCGGCGGGCTGTTATGCCAAAAATTTTATTCAGACCATTTCAAATCGTGCTTTGTCTTATGTCGCGTTCGGCGATGGCCTTGCGGGCAAACCGAACCTATGCTGACACTTGCTAAGCGCGGAAATTTCATTTGCTGACAACTTGCTGACTGTCTTGGACGACAGGCAAAAATTTTCAAAACCAACAGGAGGACTTATGCCGACAACAGGCTTAGGTGGAACTTTATCCACGGGCAGAGTCAAACGAGTAGTGATGCTCGTCGTTATAACTTTGGCCGTAACGCTGGGGCTGGCTCAATACGGATCGTTCGCGGCGCTGATTGGCGACCAAAATCGGCAGGATCAGGACGATCCGAAAACGCATCGAAAAACATCTGCAAACGATTGCGGCTATTTGCAAAATCCCGAAACTTTAGAACAGGCGATGGCTCAACACCGTGAAATGGTGTCGGAAGCTACTACCTCAGTCGCCGCCGCTCTGAGCATCGGCGCTGAAGCGGCCACCGTGCCGCCGCAAGACATCCCGCGAAAAAACTTCATTGACAACATTCTGTTCGACAAAATGGGCAGAGACGGCATTCAGTCCGCGCCGCTTTGCACCGACGAAGAATTCATTCGCCGAGCTTATCTGGACATCACCGGGCGCATCCCTTCCGCAACAGACGTGACGGCGTTTCTGGCCGACAACTCAGCCACTAAACGTGATGCCCTGGTGGACAAACTGATCGGTTCGCCGGAATACGTGGACAAATGGACGATGTTTTTTGGCGACCTGTACCGCAACAACGCCCGTTCGGTGAACGTCCAGCGTTACAGCGGCGGACGCGACGCCTTTTACAATTACATCAAAGACGCCGTCAGCAAAAACAAAGCTTACAACCAGATGGCGACGGAAATGATCGCCAACGACGGCGACAACTTCGTTCAAGGCCAGGTCAATTTCATCGTCGGCGGAATTGTTCCGATGGGGCCGGCTCAAGACACAATGGACGGCACGGCGGTCGAAGTCACTCGCGCTTTTTTGGGAATCAACGCCACGGATTGTTTGCTCTGCCACGATGGCGCAGGCCACCTGGATCAAGTCAATCTGTGGGGATCGCAAAAGACACGTTCGGACGCCTGGGGAATGTCGGCGTTTTTTGCGCGCACTCGCCGCCAACGCCAGGTGCTTTCCCAGCAGCCGAATTATGCCAAGTTCATGGTTTCGGAAAATCCTGCGGGCGAGTATCAACTCAACACCACCACAGGAAATCGCCAGACGCGCGAACCGGTTGGCGGCAAAAGCACCGCAGACCCCAAATACTTTTTGGGCAGTGGCGGTGGTGTGAACACCGGCGAAAATCGTCGCCAGGCCATCGCTCGACTGGTGACAGCCGATAAACAATTTGCTCGCGCAGCGGTCAATTACATTTGGGAAAAGATGATGGTCGAAGCTCTGGTTTCGCCGTCGAACGCCTTCGATCCGGCGCGACTCGATCCGGCTGCGACGCTTCCCAGCGGATGGACACTGCAACCGGCCAATGCCGAGTTATTGAATTCTCTGGCTGACGAATTCATCAAACAGAATTATGACATCCGCAAACTGATCGGCTTGATTGCCAAATCCAACGCTTACAACCTGTCTTCGCAATATCCGGCCACGTGGAGCCTTTCGATGGTTCCTTACTACGCGCGGAAATACATTCGTCGTATGGATGCCGAAGAAGTTCACGACGCCATTTTGAAAGCGACGAACTTCACGGCGACATACCAGATGCGCGATTCGCTCAACCAGAACACGTTCACGGTGAATTGGGCAATGCAATTGCCGGACACGGTCGAACCGCGCACAAGCCTTCAGGTAGCCAATTTCCTGAACTTGTTCATTCGCGGAGACCGCGACGTGAAACCGCGTTCGTTTGAACCGTCCATTCAGCAGTCGCTGACATTGATGAACAACAACTTTGTGATGGGCAAGATTCATCAGGCCAATGCGGGTTCGGCTGTGGCGACGTTGCTGGCCAACACGGCGTTGACCGATCAGCAGATCGTCACACAGTTGTACCTGAACACGCTGTCGCGCAATCCGCGCCAGGACGAACTGGATGCGTTGTTGCCGCTGTTTTCGTCGCAAGGTAAACGGCAAGCAACCGAAGGCGTTCAATGGGCGCTGTTGAACAAGATGGACTTCATTTTTAACTACTGAAGCGCGTTTGTAGTTCCGCCTTCAGGCGGAAACGGCCCGGCAAGCGAAAGTCGCTGCGTAAACGCGGAACTACGAACGGCAATTCAAGAGGTGATTTATGGCGAACAAATACTACAAAGAGTTGAACGAAGTGAACGCGCCGAGGGGCAATTCTCCACTTACCGGACCAACGTTGGGGCGGCGCGAATTTTTCAAACTGGCGGGAGCAGGCGTGGCCGGAGCGATGGTGACGACCGGCATGACCTCCGAATTGCTGGCTGCCAGCAAAGTCAGCGCCGTGGCCCCGTCGCTGATTAACAGCGCGCTGAATTGCATCTTTGTGCTGATGGCTGGCGCGCCTTCCAGCGTGGACACTTTCGACCTGAAACAAGGCTCGTGGACTCCGGCGGATTTCAATCCGACCAGTTTCAGCGGCACGATGTTTCCGCAAGGGTTGATGCCGGAACTGGCCAAGCAGATGAACAAATTTGCCATCGTTCGCAGCATGCGCGCTCCGGCGTTGGTGCATCCGCTGCAACAAACCTGGGCGCAAATCGCTCGCGGCCCCAGTTCGGCGCTCGGCAAAATTGCGCCGAACATCGGCAGTGTCGTTTCGTTGGAATTTGAATCGAAGCGAACCGCCAGCCAGAAATTGCCTGTGTTCGTTTCGCTCAACACGAATTTCAACGTAGTCGGGCCGGGTTATTTCAATGGCCTGCACGCGCCGTTCGATGTGACGGCTGCCCCGACAGGGCTTGGCAGTCTGGCCAACGCCGACGGCCAAGCCACCTTTGAAGCGCGTTACAACGCACTGAAATCCATTGACTCGAAACTGCGAACAAACTCTCCGCTGGGCGACGATGCCACAACGATGGGCAGTTTTTATGATCGCGGCAAATCCATGATGTACGACCCGGCAGTGGACGCCGTGTTCAAATTCACCACCGAAGAGCAGGTTCGGTATGGCGGGACTTCGATGGTGGGCCAGAACACCGTCAACGGAAACGGCTTCGGCAATTCGTGCATCGTGGCGCGCAACATTCTCAAAGCAAATCAAGGCACGCGCTTCATCCACATTCGCCACGACGGCTGGGATCATCACGACGACATTTACGATACTGCCGACAACGGTCGTTTGCACGGCAGAGCCAAAGAGTTTGATTTGGGCATGTCTGCATTGCTGGCCGATCTGGCGGCCACTCCCGGCACGCGAGGCGGCACGTTGCTGGATGAAACGCTGGTCGTTTGGATGGGAGAATTCGGGCGCACGGTCGGTCCGTTGACCGGGCAAAGCGGACGCGACCATTACTTCCAGCACTTCGCGTGTTTTGCCGGAGCGGGCGTCAGTGGCGGCAAAATCATCGGCTCCACCAGCGCCGACGGTGGGTACATCACCGAACCCGGTTGGGCGGCCAATCGTCCGGCTCAATACGAAGATGTGGCGGCGACGATTTATTCGACGCTGGGAATTGATTACACCACTGTCCGCAACGACGATCCGTTTGGACGCGGGTTTGAGTACGTTCCTTTCGCCGCGCAAGGCGTCTGGGGGCCGATCAACGACTTGTTTGTTCGCAGCAGTGCTCCGGTTCGCGGCCCAATTTCGCCGCGCGATGGCGGTCGTCGCATCGGGTAAAACCCAGATAGCAATACGGTACAGGGGGCGTGAGCGACCTGAGTTACGGCACGGGGAGCATGAGCGACCTGAGTTTTTCTGAAAGCATACTTTGAGAAAGGCTCAAGTCGCTCACGCTCCCCGTACTGCATGCAGGCTGCGGCAAATGCCGACGAGACACGCCGCAGCCTGACTGTTTGGCTGAGGGTACCCAACTTGCACTACTTGCTCGCTGCCGCTGCTGGCGCAGCAATAATGCTCAGTTCCAGCATCGGCGTGTAAGCCGTGATGTTCGTGTGCATCACGGCGCCCGCAGTTCGGCCTGACAGTTTGCTGTAGCCTTCGAGGTTGGGCAGCGCCGCCTGAAACTTTTCGTACTCTGCCCACGAATCAAACGAATCCAGGTGGAAGTAAGTGTTTAAGGGTTTCCGATCTCAGGCTTGAGCCACAGCCAGGCAGGCAATCAGCAGAAGCGCGCGCAAAACCGTTTGCCCGAAGCCAGGCTTTTGGCGAAAAGCGACAGTCAATGATTTGAGTTTCACGGCCAGCCCGCGACTCGACGAGGCGTCTTCGGAATCAGAAAGAAAAGCCGCGCCGATGAGCAGCAGCAACGCCATAACAAGGCCTGCGACGACGATGATCTCGCCGAGTTGGGCAAAGGCGTTCATCACGACAGCTTGTTCGGACATCCAGAGTTCTTCGATTTGGTTGAGTTCGGTTTCCATCTTGCCTCCTTGTTGAACTTTGAGTTGACACACTTTTCCCGGCACGGATGCGGCCTGATTTCCGTTGATCGAGTCGTCATTCGTCCGAATTTCGCTACTTCGTTGAGTCTTGGTTTTCTATGCTCGCCACTGAGTAAGGCGCAGAATCGTGGCCGAACCCGCCACTGGCCGGAAAGTTTTTTTGACGGGAGACCGAACCGGCGGCATTTGATGGTCAGTCCAAATGGTTGTGTGGTACATTCGCGCCACGCTCGAACACCACAGATCAAAATCAGGTTGCGGTTAGGGAAGGAAATGCGGTCTTTCGATTCCGGAGTTGAAAGGATGAACACTTCATCCCCCCACGAAGTGACTCAATTGCTGCTTGCCTGGAACGACGGCGACAGTGATGCGCTGGCAAAGCTGGCGCCGCTGGTCGAAACGGAGTTGCGGCGATTGGCCAAAATCTATCTGGCGCAGGAACGTCCCGGCCACACCTTGCAGCCGACTGCGCTGGTCAACGAAGCCTTCATCAAATTGATAGACGCTTCCGCCGTAGAGTGGAAAAACCGCGCGCATTTTTTCGGCATCACGGCTCAATTGATGCGGCATATTCTGGTGGATCATGCCCGGCGACGACAGGCGCTGAAACACGGCGGCGAAGCTTTGCGCGTTTCACTGATCGAAGCCGAAAACGTCGCGCCCAACCGTCAGGCTTGCATCATTGAATTGGACGAAGCCTTATCCGCTCTTTCCCGGATTGATCCGCGTAAAAGTCGCATTGTCGAACTGAAGTTTTTCGGTGGCCTCAGCGAAGAAGAAATTGCCAAACTGCTCGACACTTCGTTGCGAACAGTGCAGCGCGATTGGAATCTGGCGCGCGCCTGGCTGTTCCGCCAACTGAACAAAGACCAACACCATGACTCGTGAACGCTGGGAACAGATCGAAACGCTTTACCACAACGCGCTGGCGGTTCCGGCCAACGAACGCAAAGCGTTTCTGGCTAAAGCCTGTGCGGGCGATCCTTCGTTGTTGGGCGAAGTCGAAGTCTTGTTGGCAGCCAACGACCAGGCTGGAAGCTTTATGGTCAAACCCGCTGTCCACAACGAAGCCAAATTTATGTTTGCCGAAGCCCAACCCATGAAGATCGGTCAACGCATCAGCCATTACCAGATCGTTTCCCGTATCGGCGAAGGCGGCATGGGCGAAGTCTGGCTGGCCGAAGACAAAAATCTGGGGCGTCAGGTGGCCATCAAATTGCTGCCCGCCGAATTCACAGGCGACGCCGACCGTTTGCGCCGTTTCGAGCAGGAAGCGCGTGCGGCGTCGGCGCTGAATCATCCGAATATCGTCACCGTTCACGAAATCGGCGAAGTTGACGGCTTGCATTTTCTGGTGACGGAATTCGTCAACGGACGAACGTTGCGCCAATTGCTGGCCGATGGGCGATTGCCGTCCGTGCAAGTGCTGGACATTGCCGAACAAATCGCCGAGGCGCTGGCGGCGGCTCACGGAGCGGGCATCATTCACCGCGACATCAAACCTGAAAACGTCATGCTTCGGCGCGATGGGTACGTCAAAGTTCTGGATTTCGGCCTGGCCAAACTGACCGCTATCGCACCCGCCGATTCCGGCTCACTTTCCCAGATGGACACCTTGCGCGCCGCACAGACCAATCCGGGGGTGATTCTGGGAACTCCGCGTTATATGTCGCCCGAACAGGCGCGCGGAACCGGCGTGGATTCGCGCACAGACCTGTTCAGCCTGGGCGTGGTGATTTATGAATTGCTGACCGGCGAACCGCCCTTCACCGGCGAAACGCTCAGCGATGTGATCGCTGCGATATTGATGGCTGCGCCGAAACCTTTGGCCGAAGCCGCGCCCGCAACTCCGCCGCAACTGCAAACCATCGTCGGCAAACTGTTGGAGAAAAAAACGGAGCGCCGTTACCAAACCGCCGACGAATTGCTGTCCGACTTGCAGGAATGCAAAACCGATTTGCAGATCAGCGCTCGGATGGAACATCGGCTGCAAGTCAGCAGCCAGCAAACCGCCATTCTGCCCGCAGCCAATTCGTCGCAAGCATTCTGGAAAGCTCCGAAAGTCTGGGCGTCGGCGCTGGTTTTGGTGGCGGCATTCACGGCTGGCGGATGGTGGTTGACGACTCGCCGGGATTCTTCGTCGTCGGCTCCGACCGTTTGGCAGCCGAAAACGATCATGAACTGGCGTTCGTCCACAACCGAAGGAAATCCTGATTACAGGTTTTCGCCCGGCGGCGAGTTCATAGCGTTTTCGGGCATTCATAATGGTCGCAGACAAATCCACTTGAACCAAAGTGGCGAAGACAATGCTCTGCCAATCACCAATGATGAATGGAACAACGCCAATCCGATCTGGTCGCCCGATGGCCGCGAAATCGCCTACATTTCCAGGCGTGAAGGCAAGGCCGGAATTTGGCGCATGCCAAAATTAGGCGGCAGCGCCACACTGATTGCTCAACTCGAACAAAGCTCGTCCTTGCTGAGAAATTGGTCGGCAGACGGCAAAACCATTTATTACGAATCCTTTCCCCGACTGTTCATGGTTGAAATCGCTTCAGGGAAAGTTCGGGATACCACTCCCGTTGGCGCAGTTGATTTATTCTCGCGAAGGTTCAGTGTCTCTCCTGACGGAAAAAAAGTCGTGTATCGCGGCGAGCAGAAAGGGCAAGAGGATTTGTGGGTCAGCCGATTGGATGGTGGCACGCCACGACAAATCACCAACGATGCCGCCGTTGATTCCGACCCTGTATGGCATCCCGACGGAGAACGGATTTTTTATTCATCGGTTCGTAACGACGTGAATCAAATCTTTGTCACAAACCCGGATGGAAAGCCGCCTAGCCAACTGACCTTCGGGCAAAGTGATTATTTGGTGTCGGATGCCATCGCCTTGTCCGATGGCGTCAGAATCATTTTCAGCACCGGGCGCAACGAAGCCGATTTGTGGCGGGTCAATGTCGCCACAGGCGAAGGGCAACAACTCAGTTCCGATCTGAATTTCGACCTCTGGCCGGCGGCGGCTCCTGACGGAAAACGGATCGCTTATCAAAGCGTCGTTCTGCGCGAACCGACCCAATCAATTTCGAGCGAGAAAAGCGGCCTTGCCATCCGCTCCTTGGCAGGAGAAGACAAACCACGTCCACTGGTGACTGGCGCGGAAAGACTTTCCTGGTCACCAGACGGAAAACAGATAGCGTTTTTACGAACAACCGATGGCAAAACCAATCTCTGGCTGGTTGAAGCGAGCACACGGAAAGAGCGCCAACTGACCACCAACACAGTGTCTGCCAGCCCGCACAGCTTGTTGCCCAGATTGGTCAGCCAGCCGCATGATTACGACTGGTCGCCAGATAGCAGCCGGATTGTTTATGCCTATTCCGACGATGAAAGCACTCAGCTTCGGTTGGTGAAACTTGACGACAACAGTCAAGCGGCAACCTTGCACAAGGCTGCTAATGGTGAAATCTTCTATTGCCCTACCTGGTCGCCCGATGGCCAACAAATCGCTTTTGTTTACCAAGTTCTACCGGACAGCAAAAACAAACTCCGCTGGGGCGTTGCGATTACCGAATTGGCAACGGGGCAAACTCGGCTGGCGTTTCAGGCGGAATTCGCCTTGCGGTTATTGGGTTGGTCTGAAAACGGTCAGGATTTATGGCTGGCCTATGGCAGTGGAAAGTTCAGTCTGACCGCTGGGCATTTGCAAGTGCAGATCTCTCAACTTTCAATCAAGCAACAACAACTCGTCTCTACCTTCGCACTGCCGTCGTCGTCCTACCTTTACAACACTTATCTTTCTCCCAACAAACGCTTTATCGGGTTTACCGTCCAGCAAAATGAGCGTGACAGCCTCTGGGTTATTCCGGTGACGGGTGGCGCGTCAAAGAAGCTGGTCAGCAGCGACGAAACCCGAACCTACTTTTCAGCCCTGTCGTGGTCGCCGGACAGCCGGGAAATTTATTATGGCAAACAGGTGAGTTGGCGGCTGATTTCGATGATAGACAATTACAAATAAAAATTTGGCGGGTTTGCATTCTGAAATCCGCATGTTTGGTTGAAAGCGAAAAAAACGTTTCGATCACGCAAACCGAGCAACAGACGATGAGTTTGTCGCCCGACTTTGCGCTTGATTTCTTAAACCCAAACAACAAGGAGCAAAACTATGCGTGCCCAACTTTTGAACAAATGGAAAACTCTGGCGGCTTTGGCGACGATTGGTCTGGCATTGACGGTGACCGGCTGGACGCTGGCATCGAAGGCAGATTCTGGGGCGAATTCCGAACCGATAGCAACGACGCCGACTCAAACCGCCGCCAATCAATCCACCGCAGAAAAGAAAATTCAGGATGCACTGGCCAAGCACCCAAAACTGAAAGGCGAAAAAATTCAGGTCGAATCGGCTGATGGCGGAAAGGTCAAACTGACCGGAACGATCAGCAAAGCCAGTCAACGCAAGGTCGCCATTCAAGTAGCCGAGAAAGTTGCAGGCAAAGGAAAAGCCATAGATGTTCTTGGCGAACAGTGCGGCAACAGTAGCTGTCCGACCGGAACTCATTGCTGCGACTGTTTGCCCAAAAATCCGCAATCTTGTCAGTGCGTCCCCAACAGGCAGCCCTGTGGTGACACGTCGAAGAAAACCAAATAACCCAATTTCTCAAACAGACAAACCAGAGGCGCTCCTTATGGGCAAACCGGCCGGAGCGCCGGTCTTAACTGCCTACCGCAACTTCGCGTATGACGCCTGAACGCTGGCAACGCATCGAAGAGCTTTATCATTTGGCGCTGGAACGACCGGCGGAAGAACGCGCAAACTGGCTGGTTGAAGCTTGCGCAGGCGATGACGCGCTTCGCCGCGAAGTCGTGGTTTTGCTGCAAGCGAATGAAAAGGCACAAGAGTTTTTGACTGGCCACGCGCTCAATTGGGAATCGGAAACGTGAAATTCACGCTGGCTGATTGAGCCGGAAACTTATTTTTCGGCTTTCGGTTCGTCAATCAACATCCAATACGCCAGAATTCCCAGCAACAAAATTCCGCCGACGACTCCCAACGCCACGGCAAACGATCCTGTTCGATGAGCGAGCATTCCCGTCAACGCCGGAGCAATAATTCCGCCCAGATTGCCGCCGAAATTCTGCAATCCCGAAGCCGTGCCGACGATTTCTTTTTCGCAAACGGCTTGCGTCAACGTCCAGGTGTTCGGCGTTGCCAACCCCAACCCGGCAACCGCCACCGTCAGCAACCACACCGAAGTCATTTTGTCCTCTACCAATCCGGCGGGAACGATCAAACAGCAAAACAGCATTCCGGCGACGATGAACAATTTACGAATGCGAACTTCATTGCCTCCGCGCCGCACCAACCAATCACTGGCCAGCCCCGAAAGAATAATCACCACCGACATGGCCACGTAAGGAAACGATTGATAAACGCCCCATTCGGCGTTGGTGAAACCGCGCACCGTCTTCAGGTAATCCGGAATCCACAGCGTGAAAACAAACCAGGCGTAATCGTAAGCAAAAAATCCAAGCGTCACTCCCAGCACGCTTTTGCGCTTAAGCAACTTCATGCCTTCGAGCAGCGAAAAGCTTTTTTTCACCACAGCCGATTGAGTGCCTGCGGGCGATTCCCAACGCCTGAGCGTCATCATCCAACCGACAATCCAAATCAAGGGCAACAAACCAACCAGCAGAAAAAACGATCGCCAGCCATATCCAGCTTTGTCCAGGTAATAGGCTCCGGCCATTCCAATCGCCGCTTGCCCCAATCGCACTCCGGTCAGGTAAATCGCCGTCACGGTTCCGCGTTCGCCGTCTCGAAACCAGTTGGACACGGCGCGTGCGCTGGCCGGAAAAGCGACCGATTGCCCAATCCCCACCAGCGAACGGGCGAACAACAAACCCCAGAATCCTTTGATCGCTCCGGTGGCCGCCGTCAGCAACGACCACATCAAAAATCCCAGCGAATACGTTCGCCGCACGCCTGCGCTGTCTGTCAGATTGCCCGCCGGAACTTGCAGAAAACAGTAAATCCACGAAAACGCCGACAGCAGCAATCCTTTATGTTCGGGGTTCAAGTTGAACTCTTTGGAAATGAACGGCAGCGCCACACTCAAAGAATTGCGCTGGGCGTAGCTGAACACCATTCCGCTGAACAGCAGAAAAGTCAGCCACCAAAGCTGCGGAGAATCTTTCAACGAAAGCTTCGTTTCGGTGGAGTTCATTTGGTTGTTTCCTCTTTTGGTTTGAATTGGAATGCGAAAAGCGCGCGCATCGTGCCACGCAAGCCCAGAGCTTGCAATTGCATACTGCTGTACGGGAAGCGTGAGCGAACTGAACAACGCTCAAGGCATGCTTTCAGAAAACTCAAGTCGCTTACGCTCCCCGTGCTGCATCTCTACTTTTCTTCTTAGTGAAACTTCGTGTACTTTCGTGGACGAAACTTTCCTACTTTTCGGAGACAACTTTGAGCAACAAAAAAAATCCTGACGAATTGCGCAGCCATCGTTGGCTGGGCGTGGACACCTTGCGCGGTTTTGGTCACCGGTCGCGCGCCAAACAGGTCGGTTATGCGGTGGAAGATTTCGCGGGCAAACCGGTCATAGGCATCATCAACACCTGGAGCGATCTGAGCATCTGCCACAGCCATTTCCGCCAGCGCGCCGAAGAAATCAAACGCGGCATCTGGCAAGCGGGCGGTTTCCCCGTCGAACTTCCGGCAATGCCGATCACCGAAACGTACATGAAACCCAGCCCGATGCTGTACCGAAACTTTCTGGCGATGCAGACCGAAGAGATGATGCGCAGCCAGCCGATTGACGGCGTGGTGCTGATGGGCGGTTGCGACAAAACCACGCCGGGTTTGCTGATGGGCGCGATTTCCATGAATCTGCCGACGATTTACATGCCCGCTGGGCCAATGTTGCGAGGCAATTGGAACGGCCAACCGTTGGGCAGCGGTAGCGACGTTTGGAAGTATTGGGCGGAACGCTGCGCCGGAACCATCACCGCCGAACAATGGAATGAAATGGAAGATGGCATCGCGCGTTCTGCCGGAGTTTGCATGACTATGGGAACGGCTTCGACGATGACAGCCATTGCCGAAGCGATGGGAATGACTTTGCCCGGAGCTTCTTCAATTCCGGCTGTGGACGCCAACCATCAGCGCATGGCTTCCCGATGCGGTCGCCGCATCGTCGAAATGGTTTGGGAAGATTTGAAACCGAGCGACATTCTCACCCGTGCGTCGTTTGAAAACGCGATCACCGCCGACATGGCCATCGGAGGTTCGACCAACGCCATTATTCACATCGTAGCCATGGCTGGCCGAGCCGGAATCAAAATTGACTTGCCGCAATTTGACGAAATCGCCCAACGTACGCCGGTCATCGCCAACATCCGTCCGTCGGGGCAATTCCTGATGGAAGATTTTTATTACGCCGGAGGTTTGCGCGCGCTGCTGAATCAAATTCCCGGCTTGCTGAAACTGGACGCTTTGACGGTGAATGGTAAAACGCTGGGCGAAAACATCGCTTCGGCCAAAGTCCACAACGCGGATGTCATTCGTTCGACGGACAATCCGGTTTCGGCCAAAGGCGGCACAGCGATTTTGTACGGCAATCTGGCTCCGAACGGAGCCGTCATCAAACCCACCGCTGCCGATCCACGCTTGCACCAACACACAGGCAAAGCGGTTGTTTTCAAAAACTACAACGACATGGCCGCGCGGATTGACGACGAAGCTTTGGAGGTGACCGCCGATTCCGTGATCGTGCTGCAAAACGCCGGGCCGCTGGGCGGACCAGGCATGCCCGAATGGGGAATGTTGCCAATTCCGAAAAAGCTGCTGAAAGAAGGTGTGCGCGATATGGTGCGGATTTCCGACGCGCGCATGAGCGGAACTTCGTACGGAGCCTGCGTACTGCACGTTTCACCCGAAAGTTATGTTGGAGGAACTCTGGCCTTTGTTCAGGATGGAGATTTGATCGAACTGGACGTTCCGAACCGAAAACTGAACTTGCTGGTCAGCGAAGAAGAATTGGCCAAACGTCGCGCCGCCTGGCAACCACAGCAAAGAGTGTACGAACGCGGCTTCACGGCGCTTTACATTGACCATGTGACTCAAGCCGATCAAGGCTGCGACTTTGACTTTCTACACTCAGGTACGCCAACGCCAGAACCGGAAATTCATTGATGGGTAAAGACCGATGGATGCGCTGCCGGGTGAGCATCAGGCTTCAACAGGCTTCAACCGAAATGAAAGCCGACTGCCGAGTTTGTCTGCGAGTTGAACCGACATTGCTCGCTTCTTCGATCTCGCGTATAAAACCGCCCGGCGAATCGCACAACATTCCACCCATTCATTCACTGAAGGGAACTGACTTATGACTGACGCTTATATTTTCGACGCCGTCCGGACGCCGCGTGGGCGTGGCCGCGCCAACGGCAGTTTGCACGAAGTTCGTCCGATTGATCTGGCGACACAGGTGTTGAAAGCCATTCGGGATCGCAACGAACTGGATACTTCTTATCTGGATGACGTGGTGATGGGTTGCGTCATGCCCGTTGGCGAACAGGGCGCGGACATCGCCCGGCTGGCTGTGCTCAACGCCGATTACGCTGAAAGCGTGCCGGGCAAACAACTCAATCGTTTTTGCGCTTCGGGATTGGAAGCCGTCAACACCGCAGCCGCGCAAGTCATGTCGGGGCAATCCGATCTGGCCATCGGCGGAGGCATCGAAAGCATGTCGCGCGTACCAATGGGAGCCGACGGCGGCGCGATGGCGATGGACCCCGAAATAGCCTCGAAAACCTACTTCATTCCGCAAGGCATCAGCGCCGATTTGATGGCAACGAAGTTCGGCTTTTCGCGCGAAGACGTTGACGCTTACGCCATTGAAAGTCAGCGGCGCGCCAAACACGCCTGGGACAATGGCTATTTCAAAAACTCCATCGTTCCGGTTAAAGATCAAATCGGATTGACGGTGCTGGATCACGACGAATACATGCGTCCTGAAACCACGATGGACGATCTGGCGAAACTTAACCCGGCGTTCACTGTGCCGGGCGAACAGGCCGGATTCGACGCCGTAGCCATTCAGCGTTACCCCGAAGTCGAACGCATCAATCACGTTCACCACGCCGGAAATTCCAGCGGCATCGTTGACGGAGCCGCCGCCGTGTTGGTCGGCAGCAAAGCCATTGGCGAAAAGTTGGGCTTGAAACCGCGCGCTCGCATCCGGGCGTTCGCTTCGATTGGATCGGAGCCGACGATTATGTTGACCGGCCCGGCTCCGGCGACTGAAAAAGCCTTGAAGCGCGCGGGAATGACGACCAACGACATTGACCTGTTTGAACTCAACGAAGCCTTTGCCGCCGTGGTACTGCGTTACATGCAGGCGCTGGGCATCGCGCACGACAAGATCAACGTCAACGGCGGAGCGATTGCGATGGGGCATCCTCTCGGAGCAACCGGAGCCATGATCTTGGGAACGCTGATTGACGAAATGGAACGACGCGGCGCAGCGACTGGCTTGGCGACTTTGTGCGTTGGCGCTGGAATGGGAACGGCGACGATTGTCGAGTTGGTTTAATTTTGAATGACTGACTTCAACGCAAAGGCGCGAAGAAGCAAAGTCGCAAAAGAACTTTCAGCTTTGCGTCTTTGTCACTTCGCGCCTTTGCGTTTTATGAAGATTGCTGAAGCTCCAAGCTCACTTCAAATCCAACTGGCTTCAAATTGCGAGCCGACACGCTGCCCTGACAGGCTTCGATGCAGGTTTTGACAATCGCCAACCCCAAGCCTGCTCCGCCGGTTTCACGTGCGCGGTCGGTTTCGGGGCGATAAAACGGATCGAACAATTTCGGGAGTTCTTCTTCAGAAACCCCAGAGCCACAATCAGCCACAGTCAGATGAACCTGCTCTTCGTGTTCAACCGCAGCAATCGTGATTGGCCCGGCTGCCCCCGCATATCGAACCGCGTTGCGAATGACGTTGGCCAGTGCGCGCGACAACAATTCCGGTTGAACCATCGCTTGCAGCTTTTCATCCACTTCGATTTTGACGGCAAAGCCAGGCGCTTCGCGGGCAACGACTTGTTCGATCAACGGCAGCAGGCGCACAGCCGAAAGCCGAATTTCCGAAGTCTTCAACCCCGCGCGTGCATAAGCCAATAACTCCGCCACCAGTTTGGCCATCAACTGAACTTCTTCTTGCACATCGGCGATGTATTTCTGCCCGGCTTCGTCTGTGCGTTCTTCCAAAATGCTCAACGCGAATTGCATGCGAGCCAGCGGCGAATTCAGTTCGTGCGAAATGTCGCCAAGAAAACGTTTCTGCCCGGTGACGAATCCTCCAAGCCTGCCAGAGAGATGATTGATGGCTTTGCCCAATCGGCCAAGTTCGTCGCTGCGATGTTCATCAACTCGCACGTCGAAGTTTTCTTCGGCAATGGTTTCCGCCGCGTTGGTCAGTTGTTTGATCGTGCGCGTTAGGCTGCGAACAAACGGAAACCACAACATCATAGAAAGCCCGAAGACTACCGCCGCAATCACCAGCCAGGGTTTCGGATCGAAGAAAATGCCATTGCCTGTGATGGAATCGGACGAAGCCGTCAACGCGCCTTTGATTGGTTCGCGCACTCCGGGGTCATAAATCGGAACTCGCACCATTGCCCAATACTGCGTTGGGTTGGAGGTTTTCAGAGTGGAAACCGGAAACGGTCTGCCAGCCGCCCTGTTATCGCCGAGGCGAGGTTCTGTACCGGGCGGCGGCGGGGCTGGGCGTCCTTCGGGCAGACGCTGTTTAATCAGTTCCAGCACGGCAGCGGGAACCAGCGGAGCGCGCCCGGCGACTTTTTCGCCTTCGCTGGTGTAAAGGGAAAATTCCAGGCGATAGAGTTCCGAATACCGCTGCAAAATGGCATCGCGTTCTGTTTGCGATTGATCGCGGATTTCGGCGGAAATCGCTCGCGCAATGTTTTCGATGCGGTCGCCGCCAGCGCCCAGCAGCGGCGAATTCGGCTCCAACTGAAATTGCAGGTTGAACAGCGCGAACAGAACTCCGCCGATGACCGCCAGATTCAGAAAGAACCACAGCATGATTTTGGCAAACAACGAAGCGCGCAATTTCATACTTCGCCCTCCGCGTTGCGAATCAGCATATAACCGGCTGACCGAACGGTTTTGATAAAGCGCGGAGTTTTCGGATCATCGCCCAGCTTTCGCCGCAACGACGAAATGTGAACATCAATCGAACGGTCAAAGACTTCGTAACTCCGTCCGCTGATTTCATCCAGCAATTGATCTCGGCTGAGCACACGGTCAGCCGCGCGCGCCAGACAAAACAGCAAATCGAATTCGACCGGCGTCAGCGTCAGCGTTTGCTCGCTGAGCGTTGCACGTCGAGCCGAAGCATTCACGACCAAATTGTTGACGGTGATTTCTTCGGCATCGGTGGCGGTTTGAGTTGCTGAAATCTGAGACCGTCGAATGACTGCGCGCAGCCGAGCCAGCAATTCGCGCGTTGAAAATGTCTTGGGCAAATAATCATCCGCGCCGATTTCCAAACCTACGATGCGGTCAGATTCATCGCCCAGCGCCGTCAGCATCAAAACAGGCACAACTGACGTTCGGCGAATTTGCCGCAACACTTCAAATCCATCCATGCCCGGCAACATCACGTCCAGAATCACGGCTTGGAAGTTGGCTGCCAGAACTTTTTCCAAACCTGCCGGGCCGGTGTGAGCGGTTTCGACTTCGTAACCCATCGGCGTCAGGTAATCTTTGACCAGCCGACAGAGTTTCACGTCGTCGTCAATAATCAGAATTTTAGTCAGGGAATAATCTGTGCTTTCCATAACGCGGCGAAGTGTAGCGCACGGATTGCGACGCGGCAGCCGGATTTACCAAGCCTTTACATTTCCCGTCGCCGTCTGAACAAACCCTTCACGATTCTCCTGTCGAACCAAATCATTGCTTAACGTTCGGACGGTACTTTGTCTTCGCGGCAGACACGATCAGTAAAAACGTTTCTGCCGTGTTTTGAAGATCAACTTAACTGCCCAAATTGCCAGATTGAAGGAGAGAAACCATGAAAACCCAAAAGATAATTTTGATGAGCAGCCTGTTTGCAATTGTTCTGACCGCAGCCGGATTTCAACCGAACGTCGGTGCGCAACAACGGCCGGGCAGACCCGATGGCCCGCCTCCGGCAGGACAACGCGGACCCGGCGAGGATCGCATCTTCGAGCGATTAAACCTGACTGCCGAGCAAAAACAGAAAATCGAAACTCTGCGCGACCAACAACACGAAGCTGCTGAACCGTACCACAATCAATTGCGAGACCTGCGCGAACAAATGAGCGCCATCGTCGAAGCCAGCACGTTCAACGAAGCCGCCGCTCGCGCCGTGATTGCAAAAGAAGTTCAGATCGAAGCCGAACTGAAACTGATTCGCGTTCGCACGGACAACGCAATCCACAACGTGCTGACGGCGGAGCAAAAAGCCAAGCTGGAAGATTTGCGTCGCAATCGCCGCGAACCCAGATACGGCAACTAAGAAAGTCTTGAGAGTCGAGAGAAGTCTAGGGAAGTCGAGAAAAGTCTAGGGAAGTCGAGAAAAGTCGAAGAAGGTTGGAGAAGTATTCGACTTTCCCAGACTTTCCCAGACTTCACAAGACTTTCCCAGACTTCAAAAGGAGTGAGAAATGAGAACAGCGTTTACCCTTTGTTTTTGGTTAGCTTGTAGCTTTGTCGCTTTTGCCCAGCCGCCTGGTGGGCAGGGCGATGGCATTTGGCTTCGCAACGCTTATTTTGGCGAAGCGCAAACCTTTGACCGCTGTTTAGGTCATCAACCTGGCAACGGCCAATATCATCACCATGTTCAGCCCGTCTGTTTGCGGGCGCAGCTTGATGACAACCTGGAACTGGTTGGCACGTCGCGCATTGGAACTGCGTACCGCGAAAAGACAACCGGCTGGAAGCATTCGCCGATTTTGGGCTGGATGTTTGATGGCTATCCGATTTACGGCCCGTACGGATACTCCGATCCGACCAATCCAAACAGCGCGATCAAGCGCGTCAAGCCAAGTTTTCGATTGCGGACGATGACGCAAAGGACTTCGTTGCCGGATTGGGCGTTGGCGCGGCACACAGGAGTTTCGCAACAGCTCAGCGCCAATCAATACGGCCCGGATGTTTCTGACACTTTTCCACTGGGGCGATACATCGAAGATTACGAGTTCGTTCAGGGCTTGGGCGATCTGGATGTTCACAACGGACGGTTCGCGGTTACGCCGGAATTTCCGAATGGGACTTACGCTTATTTCGTGACGATCACCGATGGCGGAGCGCCTGCATTTCCATACATCACCGGGTTGCAGTTTTACGGCAACGTCACCGGCGGCGGAAATGCGACTGCGCCTGCCAACGCGCAAGGTTATTTCAGCAACGGCACGTATTCGCAAACCATTCCGAACACTCCGCTGTTGAATTCGTGGCTGACGAAAAACTCCCAACAAAATGCACAAGTCATCAATGGGTTTGACCCAACCGCCGGAGCGCAACCCACCTGGCCTGTGACGCGACCAACCGGAGCCAATGTCATGGGTGGGCAGGCGACTGCGGTCAAAGCCGATCCCCAAACCATCAGTCTCACCGATTCGACGGTGTATCTGACCGCCAACGGATTGGGCAGTTACACGATGGGGCCGTGGTTCATTGACGGAGGCAACGGTGGAGTTTTCATGAACTTTCCGTCGGCGCAAAACGTCCGCGCCCAATTTCCACGTAACCCCTCTGCCGCAGCAACCAAACGCAACACCACACTGGGAGCCATCGGATTATGGGTCAACGGTGTGGCGGTGTTTGATGGAGCTGATGGATCGAGCTACAGCAATGCAAATCGCAACGACGTAGGCGGTGGAATCGTGCGGCTAAGCTCAATGCACGTTTCGGCAGCTTCGTTTGAAGGCGGGCCAACCGCCCCCGGTGCGTTGATGGCGGCGTTTCCGATGTTTGGCGCGAAGCTGGCTACTTCTTCCGCCGGAGCTTCTTCGCCTGCGTGGCCTACGACTTTGGCCGGAGCCAGCGTCAGCATACGCGACGCCGCTGGGACGAATCATGCGGCGGCGATTTCTTACGCTTCGCCCACGCAACTCAATTACCGTGTGCCGGACAATATCGCAATCGGGTTGGCTACGGTGACGATCACCGCCAACGGAGTTTCGGTTCCCGGAGCGATCAACGTTGTTTCGGCTTATCCGAACCTGTTCAACATCGGTTCTGAAAGCATAATTGTCGGATATGTGTTGCGAGCGCGCGGCAATGGACAACAAGTTATTGAACCGATTTTCGATATTTCAGGTTCTGGCGCGACCGCCCCAATCCCGATTGATCTGGGGCCAGATTCCGATCAGGTGTATCTGGTTTTTTACGGCAGCGGGCTTAGCAGAAGCTCTCAGGTCAGCGTCAAGATAGGCGGCGTCAATCTGACCCCGGCCTACGCCGGGCCGCAGGGAACTTATATCGGGCTGGATCAATACAACTTGCTGTTGCCGCGTTCGTTGGCTGGCAAAGGCAAAATCAGTTTAGTGGTTACTGCCGATGGCCGCGTCTCCAATCTGGCTAACATCTCAATCAAGTAGGTGGGACATTGGTACGGTATCGTGCGCGTCAGCAAGCGGCTGGTTTTTGCGGGCTATCGCTTGCTGACGCGCACTATACCTTTACGCGCGCGATACTGCATCGTTCATTGAGGTTTGCATGCTCAAAAACAAAGCAACTGTCATTTTGCTGATTGTCGCGGCGGTGACCGCTATTACCATTGGAAAAGTGGCTTTCGCCAAACAGGGCGCGACAGTGGCGCTGGTCAACGCAGCCAGTTATGAATCCGTTGCCGCGCCAGGTTCGATTGCCGCGTTGTTTGGCAACGGTTTTACAACCCAGGTTCAAGCCGCGCCAGGATTGCCTTTGCCAACTGCGTTGGCTGGAGCTTCAGTCAAAATTGGCGGCAAAACCGCCCCTCTCTTTTTCGTATCGCCCAGCCAGATCAATCTGCAAGTTCCCAGCGGAATCAGCGCGGGCAATCAATCCATAGAAGTTTTCGTCAACAACTCTGCTTCGCCTGCGCAAACCGGATCGGTGACAGTCGCCGAATCTTCGCCTGGAATTTTCACCATCAATGCCAGTGGACGCGGACAGGCTGTGGCGCTGAACGGAGATTTGTCTCCAAACGGAGCCGCCGGGCAATTGCCCAACGCGCGAGCCGAATCTGCGGGCGGCGTGATCGTTTTGTTTGCGACAGGCATTGGCGGCACCAATCCGGCTGTGGCCGATGGACAGGCATCGCCGTCTTCTCCGCTGGCGTCGGCAATCGGCGCGACGACTGTCACCGTTGGCGAATTGAACGCGACTGTGTTGTTCAGCGGTTTGTCGCCGGGATTTGTCGGCTTATGGCAAATCAACATTCAACTTCCTGACGCGCTGCCGACCAACGCGGCGACTCCGGTTCGTGTGACCAAAGGCCGCGTCAGTTTTGAAACTACGCTGGCCATCACGGGCAGAAACGATTTGGGATCAATTGCCGGAATCGTCACCGATGCGTTAAGCGGCGCTCGGTTAAACAACGCGACAGTGACTTTGCCGCAAAGCGGCGGAGCTTCGTTGACGGCGAAAACCAACGCTCAGGGCGAATTCAACCTGACTGGAATTCGCGCAGGCAATTACAGCTTGCAGTTCTCTTCCAGTGGTTTCATCACCGAAAACAAAAGCGTGACGGTGACGGCCAATTCCACCAGCACGGCTTCGCTGTCGCTGGCCAAGCAGAAACCGAACATCATCATGATCGTTGCCGATGACTTGGGTTACGCCGATTTGGGCGTTCAAGGCAGCGCGGATGTTTTGACGCCGAACATTGATTCCATTGCGCGCAACGGCATTCGGTTCACCAACGGTTACGTCAGCGCGCCTGTGTGCAGCCCTTCGCGCGCGGGATTTCTGACCGGACGGTATCAACAACGATTCGGGTACGAACTCAATCCGGCAGAAGGCGACCGCACCAGCGGATTGCCAGTCACCGAAACCACCATCGCCAATCGGTTGAAAAATCAGGGTTACACCACAGGAGCAATCGGCAAATGGCATTTGGGAACTCAGTCGCAGTTTTTGCCGCAACAACGTGGCTTCGATGAATTCTTCGGTTTTCTGATCGGCATGCATTCGTACACCGTTTGGAACCAGCCTAACAATCCAATTTATCGCGGCACGCAAACCGTGACTGAAACCACTTATCTGACCGACGCCTTTTCGCGCGAAGCTACGGATTTCATCCAGCGCAATCGCCAACAACCTTTCTTTTTGTATTTGGCTGGCAATGCTCCGCACGATCCGATGCAGGCGACTGATGAATACCTGGCTCGCTTTCCGAACATCACCGATCCAACTCGAAAAACTTTTGCGGCGATGTTGTCTGCGCTGGACGACGGTGTAGGCAAAGTGCTGGCCAAGTTGCGCGAACATAATCTGGAAGAAAACACACTTGTTATTTTCTTCAGCGACAACGGAGGCATTCCGCGCACAAACACTTCAAAGAACGATCCTTTCAGCGGACAGAAAGACCAGTTGTTGGAAGGCGGCATTCACATTCCGTTTATGATGCAGTGGAAAGGTTATCTGCCTGCGGGAGTGGTCAGCAGCGCGCCAGTGATTTCGTTGGATGTTGTGCCGACGGCGGTTTCAGCGGCGATGGGACGCAAGTTTTCCGACTCTACGCTGGACGGAGTGAATCTGATTCCATTCGCTTCGGGCGCGGATATGACTTTGCCGCACACGCAACTGTTTTGGCGTTCCGGCTCGACGCAATACGCCGCGCGAGTTGGCGACTGGAAATTGCTGTTCTTTCAAAACTCCACGCGACTATACAACCTGGCGACAGATCAAACTGAAAGCACGAACCTGGCTGGCTCGAACCCGACCAAACTGGCGGAGTTGCAGGCGATTTATCAAAACTGGAATTCGCAATTGCCGCCCGCGCCATAAATGCAATTGCCATTCGGCCTAAATCAGAGCAAGCAACATTGAGACATTCTCTTTTGACAGGATGAACAAGATTTGCGGCAGGATTTACAGAATCATCAATAGCACTCAAGTTCCAACTTGGTTTGAATCCTGTTCATCCTGAAAAAAAATCCTGTCAATCCTGTCTCAAAGTTTCTTGCTTCGATTTAGCTCACAGAAAAGGTTGAACAATGAAAAACTGGAAACAAGTTTTCTCTCTGCTGTGCCTGTTGATTCCGTGCGTTCACGCGGCTGAACCTGTCAGCGATGTTTGGGTCACGAATCAAAATCCGGCAGCCAAAAACAATCCGCAACTGGCGCGTGTGTTGCCCGAAGTGCAATCGGTCAATCTGTTGGAACGGTTTGTGGAACTGCGATCCGGTGGCGTTTCGCTGCATTATTTTGGCGTGTTGCAATCTCCCGCCGATCACGTCGAGCGGTTGCGGCAATTGCGATTTCGCATTCCGCGTTTTCCTCAAACCGCCAAAGACAATTTCACCAGCGTACGTTCGGACGTGTTGGGCGTATTCATCAACGGCGTGCCGATTTACAACCAGTTTGAAACGACTTCTTTTCAAGGGCAAAACCTTTGGCATTTCGATCCGCTGGCAATCAACGATGACGGAACGTTGGTTGCGGCTGGCCGTCCGCGAGCTTCACTGAAACACAACGGCTTGTTGGGAGTTCTGGAAAACCTGATTACCGACGCCAGCCAGCATTCGCCGATCATCGGTTATGCCTTTGATGGCTTTCCGATTTATGGGCCGTGGGCTTATGCCGAAGACGGCAAGTTGCGCCGCATGCGTTCGGGTTATCGCTTGCGCCAGATCAAACGGCGAACCCATTTGCCCGATGGAACGGCGCTGACTCCGGCTCAGTTTGGGCCTGACGTGAATGAAGATTTTCCGCTGGGCGTGTTTGTCGAGGATTATGAATTCGCCGCAGGCGTTGGAGACCTGGATCAGTTCAACGGACGCTTTGCCAAAACTCCTGAATATCCGCAGGGAACCTATGCTTACTTTTTGACGACCGACGCGCTGGGACGTTTGGTGTTTCCGTACCTTTTGGCGCGTCAGTATCGCGGACAGGTTTCTGCCGATGAACTGGCCGAAGCCTTCCGTGATTTTGCCGATGGCAATCCCCCGCCATCGGCTGCCCCGCTTTGTCACAAGACGCCAGCGCCGGTCAGTTCCAACGAAAGCACGCTGACATTGGCAACTGAAAGCGCGAGCGTGCAATCCGGTCAGCCCACGCGGTTGAGCTTCCAACTTCGCTCGCCGCGCGGAGCGCCGGTGCGCTTTCTGGAATACGTTCACGAAAAACCGCTGCACCTGTTGATCGTCTCAGAAGACCTGGCCGAATTCGCGCATGTTCACCCCGAACTGACTGTCGGAGACCGATACGAAGTCACGCACACATTCGCGCACGGCGGACGTTATAGGCTGTACGCGGATTTCACTCCGCCGGGCGAAGCGCAACGCATCGTCAACTTCACGCTCAACGTCGAAGGCCGCAATCGGCCAGCCGAAACGCTCAGAGCCGATACTGAACTGACAAAACGGCAAGGCTCGCTGCAATTGACGCTGACGCCAAAGCAGCAACTGCGCGCGGGCGAAGACATTGAATTCGCCTTCGCCATCCGCGAAGCCACAACCGGAAAACCCGTCACGAACCTGGAACCATACCTCGGCGCGTGGGCGCATTTCGTTTTGATTGACCCGCAACATCGCAGCTTCATTCACGCGCATCCGCTGGAAGATTCCGCCGCTGCCAAATCATCGCAACCCGATCAAGCTCACGTTCACACTGTCGAATCGTTGGGGCCGCCGCCAACGGAAATTCGCACCATCGTCAGCTTTCCGCGCGCAGGGCTGTACAAACTGTGGGCGCAATTTCAGATCAACGGCGAAACCATCGTGCAACCCTTTGTGCTGTCTGTCGCCGAAGCTTTGCCGAAAACTCAGACCACCACGCAAATTCCTGCCGACGCGATTCGCATCAAAGTAGGCGCAGGAGGATTTTCGATGACTCAAATCAAGCTGGAAGCCAATCGCCCAACCAAGCTGGCCATTACGCGCGACAGCCAACCGAACTGCGCTAATCGCATTTTGATTCCATCGCTTGGCATCAGCCGAGACTTGCCGCTGGGCGAAACCATCATCATCGAATTTCCAGCGATGAAAGCCGGAGAATTTTCGCTGACCTGCGGCATGGGCATGTACAAAGGCTTGATCGTCGTGCAGTAAACATGTGGAGTGCGGCGTAAAGCGCCGCTTTCACCCAGATCCCAGCAGCAAACGCTTTCTTTTCAACCAATGCTTTATCTTCAGAGCGTGTGGGAAAGCGGCGCTCCACGCCGCACTCCACACCTCTTTTCGCTCAGCCATTGCGTGTCGTACACTGCACGCGCGAAAGGCGGTTCGCCTTTCAAACCTTCCCAACGACTTCAAAAGGAACCCAATGAGCGAAACGATTACTTACCAGATTGACGGCGACGGCATAGCTACGCTGACCATTGATTTGAAAGACCGCCCGATGAACGTCATCACGCGGCAATTTCTGGAAGAACTGACAAATTACGTAAACCAGGCAGTCGGCAATCCAACGGTCAAAGGCGCGATTATCACTTCCGGCAAATCTTCGTTTTTGGCCGGAGCCGATTTGAAAGGCGTGGATGATTTGTTTGCCGCGCGCAGCGCCGAAGAGTTGTTCGCGGGCGGCATGAAGTTCGTCGCTCTGACGCGCAAGATGGAAACCGGCGGCAAACCTTTTGTCGCGGCGATGACTGGAACCGCGTTGGGTGGAGGTTTGGAAATCGCGCTGGCCTGTCATTATCGCGTAGCCACCGACACGCCCGGCGCTTTGTTCGGATTGCCCGAAGTTCTGGTTGGATTGTTTCCCGGCGGCGGAGGCACGCAACGATTGCCGCGATTGATCGGCGCGCGCGACGGTTTGCAAATGATGATGCAGGGCACGCAGTTGAAAGCGCAGCAGGCGCTGGAAAAAGGCATCCTGCACAAAGTCGTTCCTGCCGACCAACTGCTGGCCGAAGCCAAACACTGGTTGCTGGAATCGCCCGACGCGGTTCAGCCCTGGGACAAAAAAGATTTCAAAGTGCCGGGTGGAGCAGGCCAGTTTGATCGCCGCTGGGTTGAAACGTTTATGGTGGGTTCGTCGCTGATGCAAAAAGAAACCTTCCACAATTACCCCGCGCCGCAAGCGATTATGTCCTGCGTGTACGAAGGGCTTCAGGTTCCGATTGAAGCGGGTTTGCGCATCGAGCAACGCTATTTCACCAAGTTGCTGCTTGATCCCGTAGCCAAAAACATGATCCGCACGGTCTTCGTCAACAAAGGCGCGGCGGACAAACTGGCGCGACGACCAAAGGGCTACGACAAGCTGAAAGTCACGAAGCTCGGCGTGCTCGGCGCGGGAATGATGGGCGCGGGTTTAGCGTATGTCGCGGCTTTGGCAGGCATTGAAGTCGTGCTGCTCGACCGCGAATTGAGTTTTGCCGAAAAGGGAAAAGCGTACAGCGAAAACCTGCTGGCCGGTCGCATCAAGAAAGGCCGCACCACCGAAGAAAAAGCCGCTGCGCTGTTGTCGCTGATTAAGCCGACAACTGATTACGCTGAACTCGCGGGCTGCGAATTGGTGATCGAAGCCGTCTTTGAAAGCCGAGAAATCAAAGCCGATGTCACTCGCAAAGCCGAAGCCGTGATTCCAGCGTCGGCGATTTACGCATCGAATACTTCGACGCTGCCGATCAGCGGCCTGGCCGAAGCCAGCGTCCGCCCGGCGCAATTCATCGGGCTGCATTTCTTTTCGCCGGTGGACAAAATGCCGCTGGTTGAAATCATTCGCGGAAAACAAACTTCGGATGAAACTCTGGCCAAAGCGATGGACTTCGTGCAGCAAATCAAAAAGATGCCGATTGTCGTCAACGACAGCCGAGGCTTTTACACTTCGCGGTTTTGCGGCGCGTACATCAACGAAGGCACGACGATGCTCTTGGACGGCGTGGCTCCGGCCTTGATCGAAAACGGAGCGCGAATGGCCGGAATGCCCGTCGGACCGCTGGCGTTGCTGGATGAAGTCAGCATTGACCTCAGTTACCACATCCGCGAACAAACGAAAAAAGATTTGGGCGACGCTTACAAATCGCAATCCGGCGAAGCTGTCACCACGCTGTTTTTTGAAAAGCTGAATCGCATCGGCAAAAAATCCGGCAAAGGCATGTACGAATATCCCGAAGGCGGCAAGAAGTTTTTGTGGCCGGGTTTGGCCGAACACTTTCCCGCCGCCGATGAACAACCCAGCGTTGACGAAGTGAAAAAACGATTGCTGTACGCTCAGGCGCTTGATGCCGCACGGTGTATGGAAGAAGGCGTGCTGACCGATCCGGCAGACGGCGACGTAGGCGCAATGCTGGGTTTGGGCTTTCCACCTTACACCGGCGGGCCGTTGTCGTTGATTGACACCGTCGGGGTGAAGAACTTTGTGGCCGAATGCGACCGGATGGCGGAACTGTACGGCGAACGATTTACTCCGCCGAAGCTGTTGGTCGAAATGGCTGCGAAAGGCGAGAGCTTTTACCAATGAGCGGCTACAAATTGAACATTAGCCATTGAGCGTTGCCCATTATTTGACAGGGTAGAAATACTCTCTACCTCATCTGGTAATGAATAATGGTCAATGGCTAACGGTGAAGATTATTCTTCCTGTTTGAGCGATTGGTACAGCGCCGAGTGTGCTCCGGCGGGATCGCGGATGATGCAGTAGCGGCCTTGTCCGGCGTACTCTTTGATGGGCGTGACGGCCGCGCCGCCGAGTTCAACACACTTCGCCACGCTTTGTTCGATGTCGGCGACGTAAATGTAAATCAGCCAGACCGGCGGCAAATTGGCATTGCCTCCACGCGCGTGGCAGATGCCGGAAACGCCATCGCCGGTGTCGGGCGAACTCATGACGTAATCTTCGTATCCGCCCATGTCTAAACCGGACGGTTGCCAACCGGTGACGGCGGCGTAAAAGTC
Source organism: Acidobacteriota bacterium (assembly GCA_033763255.1). Taxonomy (GTDB): domain Bacteria; phylum Acidobacteriota; class Blastocatellia; order RBC074; family RBC074; genus RBC074. The sequence continues at coordinate 8,133 of JANRKX010000017.1, read as the reverse complement.
TTTGACTTGATCGGCGTTTTCCACCGTCAAATCCATCCAGCCAACAGTTCCAATCTTGCTCATTTTGCCTCCGGGAAAATTCGACAGGATTTACAGGATTCACAAGATGCGGATTCAATCGGGTGAATCCTGTAAATCCTGTCTATTGGTTTTTTATTCGCTGCCGTAACTGATTTCGTGACGGCGAATTTTGACTGCTGCCATTGCCAGAACAAGCACGGTGAAAATCAGCAGGCTCGGCACGGAAATCCACGGCGAAGTCGCCGCTACCACAGTCGCTAATGGCCCTTCGTTCATTGGAACCGGAGCCAGCGTGTGCAGATAGTGAATGATGCTGATTTTTTTCAGCACCGGCGGCAGCAGAAAGTTCAGCCATTCCCAGCCGTAAACCAGCAAAGCCGGAATGATCGGGTTGCGGAAAAACAGCCCGATGAACATAAACACTGCGCCGTATCCAATGCAGCCCAGAATCGTCACGCCCAGATACGTCAAGCATTGTTTCAATCCAGGCCCGTCGAACAGGTAATTGACGTTGGCCGGATAATCGCGCGCCCAGTACAGAAAGAACAGCGAACCGGCGGTCGTCAGCGAAAACAAAATCACCGACGTGACCAAACCGGAAAAGTATTTTCCGGCGACCAAGACTTCGCGGCGCAACGAAGACAGAAAGTAATAGTGCAGACTTTTGTCCACCACTTCGCCGCGAAACAGATTCATGAAAATCCACGCGCAGCCGAAAAAGACCATCGTGCGCAGAATCAAGGCTTCGAAGATGTTGGCGAAGATTTCCTGCGCCGACGACCAGAATTTGTTGATGTCGTTGGCCGCATCGGTGTCGGCGAAGGTCAGCAAAAACATGACCAGCACGGGAATTGACGCGAAGACGTAAATCAGCAGCGCGCGTTTGCCCCAGAAATTTTTCTTCACTTCCATTCGTAAAATGGCGCGCACCTGTCGCCACCACAATCCCCACTGAAGATTGCCGCCCGTCGGTCGGGTCGCTTCTAATTCGATAGCTGAATTCATTTGAAACTCTCCACTTGGTTCTGAACTTTTGCCTTTTGACCTTTGCCTTTTTCCTTTTGATTTTTCATCAGGCTTGTCCTCCTCCGCTGGAACCGATCAGGTAGTGATAAACGGCGTTCAAGTTGTCATCCACAGGCGCAACGGTTTCGACGTTGAACCCGTGTTCGGCGACCATCTGATTCAACAGCGTATAAAACGAATCGGCGTTGCGTGTTTTGATGAACAGGCCGTGTTTGTCTTCGTGCAGTTGCGCTTCGACTACGGAATCGCTGGCGAACACGCGCGAAGCGAATTCAGCCGGGCGGTCGCAGCGAATCACGATCTGCATAGGATGCTCTTCCATTTTTTCTTCGCGGACGCTGCTGACTCCGCCTTCGGCCAAAATGTAACCGTTGTTTATTAACACGATGGTGTCAGACATTTCTTCCAGTTCGTGCAGGATGTGGCTGGAAATAATCAGGTGCAATCCGTCTTTGGCCAGTTGGCGAAACAGCCGTTTGGTTTCGTCGCGCGCCATCGGGTCAAGTCCGTTCAGCGGCTCGTCCAGAATAATCACCGACGGATCGTGCGCGATGGATTGCGCCAGTCGAATGCGCTGGCGCATGCCTTTGCTGTATCCGGCGACTTTGCGATGCGCGGCTTCCACCAAATCAACTCGTTCAATTGCTCGCCAGGCCATCGCTTCGGCTTCTTTTTTCGGAAAGCCGTGAACCAGCAAAAACGAAAAAACAAAATCAAAGCCGGTCATGCCGCGCGGGAAAGAATCGAACTGTCCGCAATATCCCATGAAGCCGAACATGCGTTGCGGATCGTCAGGAGTGACGCCGAGCACTCGAATTGTTCCGCGCGACGGTTGAATCAATCCGGTCATCAAATTCATCAGCGTCGTTTTGCCGGAACCGTTCGGCCCAACCAAGCTGGTGATGCCCGGCGAGATGGTCAGGTTGACACGATTGACGCCCAGAATCTCGCCATAAAACTTCGAGACGTTTTCAAAAACGATCAATTTGTCCGAATTGTGATTGGCAGGTTCGTTCATCAGGACACCACCTCGTAAGCGCGGACTTTGCGCCAAAGCATGTAAAAACACAGTGCGGCGTAGGCGAAAAATACCATCCAGGCTTCGCCGTACGAGAAAAAGTAATCGTCGTCATCCGGGCTGATCTCGTCTCGAAGCTGGAAAAGTTCCTGCGTCATGACGTGCAACGCCATGCCGATGTTCAGCAAATGGCCTTTGCTGGATTTCAAAATTCCCTGAATGGCGAATCCGATCGGTGTCGGAATGACGAAGATGGCAAACAAAGCTGCGCTGGCTGCTGTGCGCCATTTGATCCAGGCGGAAAACGCCATCGCCAACAACGTCAGGATGACGATCCAGGCGATGCAGACCACCAGAATCGCGTACAACATCCAGTAATTTTTCGCCAACCAGCCGCCGCCTTCCAGATATGATTGAAACAGAAACAGCAACGTTCCCGGAATCCAGGTGATGACGGAAAGCAGGATCATCAACACCGACGCTTTGCCCAGAATGTATTCAAACCGCGTGAACGGTCGGCACAGATACAACGGCAATCCGTTGTTCGCCAGATCGCGCGAAATCAGCACCGGCCCGATGATGACCGTGAAGATAAACGCCAGCGAAGTTTGAATGCCGGTGAACACCGAAAAGAAAAATCCGTTGATGGGAATGATGTCGGTTCCGCTGATGCCGAAAATCGCCAGCGCCGCTGCGTTGTGGTGCATATAAATGATCGTGGCAAAAATCAGCGGCGGCACGAAACACACCACGAACAACACGACAAACAGCGTGTATTTGAAAAGGTCTTGGTATGCGTAGCGCGGAATCACCAGAAACCGCGACCACGACGGCGTCAAATTGCCTTCGTAAGCTTTATAAGTTTGCCCGTAAACGGCCATTTTTATCTCCGAGTTTCCAGTTGCCAGTTTCCGGTTTCCAGTAGCATTAGATTGGCCGCTGGAAACTGGAAACTGGCGACAGGAAACTTTTACTGAACTAACTCCGAAGTAATCACCGCGCCGTTTTGCGGAATGACGGCAACGGTTTTGACCAGATTGCGATTTGTTTTGGCAATCCAGATGGTGGTTTTGCCCGGTTCGCCCTCTGCCGAAGTGATTTCGATTTTGAAAGCGTCAAAGCTTCCCGCCGGAACGGTGACTTTTTCCGAACCGACGACTTTTAATTGCCGCAATGCCGGTTGTTGTTTTTGCAGATCGAAGTTGCGGAACGTTGTCGAATATCCATCGGCCAACGGCAGAGCGCCAATGACCAAATACGACCCGGCTCCATCGGCAAACAGCGCGCCGCCTGTGTCAACGGCGATTGGGCGGGCCTGTCCGTTGATGCTAATTGCGCCGCTGGCCTTGTTTGCTTTGAAATCCACGTCCGCTGTCACCGTACCTTGTTTGATGGAGCGTTTGGTGACGACCAGCGAGCCTTTTTCAACTCTGGTCATGTCGCTGACTTCGCCTTGAGGCATTTTCGCCAGTTCGCTGATTAACCACGCACCGCCTTGATCTTTGACGTCTGTGGTTGCGGTCATTTCCATCGTCTGGCCACCGAGTTCCAATTTGGCTTTGTAATTCAACCGGACGGGTTTCAGGTCAACCGCCGGTTTCGGCACTGCCGAAACGATAGAAACTGTTTTCGGCTTTTCGACGGTTTTCACGTCAACGGTGATTTCTTTCAAGCGAGCGGCGACTTCGGGCGTTGCGCCTTCCTGAAAACGTCCGCCCAAGTGTTTGGCCAGAAACTTTTCGGCGGCGGCAAACATCGCCATGTTGTTCACGGGACGCGCAAAGCCATGTCCTTCGTCCGGCGCGACGATGTATTCCACTGCAAAGCCTCTATCACGCAATGCGACGACGATTTGATCTGATTCGGCTTTCTTGACGCGCGGATCGTTGGCTCCTTGAACCACCAGCAACGGCGATTTGATCTTGTTGGCGGAATTCAGCGGGGATTGGCGCTCCAATTGTGCGCGGCCTTCGCTGGTGGCGGGGTCGCCCATGCGTTCGTTGAAGATTTTTCGCCCGGCCTCCCAATACGGCGGAATCGAAGCCAGCAAGGTAATCAGGTTTGACGGCCCGACGATGGAAACTCCGGCGGCATACACATCCGGCGTGAATGCCAGCCCGGCCAGCGTAGCGTATCCGCCATAACTGCCGCCCATAATGCCGATGCGTTTGGAATCGGCGATGCCTTGAGCGACCAACGCTTTGACGCCCCAGGTCACATCGTCCTGCATTTTTTCGCCCCACTGTTTGTTCCCGGCGTTCAGGAATTTTTTGCCGTATCCGGTCGAACTGCGGAAATTCGGTTGCAGCACGGCATAACCACGATTGGCCAGAAACTGTGCGTAAGGGTTGTAACCCCACGAATCGCGCGCCCACGGGCCACCGTGAGGAAATACAATCAGCGGCAAATTTTTTCCGGTCGAACCTTTGGGCAAAGTCAGGAAAGCGGGAATTTGCAAACCGTCCGACGAGGCGTAAGTGATGGCTTTCATTTCAGCCAGATGTTCGCGCGGCAACTGGTTGAACACGCGATATTGCACCGTCAAATTTTTGGTCACGCGGTCGAACAGATAAGCTTCGCCGGGTTCCGTATCGCTGCTGGCGGAAATTTTCCAGAGCTTTTCGTCGCTGGTCGAAGAGTCGAACGAAATGTCGCGGTTGGGCAATATGCTTTGCAGCAGCTTGTAATCGGCTTCGTAAGCTTTATCTCGCCAGTAAGTCCGCACGCGGCTGTCTTCGTAAGTTGTGCCGATCAATTCGTCTGTGACTTCTGAAAAAATCGGGCCGCCGAAATCCACGCGCTTCAGCGGATCGGTTTCGACCGATTCCGTCACTTGCGTTGTCAGGTCGAACAGTCCCAACCGCATCAGGTCGTCCGTGCCGCGATTGGTAATCAGATAAAAGCGCCGGTTGTCTTTGTGAAATCGAACTGGCGTGCAGGTTTCAAACACGCTGCACGAATAAACTTTTTTCAGGTCGGTTTTGGTGACGTTCAGGATTTCAGTGTCGCCGTTGTCTGCCGTGCGGATCGCCAAACGAAGCTGGTCGGCTTGATCGAACACCCAGCCGCTGATGCGTTCTTCGTTTCGACGAATCAAAGTTCGCTGACCGTTGGAGATTTTGACCTTGTACACGTCGTGCCACGAATTATCGCGGTCGTTCAATCCGACAAAAATCGCGTCCGGATCGGATTTCGGCGTCGCGTAAATGAAAGCGCGCACGCCTTGCAGATCGGTCAGGTTGCGCGCCGCAGGAACTTCGCGGCCAGCGGTGGGCGCCGAAGCCGGATTGACGGCGTACACGTTGTAATTTTCATCGCCGCCTTTGTCCTGTGTGAACAGAATGAATTTGCCGTCGCGGCTCCAGAAATAACTGGTGACCGGTCGCTTCAAATCGTCCGTAATGGGTTTGGCGGCGGCGTATGAATCTTCGATTTTTTTGACCCAGATGTTGCGCGTTCCTTTGTACGGTTTGATGAACGCCATGAACTTGCCGTCGGGCGACAATTGCGCGCCGGAAATTTCCGGGTCGCCGAAAAACAATTCCCGGTCGAGCACGGGGGCTTGGGCAAAAGCCGAACTCGACGCCAGTAGCAAAGTCAGGCTGAAAACAAACGTTGAAATTTCCTTGAGCATTCCTCTCACAATCATTACCTCCGGTTGAATCTTGGTGCGGAACAGGGAGCGATCTGTTGGCTTCAAGTTTCGCTACTTGCAAATAAACCGGGTCGCTACCGCTTCCCGTTCCGTACCAATTACTGTTCCATCGCTTTCAGGAAAATATCTTCCAGCGAATCGCGTTTGTAATTCAACCGGCGAATTTGCACGTTTTGTTCGGCGGCGATTTTGTACAGGTCGCGGACTCCCATTCCGTCGTTCATGACGATCTTCAATTTCTGAAATCCTGTTTCGGCGTATTCGCAACCGAGCTTTCCAATGGCTTCAACAAATGCCTGCGTGCCGTTGCGAGTTTCCATTTCGACGAATTGTTTGTTGGCTCGACGCTCTTCTTCCAGATTGCAGTTGGCGGCGATGTGGCCGTCTTTCAGAATCAGTATTTCGTCGCAGCATTCTTCGACATCGCGCAGCAAATGCGACGACAACACGATGTTGGCCTTGCCGCTGTCGCGAACTTCGCGGATCAATTCCAGCATGCGAGTGCGCGCCGGAGGATCGAGTCCGTTGGTAGGTTCGTCCAAAAAGATCAATCTCGGCCCGTGAACGATGGCTTGGGCGAGTTTGGCCAGTTGCTTCATTCCAAGCGAATACGATCCCAACTGACGATAACGCGCTTCGCCCAAGCCCACATAAAACAAGGCTTCGTGCGCGCGTTCCAGCGCGGCTTCAGACGGCAGGCCGGACAGTTCGGCCATCAAACGCACAAAATGCACACAGGTCAGGTTGGCGATGAAAGCGTCGCGTTCGGGCATGTAACCGATCAACGTGCGAATTTCTTTTGCCTGGTGGCGAATGTCTTTGCCGAAGATGCGCGCCGTGCCTGCCGATGGCGGATGAAATCCAAGCAAGGAATGAATCAGCGTGGTTTTACCTGCGCCGTTTGGGCCAAGCAATCCGATGCAGCGTCCGTGCAAATTGCCTTTGATGCTGTGCAGGATGTCGCGCTTGCCAAACGTCACGCGCAATCCGTCAAGTTCGATAACTGGTGTCATGATTTTCCAGAATCTTTCTCCACGAAGCGACACGAAGGTTCACGAAGAAAAAACCATGTGTTTTTTCGTGAGGCTTGGTGGAGAAAAGGAGTTATTGGCCAGCGACTTTCGCCGCTGAGGCAGGAGCTTTTTCTGCTTTCAACAAATTGACGTTGCCGTTGATGCCGTTGATGCGAATTTGAGCGCCGCCGCTGCCGATGCGGGCTTTCAATCTGCCGCGCGATTGTTCTTCGTCGCGCGCTTGCACGCCGGGCAGGTCTGTATTGAGTTGACCGTTGATGCCCCAGGCATTCAGTTCGGCATTGACTTCGCCTTCGAATCGCAATTCGATGTTGCCGTTGACATCGGATATTTCGATGCTCTTGCCGGTGAGCGGCGCGAAGGTGGCTTCGATGGGGCCATTGACATTGCCCAGTTCAAAGTGGCCTGCCACCCGCGAAACTTTGAACGTGCCGTTGAGGTTTCGCATTTCAATTCGCCCGAGCGTTTCGCCAAGCGTGACGGGGCCATTGACGCCGTAAGTGTCGAAATCAACATTGCGCGGAATTTTCATCACGATGCGTTGGCGTCCTGGCGGAACCGTGCCAATGGCGGAAAACAAACTCTTGCGGTCGTTTTCGATGCCGATGTGCAGCCGCTTTCCTTCCTGTTCGATTTTTACTTTGCGATAGTTTTGCAGGTCTTCGCGCGTTTTGGCCGAACGCACGATCAACAGTTCTGCCGTGTCGGTGTCGGCAGTTTCCACAGTCAGCGAACCGATGATGTTGTACACGCTGATGGCGGATTCGGGGTTGAGTTTGAATTTGCGGCGAATTTCTTCTTTTTCCGGCAGGTCGTCTTTGTCTTCGGTTGCAGTGATGGAAATTTCTGCTTGGGGGTCCGCTGGTTTCGCCATTTCGCTGGCTTGAGGTTCTGCCTGGTTTGAGCGGTTGCGAATGCGACAGCCGCTATTGGTCAGCGCCACAGCGAACACAGCGAACAGCAATAGCGCGACGATTGATTTCGATCTCATCTAAATAAGCCTCCTGATGTCTTGTTGAGCGCAAACAGTTACGCCAACCGTCTGAATGAAGTTCCAAACGATTGGCGTTAGTTGAAGCCAAGTTGTGATTTTCGTCAATGTTGACAGGCTTGCTGCAAAACAGACGGGGAGAAAGATAACGGGAACGAGAAACAGCGGGCGAGAGAAAGCATAAACATTCTTTCTCTCGAACCCGCTATTCCTCGTTCTCTTTTTTCCGCTATCGGAAACTATCGAGTGACTTCGCGAAGCTGCTTCTCTGCTTTGCCTTCGACTGAATGACGTTCAGACGATTTGAAGTTGCCGAGAAGGCTTCCCACGCCGGACGATCCTGGCAAACCCAGCAGGTCGGACGGTGTCAGACCAATCGGGCCGGATT
>JANRKX010000016.1:0-26817 GCA_033763255.1 Acidobacteriota bacterium | reverse complement strand
GTCATTGGTGCCTCCTTTCGACTGTGCGTTTTTTTGTCACAGCGAGTGTAATACTCGCCGCACTAAGGAGGCACTGTTTTCATTACATCAGTGGTGAAGGCTTTGCGGAACCACCGGAACGGCGCGAGATTTAGTTTCCAGCCCTGAAAGGGTGACAGACCAACTTCGTCCAACGCCCTTTCAGGGCTTGGAGGTCTTTTGCCATTATTTCCGGTGGTTACGCTGCGCTCACCACCGGCTAATATCCGCTGCGCCTCCGGCGCAAAGAAGAAAGATGTGGGTAATGACAAGGCTGCCAGCTTGCCCCGATCTTTTTTTAACCTTAACTGAACAAGCTGGCAGCTTGTTCTACTTTCAAGAGGACATCACCATGGCAAACCGAATCAATCATCAATGGCGGCTGGCGGCTCGGCCCGAAGGCTTAATCAAGGAAAGCGATTTCACCTGGACAGAAGAGGTCGTTCCCGAATTGCAGGACGGCCAGATACTGGTTCGCAATTTGTATTTGTCACTCGATCCGACCATGCGCGGATGGGCTTCGCGTGACACGTATCTGCCTGCCGTGCCGATTGGCGGGGTGATGCGCGGCGGAACCATCGGCGTCGTCGAAGAATCGCGCAACGCGAATTTCAAAGTCGGCGACCACGTGTCTGGTTTGCTCGGCTGGCAGGAATACGCCATCACCGATGGCAAAGGCGTCAACGCACTGCCGAATTTGCCGGGAATTCCGCTGACGGCGCATTTTGGATTGTTCGGTCACATAGGCATGACGGCTTATTTCGGCCTGCTGGACATTGGCCATCCTAAGCCTGGCGAAACGCTGGTGGTTTCCGCTGCCGCCGGAGCAGTCGGTTCGCTGGTCGGCCAGATCGGTAAAATCAAAGGCTGTCGCGTCGTAGGTATTGCCGGAGCCGACGACAAATGCAAATGGTTGGTGGACGAACTCGGCTTTGATGCGGCGATCAATTACAAAACTGAAAACGTCGCTGCCGCGCTGAAAAAGCATTGTCCGAATGGCATAGACATAGATTTTGAAAACGTCGGTGGCGAAATCATGGACGCCGTGCTTGCTCAGATCAATTTTCGCGCTCGCATCGCACTGTGCGGATTGATTTCCAGTTACAACGCGACCACGCCGGTTCCTGGTCCGTATAACTTCGCCAACATCCTGGTGCAACGCGCTCGCGTCGAAGGTTTCATCGTCATGGATTACGCTCCGCGCGCGATGGAGTGCATGACCGAACTCGGCAAATGGCTGATGGAAGGCAAAATCAAATACCGCATTGATGAAGTTGACGGTTTGAAACACGCTCCGCTGGCACTGAACAAACTGTTTGAAGGCACGAACATCGGCAAGCTGGTGGTGAAAATTTAGTCGGTGCTGGCAAAATAGCGCGTGGCTCTTGCGCCGATTTTCGATCTGGCCAAGAATAGCGCGCCACCCCAGCAACCGGTCAGACAGTACGGATGACCGACACTTCAACCCCAACTCATCCAAGGAGAAAAACCATGAAACGAATGTTCGCAGTGTTCTGTTTTGTTTTGGCGTTGTCGGCAGTTGCGTTTGCTCAGGCGCAACCGGCTCAGGGCGGCGAAATGACGAAAAAGTCTGACAAGAAAGCTGAGAAAAAAGCTGAAAAAGCGAAGCCGCAAGGCGATGGCGATATTCAAAAGTGCATCGCTGACAAATTCGCCAGTTCCGAAAAGCTGAAGACGCAGGATTTCCACGCAACAGTTGTTGGCGGAGAAGCTACACTGACCGGCAACGCCGCTAACGCTGGCAGTAAAGGTGCAGCAACCAGAATTGCCAAAAGCTGCGGTGCGACAAAGGTGGCCAACAACATCACGGCTCCGGCAGTGAAGAAATCAGCGAAATCGGAGAAGTCTGAAAAGAAAGGTTGATCTGGTTTTTACAAACGAAAAGAATCCAAAGCGCTGTCGCTAATTACTGAGCGACAGCGCTTTTTCACGTTCGCTGTCTTCCAAAGGAACGACTTGCACATTGGCATCGCGCACTTCGTCCAGGAACCGATTGATGACCGAACCGCGCAGCAAAATATCCAGCCGCGAGCGGGCGGATTGGCCGAAGATGACGTGCGTGACGCCTTCGCGGTGGGCGAAGTCAATCAGCGCGTCAGCCACGCGCGAACTTTTCAGCCGGACAAATTGCGCGCCAAGTTCTTCGGCAAAGCGAACGTTTTCCATCAGCCGGTTGTAATCCTTGGGGGCAATACGTCCCGGTTCTTCGCGTGGAGATTCGACGTAAACCGCAAACCAATCCGATGCCAATCGCCCTGCGATACGCGAGCCAACGCGCAACAGCTTTTTCGTGTTGCCGCGCGAGGTGATGCACACCATGACCTTTTCAGGAATGACGGCTTGTTCCAGGCCTTCGCGTTCGCGGTAATTGTGTGATTTCGCCGCCTGGTCTTCTGCTACTTGCCGCAACGCCAGTTCGCGCAACGCCGACAGATTGCCTTTGCGAAAGAAGTTATTGAGCGATTGTTCGATCTTTTCGACACCGTAAATTTTGCCTTGCCGCAATCGCGTGCGGAGTGTTTCCACCGAAACGTCCACGTTGACTACTTCGTCGGCGCGTTGCAGAAAACTGTCAGGGATGGTTTCGCGTACGCGTACGCCGGTTGTTCGCGCCACGGCGTCGTTCAAGGATTCGATGTGCTGGACGTTGACGGCGGTGATGACTGAGATGCCGGCGGCAAGCAAATCCAACACGTCTTCATAACGTTTGCGATTTTTCAAGCCGGGCACGTTCGTGTGCGCCAGTTCGTCCACGATGACGACCGCCGGTTTGCGCGTTATGACGGTTTCAACGTCCATTTCTTCCAGCGTGACGCCGCGATATTCGATCCGGCGCAACGGCGTAATTTCCAAATCGCCAATCATCGCTTCGGTGTCAGCCCGTCCATGAGTTTCGATGGCGGCGACAATCACATCCACGCCTTGTTTTTTGAGCAGGTGCGCCTCTTCCAGCATCTGAAAGGTTTTCCCAACGCCCGCAGCCGCGCCGATGTACACGCGCAGCCGCGCCTGATTGGCTTCGTTGAGCCGGGCAAGAATGACTTCAGCAGAAATTCGTTTGTCGCCGTTGTCGGTCATTGCTCAATCATTTCCTTAGCGGTTTGATTTCATCCAGTTTCAGGTTCAGCAGCAACACGTTGACGCGCGGTTCGCCCAGCAAGCCGAACTCGCGGCCTTCGGTGAATTCGGCGACTACGCGGCGCACTTCTTCTTCGCTCATTCCGCGTTCGCGCGCCACGCGCGGAACCTGGAATTCCGCTCCGGCAGGCGAAAAGTGCGGATCAAGTCCCGACGCCGAAGTCGTCACCAAATCAACAGGCACAGGTTTGCCGGGATTTTCGGCTTGTAGTTTTTCGACATCGGATTTCACGCGGTCAATCAATTTCTTGTTGGTCGGGCCGAGATTGGAACCCGACGAAGCGCCCGCGTCATAACCGCTTGTGCCCGCCGCCGAAGGCCGCGAACGAAAGTAGCCAGGCGAAGAAAACGGCTGGCCGATCAACCGCGAGCCGACGATTTGCCCGTTGCGCTCAATCAATTGCCCGTTGGCTTTATCTTTGAACAAGACTTGCGCCAGGCCGGTAACAACCAACGGATAAGCCAATCCAAAAACGCCAGTCATCAGCAGCATCATCAAAATTGCGGTGACAAAGTTTTTCATTTCTCGAATCTCAAATCTGAAATTTTCAAGCCAGCCCAAGCGCCACGACCGCCACGTCAATCAGCTTGATACCGATGAAAGGGACGACAATTCCGCCCAATCCGTAAATCAGCAGGTTACGCCGAAGCAGCGCCGCCGCGCTCAACGGTCTGTACTTCACGCCGCGCAGCGCCAACGGAATCAGGGCGATGATGATGAGCGCGTTGAAAATCACCGCCGATAAAATGGCCGATTGCGGCGTAGCCAGCTTCATTACGTTCAGCGCCGCCATCGCCGGAAACGCCACCGAAAACATCGCCGGAATGATGGCGAAGTATTTGGCTACGTCGTTGGCGATGGAAAAAGTCGTCAGCGCCCCGCGCGTCATCAACAATTGTTTGCCGATTTCGACGACTTCGATCAGCTTGGTCGGATTGGAATCCAGATCAACCATGTTGCCGGCTTCTTTGGCGGCTTGCGTTCCACTGTTCATTGCTACGCCGACATCGGCTTGCGCCAACGCCGGAGCGTCGTTCGTGCCGTCGCCGGTCATTGCTACCAATTTGCCTTCGGCTTGTTCGCGTTTGATCAGCGCCATTTTGTCTTCCGGTGTAGCTTCGGCCAGAAAGTCATCCACGCCGGCTTCGCGCGCGATGGTCGCGGCGGTCAGCGGATTGTCGCCTGTAATCATCACCGTCTTGATGCCCATCGCGCGCAATTGGTCAAAGCGTTCTTTCATTCCGCCTTTGACGATGTCCTTCAAATAAATGACGCCGAGCGGGCGTTTGTTGTCGGCGACGACCAGCGGCGTGCCGCCCGCGCGCGAAATGCGTTCGACGGTTTCGCGCAATTCACGCGGAGCTTGCGCGCCGTTGCCGTTGACGTAACGCTCAATCGCGTCCACCGCGCCTTTGCGAATTTCCCGCCCGTCATAATTCACGCCGGACATTCGTGTTTGCGCAGTAAACGGAATGAAGTGCGCTTCGTGGGGCGCAAGCTCGCGGCCACGAAGTTTGTACTTCTCTTTGGCCAGCACGATGATCGAACGACCTTCCGGCGTTTCATCGGCCAGCGAGGAAAGCTGCGCTGCGTCTGCCAGTTCAGTTTCACTGACGCCGGGCAACGGAATGAACTCCGTTGCTTGCCGATTGCCGAGCGTGATCGTGCCCGTTTTGTCCAGCAGCAAAGTATTCACGTCGCCCGCCGCTTCGACGGCGCGCCCGCTCATTGCCAACACGTTGTGTTGAATCAGCCGATCCATTCCGGCAATGCCTATGGCCGAAAGCAATCCGCCAATTGTTGTTGGAATCAGGCAAACCAGCAGCGATACCAGCACGAACATCGTTTGCGGCGCGTTGGAATAAATAGCGAAGGGTTGCAAGGTAACGACGGCCAGCAAAAAGACTATGGTCAGCCCCGCCAGCAGAATGTTCAGCGCAATTTCGTTCGGAGTTTTTTGTCGTTCCGCGCCTTCGACCAGCGAAATCATTCGATCCAGAAACGTCTCGCCCGGATTCGACGAGATGCGGATTTTGATTTGATCCGACAGCACGCGCGTGCCGCCTGTCACCGCCGAACGGTCGCCGCCCGCTTCGCGTATGACCGGCGCGCTTTCGCCAGTGATGGCCGATTCATCCACCGAAGCCACGCCTTCGATCACTTCGCCGTCGCCGGGAATGAATTCGCCCGCCGAGACAATCACTATGTCGTCTTTGCGAAGCTGCGGCGCGGCGACGATTTCAATCGTTCCGTTTGGCAACAAACGATTAGCCGTGGTTTCGGTTTTGGATTTTCTCAGCGTATCAGCCTGGGCTTTGCCGCGCCCTTCGGCCATTGCTTCGGCAAAATTGGCGAACAGCACTGTGAACCATAACCACAAAGTGATTTGCAGCGAGAAACGGATTCCCGGTGTGCCCATCGCCAGATCGCGTAGCAGCAAAATGGTGGTGATGACGCTGCCGACTTCGACCACGAACATGACGGGATTTTTCATCATCGCCGCCGGATTCAGCTTGCGCAGCGAATCCACCAACGCGCGAGTGATGATTCTGGAATCCCAAATGGAAATGGATTTTTCTTTCGACATAAGTCTTCTCGTTAAAACGTCTGTCCCGCCTGCATCAGCAAATGTTCGACAATCGGCCCCAGACTCAGCACAGGGAAAAAGGTCAACGCACCGACAATCACAATCACACTGACCAGCAACGTCGCAAACAGCGGCGTCGTCACCGGAAACGTGCCAAGCGATGGCGGCACGGATTTTTTCCGTCCCAGGTTTCCGGCCAGCGCCAGCATCGGAATAATCATGAAAAAGCGTCCGAGCAGCATCGCCGCGCCGATGGCGGAGTTGTACCAATAAGTGTTGGCTGAAATTCCGGCGAAGGCCGAACCGTTGTTGCCCGTGCCTGAAGTAAAGGCGTAAAGCATTTCTGACAGGCCGTGCGGCCCGCCGTTGTTCAATTGCGAAGTTCCAAACGCAGGCGAAACAGACGAAATCGCCGTCAGGATCAAAATCGTCAGCGGAAAGATCAGCACCGTCAGCATGGCCATCTTCACGTCGTAAGCTTCGATCTTTTTGCCCAGGTATTCTGGCGTGCGTCCGACCATCAGTCCCGCAATGAACACAGCCAGCACGACATAAATCAGCACGCCGTACATTCCCGCGCCCACGCCGCCGAAGACGACTTCGCCAAGCATGATGTTGGCCAGCGGAACCAATCCGCCGAGCGGCGTAAACGAATCGTGCATTGCATTGACCGCGCCGCACGAAGCATCCGTCGTCGCCGTGGCAAAGAGTGCCGAATTGGCAATGCCGAAACGCACCTCCTTGCCTTCCATGTTGCCGCCCGATTGTGAAACGGATGCGGCTTGACCCGTTCCGGCAAGCATCGGATTGCCGCGCGCTTCAGCCCAATAAGCCACGCTCACGCCGACGAAAAACAGCAACGCCATTGCGCCAAACACTGCCCAGCCGTGTTTCGGCGAACCGGTCATTCGTCCCAGCGTGTACGTCAGCCCGGCGGAAATGGCGAAGATGGCGAACATTTCCAGCAGGTTCGTCAGCGGCGTGGGATTCTCGAAAGGATGCGCCGAGTTGGCATTGAAGAATCCGCCGCCGTTTGTGCCCCACATCTTGATGGCTTCTTGCGAAGCGACAGGCCCTTGCGCGACGGTTTGGGTTTTCACTTCGCCTTGCGGATCGAGCAACGTCACGGTGTCGTAAGGCTTCAGGTTTTGCGGCACTCCTTGCGAAACTAGAAACAGCGCGCCAACCAGACAAAACGGCAACAGCACCCACAACGTGGCACGCGTCATGTCCACCCAGAAATTGCCCAACGTGTCTTTCTCGCGCTGCGCGCTGCCGCGAATGAAAGCGATGGCCAACGCGATGCCGACCGCCGCCGAAACGAAGTTTTGCACGGTCAGCCCGGCCATCTGTGTCAGATAGCTCATCGTTGTTTCCGGCACGTAGCTTTGCCAGTTGGTGTTGGTGGTGAATGAAGCCGCCGTGTTGAAGGCCGAACTCGGTTCGATGTTGGCCAGGTTTTGCGGATTGAACGGCAGCCATGCCTGCACACGTTGCAACAGGTACAGCGCCACCATCGAAACCACACTGAACAACAGCATCGCCGTGCCGTATTCCGTCCAGCGCATTTCGTGCGTTTCGTTCACGCCGGTCAGCCGATAAATCAGCCGTTCGACCGGGCGCAGCAGCGGATCGAGAAAGGTTCGTTCGCGGTTGAAGACGCGCGCCATAAATACGCCCAGCGGTTTGGTGACGGCCAGCGCCAGCGCGAAGAACAACAGAATTTGTAACCATCCGTTAAGTGTCATTTTTAGAACTTCTCCGGTCGCAGCAGCGCGTAAGTCAGATAAACCAGCAACAGCGCCGCAGCGACGAGCGATAAAACAGATTCCCAGTTCATAGGTTTTTCTCTATTGCAGCTTCTCGCAGACGCGCACGTATGCCAGCGAAAGCAGAAAGAACGCCAACGTGGTGGCGATGAAAATCAGATCAATCACGGTTTTTCTCCAACCAATCCAGGCAAAATGCGCCGAAGATAATGAGCGGGATGGTCAACAACAGCAGCGTCGAACCGGCGCTGGAAAGCCAATGTCGCGCAGCTTCGTTGCCGGCCAACCAACCGGCAGCCATCAACGTCGCGCCAAAAATTCCAGATGCCACGCCGCCTGCCAATCCGATGGCGACACCGACAATCTGGAGTTTCGCCAGCAATCGTTTGCTCGAATGTTTTTGTTTCCCGCTAATGCGCGTCGTCGTTTCTGTAAATGCCAATGCATTCATGTCGTCTCTCGTTTGTTGTTTGTCTGGATTGCTCATCAACGGCGCTGAGCATGAGACGTTGGGCGTAAGGATGGCGTAAGCGGGTTATAAAGAATTCGTAAGGACGGCGGGAGAAAACGAAAAGCTAAATCAGAGCAAGCAACGTTCGGACATTCTCTTTTGACAGGATGAACAAGATTTCTGGCAGGATTTACAGAATCATCAATAACAACCAAGTTCCAACTTGGTTTTAATTCTGTTCATCCTGAAAAAAAATCATGTCCATCCTGTCTCAAAGTTTTTTGCTTCGATTTAGCTTTCCGCATTGAAGCGGTAGCCGATCCAGGGTTCGGTCAAAATGTAATGAGGCTTGGCGGGGTCGGCTTCGATCTTTTTTCGCAACTGACCGACGAACACGCGCAGGTATTCGGTCTGTTCGGTGTAATCGCCGCCCCAGACGGCTCCCAACAGCACTCGATGCGTCAGGACTTTGCCCGCGTGACGGATCAGGTAAACAAGCAGTTCGTATTCTTTGGGCGTCAGGTGGATTTCCTTGCCGCGCACGATGACTGCGCGCGATTCCAGATCAACACGGAAATCGCCAAGCTCTATGTCTTTGACCTCTCGCTCGGCTGCCGTTGGCGCGCGGCGCAATGCGGCTCTGACGCGAGCCAACAATTCGTCAATGCCAAATGGTTTGGTGATGTAATCGTCCGCTCCGGCGTCCAGAGCTTCGACTTTGGTTCGCTCTTCGCCTTTGACCGAAAGCACGATGATCGGAACCTGAGACAGTTTTCGCAGTCGGCGGCACAGTTCCAATCCGCCCATCTGAGGCATGGAAAGATCGGTGATGACCAGATCAGCAGGCCATTGCGAAAACGTATTGAGGGCTTCTTCGCCGTCGCTGGCGGTCTGGACTTCATAACCGCGCGCAGACAAACCGCGCCGCAACACGCGGGCGATTTGAGTCTCATCGTCCACCACCAAAATGCGCTGCGCTTCATTCATCTTCATTCAATCTTTCTGTTGGTTCTTCGTCGCCAATTGGAATCAGCAACTTTACGCGCGTGCCGCGATTGTTTTCGCCGCCTTCGACCCAAATGCGACCACCGTGTGCTTCAACAATGCCGCGCGCGATGGCCAATCCCATGCCCAAACCGTTGGGCTGGCGAGCGCCATCGTTCGAGACACGAAAGAATTTGTCGAACACACGCTCGCGCGCTTCGGGCGGAATACCGCGCCCACGATCTTCGACCGCCAGCAGAATCATTTCGGCTTCATCTCGGCGGGCAATGATCCTGATCGGCGAACCGGCGGGCGAATACTTCGCTGCGTTATCCAGCAAGGAATACAAAACCTCCGCCAACAAATTGGCATCCACGCGCGCCGAAGGCAATTCGGATTCGATGACGGCTTCGATGGGATGTTCGGCGGCCAACTCGCTTGCGCGGTCGCACGCCAGCGCAATGATTTCTTCGACCGAACCCCAGCGGCGACGCAATTGCAATTCGCCTGCTTCCAGGCGCGCCAGCTCAACCATGTTCTCGACAAAGCGATTCAGCCGGTCGGCTTCTTCATTGATGACTTCCAGTAATTCAGCGCGGCCTTCGTGGTCTAGCGTCACCGGTTCGTCAGATTCTTCTTCGGCCAATAGCGTGGTCACCGAAGCCTTGATCGAAGTCAGCGGCGTTCGCAGATCGTGGGTCACGGCATCCAGCAACGCGGATTTCAATTGCTCGCTTTGGCGAAAGACCTCAGCTTGTTTGGCCTGCTCCGAGGCGATTTTGTATTCCTCGTAAAGCCGTTCGATTTCATGCCGTCCGGCTTCGGCTTCTTCGGCGCGGCGTTTGGCGCGTGCGGAAAGCTGCCCTACGGTCAGGGCGACGATCAAAAATGCCGCCAGCGCAATCCAGTTTTGCGGGTCGGCAATGGTAAAAGTGTGAACCGGCGGCAGAAAAAAGAAGTTGAAACAGAGCACACCCAAAATTGCCGCAACCATTGCCGGACGGCTGCCCCATCCCGTCGCGGCAAATACGACAACCAACAGCAAAGCCAGCGCCACCGTCGTCGAACTGAATCGTTCGTGAAACGGAGCCAGCGCCGCCGTCACTACCGCGACACCGCCAACCGAAAACAAATAGCCGTTGCCAGCATGCAGGAAAACTTTGCCCCAACTCGTGTTCATGATTTACACCACCTTCAGGCCGGGGTTGTAACGCGGCGCGTGTCGGTTGGCAAGATTGCGGCTTTCGGCGGTGCCGGGGCGGATCAGCTAAACTTTCATGGTCGTTTCCAAACTGATCCGTCGGCATATTCGATGCACAAAATCACGACCTGCTCTTTGAGGCCTTTTATGGGAACAGACTTTCCAGCTTGATTGGTGGAACGTGGCGGTCCAGGTGGATTCGTCTGACCCAGCCCAAGTTTTTTACTTTGCCCAGGTAAGATGCTTTCTTTGCTACAGACTTCAAACGACGATTGGCCGGTTTGAGTGGTGAAGACATACCGCCATTGAATCGCCTTGATCGCCTTTGCGCCGATGTTCTGCACTCTCACATCGTATTTGTAACGATAAGAATCCGGCGATAGCCCAGCGGTATGCTGGGCATTTCCAAATTCATCCCAAACGGTTGACGGACGGCCTTCTTCCCGAATCATTTTCCAGCTATGGGAAAGCACGATCAGATCAGCAGGAATTTTGCCGGATTGAGGGTTGGCGGCATTGTTTGCAGGCTGTTGCGCCAGCAGCATCAAGAGGCACAAAAAACTGAGCATCGAAATACCCTCCGAATGGTTAATGGAAAGGTTTTGACGAACCAAAGAGGCGTTGGCAGTTTAAGCCCGCAGTGATCTGAAACCAAGAGAGCATGAGTCTGTTGCCGTACAGACTTTGAGTGAACTGTGGCGTAAGTTGGCGGCGATGTTTCAATCGGAATCAAACAGGAGTTCGAGCATGAAAATTGCGATTGCGGTGTCGTTGTCGCTGGTCGTCGTTTTGCTGGTCGGCGCGAAGCTCTTTCGGAGTTCGATCAACTGGTCATCGGCTTCTTCGGTGCGGGCGGAAGCTGACATTGCGGAAGCCGCGCAACCACTTTCCGGCGACGGCAAACGCACGCCGGTCATTGTCGAGTTATTCACGTCGGAAGGCTGCTCCAGTTGTCCGCCCGCTGACAAAGTTCTGGCCGAATTGGAACGCTCGCAACCGGTCGAAGGCGCGGAGATCATCGCCCTGAGCGAGCATGTGGATTATTGGAATTACATCGGCTGGTCAGACCCGTTTTCGTCCGAAGCTTTCAGTGCGCGGCAACAGGCGTATGCGCCAGTGTTTCGCAATGACGGCGTGTACACTCCGCAGATGGTTGTTGACGGGCAGGCGGAATTCGTCGGCAGCAATCTGGCCAGAGCGCAGACGGCGATT
Source organism: Acidobacteriota bacterium (assembly GCA_033763255.1). GTDB lineage: Bacteria > Acidobacteriota > Blastocatellia > RBC074 > RBC074 > RBC074. The sequence goes on along the minus strand of JANRKX010000016.1, from coordinate 15,435 downwards.
GCTCGCGCGGCGAAGTTGCCGAAGGCTGAAGTGAAAATCAGCCTGACGCGCGAAGCTCAAACTGTGAAATTGACCGCGCGCGTGGAAAAACTCCCGGCAATTTCTGAAAACGACATGGCGGAAGTATTGCTGGCAATTACCGAAAGCAATCTGACTTCGCAGGTCGCGCGCGGAGAAAATTCCGGGCGACGATTGCCTCACACAGCGGTTGTGCGCGAATTACGCTCGCTGGGACGTATTGACGATTCGGGCAAAGTCTTTGAAGCTGCGACCGTTGCCGCGCTGAAAACCGATTGGAAGCTCGGCGATTTGCGCGCTGTCGTGTTTGTGCAGGAACGAAAGCAAAAACGAATTCTGGGCGCGGCTGTGATCAATCTGGCCGGAAAGTGATGCGATGAAAAATAAAAAACTCTGGCTGATCGGGTTGCTGGTTGTTGCTCTGGTGGTGCTGTTGCGTTTTCTGCCTGTGGGCGATTGGCTGGCTCAATTGCAAGAATCAATCAAAGGTTTGGGCGTGTTTGCTCCAATTGGTTATTTGCTGCTTTATGTTGCAACAACAGTGTTGCTAATTCCCGGCAGCGTGCTGACGATTGGCGCGGCTGGAATTTTCAGTTTTTGGAAAGCTCTGGTCGTGGTGCTGGTCGGGGCGAACGTCGGCGCGCTGTGTGCGTTTCTGCTGACGCGGACGTTTTTGCGTGACCGTGTCGCTTTGTGGGCGGCGGGCAATCCGAAATTCGCTGCGCTTGACCGCGCGATTGGCCGCGAAGGATTCAAGATGGTGTTACTCGTCCGCCTCAGCCCTGTGTTTCCGTTTACATTGCTGAATTATTTTCTGGGACTGACGACTGTGCGAATAAGTTCGTACGTGCTGGCGAATTTGATCGGCATGCTGCCGGGAACATTTTTGTATGTGTACATCGGTGCGACGGCGCGAGATGCTTTGAGCGCAGGTGCTAGCGGCATCGGTACTTGGCAGATTGTGCTGCGCGTCGTAGGTTTGCTGGCCACGGTTGCCGTTGTAGCGATGGTGACGCGCACCGCCAAAAAAGCTCTGGCGCACGTTGAACAAGCTACCGATGCCACATTGCAATAAGAGCGTACGATTGATTGGGCTAATAAAGTAGCGTTTTGATTTTCGATACATGCACCTGTATTCTCCAGACTTACCAGCCTTATTTCCGAAGTTAAAGCTAGTCATTTATGTCATCGAACATTCGCAATTTTTCTATCATCGCACACATTGACCACGGCAAAACCACGCTTTCCGACCGCTTGTTGGAAGCAACCGGCGCGCTGGAACAGCGTGAAATGTCTGACCAGGTGTTGGACGCCATGGATTTGGAACGCGAGCGCGGCATCACCATCAAAGCGCACGCCGTTCGTTTGGGTTACAAAGCTCAGGACGGCAAGGATTACATCCTGAACTTGATTGATACGCCTGGCCACGTGGATTTCAGTTACGAAGTTTCGCGCAGTCTGTCCGCTTGCGAAGGCGCGTTGCTGATCGTGGACGCCAGTCAGGGCGTTGAAGCGCAAACGCTGGCCAATGCGTATCTGGCTGTTGACCATCATTTGGAACTGGTTCCCGTCATCAACAAAATTGACCTGCCCAGCGCCGATCCCGAACGAGTCAAAGAACAAATCGAACACGTCATCGGAATCAGCACGCACAACGCCGTGCTGGCTTCGGCCAAATCCGGCATAGGCATCAACGAAATTCTGGAAGCTATTGTCCGCGACGTTCCGCCGCCGAAAGGCTCAACCGAAGCTCCGCTGAAAGCGTTGATTTTCGATTCGTGGTTTGACCCTTATCGCGGCGTCATCGTTATGGTTCGCGTCATTGACGGTGAGCTTCGCAAAGGCACGAAGATTCGGTTGATGGCCAAAGGCACTACGCACGAAGTCGAAGAGTTAGGAGTCATGACTCCGAAAGCTCGCCCGATCGAAAAACTTGGCGTAGGCGAAGTCGGCTTCATCGTCGCCAACATCAAAACCGTCGCTGATGTCAGCATCGGTGACACCGTCACCGAAGCGGCTCGCCCGACGCCCGAACCTTTTCCCGGCTTTCAGGAAATCAAGCCGATGGTGTTTGCCGGGCTTTATCCGATTGAGCCGAACCAATACGTGGAATTGCGCGACGCGCTGGAAAAGCTTCGCCTGAACGATTCGTCGTTCTTTTTCGAGCCGGAAGTTTCAACCGCGCTTGGCTTCGGTTTTCGCTGTGGTTTTCTGGGATTGCTGCACATGGAAATTGTGCAGGAACGGTTGGAGCGAGAATTCAACGTTGATCTGATTACGACCGCTCCTGGAGTGCGTTACCGCATCACGGACGTGCGCGGCGACATCATCGAAGTTGATAACCCGTCGAAGCTGCCGTCGTCCGGCGACATAGTCAAATTTGAAGAGCCGATCATCACAGCCATGATTTTGACCAACGAAGAATTTCTGGGCGGCATTCTGGCTTTGTTGGACGAAAAGCGCGGCATTCAAAAAGGCTTCGATTACGTTGCGCCGACGCGCGTCAGACTGACTTACGAATTGCCGCTCAACGAAATCGTTCTAGACTTTTTCGACCGGTTGAAATCCATTTCGCGCGGTTACGCTTCGCTGGATTATCACCTGTCCGGCTACAGAGATTCCGAACTGGTCAAGTTGGACATTATGGTCGCCGGAGATCAAGTGGACGCGCTGTCTTTGATCGTTCACAAAGACGTAGCCTATTCGCGTGGCCGTATGCTGGTGGACAAGATGCGAAAGCTGATTCCGCGCCAAATGTTTGAAGTCGCCATCCAGGCCGCCATCGGCACGCGCGTCATTGCCCGCGAAACCATCAAAGCCGTAGGCAAAAACGTGCTGGCCAAATGTTACGGCGGCGACATTTCGCGCAAACGCAAACTGCTTGAAAAACAAAAAGAAGGCAAAAAGCGCATGAAGCGCGTCGGCAAAGTCGAAATTCCGCAAGAAGCGTTTTTGGCGGTGTTGAAAGTCAACGACTGACGTTTGGAAAAAAGGAGGTCTCGTGCCCAAAGCGCAACTTTCTTTGCTTGACCTGCAAAGCCTGGAAATCAGAGACGGAAGAAAACGCCGGAAATCACCTGATGGCGAGACGACCACCAAGCTGGTCGTCTCTTCGCATTTTGGCGACAACGCAGACCTGTTCCCTCAGATTCTCGCCCTTCACGTTCCTAAAGGCTCGAAAATCGCGGATGTAACTTATGGCAAAGGTGTGTTCTGGCGAAAGGTCAATTTAGATGACTACACGCTGCTGCCAACTGATTTGAAAACTGGAGTGGATTGCCGTGCCTTGCCTTATCAGAATGAGGAGCTTGATTGCGTAGTTCTTGATCCGCCGTACATGGAAGGTCTGTATCGTGACGATGAGAGCTTCGCGGGGCAAGGAACTCACGAATCGTTTCAGGAAAGCTATTCAAACGGAACTCGCCCGGTTGAGTTAAATAGCAAATGGCACGACGCCGTTTTGGAAATGTACGTTCAAGCCGCGATTGAAGCCAAACGAGTGTTGCGGCCAAAAGGGATCTTGATCGTCAAATGTCAGGATGAAGTCAGCGCCGGAATTCAGCGGCTAACGCATGTTGAATTGATTATGAACCTGAACCTGTTGGGATTTTATGCCAAAGATTTATTTGTGTTGACCAGGTCGAATCGCCCCGGAGTGACTCGTGTTCTGAAACAACTGCATGCTAGAAAGAACCATTCCTACTTTATCATCTTCGCCAAAGGCGCCACCAAATCCCAGCTTTCATCTGTCGCTATTTTGCGCCATCTACTAACCGATCAAGCAGCAGAAACGGATCATCAACGTAAGGCGACTGCAACGGGTAAGAAATCTTGATCGAAGAGGCGATCAATTCGCGCTGCTGCAGTTCGGAATACTTGCGGTATCGGCTACGAGGCAGGTCACGATTCAGGGCAAAAGCGAACTGCCATTCTTCTTCCAGTGCAAACAGATTGACGGCAACCATGTCGAATTCACCAGCCAACAGACAGGTGGTTTTCACTTCTGACCCATCACTAAACCTGACGATTCGACTGTCACTGGCATCGCATTGGTATGTAGCGGCATAACCGTCTTCAGTTTTCTTGATAAGGTTGGTTTGCAGCGATTTGCATTCAATGCGAAAGGATTTTCCGCGATAGTTGAATCTTATGTCACCTTTGCTCTTACGGTCGTGATCGTCATCTTTGATAAGCGCAGAAATACGAGGATCTTCAAAGTGGGTTTTGCGAAGCTTGTACTCGGCAACATATCCCAACATCAGCCCGCGCATGCTCGGATTGGTGTCAACAATGTAAGTCAATTCTTGAACCGTCAGCCCCCAACGGTAAAGAATGTTCTCTCGTTTTAGTTGTCGCAATTTTTCATCGGTTAGCATAGGAAAGGCAGTATAAGAGCCAAGCTCTCATACTGCCAGTTTTCCAGTTTGCTGATTCGACTTCTAACCCAATCAAGGCGCTAAGTAGCCGCTGACATCAATCACCAGGTCCATCTGTGCGAAGGCGGAGATGGTGAACATCCCTGTCGCGCTCCAGGTCAACCATAAAGCGATGGTTGAAGATTTGCGCACCAACTGAGCAATGATGGAGGAAAAAGATTTGGTTATTCACGCAGCAACACAGAGTGATCTGGCCGCAATCGTCACACTTTACAAAGCCGTCGCCGCAATTGAAGGCGGTTTGGCCAGAACAACCGATGAGGTTTCCGAAAATTACGTCGCGCATTTTCTGAGCAAGTCGCTAGAAAGCGGGTTCTGTCTGGTGGCGCGCGAAGCCAACAACGATCCGATCATCGGCGAAATTCATTGTTATGCGTTGGGGCCGCGCGTGTTCGCTCACGTGTTGGGCGAACTGACCATCGCCGTGCATCCGGCCAGGCAAGGTCTTGGCATCGGCAAATTGCTTTTCACCGAATTGCTGCGGCGCGTCGAACAGGAACGTCCGGACATTTTGCGCGTTGAGTTAATCGCGCGCGAAAGCAATCGCAAAGCCATAGAGTTTTACCAGAAGCTCGGTTTCAACGTGGAAGGCCGATTTGAAAACCGCATTCGCAGTGTCGGCGGCGGTTACGAAGCCGACATACCAATGGCGTGGCAACGCAAAGAGGCTTAGCCTGATTACGTTCATTTGCTGGCGAAGCGCGCGTGAATGGTCGTAGAATGCCGCTATGGACGCACACCGCATCATTCCCATTTTTCCGCTGCCGTTGGTGCAGTTTCCCGGAGCGGTCACGCCGTTACATATTTTCGAGCCGCGCTATCGCCAGATGATTAAAGATTTGATGGCGGGCGACAAAACCTTCGGCATCATTTATCGCAATGACGAAACCATGATGGATTTCGAGCAATTGCCGCCGGGCAGCATCGGCTGTGCGGTCGAAATCGCCGTCCAACAGGAAATGCCTGATGGTCGTTCGAACTTGCTGTGCGTCGGAGTTTCGCGGTTCAGCCTGGTCGCCTATGTCGAAGGCGAACCTTACGAGCAGGCTCAAGTCGAATTTTTCGATGACGACATCGCCTTTGACGATTTGTCGGTAGAAATCAGTCAGGCCAAAAATCTGTTTCAACGGCTTTCCGGCATCATACGAAAACTCAAAGGCGAAAAAGACGAAGAAGAGGATTTGATGCCTGATCTGCCCGACGATCCGCAGGCGCTGTCGTTTATCCTGGCGGCTTATCTGGACATTGAAATCAGCGACAAACAAGATTTGCTGGAAATGACCGACACAGCCGAACGATTACGCGAAGTCATTCGTTTGTTGGAAAACCTGGCCGACGATTACGAAAAGCGCGCTTTTGCCAGTCAGCTTTCCAAAAAGAATGGCCATGCTGGTCACATGCCGAAATTCGATTAAGCTGGTGCTTCCCAGGTTCAATCACCAAGCGCCCTCTGCAAAATCTTTTCTGCTTCGACAGCAGAGATTCCTTCGACGCGAATCAATTTGTTTTTGGAGGTTTGGCCTGTTGGGATGGAAATCCGCGCACGCGGTACGTCGAACAGTTTGGCCAGAACTCGAATCAATTCATCGTTGGCTTCGCCGTCAACCGGCGGGGCGGCCAGTCGAATCTTCAATGCGCCATCCAGTTCGCCGACCAGACCACTGCGCGAAGCTCTGGGCTGAACTCGCACAGCGAAAACTACGCCGCCATCTTTGTCTGTAAGTTTGATCAAAGGCGTAAAGGCAGAAGCGTTCTTTTCAAAAAAAGCTGTTTTGAACAATGATCGAAGCCAGATACAGCGACAGCCACATAATCAAAAACGCCCATCCGGCATAGGTTCCGCCGAATTCAAAAAATCGCAACAGCGGAGCCAGGCGCCGCTCCGCGCGAAACGACCAACTCGCAAACAATCCCGAAATCCAATTGATGAAGATCAACGTCATCATCACCATCAACACGTAAATGACGACCATCAGCAAACCGCCGATCAAATACTGAATGCCTGCGAACATTCTTCCTACGGCAAATGCGTCCAGACAAATCGCCCAATCGCTGAGAATCATCGTCAGATTGCCCATCAACATCAGCGACACATATCCGACAATTGCCATTGAAACGATGGCGATCAGAATCGCCGGATTGAACTTCAACGCCTGTCTTAACGGATAATAAAACCGCGAACTGTGCGCGTGAGCCAGCAAATCGTCAGTCGGTCGGCGCAGGTAATACACCACTTTGCCAAACGGATTGACCTGCAAAGCGTCAATCAACCAACGAAGAATCAGCAGAACGATCACGCTGCCAATAATCACAGCGATTGCCAGCTTGGCAAAACTGCCGATCGTTTCGGCTAGTCGGAACAGAAACATTCCGGCGGAAGCTGCAAAAAAAGGATTCATAAAGTTTGCCCGTTAATTCAGAAGAAGAATTGAAGATGATTGAAAAGCTGAAACCCTTTGTCAGGTTCGCGCGCCAAACAGCGCCGTGCCGATGCGAACGAGCGTTGCGCCTTCTTCGATGGCGATTTCAAAATCGTGGCTCATTCCCATCGAAAGTTCCTTGAATTCGTCGCCAACGATTCCCGTTCGCCGTGCTTCGTCGTGCAATTCACGCAAGCGGCGAAAAAACGGACGAACCTCGTTCGGATCATCCAGAAACGGCGGAACGGTCATCAAACCTTTGAGTTCGAGCGCGGGCAGTTTAGCCACTCGTTCACACAGTGGCAAAACTTCCTGCGCAGCGACACCGGCTTTGGAATCTTCGCCGCCCAGATTGACTTCGATGAAAACCGGCAGCCGCTTTCCCAACTCGGCGGCGATACTGCTCAACCGTTCAGCCAGCTTGAAACTGTCCACAGATTGAATCGCGGAAAACAACTCAACCGCGCGGCGAGCTTTGTTCGATTGCAGATGGCCGATCAAATGCCATTCGACGCTGTGCGCGGCAACAACATCCGTCAGTTCAGGAATTTTCCCGGCGGCTTCCTGCACACGATTTTCGCCTAACGCACGAACGCCTGCTTCGATGGCCTGACGAATCAACTCCGGCGCGACGGTTTTGCTGACAGCGACCAGCGTCACGTCAAAAAAATCGCGGCCTGCGCGTTGGCACGCAGCCGCGATTCGTTGGTTGATGGTATCAATTCGTTCCTGCACTGGGTTTATTTCTTTACTTTCTCTTCCACGTAACTTTGGCGGTGCTGGATGACTATCAGTTTCGGATCAATCTGGTCGCCCAGATTGACTTTGACCTGAATCTTGCGGCGTTTGCCTTCCTGTCGAGTGTTGGTCGGCGTGTAGCCCAAACTGTACTGGTTGCGAACCAGCGCCGAAATGGATTGCAACACACTGGGGATTTCTCCGGCAAAAGTGACTGGAAAATGCTTTCCGCCGCTCGCATCGGCAAAAGTCTTCAGAGTGTTGTTGGCTTGCAACAGCATCAAACGATCAAGTCGAATTCCGCCTGTAACCGAAACCCCACCACGCGACGGATCAAGCGCCGGATTGCTGTCATGAATTTTCAAAAAGAGATTGCCTGTGCCGATGGTGTAAATCGGCACTCCGGCGTTTTCGACGATTTTACGGGCTTGATCGAAATTGATCTTGCTGAACGTATCCAGACCGGATGCGACCAATAGAATTGCCGTGTGTCCTTGAACCTCTTCCAACCCGCCATAATCCGTTTTTTCTTTTTTGTCTTTGCTGTCGTCCAACACCACGCTGTCGCCAATACCACCTTTCAAGACCAGGCTCATGGCATCGAACAAATTGCTTTCGCTGAAGGCCGGGTTGTTGCGAATCAACAAATTGACCGCACCCATCAACTTGCTTTTGTCGTCGGTGAAGTCAATCAACGGAGTAGGGCGCATGTCATAAGCGACAATTGAAATGAAATCTTTGGGTTGAACAAACCGATTTACGAACTCATAAGCGGGTCGCAGAATTTCAACACGTCCATAATCGAAATATCCGCCCGCCGGAGACCCAAGAACATCCACCAACTTGCTGTATTCCAGCATCAGCACCATCGTCACCGGAGCTTGCGGCGTGGAGAAATTTTCGATGTCCTGCTTGATGCCGTCTTCGTAAATCTCGAAATTCTCTTTTTTCAACCCGCCGATAATTGCGCCAGTCTTTTTGTTGTACACAACGGCTTCAACACCCACGATGTTGGTATCAATGCTCATCGTGGACGGAGGCAAGGTCTTATCAATTTTTTGCCGATCCTTCTTTTCCTGCTCCAGACGAGCGGCTTCGTCGGGATCGCCGCTGGCGTTCGGATTCTTCTTTTGATTTTCAGAGGTCTTCCGGCCAGCTTGGGCAAAAGTGGGATCGTTCAACAGCAACGGGCTGACACTCAGCAAAACAGCGAGCGCAATTGCCAGCCCGGCGATCAACTTCATTCTGCGATTCGATAGGAACTTCATTGCGTTACCTCTCATCTCAATCTCGGCGGTTTATAGTTCAGTCGGTTTTCAGCGGTTGTCACGGATGCGGATTCACTCGGTCAAGTGCGCGGAGTCTAACAAATGCCCTGTCAGGTGAAAAGTTATCCAGACGACAGTCATGAACGGACGAAATTGGGTTGTCTTGTCTGTCATCATCCCTTGTCTTGTCGCCGTTTGCGTGTCACAGGTTTAGCGGCCTTCAGAAATTCAAAAATCCGTATGGCGCGTTACGAAATTTCGGATTCAGGAGAACTTTTTTGACTAAACTTATGAGCTTATCTCCTGCTATTTCTGCATTTAACAGGAGATAAGGATTGCCTGACCAAGACTTCGGTTGAAATCGTCGCTGAGCCTATGCTAGTTTTCGCCATCGTTTTGGTGCTTTGTCGTCACTGAATTTACGTCCCGTGTGAGTTTCCCCCGACGACAAGAAATAAGTAGTTCAGAAAAACTCACAGCCCACTGGAAAAACTTGTTGTTCAGCAGTGTGGTTTTCCACGCTCGTAACTGGCTGTTTGCAGTTGTTTGAGCGAGGAGTCTTAATTCAATGAAAGAAGACAAACGTTTTTATACTTTTGTTTTTGCTCCGACCGCTAAATCCCAACTTAGAAAAATCAACGTTCCGCATAATGTGCTTTACGCTATTCTCGGTTTTGCCGCTGTCGGTTTGCTGACAGTGGGGTATGGCGCTTATAGGCTTGCTCAACATGCCGTCGTCGTCGCCAAACTGAACCTGATGCAAACCGAAAATCGTTTGCTGCGTGAAAAGAATCAGGAAGCGCAAAGCAAATACGACATCATGCAAAACCGTCTGGCCGCGCTCGACACCACTCAGCGCAAACTGGCCGAAGCTTCCGGCATCAGCCGTCAATCCGACATCAGCGCCAACATTGGTCAGGGAGGACCTGATTCCGATGCCAGCGTCAGCGACATGGAGCGAGTGACGGCTGCGTTGGAAAGCGAACTGCGCCAGATCAAGGACGTTTTTGACAAAAACCAGGTGCGACTTTCTTCGACGCCAAGTGGCTGGCCTGTTCGTGGGTACATCACAGACGGTTTCGGTTGGCGACGCAATCCGTTTGGCGGAGGCGGCAGTGAATCCCACGGTGGTTTGGATATTGCCACCAATCACGGCACTCCGATTCAATCCACGGCGGATGGAATCGTGATCTTCGCGGGAGTGTTCGGCGGGTACGGCAACGTAGTCGTTATTGACCACGGTTACGGCATCACAACCCGGTATGGCCACATGTCGCGCATTGATGTCGAAGTCGGTCAACATATCGCCCGCGGTAAACAGATCGGAGCCGTTGGCAGCACCGGCCGTTCGACCGCACCACACTGTCATTACGAAGTTCGCCTGCACGACCGTCCGGTTAATCCGCTGAATTATTTGTCGGTTGGAAGACTGTAAACGTTTTTCCTCGACCCGTGTCCGAAGAACAAAGGGCAGCCTTGGGAACTTTCCCGGCTGTCCTTTGTCACATTTGGTGGTGCAATCACCTATGCCGTCGAACGTGCTGGCGCAAGATGCAATCGTCCATCACCACTAACAACCCCGCGTCCAACGCTCGCTGAGCCGCCGCTTCATCAATCACGCCATCCTGCATCCAGACGGCTTTTGCGCCGAGTTGAATTGCTTCATCAACGTAAGCTCCCGCTTCTTCCGAACGGCGAAAAATGTCTACCAGATCGAACTTCTCCGGCACATCGGTCAAACTCGCATAAGCTTTTTCGCCCAACACTTCGGTTTCATTCGGGTTTACTGGAATGATGCGATAGCCGTTTCGCTGCAAATAACTGGCAACATCGTAACTCGGTCGCATCGGATTGGAAGACAAGCCGACGACGGCAATCGTGCGGCATCCGTTCAAGATGGTTTCGATGGCTTTGGGATCGTTTGTGCTCAAGGCAAAACTCCTGTGGTGAATTGGTCGAAAAACGAGCGCGCATTCTCTGCTACGACTCCATTTCAGTAAAGCAGCGCTTGTTTGCCCGGCGAAGCTTCATCTAAGATGCGCGACTTATGAAAATCCTGCCGCTCGACCAATTGCGAACCGAACGCGAACGTTTGCGCCAAGCCGGAAAGACCGTCGTCTTCACCAACGGCTGTTTCGACCTGCTGCATCCCGGCCACGTGCGTTACCTGGAACAAGCGCGCGCGTTGGGCGACGTTTTGATCGTAGCCTTGAACAGCGACCGCAGTGTGCGCGAATTGAAAGGCGACAAACGCCCGATTCTGACCGAAGCCGAACGTTCGGAAGTCATGGCTGCGCTGGCCAGTGTAGATTTCGTGACTGTGTTTGACGAACCGACTCCGCGTGAAATTATCTCGGCGCTGTTGCCCGACATCCTGGTCAAAGGCGGTGACTGGGGCATTGACTCCATCATTGGCCGCGAAGAAGTCGAAGCCGCAGGCGGACGAGTGATGAGCCTGGCCTTTGTCGAAGGTTGTTCAACGACAGACGTGATCGAACGCATTGCTCAGCGATACGCAAAACAGTAGGAAGCCCACGCAGTGATTCACCAGAACAAAATCATTCAGCGATTGTTTGCCGACATCAGCGCCGGTCGCAGAGTCGTGTCCATTGCCGGGTTGGGCAGCGGAGCCAAAGCCTTGATGCTGGCAACGCTGCAACGTGCGACGGGCAAACGGTTGGCGGTGGTCACTCAGCGCAATCGTGACCTGGAAGATTTCGAGCGCGACTTGCGATTCTTTTACTGCCAGCTTCACAAACGCGACGAATGCGAAAACGAAATCTTCACGCTGCCTGCTTCTGAAAGCGATCCTTACAGCGGCACGTCTCCGCACGCAGAGATTCTGGAACGTCGCGCCCTGGCTTTGTGGCGCTTGACCGCCGGGATGGGCAACATTGTGCTGCTCAGCGCGCGGTCGTTGATGCGCCGCTTCGTCGCCGTTGACGAAATCAAACAAGCCGTCGTCGCGCTTAAGCCCGGCGACGAATTGCCGCTGGAGTATTTGATCGAACATCTGGCGGCGGTTGGCTACGTGCGGTCTGATCCGGTCGGAGGCATCGGCGAGTTTTCTTCGCGCGGAGGCATTCTAGATTTTTATTCGCCCAGCACCAGTTTGAACAAAGAAGAAGGCGTGCCGTTTCCGATGCGCGTCGAATTCTTTGGCGATGAAATTGATTCGATCCGCGAATTCGACCCTGAAACTCAGCGTTCACTGCGCGAAGTCAAAGAAGCCTTGATCGCTCCGATGCGCGACGAGCGCGCCAGCCGCGACGATTTCCATCGCTGGGCAAAACTGGCCAAAGAGAATTGGAAGGACGAACGCTACGAACGGGCGTTGCGCGACCGGTTGGTTTTCGCCGACGAAGGCGAAGAGTTTCAGGGCTGGGAATACTTGATGCCGCTTGCCGCGCCGCTGACGGCTTCGATTTTTGATTACTTGAAAGACACTGTGCTGGTCGTTGACGAACCGGCGGAGTTGGAAAAACAGGTTCGCTCGACGATTGACGAATTGCAGCTTGGATACGACCGTGCTGAATCCATTGATGAACTGGCGCTCGCGCCTGAAAAACTGTTTTTGACGCCGGACGAATTGCGAAATCGGATTGAAAAGATTCAGCGCCTTGAATTGCGTTTGTTGGGCAGCGCGGCGTTTGAGTTTCAGGAAGAATTGAGCACAGAAATTGTCGGTACGGAACCTGGAGCGGTAGCGACTGGGTTTGTCGGTACGGAACCGAGAGCGGTAGCGACCGGGTCTTCCGCGTTTGCAGCATTTCAAAACCGTGAACAATCCGCGCCGCTGTTCCTCTTCCCGCCCGAACCCGAAGCCAACGAAGTCGAAATCATCTCGCGCTCGGTTCGTCGCTGGCACGGCCACGTCGCCGACCTCGCCCGCGACCTGAAACAGCAATCGCTGGTGGGCAATCACACTGTGTTCGTTTTGCCCAGCACGGGCGTTGCCGACCGCATTCGCAAAATGCTCGGCGAATACGAAGTGCCCGGCGTTGAAATTGCGGACTTCGGATTGTGGATCGCGGATTCGCCGCAAGCCGGAGTTTCGCAATCGCCAATCACTCTGATTGTCGGAGACATTTCAGTTGGCTTTGCGCTTCCCACAGCAAACCTGAGCGTTTACACCGAAGCAGACATTTTTGACGAAGCCGCTCGCGTTGGTCAGCCAGTCAAAACTTCCAAAAAGAAACGCGCCCAATCTGCCGCGTTCATTTCTGACTTCCGCGATTTGAAGGTCGGCGATTACGTCGTTCACATTGACCATGGAATCGGCCAGTTTCAGGGATTGCTCCAAATTGATACCAGCGGCGAAGAAACTGCTGCCGAAGTTTACGCGCGGATGATTGGCGAAGCGCAAAAGTCCGAAAAGCCCAAGCGCGAATTCATGCTGTTGACGTACGCGGATGGCGCGCGGCTTTACGTTCCGGTTGAACGGCTAGACTTGGTTCAGAAATTTTCCAGCGGCGAAATGAGTTCGCCTTCGCTGGATAAACTTGGCGGCATCGCCTGGGCCAAAACCAAAGCCAAAGCCAAACGCGCCATGCGCGATATGGCTGAAGAGTTATTGAAGCTTTATGCCCAACGAAAACTCGTCACCGGTTATGCCTTCAGCGGAGACACTCCGTGGCAACAGGAATTTGAAGCCGCGTTCCCTTACGAACTGACTGTTGACCAGGCCAAAGCCATCGAAGACGCCAAACGCGATATGGAGCAGGCGATGCCTATGGATCGCTTGCTGTGCGGCGATGTCGGTTACGGCAAAACCGAAGTCGCTATGCGCGCCGCATTCAAAGCCGTCATGGAAGGCAAACAGGTTGCCGTGCTGACGCCGACGACAGTGCTGGCGTATCAACACTTTTCCAACTTCCGTTCGCGCTTTGCCGCATTTCCGGCGCGCATAGAATTGCTGTCACGGTTTCGCTCGCCCAAAGAACAGAAAGAAGTCGTTGCCGCCATCGAAGCCGGCAAAGTGGACATCGTCGTCGGCACGCATCGGATTTTGTCGCGCGATTTGAACTTCAAGGATTTGGGCCTGGTCGTTGTTGACGAAGAGCAACGATTCGGCGTCGCGCACAAAGAACGGTTGAAGCATCTGAAAAAACGCGTGGACGTTTTGACGATGAGCGCCACGCCGATTCCGCGCACGCTGAACATGTCCTTGCTGGGCGTGCGCGATATGTCGTTGATTGAAACTCCTCCGCGCGACCGGCTGGCAATTCAAACCAACGTTGTGCCGTTCAACGAACAAATCGTCCGCAGCGCCATCGAACAGGAATTGCAGCGGCAAGGCCAGGTTTTCTTCGTTCACAATCGCGTCGAATCCATCACCGAAATCGCCGCTCTGTTGCAACGCTTCGTGCCGCAAGCGCGCTTCATCGTCGCCCACGGGCAGATGGGCGAAAAAGAGATGGAACAGGCCGTACTGGACTTTGTGGATTACAAATACGACGTGCTGGTGGCGACGACAATCATCGAAAACGGCATAGACATTCCGCGCGCCAACACCATCATCATCAATCGCGCAGACGCTTACGGTTTGTCGCAGTTGTACCAGCTTCGTGGCCGAGTCGGACGGTCGAATCGTCGGGCTTATGCATATTTGCTGATTCCTTCCGAACGCGAACTGACGCCGATTGCGCGCAAGCGCCTGGCTGCCATTCGAGAATTTTCCGATCTCGGCGCAGGCTTCCGCATCGCGGCGCTTGACCTGGAATTGCGCGGAGCCGGCAATCTGCTGGGCGGGCAACAATCCGGTCACATTGACGCCATCGGATTCGATTTGTACACGACCATGCTGGAACGCACAGTTCACGAATTGCGCGGCGAAGAAATCGAAGAGGACATCAGCACACAATTGAACCTGAACGTAGACGTGCGAATCCCGGATGATTACATCTTCGACATGAGTCACCGGCTACGAACATACAAACGCATCGCTTCGGCTCACGACGAAGAAGAACTGGCGCGCGTTCACGAAGAAATCTCTGATCGTTACGGGCGAATGCCGGATTCGGTCGAGAATCTGTTTGAATTCGCCAGCGTTCGCCGCGCAGCTCAAAGCATCGGCATCGTTTCGATTGACCGCATCAAAGACAGCGTTTCGATCAAGCTCAGCGAAAAGGCGAAGGTTGATCCTGAAAACTTGATGAAGCTGCTGGAAGAAAACAAAGCTGCCAGCTTTTCGCCAACCGGCGTGCTGAAAGTAAAGCTGGAAGAGGGCGAGTTAACCGACCAACGAATCTTTGCCGAGTTGAAATCATTGCTGGCCAGGCTACAGGCCAGTTGAACACTGACGGATGAACGTCAAATCGCCTGCGATTTTACGATTGCAGAAATCGCGTGCTATATTCGCCGCCTTCATTCCAAACAATCTTTCCCTACTAGTCGAGGTAATTGTCCATGTCAGGACATTCGAAGTGGCATACGATCAAGCATAAAAAAGGCGCGCTGGATGCCAAGCGTGGCAAGTTATTCACCAAGCTCATCAAGGAATTGACCATCGCGGCGCGCTCCGGCGGCAGCGGAGATGTCAGCATCAACGCCCGG
>JANRKX010000015.1:0-78851 GCA_033763255.1 Acidobacteriota bacterium | reverse complement strand
TGCGTCAAACTGTTTTCTTCGACAAACGTATCCGGCCAGAGTTCGGCGAGCAGCTTATCTTTTTCCAGCGTCTGACCATTTTGTTCAACCAGCAGCTTGAGCAGGTCGAAAACTTTCGCCGACAAAATGATCGCCGCGCCTTCGCGCAACAGTTCCCGCTCGACAAGGTCCAGACTGAACGGGCCGAATTCGTATAACTCGTGGTTGGATTCCCTCACGGATCGCTCTCCTTTACGCAACATTATCGCACGCAACATAAAATCATCCGCAACGGCCTCGCACCGAAACCCATCCTGCGCAACCCGCAAGCGGCAGTCAGCGTCGGTTGGCTCGACGGTGAACTCCGTCGTCATTTGCACCTCAAAGGGCGGCGGCCCAGTTTTCGTAAGTAATTTCGTCTCGCCCAGCGATATGCGGCGTGACGGGTCATATCCTTGATCTGCGCTACATGCCGCTCGCAATGCGCTCCGGCAAAGAGCAGCCATTGAAATGCGTCAATCTCTTGCCTGCCCGCGGGGGTCTTTGCCAGTCGGTAGCGCAGGTCCTCCGAAGCGGCTTTGATTAACTCGACAGTTCTGGCTCTGGTCTTTTTGAAATTTTCGATAATTTCTTCTTTGCTCGCCCAGCGTCCGGTTGGTAGGCCGCGTTCATTCGCTGAAATTGCTTGGAACGGTCATTGGTCGCCGCAATCACCTGTTGGTCAGAGAGCGCACCGCGTTTGGCGTCCGGCGCGAGCGGAGCTTTCATCAACCTATTGGTGACAAAGCTGTAAAGCTGGTCTTCGGCCAGCGATATGTGTTCGGCGATTTCGGCAATTGAACAGCGTTCAGGGCTGGACTTGTATCTCATCTGAGCGTCCGACAAGCCGCTGATCGAATTGAAAAACTTATTCTGCGCCTCTTTCAAGAATTGCACAGCGAACTCCCGTTTCTCCTGAGACAAAGCGCCAGACTTCGGCTCAGCAGATTCCTGAGCGCGAGCCGGAATTTCTCCGGTTGATAGAATCGTTAGCAAAAGCGTGATTGAAAATAAACTCAAGGTTGTCCAATCGAACAACCGCCGTCTCACGGCCTGAGTGTTAGCAAACCTAAGCATGATTTTTCCCTCCAAGTGGTTGTGGTTTAGGTTCAATCGAACCGCTTGGCAGTTTAGGAAAAGTGTTGGTTAGCGAAGCTTACTATGTGACAAGCGGCGGCTTGGTGGTGCAAACGACTGGCGGCTGGTGATGAGCGAGATAAAGGTAAAGATAAACTACCTGGCTGCGCGGTCAGCCACAGACAGTAAAAATAGTGGGCATCCAAAACGCGGCTAGCGTTGGGAAGCGTTTTTTCGTCGGGTGTTGCGATGAATCCCGCGAATCGCGTGATGGCCACGCTTACGCACTGTAAACAGAAATTCCCTTCATCTCTCGCGCCAGCATTTTTCTTCCGCGATGCAGACGAGACATCACCGTGCCAATGGGAATCCGCAACATGGCCGCGATCTCCTTGTAGGAAAATTCTTCAACAACTGCCAGCAGAAGCACTGTCTTGTATTGCACCGGCAATCTGTCGAGCGCCGCGATCACGTCTTCGTCAGAGAGATGTTGTGCAACCGGGGCTTCATACACCAGCGTTGCTTCCCATCCTGCCTCGTCTGCGACGCTCCATCCGCAATCGAACTTCAGCCACTTGCGGCGGTGATTGCTGATGACGCGGAAGAGAATTGTGTAAAGCCAGGCGCGAATGTTCGTGCCTGGCGTAAAACGGTCAATTGATTTCCACGCTCGTAGGAAAGTTTCCTGGACTACGTCTTCGGCTTCGCCACGATCACGCATAACGCGCAGGGACGTACTTAAAAGACCCCGCAGATGTGGAAGAACGGTTTCCTCGAATTCTTCGCCCCTCATCGCATCAACCTCTGGCTTTTACCCATTATCCGCCAACAGCACATCCAACCGTTGCGTGTAATCGTCGGGTAATTCATTGGCGAAATAGCGCACGACACCTTTTCGGTCTAAAAAGAGAATAGTCGGCGTGCCTGCCACTTTGTAACTTCGAGCGACGCTGGCGTCGGCATCGCGCGCGATGGCGTATTTGATGCCGAACTCGTTGATGCCGCCTTCGGTGCGGGCGGGGCTGTCTTTGATGTTGATCCCCAACACGCGCACGCCTTTGCTTTCGTATTGCGCTGCCAGTGCGTTGATACGCGGGGTTTCTTCCTTGCAGACCAGGCACCATGCCGTCCAGAAAACGATGACGGCTGGCTGGCCGCGCAGGTTGGAAGTCGAGACCAACGCGCCATCCATCTTCGCTAATTGAAAATCGGGTGCTGTATCTCCGGGAGCGGTTCCAACACGCCCGGAAGCGGATATGGCGTTTCCCGCTGTCAGGTTTTCCACAGAGCGTTTACCCGCAGAGCAACTGCTGAGCGTCGCGCCAAGCGCCAGCAGCAGCGTGATTGACAAAATCGTCTTCCAATAGGTTCTGATCATTTTCTGTCCCCCTCTCCAAAATGAAGCCAAGCGTTCAGGCGAAAACCAGTTCGCGCTCCTCTTGACCGATGGTTGTTGTCGTTGATTTGAGCGGTTGATGATCCAGGAATCCTTCAGATGAATCGCTGCCCCGCCTGAACAAACAGGTATTGAGCGATCAAGATCATGACGAAGCCGAAGCCTTTTTTGACCTTCACCATCCATTCGCCGGAACGCGGCAAGGCTGACAGCGCGCCGCTGAATGTGCCAAGCGCGATCATCAGCGTGCCCATCCCAATGGCAAAAACGAACAAGACCGTCGTGCCGAAAAAGACATTGCCTTGCGTACCGACATAAGCCAGCGCCGCGCCCAGCGCCGGAGCAGTGCAAGGTCCGACAACCAATCCTGAAGACGCGCCAATCAACAGCGCCGAGACGTAACCTTTGCCTTTACGTTCAGGATTCCAGTTCGCCAAAAACTGTGGCGTCGGAAGCTGAATCACATCAAGCATTTCCGCTACCTTGTCGTCCGAAGACACATCCAACACCACGAATTCGACCTTATCGCCATACTCCTTCATCAATTCCATCATGGTCGGTTCCAGCTTCTGGCAAGCCGAGCACCATTCGGCTTTGATGATGGCGACCGTCGGCTTGGTCTTCGCCATCGCCGGGACGATCATCAGCGCCATCAGCGCCAAAAAAAGCGAAGAGCATTCCCGCGCGTTTACGAATCGGATTGTTTTGCATATCGGTTATCTCCTTGAAATAAATAGTTGTTGATTGATTGCGCGAAGCTTGATAGGCACCGCGCTCGTTGCTACGAATGAATTGTTCAAAGAACTTATCCACTCCGTTTGAGCTTCAAGCCTACGCCGCCGGCAGCTTTGCCGTATCTCTCCTCGCCAACGGTATCTGTGATTCAATCAGCGCCGCCAACGCGCTTTCGTTGGTCGAACCGACGATGCGCTCCGCGACTTGACCGTTTGCGAAGAGCAGGAAGGTCGGAACGCTCCGCACGCCATGCGCCAGAGCCAACTCGCTCGCTCGGTCAATGTCCACCTTGACGACTTCCGCTCGCCCGGCGTAACGCGTTGCCAGCCGTTCGACGATAGGAAGCATCGCTTTGCAGGGGCCGCACCAGGACGCCGAAAAATCGGCCAGTACAGGCGTTTCCTTGTTCAGCAGATCATGCAACTCCGCAGCCGTCACTTCTTTGATTGTTGTGTTTGCCATAACAGCTCCTTTTGAGATCGGGTAACTTCGTTTTCATTTGCTTGCTGATGCCCTCTCGTCATCAGCCGCGACAAGTATGCCTACTGGCGCTTCCCGGATAAGTAAGGCTGACCACACAAGGCATCGCTTTTTGAGTAATCGCGATTACAGAGAAAGAAACAACGGTTGTGTTGCTATGGGCTTGCATTTGTACGAGTGGTGAATGGAAAGAAAAATGGAATTGAAACCGACAACATTACGAATTTATGTGGCGCATCATTGTGAATCCTGCGGTGAAGCTTTACGGTTGGCCGAGGTTATCCGGCAAAAGCATCAAACTGTGATTGTCGAGGTGATTGACCTGGATGCGGAAGGTGAACGAAATTGGGATGACGTGTTTTCAGTACCCACGTGGCTGCTGAACGGAAAAGTCATCTCGCTCGGCAACCCTTCCGCCGAAGAGCTTGAGATGCGACTTTCTTAAAACGGCTTTGAAGAGGCGATCAAAATGGCAGACCTGTTTTCAAAACTTTCACAACGATTCAGGGGCACACGCGTCTTATCAGCGACAGAAAACATTGAATCCGGTTTCGAAATGGCCGAAGTCAGTGCTCTGCGCGCCAAGATCGGATACCTCTCAGCGATGGATTTGTTTCGCGATTTGACGCCCCTGGAAATGGAAGAGGTCGAACGCGCAACGGTTATGCAAACCTGTCGAACCGGTCGGGTCTTTTATACCCCCGGCGAAACCGGCGAAGTGCTGTTCATTCTTAAGAAGGGAGCAGTGCAGCTTTATCGCATGTCCGCAGAAGGGCGCAAGCTGGTGATTGCCAGGCTGGAGCCGGTTTGCTTCTTCGGTGAAATGAGTTGCGTCGGACAGGGCATGTACAACACATTTGCCGAAGCGACCGAAGAATCGTTGATCTGCACGATGAGCCGTCATGATGTGGAACGGCTGCTGCTCGCCAAACCCAAAGTTGCAATACGTATACTGGAAGCCATCGGTCAGCGTCTGGTCAGCGCCGAACAGCAACTGGAAGAAATGGCTTTCAAAGGGTTGATTCCGCGCGTCGCTGCGCTGTTGTTGAGCGCGGCAGAAGGCGACGACGTGAAAGGTCTTTCCCATCAAGACCTCGCCGATCAACTCGGCGTTTACCGAGAAACTGTCACCAACGCTCTGAATGAATTAAAGACCGCAGGCATCATTGATATTGGCAGAAAACGGATCACCATCGTTGATCGCATCAGGCTGGAGCGTGCTACAAGCGAGTAATTGCCGACTCTTCACTTCATTGGTTAAAGCAAGCCTATAAGACTTCCCTTCCGAAATAATCAGATTCTTTCAAGCGATTTTTTCTTTTCAACGGAATAAGCGACCGAGTTCGACGATTGGTGGATGTGTAGATCGCAACTTCGCACAGCTTCACCGACAAATTCGATTCAAATGCTCAAGGGGAGCGGTGAATCGTACGGGGACGCTGTGCGAACCCAACCCATATCCCAGGTCAAAGCAGCAAGTCGCTGGGCCTGAATTCGGAGGAACTTTACCGTGAAAAGAAAAATTCAATTGTTGACAGTTATGCTTTTTGCCGTTGGCGCGCTGGCTTGGAATTTATCTGGCTTTGACTCCTCTGTCAGCGCCGAAATTCAATCAGCAGCCGCCGCGCAAAATCCTTGTGCGAAAAAAAGCCAGAATCCCTGTAACCCCTGCGCCAAAAAGAAAGGGATGAATCCGTGTAATCCCTGCGCGAAGAAGAAAGGCCAGAATCCGTGCAATCCTTGCGCGAAAAAGAAGGCGATGAATCCGTGCAATCCCTGCGCGATGAAGAAAGCTTCCGACGAGGTTTACACTCCGGCGACAGCTTACAGCGGCTGGAAGAAGATCAATAAAAAGGCTTTTCTCAGCGAGCCGCACAGCGGAATGCTGGTGACCACTTTTGCCAATTCAACGGCGGAAGCTGCAATCAAGAGCAAGCAAACGACCTTTCCTATCGGCTCCATTCTCGTCAAAGAATCGCACGCCAACCAAAACGGCAAACCCGGAATGAAAGGCATGATCTTCTCGATGGAGAAGACGGCTGCGGGCTGGCTTTGGGTGACGACCGACGCGACCGGACACGTCATGGATAAAGGCGATGGAGCAAAGATGCAGATGTGCGCTCAATGTCACCAATCGGCCAAGATGGATTCGGCATTCCTGAAAGCCAAATAAGCGCAATAGTTTGCCGTGGGATGATTCATTTGTGCCAGTGCTGTTAACGGGTCAGCGACAATGGCTCAAACGAACCGCCTGCACGGCGGGGCCAGGGCGTCAAAACAGTGCTGTGGCAAGCCCTGGCCTTCTATAAAAATGAAGGAGTGAAGAAATGAAAAGTCGGTTGGTAAGGAGTGTCGGGCTGTTCGGCGCGGTCGTGCTGGTCGCGGCGATGGCTGTTTACTTTTTCAGGGAGCGGCAACTTCAGCCGAAACCGGTCAGCGCGGCGGAAAAAACCATGATTCGGCTCAAAGGAGGCGTGTTTCTGATGGGCACGGCGGGCGAAGTTGCGGATTCGCATCAGGGACATTCGGCGCACGCAAGCCCTGCTTCCGCAACGGTCAAAGACCCAGCGCACAAAGTCGGCGATGACGACGAACGCCCAACTCATCAAGTCACGCTCAGTCCGTTTTACCTGGATGCGACTGAAGTGATCAACGCCGAGTTCGTGGGCTTTGTCGAAGCCACCGGCTACAAAACCGACGCTGAAAAACAAGGTTCGGCCTGGGTTTTCAAGGAAGGTTTCAAGGATTGGGAATCGGTTGAAGGCGCGGACTGGCGTCATCCACTGGGGCCGGGTTCGTCCATCGCCGACAAGCCGGATTATCCCGTGGTTAATGTTTCGTGGAACGACGCGGCGGCCTTTGCGAAATGGGCTGGCAAACGTTTGCCCACCGAAGCCGAATGGGAATACGCCGCTCGCGGCGGACGCAAAGGCGAAATCTATCCTTGGGGCAACGAACTCAAGCCGGGCGGGAAATCCATCGCCAATTTCTGGCAAGGCGTTTGGCCGACGAAAAACCTGCTTGAAGACGAGTTTTATTACACCGCTCCGGTTGGAAATTTCGAGCCGAACGGGTTCGGCCTTTACGACATGATCGGCAATGTTTGGGAATGGACGGCGGATTGGTATGCGGCGGATTACTACCGCCTCAGTCCGGCCAAAAACCCAAAAGGACCAAGTTCCGGCGAAATGCGCGCGGTGCGCGGCGGTTCGTGGTTCTGTTCGGAAAATTACTGCGGTGCTTATCGCGTAGGTTTTCGCGGGCAAAGTCCGCCGGATTCCGCTTTCAACAACGTCGGTTTCCGTTGCGCCCGCGATGCGCGTTAGCAGTCAGGGAAGGCGAAATCGCCTCACACACGATCTCGCCTTCTTTCGGCGGCAGTTTGAAGACCGAAGGCAATCGAAGGAGAAGCATCCATGAAAATGCCGCTTGAGAAAATGCCGCTTGATCAAAAAGGAACTGAAGACGAGACGCGCACAATTCTGCTTTGCCTCGCGGTTATCTTCGGCATGGTGATCGCGTTAAGCCTTTACATCATCGTGCAGGGCGAATCGTCCTCGATGCCGACTACGCAGTCGGCAATGTCGTTCCAGAAAAGCCAGCCCAGCTTGAAACCTCGAAACATTGCGACGGCCCAAACTACTGCTGCGCCGGATTTCAGACTTAAAGATGTAGCGGGCAAAGACCTGACGTTGAGCGATTACAAAGGCAAGGTGGTTGTCGTGAACTTCTGGGCGACCTGGTGCGGGCCGTGCAAGATGGAAACTCCCTGGTTAGTTGAACTGCGCGAGCAGTATCACCAAAAAGGTTTCGAGATCATCGGCGTCTCTGTGGATTCGCTGGACGAGTACGACCCGGCGGATGTCTCCGCCTTTATCAAAGAGTACAAGGTACGCTATCCAATTGTGATGGCGACGAAGGAAGTGGTTGACGATTTTGGGCCGGTGACAGGATTGCCTACCACTTTGCTCATTGACCGTCAGGGAAAGGTTCAGTACCGCCACCGGGGATTGATCTCGTTCGATGATCTAAAAGAGAAGGTGGTGAAACTGCTATGAATTTCGAGACAAAGACAAGCGGTATTTCCGATACCCCGGAAGCCACGGATAAAGCTTCCACCACTGTTGAGCGCCGCTCATTTCTGGGTGTGGTCATAGGGGGAATCACGTCAGGCATTGGGGCGGCGCTCGCCCTGGCGATAGGACGTTTCACGGTCGAACCGGCGCTCGCTGATTCCAAGACTGAACAGTGGGCTGATGCCGGACAACTGACCGATATTCCTGAAGGCAAACCGGTTAAACGCGCAATGACCATTGTGCAAGAGGTTGGCTGGGGGCGATTCCACGAACCGGGATCGGTCTGGGTAATCAGAAATGGCGAGGCCATTACAGTCTTCTCGGCTGTTTGTCCTCATTTGGGTTGTTCGGTCAATGCATCGGCAAAAGGTTTCATCTGTCCGTGCCACCAGAGTTCGTGGGACGGCGCAGGCGCAAAAACCGGCGGACCAACGCCGCGCAATATGGACACGCTTGAACATCGCATTGAGAACGGCGCATTGCTGGTCAGGTATCAGAGTTTCAAGCAAGGGATAGCGGAGAAGGAAACGGTTTAATCACGATGATTTCAATCACATCAAAAGCGGCGGATTTTTATCATTGGCTCGATGAGCGCACGGGAGTGAAGGAGATGATGCGCGCTGCGCTTGAAGAGCCAATCAGAGGCGGCGCTCGCTGGAGCTACGTCTTCGGAAGCGGGCTGGCGTTTCTAGTAGCCTTGCAGGCAATTACAGGAATAGCCCTGTCGGTCTACTACGTGCCCAGTTCCGATCACGCTCACGCAAGCGTCGCCTTCATTCAAAAAGCCGTCCCCGCCGGCGCCCTCTTGCGCGGGCTGCATCACTACGGCGCAAGCGCCATGGTTGTGCTGATTGTGGTTCATCTCGCGCAAGTCTTTCTTTTCGGCGCGTACAAAGCAAAACGCGAATTGATCTGGGTAACAGGCGTCGTCATGTTACTTATCACTCTGGCGTTCGCTTTCACCGGTTATCTGTTGCCCTGGGATCAGGCTGCGTATTTCGGAACGAAGGTTGGCACATCGGTAGCTGGCGAGATACCGATAATTGGCGAAATTCAGCGGCGAATCATGCTCGGCGGCAGCGAATTGACGACGCTCACGCTTTCGCGCTTTTTCACCGCTCACGTCTTTTTGTTCCCGGTTGCGCTGTTATTGCTGATCGTGACGCATATCTTTCTTTTCCGACGCGCCGGAGCGGCTGGGCCTTTTCATCACCGCGAAGACCATCGTGTGGAAAGCTTCTATCCGAGACAGATGTTGAAGGATGCGGTTTTTATGCTGGCGTTGTTCGTTGCGCTCGCCGCGCTGGCGCTGAAATGGCCTGCCGAGTTGGGGCCGCAGGCTGACCCTGCATCGGATTATCTGGCGCGTCCGCCATGGTATTTTCTGCCGCTGTTTCAATTGTTGAAATACTTTCCCGGCCAGCTTTCGCTAATTCCAACGGTTTTGTTGCCCGGAGCCTTGTTTGCAGCACTTTTTCTTTTGCCCTTCGCGGATCGCCGGGCGGAACGGCATCCTTTTCGCCGTCCGATTGCAACCGGAATCTTGGCGCTGAGTCTGGCCGGAACTGTCGGTCTGATTGCGCTTTCGAAATATGAAGACAGAGCAAACAAAGAATTCAGCGCAAGGTTCAAAGAGCAGGAAGAAGCTTCGCGCGCATTTTTGAAGTCAAAGTTTGAGCCACAGGTAATTGGACAGGTATTGGCTGCCACGCCGGGCGTCGGTGTTGCACCCACATCGTTCGGCGAAAATTGCGCGGTGTGTCACGGTGATCGCGGCGAAGGCGCTGACTCTGCGCCGTCGCTGATCGGAATAACGAATAAGCCCAACCGCACCCCGGAAGACCTGCTTAAGATATTGAATGATTCCAGAACCTATGGACTGAAAGAGCCGATGCCCGCGTCGTTCGATCTTTCGGAGGATGAGAAACGACAGATCGTGGAGTGGCTGAAAAGGCTGAAGTGAGAGATTTCATTGTGCCGCAAGGAGGAATGAACAAATTGAGAAGAGAGAAAACAGATGTGCTGAGGCTGGTTGCCGCCTTATCCATTAGTGCAGTTGGTTTGGCGCTGCTGACGTTTTTGATGAGCAGACAGACAGATGAGGCCTTCGCCAGTTCAAAGGCGAGAACAAACGCTGTGGCGCTCTTTGATTCTAAATGTGCCATGTGTCACGGCAAGGACGGACGCGGAACGAAGTTCGGTAAAGCAAAAGGAGCGCCGGATTTCACCAACTCCGAATGGCAAAAGTCGCATGCTGACGAGCAGATAAAGAGTGCTGTCGCCAATGGACGTGGGAAGAGCATGCCTGCCTGGAAAGACAAGCTCTCGCCTGAAGAAATAATCTCCCTGGTCGGTCGTGTCCGGAAGTTTGCCATGAAGCAATAGTTTTTGGGCGCGTCTGTGAGGACGACTCAGAGGATGGGGGAAGGCCTCCCTTCTTCACGGCGCGCCCGCCAATGTTTGAGCTGAACAAGAGTGGTTCGAGTGTGATGAACAAGCAGGAACGACTATCGCGCCAGCAAAGCTTCGAACGTGAAGCCATGTTGCATTTAGATGCGCTGCTAAAAGCGGCAAACCGCATTGCGCGGCCACGGCTCGATGCCGAGGACGTGGTGCAGGAAACTTACCTGCGCGCCTGGAAACATTTCGATTCATTCGAAGCCGGAACCAATTGTCGAGCCTGGCTGTTTCGCATTATGTTCAATGTCATCAAGGCTCGAAGCGGGACATTGGCGAAACGGATTGAGATTCCGATGGAGGAAGAAGTCGAGTTGGAAAATCGTCCGAGCAATGTTCTCTTTTTCGACCCGCTCAAGAAAATTGAAGGACAAGAGGCGCTCAGCGCTGCCACTCGCTTGTCGCCTGAGCATCGTGAAGTGTTGTGGCTGGTGGTCGTGGAAGAATTTTCGTACCGCGAAGTAGCAGAGATTCTGGAAGCACCCGTCGGCACTGTCATGTCACGATTGCATCGCGCCCGCCGCGAACTGCGAAGGCTCCTGATAACCGATTCAAAAGTCGTAAGCGGAGTGAGACTGTAAACGATTTGCCCCCCGATAATTGCTATAAGTGAGGTAACAAGGGATGAACTGCGGAGAAACAAAAGACCTGATTCAACTTTATTTGGATAACGAACTGGATGCTCGCAGCACGCTGTCAATGCAGCAACATCTGGATTCGTGCTCCGGCTGTTCGCGTCAGCTAAATATATTGCTGCTTCAGGATCAGACGCTCAAACAGGCGGCTCGCGGGGAGATCATTGACAGCAGTCGCGTGCGCGCCGGAATTCTCAGCGCAATTGCGCAAGAAACTCAGGCAGAGACTCCGCACCAAACGACTAACTGGTTGCCGACTCACTGGTTCAAAATGGCTGCCTGGCCGCGCATCGCCGCTGCTGCTGCTTTTGTCCTGATTGCGGCTTTCCTGGCGCTGCGAGGTGGATGGATGCCCGGAGTCAACGAAACAGTTTATGCCGCCGTGGCTGCCGATCACGCTGCACATTGTTCTGCTGATGCGATGATGGGCGCGGTGAACGATCTCGATGAATTGCGACGGCTTATTCGCGCTTCCGCCAAAGTAGATGCTTTGCCGGACCTTTCAGCGTTCGGCTATGGCAATCCACAGGGGCGCGTTTGCAAGGTCGGCAACGCGGAGTTTCTGCATCTGGTTTATTACCACGATTCGCAATCTCCACTTTCGTTGTTTCTGCGGCATCACGATTCAACTCTGGTTACGGAGCAATTGACGGCACTGCATTCTGGAAATTTCAACGTCGTTTCCATTTCGCAAGGCGGCGTAGACCTGCTGGTCGTTTCTTCGCTGACCGAAGACCAAACGTCATCCATCACACGCGCCCTTGCCTCGCGGCTTTTACAGTGAGAGCGCAAAACAAAAAACCATCGGAGCCTGATCGCAATGAAATCATTTCGTGGCAGTGCGTTGTTTTCAAAGATCATTTTGATTCTCGGATTTGCGCTTTCCCTGGGCATTCCGAATAGCGAAGCCATCGCAACTTCATCGCAAAATCAGAGCGGATGGAGCACCAATCAGAAAAAACGCTCAATTGATCTTTCGGAAATTATGTCGGGCGGCGTGGGCAAAGACGGCATTCCCGCCATCAACGAACCGCGATTTGAAACGCTCGACGAAGCCAAACGCTGGTTGAATAAACAGGAACCTGTCATCGCCCTGGCTGTTGGCGGCGAAGCGCGCGCTTACCCGTTACAGATTTTGATCTGGCACGAAATCGTCAATGACATTGTCGGCAAAACGCCGGTTGCCGTTACTTTCTGCCCGCTTTGTTACAGCGCCATCGCCTTTGACCGAACGATTGACGGTCGCATGCATACCTTCGGAGTTTCGGGAATGCTGCGCAAATCCGACATGGTGATGTACGACCGCGAGACCGAAAGCTGGTGGCAACAGATGCTCGGTGAAGCCATCGTCGGCGACCTGACGGGCAAGAAACTCGCGCAACTGCCCGCACAGATTATTTCTTTTGAGCGGTTTTCCGAAACCTATCAGCACGGTCGAGTGCTTTCGCGCGAAACAGGCCATCGCCGCGATTACGGACGCAATCCTTACACGGGCTACGACGACATCAATCAAAAACCGTTTCTTTTTCGAGGCAAACTGGATGACAGATTGCCTCCAATGGAAAAGCTCGTCACCGTCACGATCAAAAAAACGGACAAAGCCTATCCTCATTCGCAAACAAGAAAGCTGAACGTCATCCACGACGAAATCAGCGGCCAACCGATAGTCATTTTCCACACTGCCGATGGAGCAGTTTCAGCTTTGGACAATAAAGACATTGGCTCTTCGCGCCAGGTCGGCGACATAGGAGTGTTTGACCCCAGAGTTGACGGCAAAGTTCTACACTTCAAATATCGCGGGACCAAATTCGTGGACGAAGAAACCGGCAGCGAATGGAACATCACCGGGCAGGCAATGGCCGGCAAATTGAAAGGTCGCAAATTGACTCCGCTGACGCACGGCCACGAATTCGCATTTGCCTGGCTTGCCTTCAAACCCAACACCGTCATCTGGCGCAACAAGCCTTAAGGCTGAAGAGTGGAGAACAGCAACGACAACCTTCGGCCTGACGTGCTGAATGAAAGGTGACTATTCACGCCAGGGGAGGGCATGATTAACCAATCGTCACCGCTCAGGGACAATGGCAGCGGATGTCAGCATAGCGACAGGCAAAGTCGGGCGATCAGCAAAACAGAAATCCCAATGTGTCCGCAAATGTGTCCGCAAAGCAAAACGGGCATCCTGAAGATGCCCGTAAAGTATTGAATCTAAAAGTCGGGACGGCGGGATTCGAACCCACGGCCTCTTGCACCCCAAGCAAGCGCACTTTATTGTCATTGAAAATTCTCTTTCTAAAGTGTCGCTGAAAGTGTCGTAAAATGACTTAAGGCTTCCTTTCGGAAGCCTTAAGTGTTTGATTCAAAAAGTCGGGGCGAGAGGATTCGAACCTCCGACCTCTCGGTCCCAAACCGAGCGCACTACCAGGCTGTGCTACGCCCCGACACGATTGCGGATTATACACGCCGAACCGGTTTGTTCAACCGGCGCAATTTTCACATCACCAACTCTGGCGGCGGATTGATGATTTCACTCAGCGCCGATTCGTCAAGCAGATAAACTTCGCCGCAAAAATGGCAAATCAGTTCAGCGCCTTTGTCGGTTTCGAGCATGTCGCGGACTTCCGCTTCGCCCAACATAGTGACGATGTTGACCGCGCGTTCGTAAGAACACTTGCAGCGGAATTCCACCGGATGCGTTTCCAGAACTTGTAACGGCCAATCGCCAAACACAGTCGCCATCATTTCGCGTGCGTCGGTTCCGTTGCGAATCATTTCCGTGACGTGAGGCGCAGCCGCGACAACTGTTTCCAACATCGCCAGCGTTTTTTCGTCTGCGCCCGGCATGACCTGAATCAAAAAACCACCTGCGGCAACCACCGTTCCCTGTTCCGGTTCGACAAACACGCCCAACGAAATCGCCGAATTGATCTGCTCCGAAGTCGCCAGATAATGCGTGATGTCTTCGGCAATTTCGCCTGAAACTATCGGCGTCGAACCGGTGTAAGGTTCTTTCATCAATCCGATTTCGTAACCAGCTTCGCGTATGACGTACAGCATTCCTTCGCCGACAATGCCGCTGACATCCAGTTTGCCAAGCGCGGTTGGCGCAACGTCAGCCAATGGATTTTTGACGTAACCGCGAACCGTTCCGTGCGCGCTGGCTTCGGCGGTGATGCCGCCAAGTTCGCCTGAGCAATCGAATCGCAGCGTGATGTATTCCAGGTCTTTGTAGCTTCGCCCCAACAACAAGGCTCCGGTCAGAGCGCGCCCCAACGCAGCCGAAGCCGTTGGCGCAGCGCCGTGCCGCCCGCAAGCTTCGTTGACCAGATTGGTCGTCACCGCCGCAATTACGCGAATCGTCGCATCGGCCAGTGTGCCTTGAATCAAATGATCGTCTCGTTCGCTCACGACTTCTCCTCTTTCAGGAAACAACTACTGCTTTCGCCAAACGCGCAACAACACCCAATCGCAACCCGGCGAACAGCGCGCGTTGAAATTCTGCTCACCCAAAGTTTCCACAGTCAGCTTGTCCGATTTCAGCAAACCATCAACCCAGCGTTTGCGCGACGCAACCAACAAACTTTTCGTCGGACTGGTCGCCGCCATCAATGCGATATTGTCGGCAGAAGTCAGCGCCACCAATTCGGATTTCGTGTCGCGCCAGGGCAATTCCGTCGCGTAAAAGTTGATACCGTGATCTTCGTTGACGAAAAAGACCAACCGTTCCCCACTTTGTGCCGCCAGCCGAGCCTTCGTCGCCAAAAGCCGCAACGATTCGCGGTTGCCGAGCGCCGGAAAAACCAGATGCGTTGCCGCGACAATCACCGCAATCAGACTGAATGGCAACACCATCGCAGCCAGTTTGCCGTCGCGCCACAGCCACAATCCCAGATGAAGAATTGCTACGCCAATGGTTACGGCTCCAATCAACAAAGCGTTTTGCGCTGTCACGCCAAGCTCCTGCTGGCTGACGAAAATTGCTGCGATGCCAACCGCCGCGATGAACGCAGCCGTCAATGCCGTCAGGACTTTGGTTCGCCGTTCGACCACAGGCTGCCACCACTTTTCAAGCTCCAACCCAACCAACAACGAAATCGCAGGAAAGATCGGTAACACATAACCCGGCAGCTTCGACCCGGAAAACGAAAAGAACCCAATTGTCGTCAACACCCACAACCACAAAAACAGTCGTAACCGATCCGCCAACGTTTCGCTCCAGTTTCGCAGCGATTGCCACGCGCTGCCGATCAGGTAAAACGTCCAAGGAAAACTGCCCGCCAGCGCCACCAAAAAGAAAAAATACGCCGGTTGCGGATGTTTGTATTTGTTACTGGTGTAACGCTGAAAGTGATGACCGATGAAAAATTCGTTGATGAATTCGCGCCCGTGTTTGGCAATCACAGGCCCATACCAGATCGCCGCCGTCACCAGAAAGATCAGCGTGCCGATCAACAATAACTTTGGGTTGAAGACGATTTTCAATCGCCGAGTCAGCAGCAAATACAATCCGATGATCGCTGACGGCAACACAATTCCGACCAATCCTTTTGCCAACACGGCCACACCCAGCGCAAAACTCATCAGCAGCCAAAAACGTACATCGGCTTGTTTGCCGCTTCCCGCCGGTTGCGGTGCTGATTCCGCCCAGAGGAAAAAACCGACCAACGCCAAAGTCATCGCCACCGACAGCGTCAAATCAAACGTCGCCACGCGCGCAAAACCCGGCCACATTCCGCAAGTCACCAACACCGCCGCGCTGAGAAATCCAAATCGCGCCGAACGAACCCGCTTGCCGAACCAGTACACCAGCAGGACTCCGACTGTGGCAAAGACTGCGATGAAAAATCGTGCGCCGAATTCGTTTTCGCCGAACAGCCAGTACCCGGCAGCCGACAGCCAATACGTCAGCGCGGGTTTTTCAAACCAGTTGATGCCGCCGAGCCGCGTCGTCACCCAATCGCCGCTGATGAACATTTCGCGCGCGACTTGAGCGTAGCGCGGTTCGTCCGGGCCGATCAGCGGCAAGCCGCCCAAGCCATAAAAGAAAATTCCGGCGCACAACGCCACCAGCGCCAGCGGAAAATACAGTTCGATGTTCGTATTTTGATTGGAAGGAAGTTTGTCGGTTTGCACAGTTACGGTTTCAAAATCGGAGCTTCGCGGTTAAATTTCAAGCCTCAGAGTAACATTCCAATCCGTATTGCGGCCAGTAAGGTGCGACGTTCCGATTTTTTATGACACAAAAACTCAAAACCGCAGTCATAGGCGTTGGCCATCTTGGCAAAGAACACGCTCGCGTTTATCACTCCATCGAACAAGCCGAATTGGTGGCCGTGTGCGACACCAACGAAATCAACGGCAAAAACATTGCCGAAAAATACGGCGCGCGATTCGTCAAAGACTTTCGGGAATTGCTTGGCGCGGTCGAAGCCGTCAGCGTGGCCACGCCGACCGTCAATCACCACGAAGCGACTTGCGCGTTTCTGGAAGCAGGTGTCAGCGTGCTGGTCGAAAAACCCATCTCGCGCACGTTGGCCGAAGCCGACGAAATGATACGGCTGGCCGAAGCGAACAGCGTCGTGCTGCAAGTCGGTCACATCGAACGCTTCAACCCGGCGTTTCAGGCTTTGCAGCGCGAACTGACTCAACCGAAGTTTTTTGAAGCGCATCGCATGGGCATTTTCACCACTCGCTCATTAGATATAGACGTGGTGATGGATTTGATGGTTCACGAACTGGACATCATCTCCAGTCTTGTGAAAAGCGAAGTCGTCAAAATCGAAGCCGTGGGCATTCCGATCCTGACGCAGAAAATTGATCTGGCCAACGCGCGACTGGAATTCGCCGATGGCGCGATAGCCAACATCACCGCCAGCCGGGTTTCAGCCGAACGTTTACGCAAGCTGCGCGTGTTTCAACCGAACGAGTATTACTCGCTGGATTACGCCGAACAGCAGGTGGGAATGTTCAAACTGACTCCGCCGAAATCCGCCGGAGCTTTGCCGGAAATCGTCGCGCAAGGTTTGGACGTGACCAAACGCGAGCCGTTGCTGGCCGAAATCGAATCGTTTGTTTCCGCAGTTTCCGCAAAAACCGCTCCGGTCGTCACCGGAGCCGAAGGCCGTCGCGCTTTGGCGTTGGCGATTGAAGTGCTCGACAAAATCAAAACGCATTCTGCTCACGCCAACATCAATCTGAGTTTCTAAACTCGCAGGCGAGACGCCTGCGCTCCCAGCTTCAGGAGAAAGCCATGCCCAATCTGGATATTCTGGACAACATGATTGCCGTCGTTGTGGTGCTGTTGGTTCTCAGCCTGATCGTGCAATCCATTCAAGCCGCCATCAAAAAACTGTTCCGCGTCAAATCGCTTCAACTGGAACAGTCGCTGGTGCATTTGTTTTATTACGCGCTGGACAAAGACGCGGGCAAAACCATGAAAACGTGGGCGGATCGTATGCCGCTGCTGCGCGCGTTTGCTTCGCTGCCGGGATTGCGGTCGCTGATGCCTCAAACGGCGACGCGATTGTCCGACCGCGATTCTCAGGTCAAAACGCTGTTCGACGCCGTCAGCCAGGAAATCAAAAACTCCGGTCGCATCACGCCGGGCGGCAAAGTCGCGCTGGATTCGCTGAACAAAGACGAACTGAAAAAGTTCATCGGCAACATGAAAGCCGAAAAGCTGGCCGCTAGATTGATTGGCAGCAACGGCGAACAAATCCAGTCCGCACTGGAAAAAGCCGCCGCCGTCAATCAGGTCTTCACCGAATTCAACGACAAATTCAAACCGCTGATTGATAAAACTCCGCTGGCAAAATTCACCGCTCCGATGGCGCAAATGCTGGCCAACGCGGCTGAACTTTCGGAAAAAGACCTTGACACTTTGACGGTTGGCGACCTGACCAAACTCAGCAAACGCGAACTGGCCGAAGTCAACAAACTGATCGAAGCTCTGCCGGATTCCATTCAACAAACCATCAAACAACTGGAAACCAACGCTCAGAAAGATGCGGCGGCGGCACTGGCCAAATTGAACGAAGCGTTTGAACCGGTCAAAGAAGAGTTGAAAATCGTCGCCACGCTGCCCGCCAAACTCGGACAAATTTCCGCCAACGTGGACGAATGGTATTCGACGATCATGCAGGGGTTCGAGGAACGTTACACGCGCAGCATGAAAACTTTTGCGCTGGTCATCAGCTTCATCACAGTGTTTTTGCTGAACGCCAACGTCTTCGCCATTTACCGGCAGGTTTCCACCAACGAACAGGTGCGGAACATGTTGATTGCGGCAGGCCCGAAAATTTCCCAAAAGATTGACCAGCAAAAAGCCGGATTGGCCAACGATGAACAAACGCAACAGGCAATCACTCAGATTGCCGACGAAGCGATTCAGAATGTCCAACAAGGCACTGGAATGTACACGTCCTTCGGTTTTGAAGGGCCGCGATGGATCAAGCGAGTGTTTCAAAACCCGCGCAGCATCTTTTCCATGAAAGCGATTGAAACCTTGTTCGGCTGGATTGTGATGACAATGCTGCTCAGCGTAGGCGCTCCGTTCTGGCAAGACACGCTGGAATCACTTTTCGGACTGAAGAACTTACTGCGAAAACAACAACCCGGCGAGGCGCAGAAAACGACTTAACCGCTGACTGCCGGGAAAAACTCGCGCCTGTCTAGCCACGTTTGTAGAAGAGTGAAAAAGGCTGGGATTGGTGATTTCGCGGCTTTGCGTGAGGCCAAACTTTTCTTGAGGTCAAAAAGGCAGAGCGTCCGCTTCGGCTATTTCGTGTTTGATGCACTGGTCATCTGGAATCGCAATTCGCCAAATCTGGTCGCCGTGACGAAATACAGCGGCAAACGTTTGGCATCGTTCGACACCCAGACCTGAGCCAGCAACATCGGCGAAGGATCAGGATTCAAAATATCCAGTTGCAAAGTGTCGCGCGTGCCCATCGGGCCGCCGATGGAATCCTGTTTGACCACGTTCACTTTGACGAATCGCAGGCGGTGATTGGCATCGAGGAATGGAAAGCTGAACGTTTTGCCGACTTTCAAATCCGCCGAACGGATGACGTAATAAAGCGACAACAAGTCCAACGTTCCCGGTTGAATTTGGACGCTGGTTCCGCTGGACAAGGCGGCGGATTTTTTTGACCAGTCGTATGTCGCCGAAGTCATCTTGGTGCGGCGACCTTCGCGCAGTCGCAAATCTGTTTTGACAGGCAACAGCGAATCCACCGACACGAAGCTGCTGATCTGGTCATTGACGCTAATCAAAGAACGAGCAGCCCCGATGGTCGAAGCTTCTCCATAAAATTCAAACACTCGATTTGCGCCGAGCATTCCCTGCTGGCGGACTTCAAAACTGACTTTTCCAACCGACGGAAGTTTGCCCCACGACACATCGTAATTCAGCCGTTCGCCGACATTGAACGGCAGGTTTCGCGCCGGATCAACCGCGCCGTTGGTCGCGGCTTTCGTTCCCGGCGGATCAATAACTATTGTCGGTTTGTTGCCGTTGCCTGGCATCCCGCCACCAGCCGACCCACTGCCCGGCGATCTGGGATTGCCAGATTCATCCATCCATTCCTTGATCTTGGCCAGCGGCGTCGCGTTCGGAGTCGAAATCGTTGCGCTGGTCAAATCAACGCGCAATTCGCCAAACGGCGTCGTCGCTTTGGCCGCCACAGGCAGCCGCTGCATATCATCAGAAAACCAGACGTAGCCGCGATATTTTTTGTACTTTTTGTTCTGAGGATAAAGTTTTATCTGAGTGGCCGTGTAAGTTCCGGTTTGTGTGACAAGCTGTTCTTTGCCTTTATGAACGGCTTCGAACTCAACGACTTCACGCCCCAACAAAGCTGAAAATTTCTGTTTGCCGGTTTCGGGAATGCCACGCAACCGCAGGGCGTAAATCAACGAGGTCAGGTCAAAAGCGCCTTGCGAAATACTGATCGAGCTTTCATCAGAAAACGTCGCCTGTCCTTTCGATTGATCGAAAATCACAGTGTCGTCGGTTTGAGTTTTGCCTTGTCGAACCGAACTCACCACGCGATACGGAATCGCCGTTCGCGGATTTACGTAAGCGGTGTACTGGTGGTCAATGTCTCCGAACAACGAACGCACCTGCCCCAGACTTTCCGCTTTGGTGCGAATTTGAAAACTGTCCTGGCCAAAGAAATTTCCCTGTTCGACGACTTCCAATTCAATGCGCCCGGCAACAGCGAATTCTGAAAACGCGACGTTGTAAACCAATCGTTCGCCGACTCGCAGCGTCGAACCATCGAAGCCCGCAACGGCAGGCGAATTTGAAACCGGAGTAGCGGTAGATGTAACAGGTTTGTTGATTGCGGGAGTTACTTTCGGTTCGGGTTTCGTTTCGCCCGGTTTAGGCGGCGGCGTCAACCCACCCTGTTGCTGAAAAGCGTACAGCGTCCAGCCAAAACTGACGGCGACAACAGCCAGAAATCCAAAAACGATATTGCGAGCTAGCTTAAAAAACGACATTAAAATTATTCCGCCTTACTGCTGAAATCTTTGGGCGATTGTCAGGGCTGCAAACCGCCTTCGGCTCGGCGCAACGAGAGGAGTTGGTAGATCAAATGCCATCCAAGCCTGAGAAGCGTCGGCTGTAACTGAACGACAAGGCAACGCTTTCCGTACACGTTTTACGCGGATGCCTGTTCGATTTCTTCCAGAATCTTTTTCGCCGCCGTCACCGGATCATCCGCTGCGGTGATGGGGCGTCCCACAACCAAAAAATTTGCTCCGGCCTGGATTGCTTCGCCCGGAGTCATGACGCGGCTTTGATCGTTGAGCGCCGCGCCTGCAGGTCTAACGCCCGGTGTCAGAATTACGAAGCCGGGATTATCCACTGCTTTTCGGATTGGCACAATCTCTTGCGGCGAAGCGACGACGCCATTAATGCCAGACTTTTCACACAATTGAGCCAGCACGACAACCTGGTCTTCCAGCTTTCGTTCGATGCCAATTTCTCCAAGCGATTCCTGCGAATGGCTGGTCAGCACAGTCACTCCCAGAATCAACGGCTTTGCCAAACTCTCGCGCTCGGCAGCTTCATTCACAGCGTCCACCGTTGTCCGCATCATTTTCGATCCGCCCATCGCATGAACATTGAAAATGCTGACGCCCAATCGAACGGCTTCGACTCCGGCTTTGGCCACTGTGTTCGGAATGTCGTGATACTTCAGGTCTAGAAACACCTGTTCGCCCAAACCAATGATTCGGCGAACGATGTCCGGCCCGGCGGCGGTGAAAAGCTGTTTGCCGACTTTGAACATGCCGACCGAACCGCGCAAACGTTCGACCAACGACAAAGCTTCGACAGCGGTGTCCACGTCCAGAGCGACAACAATCGGATTGCGAGTTTTCAAACCAAAATTCTCCTCTTTTCTCTACGGTAATTTCATGGTCAGCAGAGTCGCCGGATCAAGATAAGTTCCCAGCCAGCGAATGGCCACGTGCAGATGTTCCGAAGTCACGCGCCCAGTTGCGCCGCTCAAAGCGATTTCCTGTCCTTTGCCGACGCGATTGCCTTCTTTGGTTTTGATTTCGGAAAGGTGCAGGTACATCGTCAACAATCCCTGCCCGTGATCCACGACAACCGTCCCGCCTTCAAAAAACATCTCGCGCGCCAAAATCACTTCGCCGGAATTCATCGCGTTGACCGGCGTGCCGAGCGCCGCACGAAAATCCAGACCTTGATGCGTGCTTTGCAATTTGCCGTTGAACACCCGCCGAACGCCGAACGGTTCGGTCACGATGTTGTTCACAGGCGCGACAAAATCGCCGTTCCATAAACGATTGGAACTGACTCGGCGAAACACCTCACGCTTTATTGACTGTTCTTCTTTGATTCGTTCCAGTGTTTCGGCGTCGGGGTCGAGAAACTTTTTGGCCACGCGCAATCGGCTGCTCGGATACGAAGCTTTGCGAATCGTAACGAATTCTGTGGAATTCGAGCGTCCGCCAGTGGTCAATGCGCCTTCGAGTCGCAGTGCATGCCGTCCAGCTTTGGTTGCCAGATCAACTCCGGCAAAACCGTACCATTCGCCATTGCTCGAATCAAAATTGAACGCCACGCGATGCCCCAACCAGTTTCCGGCCAAAGACTTCAACATCTGATCGGTTTTGACGCGAAACAGAACCGGCGAACCATTGACAGGTTGCGACGGTTCCACAGCCACCAAAAACCGGGCAGGTTTCGCCTTCGCAAAAATTTGCGGCCAGCCGCTTACCGTTAGCCAGACAAAAATTCCAATTGACAGAAAGGCCAGGAATTTCATTTCGCCTCCCGGAACTTTGCGTGCCTCAATCCACTACTACTGAACCGACCAGTTCGTTGATGCTCTTCAACCCGTTTCGCTGGCAATAATCCGCCAGCCCATCCACGATCTTCATCGAAGCCGACGGATCGTAAAAATTTGCCGTGCCGACTTGCACGGCGGAAGCTCCAGCGATGATGAATTCCAGCGCGTCTTCGGTCGTGGCGATGCCGCCAATTCCCACCAATGGAATTTTCACCGCCCGCGAAGCCTGAAACACGCAACGCACGGCAATCGGTTTGATCGCCGGACCAGACAATCCGCCGGTTTTGTTCGCCAAACGAGGCCGCCGCGTGTTGATGTCAATCGCCATTCCCACCGCCGTGTTAATCAACGACAAGGCGTCGGCTCCGGCGGATTCGACTGCGCGAGCGACCGCAGCAACATCAGTCACGTTCGGCGACATTTTAACGATCACCGGACGACTAGAAGCTTTTTTGACCGCTTCGGTAACGGCGGCAGCTTGCCGCGAATCGTTGGCAAAACTTTCGCCGCCGGCTTTGACGTTCGGACAGGAAATGTTCAGTTCGTAAGCGTGAATGCCGTCGCCGTCTTCCAGAATTTTGATCGCTTCGATGTATTCTTCAATCGTGTAGCCAAAAACGTTCGGAATCACGCGCGTGTCGTAGCGGCGAAGTTCCGGCAATTTGTCCGTGATGAAAGCCCGCGCGCCAATGTTCTGCAACCCAATGGCATTCAACATCCCGCCGTGAGTTTCGACAATCCGCCACGGAGCGTTGCCGCGCATAGATTTGGCCGACAACCCTTTGGTGCAAATGCCGCCGAGCCGGTTCAGGTCAATCAACTCCGCCATGTCCAAGCCGTAACCGCACGTGCCGCTGGCCGTCCAGACAGGATTGTTGAACCGAACCCCGGCGATTTCGACCTCTAATTGCGGATTGCGGCCCAAAGTGCTGAATGCGGATTGCGGATTATTGGCGGTAGTCATCTTTGATAAAGCTCAAGAGCAATTGTTTGTCATTCAGAAACGTCAGCCGATTGACGGCATCGCCAATCGCCAACCATTCAAATTCTTCGATTTCGTCGGAAGGTTCGAATTCGTGTTCGCCGACGGCTTCCATGTGCCAGTACAGCACCACTTTCAACCGGTCTTTGACCGGATACTTTCTGAAACCGGCAAAGTCCGTAATCACCGTGTCATAACCGGTTTCTTCTTTTACTTCGCGCTGAGCCGCCGCTTCCCAATCTTCGCCGTCGTCCACGTGACCTTTCGGAAGTTTCCAGGCTTGGTCTTCGCGGCTTTTGATAAGCAACACCTGCCGGTCGTCATCTCGCCAAACGATGCCGCCAGCACAGTAAACAATGTCTCGATTTTTCATAATTTCTTCGTCGGGAACAGTTCGGCTGAAACAGCAATTGACCATTATCCATTGGTCATTAACCATTAATGGGCAGGTAGAAAATTTACCCTGTCGAATAATGGCTAATGGTCAATGCGCAATGGCGAATTTCGCCAATCACCAATGCAACTCCTTGCTCCAAAAAACTGGGCCGTCGGTGCAGACTTTTTTGTAAACAAAGCTTTCAGAAGAATTGGCCGGACAATCGTGCTTAACGGCCACCGCGCAACCTACGCACACGCCAAAACCGCAGCCCATCGGAGCTTCGAGCGACAATTGAGCCGGGACTTCATAAGCGTCAGCCAGTTTCGCCACAGCGTGCAGCATCGGATCAGGGCCGCAGGAATAAATCACCGCCGGTTTGCCTGCCAATGCTTTCAACTGTCTTTCCAGCGGAGCCGTGACAACCCCCTGTTCGCCGTAACTGCCGTCCACCGTCGCGCAAGCGATGTTTTCCTTGCCCAGCAAAGCGGTGAAGTCATTCAAACCGCACAAATCGCCATGGCTGGCTCCGCCCAGAAACAGTCGCGTAGGAATGTCTCGCCGCAACAATTCTTCAGCCAGCATAAAGACCGCAGGCGAACCAACGCCTCCGGCAACTAAAAGAGCTTCGCGGCCAGCAGTAAAGTTGATGTCATACGTGTTGCCGAGCGAGCCGAGAAAATCCACTTTGTCGCCGGGGGCAAGTTTTGCCAACTCCTGGGTGCCTCTGCCCAGAATCTGGTAGATGAATTCGACATCGAGTTTTTCGCCCATTCGTTCCTGACGATAAAACGCCATTGCTCGACGCAACAGCGGCTCGTGAATTCCGTGCGCTTTCAGCATCGCAAACTGACCGGGTAACACCGGAATCGGTTCATCCAACCGCAAACGCAAATATCCGTAACTGCGCGACGAACCCGAACGAACAATCTCGTTTCGTTCAACCGGAACGACAGCATCAATAATTTTTCCGAAAGCTGACAAAAGGAAAACTCCGCATGAGTGAATTTTGTAACCGCGCGGCAGTCTATCAGAAGCATTTTGACCGGCAAAGTTCGGCAAAGCTTGGCAGCTTCGCGCAGCTTCGTGTAGATTGACCTTCGTTCAAATCCTACTTCCAAACGAACTTAAAACTTATGACTCTGAACAAAATTTTCCCATTTGTCCTGATAGGGATCATCTTGCTGGCCGGTTCGCCGTTTCTGCTCGGATTGATCTGGCCGCGCATCAACGACGTGAAAACCGGAGCGACGCCGGAATATGCGGACTTGCAACCACAACGGTTCAATCAACCGATGGAAAAAGTCTTCGCTGCTGCGCTGGAAGTTTCGCAAACACAAGGTTGGGAAATCCGCGAAACCAAACCTGAGCAAGGCATCATCGAAGCTGTAGCGACGACTCGGATGTTCAAATTCAAAGACGACGTGACAATCACCGTAAGCAATGAAGGCTCATCAACCGTCGTCAACGTGCGGTCGAAATCGCGCATTGGCAAAGGCGATATGGGAGCCAATGCCCGCCGCATTCGCACGTTTCAGGCGGAACTGGCCAAAAAATTGTGAGCGATGCTATAGTCCGTTCCTGCTTCAAACCACTTTCAACGCTCAACTTATTCAGAGGTGAAAAATGGAATTCACTGAAAAAGCCGTCGTCATGACTGCCGGAGATATGAACCGCGTCATGGCGCGAATGGCTTCGCAGATTGTCGAAAACAATCCTGATTTGTCCGGCGTTTTGCTGGTCGGCATTCATCGCCGAGGCGTTCCGCTGGCGGATACAATCGCCGCCAAAATCAAAGAGATGGACGGTGTTGACGTAGCGCGCGGCGCGCTGGACATCACGCTGTACCGCGACGATCTGACTACGGTCGCCGACCGCCCGGTCATCAACAAAACCGAATTGCCCGCGAACATCACCGGCAAAACGATCATCCTGGTGGACGACGTGCTGTACACAGGCCGCACGATCCGCGCGGCAATGGACGAGCTAATTGATTTTGGTCGCCCGCGCCGGGTTCAACTGGCTGTGCTGATTGATCGCGGCTGGCGCGAATTGCCAATCCAGGCCGATTACGTCGGCAAAACCGTCACCACCACCGAAGCCGAAATCATCAAAGTCATGCTGCCGGAGTTTGACGAAACCGAGCAGGTGCTTTTAGTCGAACAGAAGTAAATGCCGCTAAATCGCAAAGACCTTCTTGGAATCGCCGACCTTTCAGTCGAAGAGATCAATTTGATCCTCGACACAGCCGTGACTTTCCGCGACATCAACAATCGCCAGATCAAAAAAGTCCCCACGCTGCGCGGCAAAACCGTCATCAATCTCTTCTTTGAAGCTTCGACGCGAACGCGCACCAGCTTTGAAATTGCCGCCAAACGTTTGTCTGCCGACGCCGTCAACATTTCGGCTTCGACTTCCAGCGTGGTCAAAGGCGAAACGCTGGTGGACACCGCACTGAACCTGCAAGCGATGGCTCCCGACGCGATTGTCATCCGCCATTCTTCGTCGGGCGCGCCGCATCAAATCGCCAAAATCGTCAAAGCCGGAGTCATCAACGCCGGCGACGGCGCGCACGAACACCCCACGCAAGCCTTGCTGGACGCGCTGACCATTCGCCACAGCAAAGGCCGCATCGCCGGTTTGAAAGTCGCCATCATCGGCGACGTGCTGCACAGCCGCGTAGCCCGTTCGAACGCACATCTGCTGACCAAACTCGGCGCTCACGTCGTGCTGGCCGGGCCGCGAACTCTGATGCCCGTCGGATTGGAAAAACTGATTCCGCCCGGCAACGGTTCGATTCGGTTTGCCGAAAACGTTGACGAAGCCATCACAGACGCCGACGTGGTGATGATGCTGCGCATCCAGATGGAGCGGCAATCCGGCGGCTTCTTTCCGTCTTTGCGCGAATACTCGATTCATTTCGGATTGAACAAACGACGGCTGGCGCTGGCCAAACCGGATGCGATTGTGCTCCACCCTGGCCCCATCAATCGTGGGGTCGAAATTGATTCCGACGTAGC
The DNA here is from genome assembly GCA_033763255.1 of Acidobacteriota bacterium. Taxonomy (GTDB): domain Bacteria; phylum Acidobacteriota; class Blastocatellia; order RBC074; family RBC074; genus RBC074. Next base: position 52,272 of record JANRKX010000015.1, on the reverse strand, counting down.
CGACGGCGCTTCGTCTCTGATCCTGGATCAAGTCGAAAACGGCGTGGCGGTGCGAATGGCAATACTTTACCTATTGGCGGGAGGGGAATAGAGATTACGGAACAAACGGAAATAACCGAACAAACGGAAAAGGTGCGGTATGAGTGAAAAGCTGATTTACGAAGAAGAAAGTTACGCGATAAAGGGTGCGTGTATGGAAGTCTATAAAACCATGGGCAACGGCTTCCTTGAACTCGTTTACCAGGAATGTCTGGAAATCGAATTCAGAAAACGCGGCATTCCGTTCATCCCGCAAAAGCCTTTGAAGCTGACCTATCAAGGCCAGGTATTGAAACAAAAGTATCAGCCCGATTTTGTTTGCTACGACAAGATCATTGTCGAGATCAAAGCAATCTCCAGACTAAGTCCTGAAAATTTCGCCCAGGTAACAAACTATTTGAAAGCTACCGAGTATCAGCTCGGATTACTTTTCAATTTTGGCCACTTTCCGTTGCTCCAACAGGAGCGCATTCCCAATATCAAAGATTTTCGTTAATTCCTAAAGAACTTTCCGTTCATTCCGTTATTTCCGTTTGTTCCGTAATCTTTCCTAAAACTTATGAACAAGCTATTGATTCGCAACGGCACAATCATTGATCCCTCGCAATCGCTCGAAGCCAAACGCGACGTGCTCATCCGCGATGGTCGAGTCGCTGAAATCGCCGAAAGCATCTCTGCTGACAACGCCGAAGTTTTCGATGCATCTGGCTTGATCGTTGCGCCGGGCTTCATTGATCTGCACGTGCATTTGCGCGAGCCGGGATTTGAATACAAAGAGACCATCGAGTCCGGCGCGCGCGCAGCCGTGGCCGGAGGCTTCACGTCGGTTTGCTGCATGCCGAACACCAAGCCGATCAATGACAATTCATCCGTGACCAGCTTCATCGTCGAACAGGCGCGCAAAGCTGCGCTGGCCAACGTCTTCCCCATCGGCGCAATTACTCAAGGTTCAAAAGGCGAACAGCTTGCCGAAATCGGTGAGATGAAAACCGCAGGCATCGTCGCCATCAGCGATGACGGCAAGCCCGTGCTGGATTCCGGCATCATGCGCCGAGCGATGGAGTATGCCTTTAATTTCGGATTACCAATCGTGGATCATTGCGAAGATTGTTGCGGAGCTTCGGGCTGGGCAATGCACGAAGGCGAGTATTCCGCGTTGATGGGATTGAAAGGATTGCCTGGCGCTGCCGAAGACCTGCACGTGGCGCGCGACATTTTGCTTGGCGAAATGACTGGAGCGCACATTCACATCGCGCACATTTCAACAGCGCGTTCGGTTGATCTGGTTCGTCAGGCCAAAGCGCGCGGATTGAACGTGACCTGTGAAGTCACGCCGCATCACTTCGTGCTGTCCGACAAAGACGTTTACGAAAGTCAGTACAACACGAATTTCAAAATGGCTCCGCCGCTGCGTTCGCAAGACGATGTTGCGGCGATTCTGGAAGGTTTGCGAGACGGAACGATTGACGCCATCGCTACGGATCACGCTCCGCACCACGCGAACGAGAAGATGTATGAATTCGACAAATCTCCGAACGGCATCACGGGTTTGGAAACCGCAGTCAGCTTGACGCTGGATCGGTTGGTGCATCGCGGAGTGATTTCGCTGACGCGAATGGTCGAACTGCTGACGACAAATCCGGCAAAGCTTTTCAAACTGGATCGCGGCACATTGCAAGTCGGCGCAGTTGCCGACGTGACAATCTTCGATCCTGAAAAACAAATCACGGTTGACGCCGCGAAGTCTCAATCCAAAAGCCGCAACACGCCATTCGACGGCTGGGAATTGCGAGGCGCTCCGGTGGCGACAATTGTCGGCGGCAAGATCGTTTGGAAATAAGCGCCACGGTTTCAACGCGCAAGATTTGCCAAGCGCGAGTTTCGCTTCCAGTGCTAAGCTCCGCGTGTGATTGAACACGAGTACCGAAACCGAATCAACAAAGTCATTAAGGCCATCATTCATCGCCCGTGCGACGAATGGACTACGGAATCGCTGGCCGGGCTGGCAGGGATTTCTCCGTTCCACTTCCATCGCATCTTTCGTGCACTAACCGGCGAAACCATGTTCGCTTTTCTGCAACGCCGAAAATTGCTGCGCGCTCTGGAACTGATCAACGAAGACCGCTTTACGCTGACGGAAATTGCGCTGGAATGCGGATTCGATTCCGGGTCATCGTTATCACGCGCATTTCGTAAACACTTCAACTGCACACCCACAGAATATCGCCAACGACATCATTCGCTGCTGTTGCCGCCGCCTCGCCCACGTTCCAACCGGAAAAACATCGCGCAAGCCCAAATCCGAACTACGCCACGGCGCAATGTGATTTTCGTCGAACGCAAAGGCTTGATTGACCAAAATTTCAACCAGGCGGCAACTGAGGCATTTCGCGTGCTAACCGCTGAAATCAAACGAGTCAACGCCTGGCCATTCATCCGCGAACGCATCGGCATGTGCCCTGACGAAGCCGGAATGGTTGCGGACGAAAACGCGCGGTATCAGGCCGGATTCGTCTACGAAGGCAACCTGCCCGCAATGGATTCCGAAGCACAGCGCACCACAATTCCCGGCGGCAGATGGGCTGTAACTGTTCACCTGGGGTCTTACGAAACACTTTGGCAAAGCTGGAACCGAACGTACAGGGACTGGCTGCCGCAATCCGGTTTTGAACCGCGCGATGAAGCGCCATTCGAAATTTACCTGAGCAATCCCAAACAAACTCTGCCCGAAGAATTGCGGACAGAAATCTGGATTCCGATTGAATAACTGATGTTACGCGATGGCAGATCAAATAAAGCGTTTGACAGTTTCTTCGTCCCGGTAGGGACGGTTGAATTTAGCGCGGCGTTTCAACGCCGGGTAGCAGTGCCTCTCTCCGCCGCGTCCTGTCAGGACGCTTGAACCCTGCTTTGGCAGAAACTCAGGCGTCCCTACAGGACGCCGACTCATTCGCTGCTTTCCCGGCAGTGAACTGCCGGGCTAATATCAAACCGTCCCTGCCGGGACGAAACCGTGTCAAACCGAATGTTCGATTCTTTAGCGCGTAACATCAGTGAATAATCATGAAACTGGTGATGGCAATTTTCTGGGGCGGTTTAAGCGCAGGCACGCTGGATTTCATCGGAGCCTGTGTGAGCAACGCATCGCGCGGCGTGACTCCGTTGCGAATCGCGCAATCTGTCGCCAGCGGCTGGCTGGGTGCAACGGCGTTCAAGGGCGGATACAAAACGGCTGCAATCGGCTTGACCTCGCACTTCCTGATCGCCTTTGGCGCGGCAACGGTTTACTGTCTGGCCAGCCGCAAGCTGCATTGGTTGCTGGAACATTCGTGGCTGAGCGGTGCGCTCTATGGTGTAGTGGTGTTCTGGTTTATGCAATTGGTCGTGTTGCCACTGTCAGCTATTGCGTTCAAACAAAATTTCTCGTTGCCCGCAGTTGCCACCGGTCTGCTCGTTCACATATTTTGCGTCGGCTTGCCGATTGCGCTGATCGCGCGTTGGCAGGCGCCGTAACCTATAGGAGATTGTTATGCGCCAACCCACCAAGAAAAGCACTCGAAAGTCCGCCACAAACAAGGGATTCACGGATGAGGAACGTGCAGCGATGAAGGAGCGCGCCCAGGAACTGAAAGCGGAAGCGCGCGCAAACAAGAATAAGTCCGACGGAGAAAACGACGTGCTCACCAAACTCGCGGCGCTGCCTGAACCAGAGCGAACAATGGCCACACGGCTCCATGAAATCATCAAGGCCAGTGCGCCAACACTCGCGCCGAAAACGTGGTACGGGATGCCCGCCTACGCCAATCAGGATGGCAAGGTCGTCTGTTTCTTTCAAAGCGCGGCAAAGTTCAAAACGCGCTATGCAACACTTGGCTTCAGTGACGCGGCGAACCTGGACGACGGCACTTTGTGGCCAACCGCTTTTGCATTGAAAGACCTGACCGCCGCCACAGAAGCCAGGATCAGCACGCTCGTAAAAAAAGCGGTGAGTTGATTAAAAGGGAGGAACAAAATGAATTCACGTGAACAGCGCGAATTGTTGCGACACACAGTCGCTACTCTGGCTTATCGCGGAGACAAGGCAGTGCGCGGCGTCACAGACGAATTCGGCAACTTCGCGGCAGGCGGAACCGTCCGAACGCCACTGCAAATTCTGGCGCACATCGGCGACCTGCTTGATTGGGCACTGGCGATGGCGAAAGGCGCTGAAATCTGGCGCGATGCAACGCCGACTTCGTGGGCAGCGGAGCTCGTGCGCTTTCACGCGGGGTTGCAAGCTCTTGACGAGTACCTCACTTCAGACGCGGAGTTGGGAGTGTCAGTCGAACGGCTTTTTCAAGGCCCGATAGCGGATGTGCTCACCCACGTCGGGCAAATCGCGTTGTTGCGGCGGCTGGCAGAAGCGCCGATACGCGGCGAGAACTACTTCCTAGCCGACATTGCGGTCGGACAAACAGGCCCGATACAACCCGCCGCGCGCAAGGAGTTTGATTAAGCGGTTTCACGAAACCTTTTCTCGCAAACAAACCAATGACCAACCAGGAAACAGAAACGAATACACCGTCGCATCGCCTGTGGCGCAGCGTCTGGGCAATCTTCGCGGGCTTTCTTGCTGTCGTCGCGCTGTCGCTCGACACTGACCAGATATTGGGCGCGGTTTCGGCTCAAACGAAAAAAAACAGGCCAACCAAAGAAAGGACTTCATCCATGCAAGTAACCACTTATCTATTGCTCGACGGCAACTGCAAAGAGGCTATGGAATTTTACCATTCCGTTTTTGGCGGCGATTTGACGCTGACCACAGTGGGCGATTCGCCTGTGAAAGCGATGTTCCCTCCGGCTTTTCACGCTCGTGTACTTAACGCCAGACTCAAGAGTGCGCTCGCGGATATATCCGCCTCCGACTGGCTGCGCCCCGCCGAAAAACCTGTCATGGGCAATATGATTTGCCTCTATGTGAGCGGCGGAACGCCCGAACAGACGACCACGATTTTTCAGAAGCTAGGTCAAGGGGCCAACGTGACCGATCCTTTAACGGAGCAACCGATCGGACTTTACGGAGCCTTGAACGACCGCTTCGGCGTCCGCTGGATGTTTCACGCCACCAAGCCTTGACCCGGCGAATCAACCATCAACAACAAGGAGAAAGCATGGCTACGAAAATTTTTGTGAGCTTGCCGGTCAAAGACCTGCAAAAATCCATCGAGTTTTACACGAAGCTCGGTTACACCTTTAACCCACAGTTCGCAAGCGAGACGACGGCTTGCATGATTATCGGTGAAGACATTTACGCGATGCTTGGAACCCACGCAATGTTGAAATCACTTACAACCAAAGAAATTTGCGATACGACGAAATACACCAGCGCGTTGGTCTCCCTCTCGTGCGAAAGCCGCGCGCAAGTGGATGATTTCGTCGCCAAGGCCATCGCAGCCGGCGGCTCGACTGCCAGCGAGCCGACGGATCACGGCTTTATGTATTCGCACGATTATGAAGACCTGGACGGCAATGGCTGGGGACTGTTCTGGATGGATCCGAGCGCCGTCAACCAACCCACTCAGGAGTAAACATCATGCAAAAGATCACTACGTTCCTCTGGTTCGATAACAACGCCGAAGAGGCGATCAACTTTTACTGCTCGATTTTCCCGGACGCCAAATTGCTGAGCGCCACACGCTGCGGCGAAGCAGGGCCGGGGCCGAAGGGTTCGTTGTTGAGTGCGAGCTTTCAACTCGCCGGACAGCAATTCGCGGCGCTCAACGGCGGGCCGATGTTCAAATTCAACGAAGCCGTTTCGCTCGTCGTCAATTGCGAATCGCAAGCCGAAGTAGATCATTACTGGGAAAAACTTTCGGCGGGCGGACAAGAACAACCGTGCGGCTGGCTCAAAGACAAATTCGGCTTGTCGTGGCAAATCGTGCCTACGGTGTTGCCGAAGCTGTTGTCACATCCTGATCCGGCCAAAGCCGGGCGCGCGATGCAGGCGATGCTGCAAATGAAAAAGCTCGACATCGCGGCGCTCGAAACGGCGTAAGCGCAAACCATAGACAATCACCAAAGCAGAAAGGATGAATCAGGATGCGTCCCCTTCGATATTCCATCAACATCACATTGGACGGGTGTTGCGATCATCAAGTTATGATCCCAGACGAAGAATTGCATCGTCACGCAACTGAGAGCATCGCCCAGGCTGACGCCCTCATCTTTGGCCGGGTGACTTACGAAATGATGGAGGCAGCGTTCCGACCGCCGACGGCAGGATTAGCCGATTGGATGATGCCCTTTGCCCGTACGATTGATGCGGCCAAGAAGTACGTCGTATCGAACACCCTGCACCAAGTTGATTGGAACGCGGAACTCTTGCGCGGGAATCTGGGCAAGGCTGTTCAACAACTCAAGCAGGAGCCAGGCAATGGCTTGCTCGTGGGAGGTGTGAAGCTCCCGCTGGCGTTGGCGGAACTGGGATTGATTGATGAATACGAATTCATCGTGCAGCCCAGACTGGCTGGCCACGGGCCAACGTTGTTCGCGGGGCTGTCAAAGCATGTTAATTTGAAACTCGTCGGGCGATTGGAGTTCGGCTCAGGCGCGGTGGCGATGCGGTATGAGCCGATAAAATAGCAACCTATAACTTTGAAGAGGGTCTGAATAAACAGGCAAATGAAAGGGAGAAAACCAAATGTCTACGATTGCCCCGATTGCTAAAAAACAACTTTGGACGAGTAGCATTCTCAGCGGCTTGCCTGCGTTATTTCTGCTTTTCGACGCGGTGGGCAAATTCGCCAAACCTGCGGTGGTGGTGGAAGCGACGGTAAAGCTTGGTTATCCCGAACACCTGATTATGCCGATTGGCGCAGTGTTGTTGGTCTGTACAATCATTTACCTGATTCCACGGACAGCCGTGTTGGGCGCAATTTTACTGACCGGGTATCTGGGCGGCGCAGTCAACACGCACGTTCGCATGGGTGGAGGATGGTTTCCGATTCTTTTCCCGGTCTTGATTGGCGCACTGTTGTGGGGCGGACTTTATTGGCGCGAAAGACGATTACACGCTGTTATTCCGCTGACGACAAAAGTTGGCGCAGTTTCAGGAAAAGCGTTCTGGAGCAGTTGGGCGCTGAGCCTTTTGCCTATGCCATTATTGTTTCTCAGCGCCTACTTCAAATTGTCGAACGCTCCGCAAGCGATGGAAGGTTTCATCAAGTATGGATATCCACAGCAATCGCTTCTCGTCATCGGCATCGTCGAAGTGCTTTGCACCGTGCTGTATCTCATTCCGCGCACGGCAGTGTTGGGGGCGATTTTGTTGACCGGCTATCTGGGCGGTGCTGCATCCACTCACATTCGCGTGGGCGAACCTTTCTTCATACCGATTCTGTTTGGCGTGTTGCTTTGGGGTGGGTTGTATCTGCGTGATGAGAGGTTGCGTGTGCATCTTCCGTTGCGTCGTTAAACTTTGAATAACCATGCTCAAACTTTACGATGAACTGGCAAGCTGGTGGCCTCTGTTTTCGCCGTTGGAAGATTACGCCGATGAAGCCGCGTTCTTTTTGCAGGTGATGTCGGAGACAAGCTCTTCGCCCCCAACTTCGCTACTTGAGTTGGGCAGCGGCGGCGGCAATAACGCTTTCTATTTCAAACAACACCTGGCGCAAATGACACTGACCGACTTATCGCCGCAAATGCTGGCAGTCAGTCGCGCGCTGAATCCTGAATGCCAACATCTGGTTGGCGATATGCAGACTTTGCGGTTAGGCCGTGAATTCGATGTCGTCTTTTTGCACGACGCCATTGATTACATGACGACTCTGCACGAACTGCGCCGAGCGATGGAAACCGCGTTTATCCATTGCCGCCCAGGCGGCATTGCGCTGTTTGTGCCTGACCATTTACGCGAAACGTTTGAACCATCCACAGACCACGGCGGGCGCGACGGCAACGAACGCGCGCTGCGTTATCTGGAATGGATGTATGACCCCGACGAAGACGATACGCACTGCGTGACCGAATACGTTTACGTGTTGCGTGAAGGCAATCAACCGCCACGAATCGAGTACGAACAACATGTTCACGGATTGTTCTATCGTGCCGATTGGCTGCGGCTGTTACAGGAAACTGGTTTTCAGACGGAAATTATCCGCGACGAATACGACCGCGAACTGTTCGTGTCGCGCAAACCCAAAAGCTGACCGCCAGCAATTGAGTTTGGTGACAGCACGACTGAACCAAATTTTTCAACGAAAGGAACACGCTATGAAATTGAATCCACATTTGAACTTTAACGGCCAATGCGCCGCCGCCTTCAAGTTTTACGAACAGCATCTTGGCGCAAAACCGCTGTTTTCGCTGAGTTACAAAGATTCGCCGATGGCGGGGCAATTTCCGGCAGAATGCAGCGATCAAATCATGCACGCCACCATCGAAATCGGCGGAGTGCTTATCATGGGAGCCGACAGCCCTCCGGGATATTACACACAACCAAATGGCTTTTGTGTTTCGCTCGGCATTGACGATGTCGCCGAAGCAGAGCGCGTCTTTAACGTTTTGGCAGAAAACGGAAAGGTGAACATGCCGTTGCAACAAACTTTCTGGGCGTTGCGTTTCGGCATGCTGACTGACCAGTTCGGCATTCCTTGGATGGTGAATTGCAGTGATCCCGCTGTAGCAAGCTGATTTTTATATCAAAGCGGAACCCAGTCAGATTTGGCAAAATTATCAAACTGACTTTGTAACGGCTCTGCCGCCTGATGTGCGGAAGGTTTGCAACCTTCCGCACATCAGGCGGCAGAGCCGTTACAGTTATTGCGGTATGGTCGGCAGATTTGCTTTGCTCAGTTGGTCGTTCAGCGACTTCACGTCTTTGCTTTTCAACTCTTCCCACCGAACCTGCAGTTCTTTCAGCGTGCGGGTTTGGTCGCCGACGGCGGCGGCGGCTTGCGAAGTCGGCGCGGCGTCGGCTCCTTGCAGCAGGTTCATCAGCGACAAAAAGCCGTTGGCGATGCCGGCCAAGCCGGGTTCGCGGTTGCTGACGCCGAAAAAGTCCAGGCCTGCGCTGCGGCCTTCCAGTGCGGAGGCTTTTTTGTCCAGATCGTCAATCGTTGCGGCCAGAGCAGCGGCTTTGTCTTTGCGGTCTTTCAACTGTTCGCGCAGTTTGCGGACTTCGGTTTGAATGCCGCGAATTTGCGCGATGCCTTCGTAACATTGCAGGGAAAGCGTGTTCTGTTGTTGCAAGGCTTCGGCAGCGACGGTCACGCGCGGATCCATTTTCACCGTCAAGGTTTGGGTCTGCGCTTTGCCGTCCACGGTTAGCCGCAGTTGGTATTCGCCCGGATGAACGAGCGGGCCTTCGGGCGAAGGCGGCGTGTTGCGGTAAATCGCGTTGATCGAATAGCTGCGCGCAAAGCCCGCCGGCGGGGCGTAGCGCAAATCCCACACCCAACGCTGCATTCCCGATTTGGTCGAAAGTGTTTGCTGTGGGCGCATCCAGTACGTCGGATGCGGTTGCCGGTTTATGTCAATTTGTTCGGGCGGATCATCGCTCGAATAACGACGAACGAGCTTGCCGCTTTTATCCAGCACTTCCAGCGTCACTTCGCGGGCGTCGGCTTTCAGCCAGTAATTGATGATCGCGCCGTCGGGCGGGTTTTCACCCATCGGCTCTTCGGGCGGAATCGGCGTGTCCGTGTTCAGGCTGCGCCGAACGCGAATCGCCGTTTGAGGTTTGAACAAGTGTGAGGCGGCGTTGGCCACTTCAGGCGTCAACTGCCGCAGCGGCGTGATGTCGTCCAGAATCCAGAAACTGCGCCCGTGCGTGCCGACCACTATGTCGTCGTCTTTGATAACCAAATCGCGGATCGAAGTCGCGGGCATGTTCAATCGCAACGATTGCCAGTTTTCGCCGTCATCGAAACTGACGAACACTGCTTGTTCGGTTCCGGCAAAGAGCAAGCCTTTGCGTTGCGGGTCTTCGCGGACGACGTTGACGATGGTTCCGTTGGGAATGCCGTTTGTGATGTGCTTCCAGGTTTTGCCGCCGTCACGCGTGCGGTAAATGTGCGGGCGAAGGTCATCAATCCTGAGCGTGTTGATCGCCGCATAAACCGTGTCGTCGTCAAAGTGTCCGGCGTCCATCAGCGAAACTTTCATCCAGGATTTCAAATCCGGCGGCGTGATGTTCGTCCAGTTTTTGCCGCCGTCGCGCGTCAGGTGAATCAAGCCGTCATCGGTTCCCGCCCAGATGGTGTTGATGTTTTTGTGCGAAGGCGCAACGGTGTAAATGACGCCTCGGCGCGGCATGGTCGCCATTTCCGGCGTTCGGTATTTGCCGACGCTTTCCGGCACGTCGTATTTCTCTCGGCTCAAATCCGGGCTGATGATTTCCCAACTGTTGCCGCCGTTCAGCGTTTTCCACAAAACGTTGGTCGCAAAATACAAAGTCTTTTTGTCCACCGGCGAAAAGATGACTGGCATGGTTCGCAGCGTTCTGTACTTGCCGCCGCGCAGGGCTTCGGGCGCGACGTTTTGCACTTGGCCGGTTTTCCAATCGAAGCGCGTGATCCTGCCGCCGTAGGTGATGTCGGGGTTGAGCGGATCGGGCGCGGCGTAACCGTATTCGTCAACGCCTACGGTGCGCCAATCGCGCCAGGTGATTGCGCCGTAATCGCTGCGGCTGACGACCGCCGCCGAACCGCTTTCCTGCTGTCCGCTGTAAACCCAGTAAGGCCAGCGATTGTCGGTGATGACGTGATACATCTGCGCCGTAGGCTGGTTGTACCAACTGCTCCAGGTTTCGCCGCCGTTGACGGTGATTGTTGCGCCTTGATCGGTGGCAAAAATCATCACGTCGGGCTGCGACGGATTGATCCAAATGCGATGGTAATCGTCACCGCCCGGCGCGCCTTTCAAACTCGTCCAGCTTTTGCCGCCGTCAGTGGATTTGTACGAAGCCGTGTTGCCGACAAAAACCGTGTCGGGGTTTTTCGGATGGATTTTGATTTCGGCAAAGTCCGAACCGCGTCCCCAGGTGCGCCCGTCGCCGCTGACTTTCGTCCAGCTCATCCCGCCATCTTCGCTGCGATAAATGCCGCCGTGCTGTTGGTCGGCGTCCACCGTTGCCATCAAGATGTTCGGATTGCTGCGCGAAATGTCGAAACCGATTCTGCCCAAACCTTGCTCGAAGGTCGGCAAACCTTTGGTCAATTGCCGCCAGGTCGTGCCGCCGTCGGTGGATTTATAAAGCCCGCTGCCCGGCCCTTGCCACGAACCGTTTTCCCAGGGGCCGTGGCGGACTTCAAACAAGTCGGCGTAAACCGTTTGCGGATTCGACGGATCAATCGTCACCTGAATCGCGCCGACGTTTTCGTCTTTGAATAAAACTTGCTGCCAGGTTTCGCCGCCGTCCAGCGAACGGTAAACGCCGCGCTCTTTGTTCGGGCCGAAAGGATGACCGCAAACCGCCGCGAAAACTCGATTCGGATTTTTTTCGTCCACCGCCAAACCGCCGATTTGCTGGCCGTCGCGCAGCCCCATATTTTTCCAGGTCTTGCCGCCGTCTGTGGATTTGTAAATCCCATCGCCGACGGAAAGGTCGGGACGCAGCGGCAAGCCTTCGCCGCTGCCGACATAGATGATATTCGGATTGGCGGGCGACAAAGCCACATCGCCGATGGAACCGGTCGGTTGATCGTCGAAAATCGGTTTCCAGGTTCGCCCGGCGTCGGTGGTTTTCCAAACGCCTCCATTATTGACGCCGATGAAAAAGACGTTTGGCTGATCGGGAATACCCACAGCGCCGACCGTCCGCCCGGCGCGAAACGGGCCGATGTTGCGCCAGCGCATGCTTTGGTACAACGACGGAGAAAACTGCTGAGCGTCAGCCTTTGAATCAACGAATGGCAGAGCGATTGCCAGCAATAGGCAGAACAGAAAAAGACGGCGAAAAGGGTTCACGACTTACCTCCCGGATGGTTTTGATTGTTTAGAAGAAGAGACTGCTTGGAACGCCGCGGATTTTACACTCAAGCAAGCTGAGGCGGGAATTGAGAGAGGTTCAACGAAAAAGAAAAACGGCGAAACGATGAAGAAGGAATCTTTCTCGTTTCGCCGTTTGTTGAAAAGCGATTGAGTTTAGTAACCGCCGCGATCTCCGCCGCGACCGCCACCGCCGTAACCGCCGCGATCTCCGCCACGACCGCCACCGCCGCGACCGCCGCCGCCGCCACGACCGCCGCCGCCGCCACGACCGCCGCCGAAGCCGCCGCCGCGACCGCCGCCGCCGCCAAAGCCGCCACCGCCGCCAAAGCCACCGCTACGCGGCGGACGGCTTTCACGCGGACGCGCTTCGTTGACAGTCAACGCGCGACCATCGAGTTCACGACCATGGAAATTCTGGATCGCAGCATCCGCCGCTTCCTGCGTTTCCATTTCGACGAACGCGAATCCGCGCGAACGTCCGGTGTCACGATCTGTCACGATGTTGGTGGATTCGACCGTTCCGACCTGGGCAAAAATTTCTTCCAAATCCTGCTCCGACACGCTGAAGGGCAGATTACCGACGTACAAACGAACTGACATAAGATTTCCTCTTTGAAGTACTGGGGAAGCAGACACACTGGCGGGCGGAAACGGTCTCCGGCTAACGCAATCGTGACTGAGCGAATAAAAGAACCAACAGACGACGAACTGAGCTGCTTCAGGAATTGCAAAACTACCGACTCTCTAACTACCGACTGCGCAAACCGAAAACTGCTGTGGACGGCGCATTCACCGTTGATGCTAGTGAGCAGGCGCGACTGGAAATCTGATCTCGCTCATAACCAACAAACACTTTGCCAAAAACTTCTCAAAAGCTTTCACAGTGTGCCGTCAAAATTGAGAGTGGGATATTTCCATCGCGCGCATCTTACCCGGCTTCCAGAGCGGTTGGCAAAGGCTTTTTTAGGGGAAATTTGGCGATTAACAAAGCAGATTGAAGCCTTCCTGACTGAATCCGACACGTTCTGCGCCCATTTTTTGGATTAACATTTCCAGCAACGGCAGATGCGCGGTTTCTTCCAGCCAGTTTTCATACCCCAACCGGCGCAACAGTTCAGGCATTCCAAGTTCGGTGCTGCGGCGTCCGTTGGCTCCGTCACCGTGAATCAGAGTGTCCACCACCGCCCGCGAAGCCCGCGGCGCAATCAGGTCGGCGAACTGTTCGGCGTCGCAAGGCAGTATTGGGCTAATTGCCGCCTGAACGTTCAACCCGGCGCCTGTCAGTTTTTCCAGCGTCGCCAGTCGGCGAGCAATGCTGGGCGAAGCGGGCGTAATTTGCCGCCGGACTTCTTCGCGGTTGGTTTCAATCGTCAAGCTGACCCAGGCACGTTTGCCCAATCGAGCCAGCACATCCATGTCGCGTTCAATCAACGGCGAGCGCGTTTGCACCACCAGCAATCCAAATTCTCCGGCGCTGGCAAAAACTTCCAACACTTTGCGGGTAAGTTGCAGCCGAACTTCCGCGCCTTGATAAGGGTCGGTCGCCGTGCTCATGAAAATTTTCAGCTTGCCGAATTGACCTTTGCGCAGAGTTTTTTCCAAATCCTGTCGCAGCAGCTCCGGCGCATTGAGTTTGGCTTTCACCCATTCGCCCCAAACTTTGCCGGAAAATCGCTGCACGGGCATGGCTCGGACGTAACAATACGGACAGGAATTTTTGCCGAACGCACAGCCTTGATAGGCATTCAGCGAATGCGTGTAGCTGGCCAGAAACCCGCCGGTCGCATTGAGTATGGATTTGGCTTGAACCTCTTCGAACATTGCACCTCAAATTCTTGCTCACCACAAATGCCAATAGTAGTATCGCTTTCGCCTAGTCACGACAGCAATCTTTAGGGGCACTTTTGCGGATTAACCTTGGCAAGCAGTTTTTGCCATTTCTGCCCTCTCACATTTTTATAAACGAAGAATATGGAGCAAAAGAGATGAGCGATAGCAAGAAAAACGCTGCCGATATTTGTTGGAACGTGCTGGTCGAGTTGAGGAAAGAATTGGTTGAAAGTCAGAAGATTCGTGCCCAAGTGATTGGGTTCAAAATCACATTGGTTAGCACTGGCATTGGAGTAATCGTTGCCAATTTGGATAAAGTACCCATAGTGATTTTGGTTGTGCCAGCTTTCGCGGCAATCTTCCTTGATTACCTGATCCAGAGTTACACCTTTTCAATTAGGCGGATTGGTGTTTATTGTCGTGAATATCTTGAACCCAAAATACTTGAAGGATCAGAGCTACCTGGGAATTTCCCATTATGGGAACGTTTTATGACGCGTCCCAAGGCCAGACAGCATTTCTCAATGACTGGCCATCTTGGAATAACGAGCTTGGCCGTAACGGCAGCGTTATTTTCGTTATTCGTAAACTTTCGCTGGTCAATCTCATTGCCGTTATTGCTTGCTCTGATTTGGCTCTTTTATCTGGATGTCAAAGTTCACACAGGTATTGATCGGAAGCGGCTTGGAAATATTGAAGAAGTCAGTTGAGTTAAATTGTCGCTGAGTTCATTGGTAAGAAGGGTTGATGTAGTTGGTTCGTAAAAACAGCCAAGTCGAATAAGCATTGATGGCGACCGACAGCAAAAACAAAACGATTTCGAGCAGAGTGAGTTTCTTCGGTGCGCTTTCCAGAAAGATCACCAGCATCCAGGGCAGCAACACCATCGCGTAACGATAGGAAATCTGCCAGCCTCCGGGATTGCCGTGCAGCCACAGAACCAACGTCAGCAAAGCGATTGCTCCCCACGCCAACCATTTCAACTGGGCGTCAGTGGTTCCGCGCCGAAACAGGAAAATCAAAAACGGGCAATGCAACAAAATCGAACCGCCCAATCCCGTCGGAACAAAATACGGATAGTCCGGGATTCGATTCCAGGTTTCCAGCAACATCGCCCAGAAATTGCCCGGAATGGCGTGAATGGAAAAGATGCCGTGCAAATACCATGGCTCTTCCAGCACGCCGGGAATTCGCGCATAGCCGAAATCGAAGGGAGAGCCAAACCGAGCATAGTTGTACAACAAAGTCGCTATGCCCAAAGACATTGGAATGGCAGCAAACTTATCAATGATACCCAGCAACCCAAGTGGCGTTTCCTGATTAGCGCAGCAATTTTTGTAAAGCAGGTAAAAGAACACCGGCGCCAGCAACAGGATTTCGGTTCGATTGCCAAAAGCGATGGCAAAGAACAATCCGGCCCAAAACGGTTTAGGATTGACCAGCGAAAAATACAACGCGGCCAATTGCGCCGCGACGGCAACTCCAAGCGCGATGTGCCAGGCTCCGGCAAAGGCCAGATTGGGCCACATCCACGTAGCCAGCGCAGGAAACAGTGCCAGCAAACTCCGTCGCCAGAGATTGTCGCTGTATTTTCCAGTCAGCAAAAAACTGAGCCAGGTTGTGATTGCTGCCAGCAACGCCGCCAAAAACGTTCCCGGAAACTGATTGAGCAGATGCAGTTTTTGCAGAACCGCCAGCGGCATCATCGTCAACACGCTGCCCAGCGGAAATGCCGAATAGTATTTGCCGTTGTGCGGAATCATTTCGTTCAGCCAGTTGGGCGGCTGCTCTTCCAAACCCAGTTTTCCGTCGAGCATCACCGCGGCAATTCGCAGCGTGTAATCGTAAAAGTTCCCGGATTGAGGGTTGGAAAAGTAATAAGCAACGAACACAAACAGCGATAACGCAGCAGCGATAAAAAATTGCTGGCGGCTGTTTGTCGGATCGGCTTCAATCATGTTCGTTCATTGAGGATTCGACTTTTAAGCCCAAACCGTTTTGGCCTGGCTCGGCGACGATATTGGCAGTTTCGGTTTGAATGGTAATGGCTTCTTTAACTCGTACGATCAGTTCATCCAGATTGTCCAACGCAGACGCGGCGGCAGCTTGATGGGCACTTTTGATGGTCGTGCCTTCACCTGTCGCCAGACACAATCCGTTGACGCGCAATTCGATTTGAAAGATGCGGTTGTGATCCGGCCCCAGGCTTTCGATGATGGCGTAATTCGGCGTAGGCAGTCCATGCGATTGCAATCGTTCCTGCAACGCCGTTTTGTAATCCATTTTGGTCAGGTTCGTCGGATCAATTTCGCTCAAGGTGGCGGCGAATTCGCGCCGGATAAATTCCTTGGCGGCTTCGACTCCGCGATCCAGGTAAATGGCCGCGATTACCGCTTCGTAAGCGTCAACCTGAAGCGCAGACTTTTTCCTGCCACCGGTTTTTTCTTCGCCGCGATTCAGCAGCAAATAATTGCCGAGTTGCATCAACACAGCCTGTTTTTGCAGGTTGACGGCACTGACCATGTAGGCGCGCATTTTGGACAACGTGCCTTCGCTCAGGTTGGGATAAAGCTCCAACAGCCAGGAACTGACCAGAAACTCAAGCACTGCGTCGCCCAAAAACTCCAGAGCTTCGTTGTGTGGCGGGCGAGGTTCAGGCTGTTCGTTGGCAAACGAACGGTGGGTCAACGCGCGTCGCAACAACGAACGATCACGAAAGTAATACCTGATTTCGTCTTCCAACTGATTCAGGTTTTCTTCGAATGTTTCCAGATCAGTCACGGTAACAGGTTCAAGATTGGTTCGTCACAGTGACAAAAGCCAGCACTCAAAAATGAGGCTGGCTTTTGTCACTGTGAATTTCTGAGATTACAGGTGAAACACGATTACTTATTGCGTTTCTTCGGCGTTGCTTTCGGAGCAGCTTTGCCTTTGGTGGTCGTAGCAGCTTTGCCGTTGCCGTTCGCAGATTTTCCGCCTGCTCCGGGGGCCCCGCCACTGGAAAGTTTGACGGTTCCAGCCGCCGGACCAGTCGGAGCTTGCAATGTCGCCGGATCGTTTTCTTCCACCTTGACCGGAATCGTCGGGCTGGCAACGGTCGGATCGGCGCTGAATGCTTTTACGAATTCAGCCGATTTTTCCGGCGCTTTGGTGCGGTAATTCCAATAAGCGTCCAAGAATCCCTTGGCGGCATCTTGCAAGGATTTGGTTTCGGGTTTGGTGGCTGTCGCCATCACGCGCGCATAATCCGGGATCAACTTTTCATCCATCACCGCGAAGGCTTTGGCCAAAATCGCTTTGCCTTGCTCGCCGGTTTTCGCTTCGTCGCTGGGCAGGTTGTCATATTCAGAACGAATCGCCTGATATTCTTCCTGGAAAATGGTCACACGCAGCCAGTAATTGTTCGGGTCTTTCCAACCAGCGCCTTCTTTGCCTTTGACCATTGTGGATTTGGTCAGGAATCCGACGGCTTCGGTTTTGTCACCTTTGGTCTCAATCAATCGGAAACCCAGGAACTGATTGATTTGAGCCTGGACGATGTCACGGAGATTATTCCAGTCTTCCTGTTTCCAGTTTTCAGCCGGAGTCGTTGATTCAAAAAGCTTGAGTGCATTTTCACCATAGCCTTTGACCTTGTCGAAGTTCTTGTAAATCTGGCCGATGCTTCCATGAGCGCCAGCAAGCGCCATTTGGCCGACAACAAAATGATTATTGGGTACAATCTTCAGAAATTCTTCTCCCGCACTGAACAATTGATCCAGCTTATTGCCGTCAGGAGCTGAGTAGTAAGCCTTCAGCGCAGCTTGAAACTTCTCATTTGCCTTGTTGTAAGTTTCAATGTCGTCCCTGGTTTTTACAATTGTTGTCGCGTTTGGGATATATGTGCTTTTAGGGTAAGTGGCAATCAATTCCTTAGAAAGTTGGTAACACTTGTCTTTATCCTTTTTGGTAAAGCAGGTGTCATACCAAACACGTTCAAACTCCGCCTGCTTGTCATCCTGCGCTTTGACAGGGGAAACCGCGATGGCGCTGGCCAACAACGTCAAGGCGAACAGAAAACTAAACTTCTTCATTGAATTATTCCTCCACAGTCTGCGTTCTTGATCTCTAAACTTAGAGTTTTGTCCCAGAAATTGTTTTTTTGGTTTTGGAGATTGGCGAGCCGTGACGATGCAAAGGCCCGACGGGTCTGACCAGCTTTCTTAAGACAGCGCCATAGACGCCGGAAACGAGGCAATAGTTACCGCACTACAAACTTTTTCAACCGTCACCCTGAGTTTTTTCGTTGACGGTTTGCCTCGATTCACGATCAACACTATTCGCTCAATCCTCAAATGATGACTTCAAATGATGAATGACGAGCCAGGTAATCTTGAAGGAGTTTTACGGTGCAGTGCTAACGATTATCTTAAGAGCTTGTCAGATGAAGGCGTATTGTGCATTATTCGATTGCTTTGTCAAACACGCCTATGTCCAGTTTATTGAACCACTTCAACGCTATTCAGGCCTCTATTTTGGACTCGATTCGCGTCCTGGTGGAGCGCGAAACCACGTCCAAAGAAGAAGCCAGACTCAACGAAATTGCCGACTTTGTCGCCCGTCAGTTGTCCGAATTGGGTGGCCAAATCGAACTCACCGCCCAAGCCGGATACGGAACTCATCTGCGAGCCAGATTCGATTTCGGTCACGATCGGTCGGAGCCTCAAGTTCTGGTGATCGGCCATTTGGATACCGTCTGGCCGGTCGGAACGTTGGCTCGGATGCCGTTTCGCCTGACTCCCGAAGGAGCCGCACATGGTCCGGGAATTTTCGACATGAAATCGGGGATTGTGATTGCTATCCAGGCTCTGAACGCGATTCGCAGTTTGGGCTTGCAAACCAAACGCCCGGTCACGTTGCTGCTGACTTGCGACGAAGAAATCGGCAGCAAGACTTCGCGCACGCTGGTTGAAGAAGAAGCCAAACGCTCGGCGGCGGCTTTGGTGTTGGAGCCGCCCATTACCGGCGGCGTGGTCAAAACCGGTCGCAAAGGCATCGGCGTTTTCGGCGTTCGCGCGATTGGCCGAGCCGCGCACGCCGGACTCGATCCGCGCAAAGGCGTCAACGCCAATGTCGAGCTTTCGCATCAGGTTTTGCGGTTGGCGGCGATGAACGATCACGAGCGAGGCGTCACCATCAGCGTAGGCATGATGAACGGCGGCACGGCGATCAACGTCGTTCCGGCAGAAGCGTCGGCCAAAGTGGACGTGCGGTTCTGGGCACCCGAAGATGGCGAACGGATCGTCAGCGAAATTCGCGGCTTGCAGCCTGTTCTGGCGGACGCGCAATTGGAAATCACCGGTGGCATCAACCGTCCGCCGATGCCGCGTTCGGAAAACAACATTGCGCTTTACGAACATGCGCGCGATTTGGCCGCCGAGCTAGGCTTTGACCTGAAAGACGCAGTCGTTGGCGGAGGCTCGGACGGAAACTTCACGGCGGCGCTTGGCGTGCCTACGCTGGACGGACTTGGCGTGGACGGTTCAGGCGCGCACGCCGATCATGAACACATCATCGTCGGCGACATTCCTCGCCGAGCGGCGCTGCTGACTCGGCTGATGCAAACGGTCTGAGCATTGTCGGCAACCGATTCCCGACCAGCGATTTATGGAACGACTTTACCGCGATCCGGTTCACAACATCATCGCGCTTTCGCTGGCGCAACCCGATGATGCGCTGTTGGTGCGGTTGATAAATTCACCCGAATTTCAGCGGTTGCGGTACATCAAACAACTCGGCCTGGCGATGTACACCTTTCAAGGCGCAGAACATTCGCGGTTCACGCACAGTCTGGGCGTGATGCACGTGATGACGCGCGTGCTGGATCACCTCGGCAAACGTTATTCGATCAGCGACGAAGCTCGTGTGGTCGCCCGCGTGGCGGCGATGTTGCACGACCTGGGGCACGGCCCGTTTTCTCACGTCATAGAAAAAATCCTGAAGCAAAATCACGAACGCTGGACGACGGAAATCATCGCCGACCCGGCAACTGAAATTCACAGGCGCCTGGCCGAATTCGATGCCGCGCTGCCCGGCAAAATCGTCGCGGCAATCGAACATCGCTTTCGCCCGGCGTTCATCGGCGATCTGGTTTCTTCGCAACTGGATGTGGATCGGTTCGATTATCTGCTGCGCGACAGTTTGATGACCGGCGCAAAGTATGGAAATTACGATCTGGAATGGATCATTCACGCGCTGGAAATTGACGAAGCCAACGAACGTATTTTCGTCGGAGCCAACGGGCTGTTCGCCGTCGAAGAGTATTTGCAGGCGCGATTTTATATGTTTCGGCAGGTCTATTTTCATCGCAGCCTGCGTTCCGCCGAAGCCGTGCTCAACAGCATTCTTCGCCGCGCGGTTGAATTGATGAAGTCTGGCAAGCTGAATTTCGTCGTCGCCGATTCCGTAATGGAGCGCGTGCTGCAAGGCGAAAAATTGACGACGGCGGAATACCTGCGCTTTGACGATCACGACGTGATGTTTCACATCAAACAGTGGTCGCGCGAACCGGATGCGATTTTGAATGACCTGGCTCGGCGATTCATCGAGCGACGATTGTTCCGAGCCGTTGATCTGGAAATGCCTGAAGCCGAACGCGCCGGCTTTATCGCCGAAGCCGGTCGAAAAATTGCCGTCGCCGGATTCGACCCGGCGTATTACCTGATCGAAGACCGCGCGGCGGACATTCCTTACTACAGTTACTATCGTCCAGAAGGCAAAGCCCGGCTGCTGATCGAACGTAGCGAAGGCGGCGAACTGGTGGACATTGCCGAAGTTTCGAGCGTTGTGCGCGTGATGCGCGGATACGAGCTTCATCGGTTGTGTTTTCCAATCGAAGCGAGCGCGGCAATCGAATGAAATCGGAATGAAATCAAAAGGCAAAAGGCAAATATCAAAAGTCAAAAATTTCTGCCTTCGAGCTGTTTCGCTCTGGCAGTCGGCAGTCTGGCGGCGGGCATTTTTGATATTTGCCGTTTGCCTTTTGCCTTTTGATTTCGTTTTTGGGCAGTCGCCGATTCGATTGGCCATGATTGATTTTGTCGGCGATGGCGGCAGCGAACTTTCTGCCGCGCTTCGCCAATCGGTGACACCGGAATTTGAACTGCTCGACGCCAATTTGGTCAGAGCGGCCACGCGCGGCGCGGGCTACAGCGGCAGCTTGAACCTCAGCCGCGACGAAGCTCGTTCGTTGGGACAAAGCTTGGGCTGCGATTTTTTTGTGCTCGGCAAAACGCTTTCGACGCGGCGGTTGGTTGGCGCGAGCGGCGAACAGGCATATTTTGAAACATTGGCCGGGCTGTTTTTCGTCGAAGCCAGAACCGGAAAATTGATCCTGTTTTCTTTTGAAAGCGCGAAATCTGAAACCGAAATCAAATCGAAAGAAAAGCTGCGAGTTGCAATCAAACAGGCCTGGCCGCGTTATGCCGACGCAATGCTGGCCGCTCGAAAGCATCACGCTGCGGTGATCGAAAACTTCCAGCCGTTGCCGCCTGCGGTCGAAGTTCTGACAGACGATTTGACGGCGACTGGAGTTCAACAGCCTTTTTTTTATCAGCGGTTGAAACCGGATTACACCGAACAAGCCGATTTGGCAGGCATCACGGCGACGGTCGAGCTTGAGGCCGTCTTCCGCGAAGACGGAACCGTCGGTGAAATAGAAGTCGTCAGATGGGCGGGGTTCGGGCTGGATGAATCGGCAATCGCGACGGTCAAAAAATTACGCTTCAAACCTGCCGAAAGAGACGGAAAGAAGCTAACACTTCAGGGGTTGGTCAGGTATAATTTCCGCCGCCCCCTTTCGCAGGCTGAACGGCAAGAAGAAATCGAAAAGCTCAAACGCAGCTTGCGCGACATCAAAAAGCCCCCGTCGCAAATTCCGGGACAACGCCCAAAACCATAAACTTCCATTCAACCAACTGCTTTTGTCATGACGCGCAAGTTTTTACTGGCAACCAGTCTTTCCTGCTTTTTTTTCGCCGCATTGTTGGCCGCTTGGCCGCAAACCGCATACACACAACAAGCGTCTTCACCGTCGAACGGCGCGCCGTCTTCTGCGCTGCCGCGCGAAGACCGGGTCAAGGTTTTCGATCAGGTATGGCGGCTGATTTACGACAATTATTACGACCGAAACTTTCGCGGCATTGATTGGCGCGAACAGCGTGAAGCGTTTCGCCCGGTGGCGGAATCGGCGACGAACAACGCCGAGTTTTATCGCGCGCTACGCCAGATGATCGGCAAGCTGGGCGATGCTCACACGCGGATTTATTCGCCCGAAGATGGTTTTGATCGTTATCGCCCGTCGGGACTTTCGGTCGGTTTGATCGTTCGCCAAATCGAAGGCAAACCAGTTGTCACCTGGGTCGAACCAGGTTCGGAAGCCGCAAAGCAAGGCATTCGTCAGGGGTTTGTCGTCGCCGAAGTGAACGGCGAATCAGTTGAAAAAGCTTTGCTGCGGTTGCGAACGGAAGTTGGCGACAGTTCGACTACGATTGCTTCGGAACTGCAAAGTTACGACCGGCTGTTTTACGGCCCGCGCGACACCACATTGAAAGCCGCCTTTGTTGACGGCGAAGGCCAGCGCAAATCCGTTGAATTGATTCGCCGTTACACGGAATTTCAACGCAGAGTGGTTGCGCGCCAGTTGCCGTACAAAGTCGGTTACATCGAATTGACCGGATTCGGCCCGGAAATCGAACGCGACTTCGATCAGGCCATGCAACAGATGCAGGGCACGCAAGGATTGATTCTGGATTTACGAAACAACGGCGGCGGATTTGTTACGACCGTGACGCAACTGGCCAGTTACTTTTTTCCCGAAGAAACCGACTTGGGAGAATTCATCACGCGATTTGGGCGTTCGACGCGAAGACGCACGATCAAGCTTCGTAATCTTTACCGCGAACCGTTGATCGTTTTGGTCAGTTCGCGTTCCGCCAGCGGAGCGGAAATCTTTGCGGCGGCAATGCAGGAACGAAAACGCGCCTTGATTATCGGCTCCAATCCGGCGACTTGCGGGTGTTTGCTCGGCGTCAGCCGAACAATCAAACTTCCCGATGGCGGCAAACTGAACATCAGCGACACTGATTACCGTTCGGCATTTGGCCGCCGCATCGAAGGCATTGGCGTCAAACCCGATCAACAAATCGAAACGCGGATTTCTGATTTGATTGCCAGCCGCGATCGAGTTCTGGAAGAAGCGGTCGAATCTTTGGGACGGGTAATTGCCTTCGGTCAGCGAAACGGCTCAATAGATTTCAAACTTCGCGTTCCAAATCTGGGGGCGCGTCCGACCAACCGTTCGCAACCGGCCACACAATTTCACCGGTGACCACCTGCCGGAAAAAAACCGAGAAGGAGAATTTATGAAGCTTCGAAATTTTGCCCCGATTGGGGCAGTGCTGTTTCTGTTGGCGGCAATTGACGCCAAAGCGCAGTGGAATGTCGCCTTTCAAGACCGGTCGAAACAAGACCTCAATGTCGTTTTCTTTGTTGATTCCCGTCTGGGATGGGTGGTCGGCGACAAAGGCATCGTTCACGTCACTCAGGACGGTGGGCGTGAATGGCTGCCGCATAACGCCAGAGTGGATGGAAACATCAGCGACATCTTTTTTCGCAATCGGGAAGAAGGCTGGATGATTACCAGCGGCGCAAAAATTTATCGAACACAGAACGGCGGCAGCATTTGGGACCCCGTTTTTCAATTCGATGCAGCGGGAAAAAGAGACGCGCCGGAGTTTTACAGCATCGTTTTTGCCAACAAAAACTTGGGATGGGTCGTCGGAACTCACGGCAGAATCCTGCACAGCAACGACGGTGGACTGAGTTGGGCGTCGCAGGAAAGTGGAACTCAGGAAGAACTGGTTCACTTGAAATTCGTCAACGACAGGCAAGGCTGGATCGTCGGCGACAAGGGAATCATTCTTTACACGGACGACGGCGGCAAAAACTGGGAACGACAAAACAGCAGCGTCCGAAGCCACCTTTATCACATCGAAGCGCGTGGGAAAGATACCGCCATCGTGGTCGGTGAAGAAGGCGTGATTCTTCGCACGTCGAATGGTGGCGAAAATTGGGAGCGTGTCGCTGTGGACACCAAAGAAACTTTGGTCAACGTCGGTTTTGTCGGCAACCAGGGATGGATCGTCGGTTGGAACGGAACGATTTTGCGTTCGGGTGATGGCGGCAAAAACTGGGTCGAACAGGAAAGCGGAACGCGCGCAAATCTTTACGGGCTTTCAGTGGCCAAAAAGGAAGTCTGGGTTTCCGGCGCTGAAGGTTTTGTTCTCAAATACTCCGGGAACTAAACCGGAACCACTAAATCGGTTTTCATTGGCGTGTATGGATTGTCCGGCGCTATTGATCTGTAAACGTGGGACAATTTTCCAAATTGTCCCACACACCAAAGCGAAAGCCGATCTAAGAACCTAATCAGATTGATAACTTTGCGAAACCTGATTACCCTCCGCCTCGATTTCAATTTGGAGGTCATTCGGTGGACAAGCCAACAATTTTCATCAGCTACAGCCACAAAGACGAAATCTGGAAAGATCGGCTGCGCCCGCATCTACAAGCCTTGGAACTGGACGACCGCATCGTCGTGTGGGACGACCGCAAAATTGATGCGGGTGACACCTGGTATCCTGAAATCAAAGACGCCATCAACCGCGCGCGCGTCGCTGTGTGTTCGCTACCACGACTCGGCGCGCACGGATTGGGAGACGGCTAAAACGATGGTCGAAGAGATGGGCTACCATCGGCGGGACGGTGAAGTGGCGGAATTGAGCGCGGCACTGGAAATGACGAAGCCGGAATGAAGAAAGCGGATTCACGCATCCTGTTTTGTCGGCTTATAATCGCCGCCAAAGTCAGACCAGAGGAGCAGAATTTATGACGACTATCACGCTTGAAGTTCCTGATGAGTTAGCCGCGCAAGTTGTCGCGCTGGGTGGGCGGCTGCCCGATTTGCTGGCCAGAGCTTTGAAATCAGAGCCAGTGGCAAAGAGAAGGCTAACCAACGGAGCGGGAGTTTCTATTCCGCTTTACCGCGAGATCACGGATTTTCTCGCCAGCAATCCTTCGCCTGAACAGGTTGCCGCCTTCAAAATTTCCGGCGCAGCACAGAAACGGCTGGAAGATTTGTTGGACAAAAACCGAGAAGACGTTTTGACGGCGGCTGAGACAGCCGAACTAGACGCTTACCTGCAAGCGCGCGATCTGATGATTCTGCTGAAAGCCGACTCGTAACTTGATGAATGACCCCGCCTGCCAATCCCTTTTCACTTTATGCGAATACTCACACTCAACGTAAATGGCATTCGTTCGGCAACGACGAAAGGTTTGGTGACTTGGCTGGCTGACAGCGGAGCCGATGTGATTTGTTTGCAGGAAGTGCGGGCGTTGCCCGATCAAATTCCGGCGGAATGGGAAAAGCTCGGCTACCACGCGGAATGGTATCCGGCGGAAAAGCCCGGCTACAGCGGAGTCGCCGTGCTCTCCAAAACGAAGCCGAAAAAAGTCACGCGCGGCATCAACTCCACGTTCGACAGCGAAGGGCGCGTGCTGCAAGCCGATTTCGGCAATGTCAGCGTGGTTTCCACCTACATTCCTTCGGGAACCAGCAGCCCAGAGCGGTTGGCCATCAAGCTCAAGTTCATGGATGAATTTCTGGCGCATTGCCAGCGGCTGCGAAAGATGAAACGCGAGTTTGTCTTTTGCGGAGATTTCAATGTCGCGCATCAACAAATTGATCTGAAAAACTGGCGCAGCAATCAAAAGAACTCCGGCTTTTTGCCCGAAGAGCGCGAATGGCTGACACGCTTTTTGGAAGTCGGCTATCACGACACGTTTCGCCATTTGGTCGGGCCGGAAGCCGTGCATTATTCGTGGTGGTCAAATCGCGGCAACGCGCGCGCCAACAACGTAGGCTGGCGATTGGATTATCACTTCACCACGCCGAAGCTGAACAAAGTCGCCCATTCGCCCAGAATTTATACCGACCAGTTTTTTTCCGATCACGCTCCGGTCGTGATTGATTACGATGTGTAGTTCGCAAGCCTCGCGCGTATAATCCCGCCGCACGTTTTATTTCACCCGTATTCAAATCCATTGGAGGTCAAACATGTCTACTCGACGAAATTTTCTCCGCAACTTTGCCAAGGCTGGAGCCGCAAGCGTCATCGCGGCCAGCTTCAACGAACAAGGAATTGCTCGCGCAGTTGACGCGACGCGCTTTGTGTCAGGCCGCACTCCAGACGATGTGGCGATGGACGAAGATTTCTGGCTGGAAATTCAACGCGCCTTCACGGTGGATCGCACGCTGATCAATTTGAACAATGGCGGCGTTTCGCCTTCGCCCAAAGTCGTGCAGGAAGCCATGCGGCGTTATCTGGAATACTCCAATTCCGCGCCGGTGTACACGATGTGGCGGCATCTGGATCCGCAAATCGAAAGCGTCCGTCGGCGGTTGGCGCTGAATTTCGGTTGCGACATGGAAGAAATCGCCATCACGCGCAACGCCAGCGAATCGCTGGAAATTTGCCAGTTCGGAATTGATCTGAAACCCGGCGATGAAGTCTTGACCACCAACCAGGATTACCCGCGCATGTTGAGCACCTGGAAACAGCGCGAACGCCGCGAAGGTATACGCTTGCGCCAAATTTCGATTCCCGTTCCGGCGACGCACGATCAAATTTTCGAAGCGTTTGAAAAAGCCATCTCGCCGAAAACCAAAATCATTCACTTTTGCCACATCACCAACCTGTCGGGACAGATTTATCCGGTCAAACGCATTGTGCAGATGGCGCGCGCGCGCGGCATCGAAACCATCGTGGATGGCGCTCACGCTTATGCGCATTTCCCGTTCAAACACGCTGACCTGGATTGCGATTATTACGGTTCGAGTTTGCACAAATGGTTGACGGCTCCGTTCGGAACCGGATTGCTTTACGTTCGCAAAAACAAGATTGCGCAAACCTGGTCGCTGATGGGTTCGATGGAAGAAAGCAACGCCAACATCCGCAAGTTCGAGGAAATCGGCACGCACCCGTCGGCCAACGCGCTGGCGATCAACGAAGCTCTGGATTTTCACGAAGGCATCGGCGCGGAACGAAAAGCCGCTCGGTTGCGGTATCTGTATCAACGCTGGGCGCGCCGCATTGATGGCAAAAAAGGCGTGAAGTTATTGACCAGTTTTGATCCGAAACTGGGTTGTGGGCTGACTCTGGTGAACATTGCGGGCATTGATCCAATCAAACTTTCCGGCCATTTGCAGACCGAATATCGCATCATTTCAACGGTCATCAAACACCCGGAATTCGAAGGATTGCGCGTCACGCCGAACGTGTACACCACGTTGCGCGACATAGACATCTTTGCCGAAGCGATGGAAAAAGTGGTTGAAAAAGGATTGCCGGCTTGATCTGAAGCGCGCTCAACCGCCACCGACAAAATGGACGATTTCGAGTTTGTCGTTGGCTTGCAACCGAGTTTCAGCCCAAGCCGTGCGCGGCACAATGGACAGATTGAGTTCAATGGCCAGCCGCCCGGCGCTCAATTCCAGCGAAGCCACTAAATCGGCAACGCTGTAACCAAGCGGGATATGGCGAGGTTCGCCGTTGATTGAAATTTCGATGGTTGTTGGTTCGTTCACGCCCGACATTATCCGACAGCCAAAGCTTAACGCTCAAGACAAACATCCATCGTTCATCTACAAAGATGAACGATGGATGTTTTTTCCTTCCCCAACTTATCTGCTTATGTGGTTTTGGGAATCGCGCTAAGCCGATACGAATGCCGCAAATAAAGGCTCCCGGACTTTACGGCACTCAATCAGTTCACGCGACTCCCAAACTTGTGAACTTTATTTGCTCACTTTGAATTTGCCGCAGGCACGAAGCTGAAAGCGTCCCGGATCGGGAGCAGACGGCAGCGGAGTTCCAAGCTGCGTATCTTCACGAATGGAAACCGAGCCGATCTTTTCCAGTTCGACAAACGCTGCTCCGCCAGGAGC
Source organism: Acidobacteriota bacterium (assembly GCA_033763255.1). Taxonomy (GTDB): domain Bacteria; phylum Acidobacteriota; class Blastocatellia; order RBC074; family RBC074; genus RBC074. Next base: position 24,383 of record JANRKX010000015.1, on the reverse strand, counting down.
ATCCGGCGCTCCGGCTTTCAGAATCTGCAACGTTCGCGTGGAACTTCCGATCAACGGCAGCCAATAACCAATCACCATCTGGCTGAAATTGACCGGCGGCGCATTGGTCGCGTTACAGGTTGCGGCCAGAGCAGCCGGCGGCGGATTGCTGGGAATACAGGCGCAAGGGCCACTGCCCGGCGAACCGGCATCATAAAACAACGACACATACGCCTTGTACGGATCAAGTCCCGTCGCAAAACCAGTCACAGTTTCGGTGCGTCCGATTTTTTGCACACTCAGTAACGCGCGAACACCCGATCGTCCGATCGGATTCAAATCTGCCGTGCCGTCGCTGTCTCCACCGGTTTGAGTTGCGGCGGCAAGAAAAGGAATTTGAAGCGCCGAAAGTGGGTTCAGCGATTGCGGAATCATCGGTCTTGAATCACTGACCGACACAATTTCGTCCAACACTCTCAATTCCACATTGGTAACAGGTGACTCAGACGCTCTCGGCAGAGACGGCATTTTCGGTTTACCAACCGCACTTGCGGTTCCGCTGAAAAACCTGACTCCAAATGTTACTAGCGCCAAAGCAAACGCAAACATAGCAGTAGCTCGAACAACCTTTGCCATTTTCGTACTCCCTTCCCAAACGGGTTATGTAGGTAGCCGCAAAGCAATTGATAGCTTCACAAGCTGTTAATTTGTTATTCAATTGAAGCTTTGATATAGACGCGCTTCGGCAGTGAAATACGCGCCAGCACTGACAGGCCGGGCACAGGCTTGAACAGCATGGATCACAAACTGGAAGGGGGGAAATTCTTGTGGCAGACAAGAGCCTGGACTCTTTTGACTGCGCTTAATGAGGAAGACAAGGAATGCAATGTGGCAACTAAATCAATTTGTATCAGTTCTTGCTATTTCAAAGATAGCTTATCCAAGAATTTCTGTTATGACAAGAAGCAAGCAGGCATTCTAACATTAAATCAAACAACTTGATCGAAGGCGCAAATAACTCGACATTACTTTTTGTTGGTAGCTAGCGGCGCTTCAATTTCTGCAACGACTCGAAAACCGACATTATTCAATCGCAACAAAGAAGTCGCCTGTTTTCGCTCGCTCGAACGGCATTCCCCAGCAGGGCTATCCCAGGCTCCACCGCGCAAAACACGTGGCACTTTTTCTCCGTCCGCCTGCCATGAACTACCATCGCTGGGCGCTCCGGAGTAATTTCCGTGCCACGCATCCAGACACCATTCCCAAACATTGCCGTGCATGTCGTACAGGCCAAAAGCGTTTGCGACGCTCAGGCTGCCAACAACTATCGTCTGCTGGCGGTAAGCATCTCTGGCAGCAAACGCATAAGGTAGCCTGCCGTTGTAATTCACCCAATCGGATTCGATCGTTCCACCTAAACTGAAAGGCCAAGTTGTTCCGGCTCGACAGGCATATTCCCATTCTGCTTCCGTCGGCAGCCGGTAACGTCGCCCGGTCAAACGCGACAGCCGGTCACAGAATTCAACCGCATCTTCCCACGATATTTGCTCGACAGGGCGGTTCCCGCCTTTGAAAGCTGATGGATCACTCATCAATTCCTGATTTACTTTTGGCAAACCGGCAACGACACGCCATTGAGCCTGAGTAACTTCATACTTGCTCATGTAAAAACCCGGTAACTTAACCGTTCGCTGCGGAGTTTCCGACAGTAACCGAGTTTGCAATGTCGGCTTGGCGTCTTTACCCAGGCTCCTGGCATAATCAGTACCAATCATCTCCAGATCGTTTTGATTGCTTCCCATCACAAACGATCCGGCAGGAAGTTCGACCATTTCCAGTTTGACACCGCCGCCTTCGTCTTCAATGTAAAACCTCGCACGCTCTTTACGGCGTTCTCCCAAACGCCCTCTTTCGTCAATTTGAACCACATCGAATTCATAACCAAGTAACTCCGGTAAAGCCTTTGACGTGACTGGGCTTTCCGGCTCGACTTTACCCAGCGGTGGGGGTGTGATGGCGAAACTCAAAGTTGAAGCCGGAGGGATTATCGGAGCAAGCTCCGCGGTCTGTTGCGCTGGTTGTGCAACCGGAGCCTGCGTTTTTTTCTTCGATTTTGATTTGGTTTTCATTGTTGAGCGCGGCGATCCCAATCGGGTTGGGACAATTACGACTTGCGCAACCGACAAGCTGACGACGACCGTCAATACAGTGCCAACAGCAACCAACTTTTGCCAAAATCCTAATTCGTATTTCGTTTTATTCGTTATTCCCAGCATTCTCGATATACTCCGTTTATGCCGTTCAGTAACAGAGTGTGACAAATCAGCTATTTCTTTTTGATCGAAATATCGAAAATCAAAGGCTTACCTTTGTAACGATCTGCCACTACCTGTGCAGCAACGGCTGGTTGATTTTCTTCCACGAAGGCAACGAGATTGGGTGAGATTGCCGAACTGAGTTTACGCAGGCTAGCCAATTCCTGTAACTCGGCTTCATTCAATTCATGACCGGAAGCCATCCCCAGAAAACCAGGCGACTTTAACGGTTCGGGCGAAAAAATAATGGTGAATGGCGCGGATTCGGCTTCGCGTGGAAGCATGAACCATTGGCCACCATCCGGGAATTGGAAATCGTTCCCCCCGGCACTCCAATTGGTCGTAACGCCTGAACCACGCATTGGTTCTTCGGTCAGAAAAGTTTGCAGCCTGCCTTTTTTGCCCAACGCAAGTAGGTATAGATAACCGCTCTGTCGCGGTTTGAAGTGAAATTTGAACCGACTGTCCGCTGCCAGAGGCATCATACCCGTCGAACGAGTTGTGACGTTGTCTGACGACAGAGTTTCCAGATAATAGCTCATGACTTCCAAACGCATTGGTTCGACAACATTTGAATTACCATTGCTTTTTCCAGTCACGGCAACCATTTCAGTAGAACCGCCTATTAAACTGGGCTTCGATTTTCCTTCACGGTAGAACATGATCGCAGTTGTCATCATCATCAGTAACAACGCCGTTACTGCGTACCACACGGAACGAGATCGTTTAATCCGCTTACTGCCGGATTTTTTTATAACTTTGGTCTTTGCTTTTGGCTTCGCTACTCCCGGCGCCAACCATACCGTTTCTACCTTGTTTTGCCCCAAAGGAATTATCACGCTGTCTGGCGCGACACCATTCGATTGAGCTTCAGGAACGTTGTCTGCCCATTCTTCCGTCAGGGTAGCCGCACGATGAAATTCCGTGACCGTCTCGTTTCGACAGGCGTTTCGCAGCGCATGCCGCATTTTGGAAGCCGATTCGTAACGATCCTCTGGCGATTGAGACATTGCCTGCTCAATGGCTTTGGCGACGCGCTCCGGCACAGCCGGATTGAGCAATGTAATAGGTTGCAACAGATCGTTTTCTTTCATCATTTGGGCGGCCATTCTGGTCATAGCATCCGGCGGCATGACACCAGTCAATAAATGGTACAAAGTCGCCCCCAGGCTGTAGATGTCACTCCTAGCGTCAGTCCCAGTCCCACGAATCTGCTCCAACGATGCGTAATGTGGCGTATACCCGCGAATGCTCCGAGTGGATTTTGCCTGCCCTGCCACAACGCCTTTGGCCAATCCGAAATCCAACAAAATAACCTCACCTCGCGGAGTCAACTTTAGGTTTTGTGGCTTGATGTCGCGGTGAATAACCGGCGGGTTTTGTGAATGCAAATACTCCACAGCATCGAGCAATTGATCTGCCCATTGCATTACTTGCGAAGCCATAAATGCGCCTTGCTCGGTGGCTTTGCGTTCGTTGAGCAACTGTTCCAGGTCTTTACCTGGGATGTACTGCATCACCAAAAATTGTTTGTCACCGCTCGAAAAGTAATCCATTACGACCGGTAACGCCGAATGGCGCAATCGGTTCAGCAATCGTGCTTCTTGGGTAAATGCCTGGCGCATTTGTTCGTTGCTATAAAACGTTTCTTTGACAGCAACTGCGTTTCCGAATTTTCTATCTGTCGCCTGATAAACTGCCCCCATTCCGCCCTGCCCCAGCAGGCGCAAAATCAGGTAGCGGTCTTGCAACAGCGTGTTCGGCGAAAGCATTCGGTTTCTCCTTACTGCTCCTGAATCAGGTAGTGATTGCTTAACGGGGATACACAATGGCAGAAATTGACTGACAGGCCATAACGGACAGGTATGGTCTGATTCACTATTGGGTAGGGCACAATACGGCGAGCAACGATTTTCTAACGGTTTTGATTTTTGTACTTCTAGGGATGCTTGGATTGGTGTGACGACACGTCCACGCTCACGTCACAGTGACACGGTCCGATGCGCTTGAGGGAAACAAACCCCGTGTCTTAACAAAAAGGTCTGACCGTCCACAATTCCCAGAGAATAAGCTTCAGAGTTACAATTTCTCCGATATTGGTTCAGGGTTGAATTGTATTTTTGCTACTTAATTCAATTCGGGGGAATTGGGAGGAAGTGTTTGGGCGGAGTGTTTATACAATGGAACAGCCGAGCATGGAAGACCCTGTATCATTAAAATCAGGGCGATCTGTCTGGTAGGAATACGCAACAGCCAGCGGCGCAGGCCAATCTGTGTCCTAATCGGCAACAGTGTTATGGGATGCAACTGTTGCCGCGGGGATCGGATTCGGTGCGCCGCCAGCTTCACGTTGGAAGCGAGGTAGCTTTGATTGTCGCAGTCGCCCCTGACTTTAATCAACCAATGCCACCCGAAGGAACTCAGACTTCGTTTTAATCGCTCCCAGTTTGTGAACCGGCTACTTCCATAAAAGAGAGCCGGTACTTTTGCCTGTGCTTTGGAAAGAATGCTCGAAGGTGGTAAGCCGAAGCGCGAAGTGACGGAACTGACCGGATTGATCCCTCGCCTCAGAAATCTAACCAACCAAAACCGCCACTTCGGCGCTACCCATTGCTCGTTTTTCCAGACGTAGAATTCAGACGAACTGGAAAGCGAGCCTAAAAACTCCTTGCCTGACAAGACAGAATCTCGTCGGCGTCACCTCAACCACCAACGCGGCGGAGTTTATACACAATCGTTTTTCGGTTCATGAGGCTTTGGTGATGTTTTAGTGACACGCCGAACAATCGAAATACGCATATTTGTGCGCTGCCTAATCCAACCGGCTTGCGGTAACATCTTTACCGCTTACCTGAATCACTCCCGGAATCGGAAAACCTTATGAACTCAAGCAATGGAAACATTCATGTCGGCATCGTCGAAGATGACCGATCGTTGCGCGAAGGGTTGGGGCTATTAATCAGCGCCACGCCAGGATATGGCTGTTCGCAGATGTTCGGCTCGGTTGAAGAAGCACTCCGCAATTTGGGAAACGACGAATCTTTGCCGGATATTTTGTTGCTGGACATTCACTTACCGGGGATGCTGGGATCGGACGGCGTCAAACTATTCCGCGAAAAATTCCCAACCATGCAGGTGTTGATGCTGACGATTTACGCCGAGCAGGACAAAATTTTTGAATCCATCTGCAACGGAGCCTGTGGTTACCTGTTGAAAAAAACTCCGCCGGCCAAATTGCTCGAAGCCATACGCGAGGCTCACGAAGGCGGTGCTCCTATGTCGCCGGAAATTGCTCGCAAAGTCGTCACATTGTTTCAAGCCACCAAACCGCCCGAAAAGCTGGAAGAGCAATTGACTCCGCAAGAGGTCAAACTCCTGCAATTGCTGGCCGATGGCCACAGTTATCAAAGCGCCGCTGGGCAATTGAACATCAGCGTCAACACTGTGCGAAATTACATTCGCAGCATTTACGATAAACTCCACGTCCATTCCAAAAACGAAGCCGTCAGCAAGGCTCTGCGCAGCGGCATCATCAGTTAATCGTCAAAAAACACACGGATATGCTCTGCCGATGTAACCCGCTATCCAGTATGCTTGCCGGGTAAACACCACAACGAACCTTTTTAACAAGCTTACGGAGTTTTCGAGTTTATGCCCGACAGCACACAGACCGCTCAAACAGCCCCGACGGATTTGCTGTTTCCGCCTTATAAAATTCCTGCCCACATTGATCTGCTGTACCGCGAAGACAAAATCGTCGCTCTGGAACGGCGCGCAGTGCAGGTGTTGCGCTATCTGGTTGCCAACAACGACCGCGTCGTCACCAAAGACGAATTGCTGGAAGCCGTCTGGCCGGACACGTACACAACCGACGGCGTGCTGAAACGAGCCGTCTCTCAAGCTCGGCGTGCGTTGGGCGATGTCGCCGACGAAGCGAAATTCATAGAGACTTATCACGGGCGCGGTTACCGGTTCATCGCCAAAGTCGAACTGGAATCGGCAGACAAAGCCATCAAAACAACTAAGCCCTCTGTTGAAGCTGTTGAATCCGCTGTGCCGATCGAACCAGCGACAATTGCTAAAACGGTGGTTCAGCCTGCCGTTACCGGAATCCCCGATTACAACCAACTGATCGGACGCGAAACCGAACTGTCCCAATTGCTGGGCGATTACCGCCGCACACTGGACGGCAATGGCAGACCGATTTTGTTGATTGGCGAACCCGGAGTCGGCAAAACCCAGCTTGCGCGCGAATTCGCCAAGCTGGCGCAATCGCAAGGCGCAAATTGCCTTTACGCGCAATTTTTTGATTATCAGGCCAGCCGACTTGCGCCTTATGAAATCTTCCTTGATTTGCTTCGCGCTTTGCTGGGCGTCAACGCCGCCAACCGCGAAGAATGTGATTTGCGTGCTCTGGCCAAAAACCATTTCGGAGTTTCGCTGCCTGAAGAATTGTTCACAGACGGCAGGTTGAACAGTCAGATTCGCCAGACGACCAACACTGGCGCGCTACGTTTGGAAGAAACCACCATCGCCCGAACCGGTTCGCTGAATTTGCCGCGTCCGACTGGCAAGCTGACCGCTCCGACTTCCAAAGCTGTTGCGCCGATCAGCCAATGTTTCCTGCGCGCTGGGCGGCAACGTCCGATGGTTTTGATTTTCGACGACGTGCAATGGGCGGACGAAGCCAGCCGCGAAGTCATAGGCAATTTAATGCGAATGCTGCAAAGCGAACCATTGATGCTGGTTTGCCTGGCGCGCGCCGAAGCCGTCAACGAACGCCAAAGCAGCTTTGCCGAATGGTTGAAACGGCTGGCGGGCTATCGCAGTTACACCACGCTGTCGTTGCGCCCGCTGAACGAAGCCGATTGCCGCGCGGCCATCGAAGCCGTGTTCAATTCCGCCATCGAAGTTCCGCCTGCCGATTTGCAGACGCTGCACAGAATCACAGGCGGCAATCCTTATTTTCTGGTGGAGATGTTGCGGCTGCTGGCGGCAGAAAGTGCGGTCAGTTTCCTGTCGCAGCCTGAACCGCACTGGCAATGGAACGGAATAAAGAATTTGTCTTTGCCGGTGACAATCGTCATGGCCGCGCAAGCCAAATTGGATCGGTTGTCGGAAGAAGTCCGCGAAATGGCTGAAATGGCCGCCGTGCTGGGCGAAGAGTTTCGCGTTGAAACGCTGGCCAAAATGTCAGGGCGCAGCGAAGACGACATAGACAAATTGCTGCTGGAAGCCGTGCGACGCGGCGTGTTGTCCGAACGCGGCGTGACCGGCGACAACGACGCGCGCTTTTACCACAACACGCTGCGGCAAGTTTTGTATGACGGTTTGCCGTCTCGCCAGCGCAAACGGCTGCATCTGTTTGCCGCCCGCGCCATCGAAGGCATTTACCTGCTGGAACCTGACCGCGTCGCCGACGCCGTCAGCGCACATTACGAAGCCGGCGGAAACTGGGAGCGTGCGTTCGATTGGGGCATTCGCGCCTGGCAAGCAGCCAGTAGTCGTTTGTCGTGGAGCGAGGCCATGACCTGCATCGAACGCGCCAATCGCGCCGCCCGCGAACTGGCACAAAGTAGCGGAACCCAGATTGATCCGATGGATCAATTGAAGTTGTTGTTCGCACTGGGCGAAACCAACTTCGCCGTGGGCAAACTGAAAGAATCCGACGCCGTTTATGCCGAAGCCGTGTCGCTGGCTCGCGCCATTGACGACCGCACTGGATTGGCAACCGCGCTGTTGCAGCAAGGTCAAACTCGCATGAGTTTGAGCCTGTACCGCGAAGCCATCGCCGTCACCGAACAGGCGCTGGAAATTTATCGCGCCATGGACGATCAGGACGGCGCAGGATTGGCGCTGTTGCAAATCGGCGGCGTCGAAGTTCGGTTGGGAAATTACGGTGCGGCGATTGAACTGGCGCAACAATCATTGCGCGATGTTCCGCTGAACAGCCATGTTGCCGCCATCGCTTTCGGTTTGCTGGGATGGGCGCGCGCTCTGCAAGGTCATTTCACCGAAGGCGCTCCGCTGTTGGAACGCGCAGTGGATTATCTTTCGTCGGTGGGCGACATACAGCGCCGCGTGTTGTTGCTTCGCCGCAGCCATTGGGCTGAACTCAGTCGAGGCCGATACGAAACCGCCATCGAACTGGCGTTGCGCGCGCGTGAAGACGCCGAGCGTTTGGGCGACGCCAACAGTGAAGCCAAAATGGATTTGGGAATCGGCCAGGCTCGGCTGGCTCAGGGGCTTTACGACGAAGCGGTGGAAATGCTCCACCGCGCCCAGCAAAAAATGCACGCCGTTGGCGCGACGCACGGCGAAGCCGAAACTTTCTGGTTGATGGGCCGAGCCAATTGCGAGCGCGGCGAATTGGCCGAAGCGCGCAAGTTGTTGGAAAAAGCCTACGCCATGATTTTGGATGTCGGCGACCGCGACGATGAATTTCGCGTCATGACCGATCTGGCTCGGCTGGAACTGGCAGAAGGCAACGCGCAATCGGCGCTGGAATTTGCCGACAACGCCCTTGTCATTGCCGAAGAGTTGAACAACCGCGATTGGCTGGGAGTGATTTTGACCGAACGCGCGCGCGCTTTGTTGGCGCTTGGAAGTGTTGACGAAGCCTCGCCAGTCATCGAACGCGCGATTGCCCTGTTGGAAGAAGCCGATTCCGGCGAACGCTGGCGCGCGTTTTTGACAAAGGCGCACATCTTGAAAATCCAAACTCCGACTTCGCCGGAAACGCTGGCGGCGTTTCAGCAAACCGTCGCGCTACTGGACGACATTCGCCACCAACTTGGCAAAGACGAAACGCGATTTGCCGCCATCACTCAAGCCAGAAAAGCTCCGACTGCGGAGCTTCATGCCCTGCTAGTGCAAATCGGCCAAACCGACAAAGCTCTGCAAGTGGCGCAAAGCTGGGAGCTGTGACCCATCCGGGAACGCAAGCGCCCTCGCTTGCAATCCGTAAAAGCGCGAAGCCACCGGAACGCAAGCGCCCTCGCTTGCAATCTGTAAAAGCACGAAGCATCCGAATTCTGCCTTCGCAAGAGATCACTTGTTAGCAAATCAAAATAAGGAGGCTACGCGACTTCTTTTACAGCAAGCGAGGGCGCTTGCGTACCCATCACTCATCCAGCAACTTCCCCGCGAATACCTTCTGCCCGCCCAACGACGTGTAAAAGCCATACCCGCAGATCGCCAGATAGACGACGAGGACGAAGATTGTGCCTTGCGCATACCAGGCTGAAAAATCGGACGTGATGGGAAAATAAAGTATTAGCTGCCAACAGACAAAGAAAGAGACTGTCGCCAGCAGCCCATAGCGCGCCTGGATGATAATCCAGCACGCGATTAGCAATCCGATAAACACCCAGCTTATCGCCAACTGAGCGCCGACCAGATTAACAAAGATAAAAGTGAAGATGAGCCAGGCTACGCCAAAGGCCATCCATTCTTTGCGCAGAAGGCGGGTCAGTAGGAAGAGCGTGAATAGCAGTAAGAACGCAACAAGGATTTGCAATCTCTGCCGGTCAGAGAAATTGCTGACGAGGCCGCGCAGTCCGTACAGGGTTCCCCACTCCATCGGGACGGGCTTAGAACGCGGCCAGCCAAACTTGGTCGCGATTATGAGTAGAGCTTCAAGAGCCCAAAACACACTAATCGCAGATAACCCGCCAATGAGCAGGTCGCGCCCGACCAGCGGGTCACGAAAATTCCCGGCCAACAGCCGGCTCCAGGCAATAATCCGGTGCGGCCAGTGGCGGCGCACATAAGGTTCGAGCGCCAGGTAAAGTAACCACATAATGCAAGCCCAAGCGATAGCATGTTCCAAAGCAAGAATGAAGAGATCGAATTCAGCAGCCGTAGGAACGTGATGAACGCGTAAGACCCAATTCAAAAGCATGCTGGAACCCCAGTAGATGGCCAGCAGCAAAGCGCCTTTCCGGTCACCCCGCCCAAGGCGCAGATTCCGTCGCACCAACCATGCGCTTATGCACAGCAGCGTCAGGCCGAGTACGATGAAGGGAACACCGTTGATACTTGGCTGGCTTGTTCCCAGACGCGCGGGTTTATCCCAGGGGCCAATCAATTCAAAATAGACTGGCCGTCCGCGATAAGCCGCCGCTTCAATCCGCAGCGGAAATTGAGCTGGATAGGGGTAGATGCCTTCCCAGGCTGCGCGGCTGTCGCTATTGACTGGCGGGAGCCACTTGGAGGTGGTCGGAGTGAATTTGGTGATGTCCAGGCCCGCTTCGACAAAGAGCGCCGACCAATCAGGCGCAGGCGCAGGGCCTGTCGCCTCCTCAACCTGAGGCGGCACAGCCTGGAAACTGCGCAAGCGCCCGCGTGGGTCGAGGGTCAGATCCACAGCGCCGGAAATCAACAAGGGCGGATCATTGCGGGTTAAGAACTCGCGGCTGTATGGAACCAAATAGCGCGGGCTTTGGCGATACCAGAAATAGGCCGCCGCTGGTTCACCTGCTGCTACCTTATCCCAGCGCGTAACCGATGAATCGTGTTCCTGAATGTACTGCAAATAATCCTCGTTGCGGTCAAACCCATACACCTTGTCTACGGGCGGTTCCGTATAACCGAGTTTCCTGGCAATCTCACTCGCGCGTTCATTGAGTACATCGGGCGACTTCTCCAACGGCCCGTTGCGCGCCATCCGCCTAGTCCCCAAAAGTAGGACAAGCAGAACAAGCCCGATCACTGTCGCGGCCAGACAAGCCACCGCCACCGCCGGTCGCAATCTGCCTTCCAGAGGTGCAGCAGCCACCATTTCGGGCGAAGGCGTTTCGCCCAACGCCAACGCCGCCGCCAACGGATCACCGCCCGGCAACGCATCCGCCACTTGTTTGGCCGAAGCCAACCGTCGGCCTGGGTCTTTTTCCAAACAGCGCAGAATCACCCGCTCCACCAACGGATCAATGTCCTTCACCCAACTTGAGGGCGTGGTCGGGGCGCTGCTCTCGTGCATCTGCTTCAACTCTTCCAACGATCCCGCCTCGAAGACACGTTTGCCCGTGAACACTTCGTACAACACCAAGCCCAGCGCGTAAATATCGCTCTTCGTCGTCACTTCCTTGCCCGCAAATTGTTCGGGCGACATGTACGCGGGCGTGCCCGCGAAGATTTCCTGCCCCTTGATCTGTTCGGCGAATCCGGCCAGGCCGAAATCGGTGATGCGCACGCGGCCTTTGCCGTCCAGCATCACGTTCGCCGGTTTCAAGTCTCTATGGAGCACGCCCGCTTCGTGCGCGGCGGCGATTCCAGCGCAAAGCTGGTTGGCGATTTCAACCGCTTTGTCGGCGGGCAGGCGACCGATGCGGCGCAGCAGCGAAGACAGGTCTTCGCCGTCCACATATTCCATCGAAAGAAAATGCAGCTTGCCCGATGAAGTCGTCACTTCGCCGATGTCGTGAACTCGGCAGACGTTGGGATGCGTGACTCGGTGAGCCATGGCGACTTCGCTGTGGAATCGCGCCAGCATCGCTTTGTCGTTGGACAGTTTTTCGGTCAGGAATTTCAGCGCGACCGGATGGCCGAGCTTCAAATCGTCGGCGCGATAGACTTCGCCCATCCCGCCTTTGCCGAGTTGGCCGATGATGCGATACCGCTTGTTGAGCGTCGTGCCCGGCGCGAAACGAGCTTTTTCGTTCGTGTTGGCCAGCAAGCCAGCGGCTTCGTGAACCGCGCCTTGAATGACGCCGCTCATTCCAGTTTGAAAGACCAGCAAGGCTTCGACTTCGTGGCGCAAATCCGCGTCGTCGCCGCAAGCCTTTGCCAGAAACGCCGCACGTTCTGCGGGTTGAAGCTCCAAGGCGGATTGAAAAAGCTGCTCGACCTGCTGCCAGCGTTCGGGCGACATCGTGCCAGCGGAGCTAAATTTGGCAGGGGTACTGGCCGCGTTAGCCAGATTGCGCGTGGCTTGTTCGTGGAAGGAAAGCAAAGCTTCGGCTCCTCGGCGAAGAGTCAAATCTTCAGCGCAAGATTGCTGCAAGACGGCGGCGCGGGCTTCGGCGTTTTGCTCTAAAGCAGAGTTGACCAGATTTTTGACGTGTTGCCAGCGTTCGGGAGTCATAATCGTTGCTCCTATTTTGGAGTGCTGCGGCTCGACGCAGCTTTTGCTTTCGCAATCCAGGCATTCTCTTTCCCGGAAGCTTTTGGCGAAGAACGAAAAGCGGCGTCGAGCCGCCGCACTCCATAAACTCACTGCTTCTGAATTTGTCTTCCCAGCCAGGCTTCGGCCATTCGCAAATCGCGGCGGAGCGTGGCGACGGAAAGGTCAGTGATTTCGGCAATTTCTTCCATGCTCAAGCCGCCGAAATAACGCAATTCGATGATCCGGCATTTGCGTTCGTCGTGTTTGGCCAGGTCTTTAAGAGCTTCGTCCAGCGCCAGCACGTCGGGCGAAGTTTGGCCGGGAACTTCAATGGCTTCATCCAGCGGTAAGGCCTGATCGCCTTTGCCGCGTTTGGCTGCGGCGTGAGCGCGCGCGTGGTCAACCAGAATGTTCCGCATCAGGTGCGAAGCGATGGCCAGAAAGTGCGCGCGGTTTTGCCAGTCTCGTGCCTGTTGGCCGATCAATTGCAGATACGCTTCGTTGACCAGCGCCGTCGTTTGCAGCGTATGACCTTCGCGTTCGCGGCGCAGATACCTGGCCGCCAATCGGCGCAGTTCGTCGTACACCAGCGGCGTCAAACGTTCCAGCGCCTGCTGGTCGCCATTACGCCAGTCCAGCAACAACTGTGTCACTTCGTGCGGAGCGGATTCGGGCATCATGTTTTTCAGCGATTCTCCCGGCGGAGTTGCAGCATTCGGCAAAGACGCCGCAGAGAGTAGCCAGCGAGCGCAAACCGAGTCAATGAATTGCCCGAGCTGCCTGTGAATGTGACGTGAAAGTTGCATACCGGTTCTCAGCCAACTAAAGCGGAAACCGATGGGCAAATCGCTCACATCGAAAAAAAAATTGTGCAGGATTGAATTCCGGTGCGGACGGAAATCAACGTTTCAATGGCAGACTGAGAATCAGCCGAGTTCCATTTCCCGGCGCGGAATCAATTGTCAGCGTTCCCTTCAATTCCGTCGCACGAGCCTGCATGTTTCCAAGCCCGTTTCCGCCTCGACTTTTCGGCAATACGGCTATGGCAGCATCGGCAGGTTGCGGCGTGAAACCGCGTCCGTCGTCCGCGATTTCAGCCAGCAATTGATTTCCATTGAGTGTCAAACTCATCGAAACATGTTTGGCTTCGGCGTGGCGGGCGATGTTGTTCAGGGCTTCTTTGAAAATCAAAAACAGATGGCGGCGTTGTTCCGGGTCGAGTTTTGTTTTTTCCAGTTCGGCAGAGGCGATGAATTGCCAGTTAATGCCTTGTGCGTCCAGAACATCGGCGGCGAATTGTCGCGTGCGCGTAACGACCTGGCCAAGTTCGTCGCGGCGAGGATCAATTGACCAAACAATGTCGCTCATCGAATCCACCAGTTCGCGCGCCGAATCGGCAATTTCCGTCAGCATCTGCGCCGAACGCGCGCCCGGACCATTCAGGTAGCCGCTTTGTCTGCCTTCTTGTTTGACGACTTCGATCAAGATCGCCATGCGCGACAAACTGGCGCCGATGTCGTCGTGCAGATCGGCGGCGATGCGCGTACGGATTCGTTCAATTTCCAGCAACCGGCGAACTCGCTGGCGATACGCATAAACTCCAAGCGCCGCGACGCCAGCCGCAGTCACAACAATAAACCACCAGCGAGCATAAACCGGCGTAGCGATTCCGAAACTGACGGTCAAATGGAAAAATGCAACGATGGGCATCACATTGAATCAACCGCCGCAATCACATCTTTGCTGTGCGTGTTGGTTTTTACTTTCTCGAAAACGTGAGCGATTTTGCCGTCTTCGTCAATGATGTACGTGATTCGCAACACGCCCATGTACTTGCGGCCATACAAGGTCTTTTCTCCCCAGGCGCGGTACTTTTCCATCATCTCGTGCGTTGGGTCGGACAGCAGCGTGAACGGCAACGAATACTTTTCGGTGAATTTCTGGTGGGACTTTTGCTCGTCGCCGCTGACGCCCAAAACTTCAACGCCCCGTTTTTTCAGTTGCGCGTAATCGTCGCGGAATCCGCAGGCTTCGGTCGTGCATCCCGGAGTCATGTCTTTGGGGTAAAAATACAGCACGACTTTTTTGCCTTTGAAATCGGCGAGTTTGACGGTTTGGCCTTCGGTATTTTTCAAACTGAAAGCCGGAGCTTTTGCGCCGACTTTCAGCAGCGTGGATTCAGCGGGAGTTTTTGCATTCGCCGCCGCGCCTTTCGCGGCGGCTTTTTTTGCAGGCATTTTCGTGATTCTCCGATGTGTTAGTTGTTGAATCAACCGATTGCGACAGGACGTTCCAGTCTCAATCGGATGATGGCGTTTTGATCCAGTCGGACTTCCTTGCCTTTGGTCATCAACAATCCGGTGACAACGCTGCCGCCCAAAATCGCTCCGGCAGTGATTGCCCCGCCCTGGCTGATGCCGCCGTAATATCCGCCAAAACCGTTGTTGTCGCGTCCGGCCAAAATGGCAATTGTCACGCCGATCATTCCGATGCCAGCGGCAGTGCCGACATTTTGCAAAATCTTGCCGCCGTCTTTGCCGCCTTTCAGAGTGCCTTCGTCATTGGTTTTGATTTTTTCGTCGCGCGAAAAATCCGAAGCCGATTTGATGACGGCAGTGATTTTCTGTTCCTGCCCGTCAACGCGAATCCGGTCGAACGTGATGTGCAAACGACCACCTTTGAACACGCGGCCAGCGGCTTCGGCCAGCGTCACGCGGCCAATGACTTCGGTTCCCTGCCGCAAAACCGTTCGCCCATCAATCACCACATCGCGGCGAATCGTCGCCAAAACTTCATCGCCCGGCTCGCTCAACTTGGAACTGAGCGGGTCGCGCAGCGTCAATTGAATTTCGGTTCCGGCGGGAACTTCCGAACCGCCGTTTTGTGATTGGCCGAACGCCGGGCTGACCGGACGAACCAACGCCAACAAACACAAAATTACAAAACATCGCTTCAGCATTTCAGTACCTCCATTGCTTTGGTTATTTCTGGGAGTGCGCGCGCATGCTACGTGGGACTTTGAGTCAGGGCAAGAATGTGAGTTGAAAACTTCGTCGAGATCAAATCTTGTCCTATTTCGACAAAGGTGGTATTGCTCTCTGCGCGTTCAACCCAAATTTCAAAAATAGCCTTTTGCGTTTCCCGTCGGGAAACCGCCTCAGACATTCCGAAAACCAGCAGTACCAAATCGAAGGAGAAACCGATGCGTTCCCCATTGAAGATTTCCGTGTTGGTCTTTTTTCTGATCGCGGCGATTTATGTCGTCAACATTTCGTTGGTAAATGGAAAAACAGCTTCCGCCCATTCGCCTGGGATTCCGAACGGCGTGCCGCTGCCGACAGCGCAAGCTGCCTGTCCGAATGCGAAAGAACATTCGCTGCCGTTGCCAAGTTCCGTGCCGCCTGCCGATTTCGTCGAATTCGAGAAAAAGATGTTGGCTTTTCTGGATAACGGCGAATACAAAAAGTTGAACTGGTGCGTGGACAAAGGTGTGCGCGACACAGGCTCTTATTTGAAAGGCGTTTATTACGGAACGCATCCGGCTGTGCGGATTTTTTATTCGCCAAAAGTCATGGAATGGCTGGTCGGCGGACGACAAGGCGCGATTCCCGACGGCGCGATGATTATCAAGGAGCAATACACTCCGCCATCGGCGCGGTACGCCGGGATGAGCGACAGTCAACTGCCCAAAGTCACTGACTGGACAATCATGATTAAAGACTCGAAAGGCGCGAAAGACGGCTGGTTCTGGGCTGAGTTTTTTGACGGCATGACGTTTGATGACGATCAACCGCCGTTTCAATATCCGTGGGCGGGATTCGGGTTGTACTGTTTGCGTTGTCACGCGACGGCGGAAAAAGAACTGACCTTTTCCGCGTTGAACAACATCAAGGGATTTCCGGGACAGCCGATCTCTTTCCCTGACGATGGTTCGTGGCGCACTCCGACAACAACCGCCGACGCCGCCCACGGCAACGTGTTTCCGATGATGGCATTGAAAGCCGGACGACAAGCCAATCCCGATTTTCTGAAAACTTTCACTACGATTCCCGGCGTGCCGTTTGCCAACGTGCAAAAAATGCCGTCAGAAACTTACGACAACATTCCGCAACCGGCCACCGGCCCAGGGCAGTTCATCAGCTCCAGCCAGTGCATGTCCTGTCACTGTGGGTTGAACGGGCCGTTCGGTCCAACGATGTTTCTGCCTTCGCCCAACCCGCCCGTTCCGCCAGCGACGGTTTCAGGCATGAACGTTTCACCTTACGGCGAATGGCGCTGGTCGCCGATGGGATTGGCCGGGCGCGATCCGGTCTTTTTCGCGCAACTGGAAAGCGAGTTCGCGTACTTCAACACGCTGCCTTCGCCTCGCCGCGAACAACTGACGACGATGGTCAGAAACGCCTGCCTGACCTGTCACGGAGCGATGGGCAAACGGCAACTGGACACGGACAAAGGCGGCACGGGCGATTTTCAGTTGAGCTATTTGCAACTTACCGACCGCAGCAATCCGAATTTCAAATACGGAGCGTTGGCGCGCGACGGCATCAGTTGCCAGGTTTGTCACCGCAACGCGCCGGATCAAACTCCGCCGGGACAAACTCCGCTGGAATACTTCCTGAAAAATTCCATCACCGGACATTTCCAGGTCAGCAAACCTGACGAGCTTTACGGCCCATTCAAAGACGACGAAATTTCGCCTTACACGATGCAGACCGGAACAGGCATCAAGCCGGTGTTCAATTCGTACGTCAAAACTTCGCGGATGTGCGGCAGTTGTCACACGATTGATTTGCCCGTCGTGGATGGTTCACCGGGCGAAATGAAGATCGAACAGGCGACCTATCTGGAATGGTTGAACAGCCAGTACCAGAACGAATTCGGGACTTCGTGGCCGAAGGCAAAATCCTGTCAGGAATGCCACATGCCCGGCGATTACCACAGCGAAAAGAAAGGCATCAACGTTCCGCAAATCCAGCAGCGAATCGCCATCATTGAAGACGAAACTTATCCCGACGCCGAACATCGTGTTCCTGACGACAAGATCACCGTGCGCGTCCGCAAAGAAGGTTTTCGCCGTCACGAATTTCTGGGTTTGAATGTCTTTCTGTTGCAGATGTTCGATCAGTTCAACGATGTGCTGGGCGTTCGCAAAGACGATTACATGACCGGTTCCAGCACGGATTTGCAGGACGCGATTGATAACTATGTGCAACAAGCTCAAAAGGAATCCGCCCAGGTCACGGCTTCGGCCATCGTCACCGGCGCGCAGCAAATTCAGGCCAATATCGCCGTCACCAATCTGGCCGGGCATCGGTTTCCCAGCGGAGTCAGTTTCCGTCGTCTGTTCATTGAACTGTCAGTCACAGACGACAAGCAAAACGTCGTTTGGGCTTCGGGGCGAACCAACAACCTGGGAGTGATTGTTGATGGCAACGGCAAACCACTGCCTTCGGAATTTTTTGCCGAATACAAAGACGCGCAAGGCAAAACCCGGCAAAGTTACCAGCCGCATTACGAAATCATTACTTCGCAAAATCAGGTGCAAATTTACGAAGAATTGAATCAGGACGCCGACGGCAAGTTCACCACCAACTTCACCCGGCGCGACGAGCAGATCAAAGACAACCGATTGTTGCCCATGGGCTGGACTCGGAAAGGGCCAGACCCGTCGCTGAACGGGCGGTACTTGCAGGCGACGTTCCCGGAAGGCAATGCCGCCAAAGACATGGATTACCTGAACGGCAAAGGAATGGACAAGCTGGTTTATCGCATCACTCTGCCCGCCGGAGTGGACGCGACGAAATGCCGTGTGCAGGCGACGTTGTATTACCAAACCATCCCGCCGTATTACCTGTACCAACGCTTCACGGCGGCTCCGAACGGCGACGCGACCAAGCGGCTGTATTACCTGACTTCCAATCTGAATCTGACGGGAACGCCGGTTGAAAATTGGAAGCTGCCGATTGTTTCAACCGGCTTCACGACACCTGTACGTGCGACGCCTCGCCGTCGTTAAGAAGGTATAAGCCGCGCTCGCTTGAGGCAAAAAGCCCGCGAAACTTGAGCTTCTCTTGAATCTCCATCAGTGAAGCTCAAGTTTCGCCTAACTGCTTTTCATGAAATCTCAGAGCCACAAAATCATCGCCGCAAACTTGGATTTAGTTTTTTGAGTTGAGTCGGCCATATTCCTACGCCACATTATTTTCCCGCCTTCAGCAAAGAAAGTTCTTGACGCCCCCCCCCTGCAAGAGGTGTACCTTCCGCGCGTCTCAACTTCCAAGCTCATTCAACAATAAAACTCAATAACCACGGACTTTTTTGTCAGATCGAATCGTTTGCTACCGGAGAACACACACCTCAGGCTTAAAATTACTCCGGTTATCAATGACTCAACGCCGTTGCCTTAAGCTCACTTTCTCGTGCTTTGAAATAAAAAATCCCGCCGCCACCGGCTAGTGGCAACGGGATTCGTAACGTTTTCCTGGGCTGCACAAAGGCAGTTTCGGATGCACGTCTTAAGCAACTGCATCCTATCCGCATTTGCAGCCCGGATCAATTGTCCACGGAGGTTTTGCCATGATCCGTCTCGCTTGCAATGTTGTAGTTCGTCTCACTCTCATTTTCGTTGTGGCTTTTAGCCTTGTTTGCTGCCCGTTGTACGCGCTTCGCACAGCCAAAGCTGAGCCGCTTTCTTTGCCCTTTAAGCCGGCAACGCCGCAACAAGTCACGAAAGCTCACAAGCGCGGTGAGATGATCGTCAAGTTCAAAGACGAAGCGCCGCAGGCAATGCGTGATTTCGTCATTCAAACTTATGCCAAGAACGAGAAAGAGCTGCGCGGACGAGGCAAAGGGCGAAAACTCACCATCAAAGACAATCTGGACTTGAGCAACGTGCTCTTTGAAGTGAAGCAGATGGATTCGATCATTGAATTCGCCGAGCCGAATTACATCGTCACCGGCACGGGCAGCGTCAGCGATGTCAAAAACGATAAGAAGGCGCGCCCAACTCGGAATCGGCGCGTCAGTCAGTCGCCTTCGACGCCCAACGATTCCCAGTTCGGAGCGCAGTGGGCTTTGAACAATACAGGGCAGGGCGGCGGCGCTTTTGGCTCGGACATCGGGGCAATCCCAGGCTGGCAAAAAGTGAAGGGCGACAAAGATACTGTGGTTGCCGTGATTGATACCGGCGTGGACACCCGGCATCCCGACCTGGCGCGAAATCTTTGGAGCAACAAGCGCGAAGCAAATGGGAAAAAGAACGAAGACGACGATCGCGACGGTTACGTGGACAACGTGTCCGGTTGGAATTTCGTCAACGATACGCCAAACGTGAATGACGATCATGGCCACGGAACGGCAATGGCGGGCATCCTCGCCGCCGAAACCAATAACCATCAAGGCATTGCCGGTGTCATGTGGCAAGCCAGTTTGATGCCGTTGAAAGCTCTGGATTCCACTGGCAGTGGGGCGATTTCCGATGTGGTCGAAGCGATTGACTTCGCCGTCAACCATGGCGCCGGTGTCATCAATTGCAGCTTTGGCACGGAAGCGTTTTCCCAGTCTTTGCTCGATGCGATCAGCCGCGCCGCTTCGTCCGGCGTTCTGATTGTTGCATCGGCAGGCAACAATGGTTGGGACTTATCGCAGACGCCGTATTATCCGGCCAGTTATGCCGCCAGCAATTTGATCGCAGTGGCGGCAACCAATAACAGCGACTTGCTGGCGACGTTTTCCAACTACGGCGCAAACAATGTGCATGTCGCTGCTCCGGGTATTGACGTGTTGACGACTTATCCCAACAACCGATACGTCACGCTGACGGGGACTTCCGCAGCGGCTCCATTAGTAGCCGGGGTCGCTGGGCTATTGAAGAGCAGGCGCGGATTTGTTTCGGCGCAATGGGTTCGCAAAGTGATCGTTGACAGTGCGCGTAAGGTTCCCTCGCTCAATGGCAAAGTTTCGAGCGGCGGAGTGGTCAGCGCTGGAGAATCAATTGCCTTGTTCATCAAGAATGAAGAAGAAGGCGGATTGGCAGGTAGCCCTGGAGGTGGCGGGCCAGGCGGCGGTGGCTCTGGTGGCGGTGGGGGAACAGGCGGAGGTCCCGGCGGGCAAATGGGGGCAATGAATCTTGATTTCATTCGCAATAATCGTCCAAACGGACCTGAGCCACGTGTGACGGTCAACAACGTTCCATCAACGCCTTATGACGATCCTGAACCGGGAACCGGAGGATTAGGCGGGTACTTTTATCAGGAAAGCCTTGCCAAAAACTCCACTGGTGTGGCGGGTGGAAGAGTGGGGGAAAACGCTGATCCGACTGGCGGAGACGCTGCCGGCCAAAGCTCAATCAATCTTGGTTCGCAGAACGTCAACTTTGCCGCGCCCATAGTCTCGCTCGGCGGGCGCGGCGGTTTGGGCGTCAGTCTGGCTCTTTATTACAACAGCAACATTTACGTGAAGAACGGAAGCTCCATCGCTTTCAACACGGACAAGGATGTAGCTGGAGTCGGCTGGAGCATCGGTTTCGGCAGCATCGAAGGCATTCCGTCCGGCAGCGCGATCAATCCGTTCTGGGATTCAGCCAGCGGCAAAAATGCTTTTCTGTTTATCCGCCCCGACGGCGGACGGCACGTACTGGCACAGGTCGGCAGCACCAACACTTACACCAGTTATGATTCGACCTGGCTGGAATTCGACAACGCCAACAAGATTTTGCGGACAATGAACGGAACGCGAATCAGCTTCATTACGCCAACTTATGGGGGCAACGCTATTGGTAAACGATTGCTGCCCAGCCAGATCAAAGATCGCAATGGAAATTACATCACCATCACCAACGCTGAAATCTCCAACGGCAACGGTGTGGCAAACAATTCCCACGATTGGGGAATTGATTACATCACCGACACGATGGGGCGGACGATAGATTTTTACTACGAAAGCAATCTGCTGCGGAAAGTGCGGCAAGATCGTGGCGGTGGAAACTATTTTACTTACGCCCTGCTGTCTTATGCGCCGGTCACCATCTCGACCAATTTCAGCGGGCTGACAACCGACCCCAGCACGTTGAACGGAACTCAGGTTTGGGTGCCGTGGTGGATTGAGTATCCGACCGGTCACACGCATCGTATTTTCTACACCAGCTACGGCCAGATGTATTCGGTCGAAAAGTGGGTGCCAACGGTGGCAGGTCAGGGCAATGGCAGACCCGTGGCCTTCACGCGATATGACATGCAATCTGTCAGCGGCCTTTCTTATCCGTCGGGCGCATTGGTTGGAACCGGAGGCAATACGGCGCAAACCGATTGCCCGAAATTTTCGCTGCGGCAGGAATGGGCGGAAAACTGGAGTCCGACAGGGGCAAGCTCCGGCTGGACGGCACTGTCTTCCGGCGGCACGACGTATTACGTGGCGCAGTACAGTTACGAATTCAACTCCGGCAGCAATTACAGCAAGGTGATTGACCCGATAGACCGCGTCTTTCGCACCGATGTCAGCACTGACGGGCTGACGCACACTTCGAAGACTTACGCCAGCCAGGCGGCTTACTCCGGCGGCAGTGGCACGCCGCTCAAGACGGCGACCATCACTTACGAAAAAGATACGGGGCTGAGCTACACCTCCAACCTGCGCGTGCAAAACGTCCAGATCACCGACGGCAGTTACACGCGGCGAACCAATTACGCCTACACGACGGTTGGCGGAGCGACATTGCCTTACGACGTGAAAGAGTATCTGGGCGATGCGACGACCGTTTATCGCTACACGCGAACGAACTACAACAGCAGCACGACATACAGCGACAAACACATCTTCGGTCTGCCGTCGGAAGTGCTGGTGTACAAAGGCGACAATACGCTGGTCGCCAAAACTGCTTTCACTTACGACGAATCCGGATACTTCGACACGACCGGCTACACGGTGACCAATCACGACGCCTCGAATTACGGAACGGGTTATGTCGCCGGTCGCGCCAACCTGACGACGGTGACGCAGTTCGAAGTTCCCGGTTCAAGTTCGCGGGCGGTCAGCCACGCGAAATTCGACATGCTCGGCAACACGCGCGCCGTTTATGACGGAGCGAACCATGTGACGGAGTATTTTTACGACGACAACTTCGTGACGACGGGCAATCCGACGACTCGCGCGCTGGTCACCAAAGTCAAAGACCCGGACAGTTATTGGAGCGGCGCGAAATACAATTACCACACCGGGCAGGCTGCGCAGAATTACCATATTGCCGGAACCAGCGGCGCGGGCAGCCAGGAAAATATCGTCACTTACACTTACAACAGCGTGGATCGGTTGATTGCCGTCACTCAGCCTTCCGGGCACGGCGGCCAGGTGACGCGCGATTACTGGGACAACTGGATGGCCGTCGCCGAATACGTGACGATTGATTCGGGCAAGACGCGCTACAGCTTCGTCGCTTACGACGGCGCGGGACAGACGCGCTGGAACGGCAGTGACCACCCGGACGGCACTTCGGGCAAATACTCCATCCAGACTTTCGGGTACGATTCGGTCGGGCGGACGAAATCCGCCTCGAACCCGACGGCAGCGGACGGCGGGCTTTCCGCCAATTATCCGGCGTGGGACGAAGATTATTACTTCGGCTGGCTGTACACGACCATCACTTACGACGCGCTCGACCGGCAAACGGTAGTCACGCGACCGGATGACCAGACCGTGCAATACAGCTACACGGGCTGCGGCTGCGCGGGAACTTCGCAGGTGACCGTGACCGACGAACGCGGCAAGAAGCGCAAGACGGTTTACGACTTCCTCGGACGATTGTCCGAAGCCTACAACCTGACCAGCGCCAGCGCGACTTATGCCAAAGCCGTTTACAGTTACGACGAGCGCGATTTGCTGCAGAACATCAAACATTACAACAACGGTTCGGCTTATCAGGAGCGGACATTCGGCTATGACGGTTACGGACGGCTGACCAGCCAGACGACGCCCGAAGCCGGAACCGCCAGTTACGAATACTGGGCGGACGACACGGTCAAGAAAGTCACCGACGCGCGCAGCCTTTACGCGCAGTTCACGTATAACAATCGCGGCTTGGTGACCGTGGTGGATTACAGCGATTCGACGTTGGACGTGCATTACGATTACGGCGAATACGGTGAACGGACGCTGATGCAGGAAAAGAGCGGCTCGACGGTCATGGCGTCAACCAGCTACGGCTACGACACGTACAAACGGCTTCAGACCGAAACGCGCAGCTTCAATGGCCTCAGCGGCAGCTTCAGCGTCGGCTACACCTACAACTATGCCGACGCGCTGAAGCAAATCAGCTACACCGTGGGCGCTTGGAACAAGAGCGTCAATTACGATTACAACTACGCGGGCGCGCCGACCAAGATTGGCACGAATCTGGTCACGATTTCAGGCAAAGACACGACGAACAACGTCGCCACGGCATTCGACTTCCGCGCCTGGGGCGCGTTGCAGCGAGCCGACTTCGGAAATGATCGGCGGCTGGCGCTCGGCTACAACCAGAAACGCAGCCAGTTGAGCAACCTCAAGCTGCAAAAGACGGACAATTCCGATGTAGTGACGAACATCAGCTACGATTATTACAACGGCGGCGGAGGCAGCGGCGGAAACAATGGCCGCGTGCGTTACATCACCGATCACCTGGACGGGAATTATTCGGTGGACGTGGGCTACGACGATCACAACCGGCTGACCAGTTACGGCAGTTACCGTAGCTACACATATGACGCCTGGAACAACCTGCTGTCGGTCAGCAGTTCCAACGGCGTGGGCGAAGCGCCGAATTACACGCTGACTTATGCGACGAATGGGAGTGGTGCGCCTTCGACCAACCGCATCAACAATTCCGGCTACTCCTATGACAACGCGGGGAATCTGACCAACGATGGCGGCTTGAGCTACGCTTACGACGCGGCTGGTCGCTTGAAGACCGCCGGAACAAACAACAGTTGCGAATACGATGGCGACGGGCGCAA
>JANRKX010000014.1:0-6763 GCA_033763255.1 Acidobacteriota bacterium | reverse complement strand
AGATGGTAAAACGAAACGAACACATCGGGGTGATCCTCCTGGTGCAAAGTTTTTGGCAAAACCTGCATAGGAGATTTTCGCCCTGATGTGAAGTCTTCAGCCCATCATTTCAGAAATTCTTTTTCCCGATTTCTATAGTTTGACGGAAATTGAGACGGGAATTTACCCGCTCAAATGGCCTTAAATAATTTTTGGATGCGTCTTTCCTGACTAATTTGCCCTGCATCCTCACAACGTCTTACTCATTTCAATCGCCACCCACTGTCGCTTAGGTGTGGGAACTGTCAGCGCGGAACATTTTTGCGCCAAAGCGATAATCATCAACCTACACACACCCCTTAAGGGGTTTTGGGAGAAAAATCCTTATGAAGACTTTCATGAACAAGTTGCGTCGGTACCAGCTTTTGGCAATTTGTGTACTGGTCGCAGTTGGATTCGCACTCGCCATCGAGCCGCAAAAAGCAGCGGCTTTAATCAAAAAACACAACACGGCTTTTGCCGATACCAAAGTGACGGGCCAGCTTTACAACATGGTCAACGCCGGTTCGGTCACCGGAACTGATTGGAGAGCCGCCGTCGAAGCCCAGAACAAACCTGGCAAATCCGCTGGCAAAGGTGGAACGGCTGTTTCACCGAATAACCCCAGCGCGGTTTTGTATAACCAGACTGACAATGGATCCGGCAATGGCGCTCCCGATCAGGACTTCGAAGCTGCGTTCGATAGCTACGATTCAGAAGGCGCAGACGATTTCGTCGTTCCGGCCAACCGCGTTTGGACGGTTCAGAGCGTTTATCAGGTCAGCACAACAGGTTCTGGAGCCAATCAAACTGCTGATGTTACCTTTTACAGCAACAACGCCGGAGTCCCCGGTGGAGTCGTTTGCCAACGAAATGGTTCTGCTGCTGTCGTGACCGCTGGCGACACCACCACGACATTGGGCGGTGGCGGATGCGTTCTGCCTGCCGGCACTTACTGGGTTGGCGTTCAGGTCAATCAAAACTTCGGCACCTTCGGCCAGCATTTCTGGTCGAATCGCTCAACGCAAACCGGCAACGAAAGCGTTTGGCGCAATCCGGGCGACGGATTTGCCACAGGCTGCACCAACTTTGACAGACAAACCACCTGCGGCGTTGGCGGCGGACAATCACCGGATTTCCTTTTCCGTTTGGACGGTCTGGACAACCCCACAACTTCGCCTATCGGGCCGGGCATTCCTTATCCGGCGCAGGCTGAATTGAGCGATCAAAAAGCCGGTTCGGTTCTGATTTACAACGTCTACACTTCGGGTGCGACCAGCGGCAACGCGCAAAACACCCGCATCAACATCACCAACACGCATCCGCAACGCGATGCGTGGGTTCACTTGTTCTTCGTGGCGGAAAGCTGCGCGATTGCCGACAGCTACATTTGCTTGACGGCGAATCAGACTGCCAGCTTCCTGGCTTCCGACCTTGATCCGGGCACAACCGGCTACCTGGTTGCGGTTGCCGTGGATGGACGACTCGGCTGCCCGACCAACTTCAACTTCCTTATTGGCGATGAATACGTGAAGTTCGCTTCCGGTCACGCGGCCAATCTGGGTGCAGAAGCAATTGCCGCTTTGTATGAAGGAAATGTTGCCGGTTGCGATGGCGGTGCTTTCACTGCTGTGCTGGCATTTGATGGTAATACCCAATACAACCGTGTTCCGGCTGCTTTGGCGTTGGACAACGTCGGTTCGCGCGCGGACGGCAACGATACTTTGGTGATTATCAATCGTATCGCTGGCAACCTGGGCATCGGAGCCGCAACGCTCGGCACGTTGTTCGGTATTTTGTATGACGACGCCGAAAATGCGCTGAGCTTCTCAGTTACGGGCGGCTGCCAGTTGCGTAATTCGATTACCAACAACTTCCCGCGTACGACGCCTCGTTTTGAAACCTTCATTCCTGCCGGACGCACTGGCTGGGCGAAAGTCTTCAACCAGACCGGAGCAATCGGTATGACGGGAGCGGCGATCAACTTCAACGCCAACGCGGCCAGTTCAGCAGGAGCCTTTAACAATGGGCATAACCTGCATCATCTGACACTGAACGCTGCCAGCGGTTACATCATTCCGGTGTTCCCGCCAAGCTGCTAACCAAGATCGCACGGACGCGAAATCTTGCGTTCATACGATTGGCAAACCTGAAAGGCCAGGGCAGAAATGCTCTGGCCTTTCGTTTTGGTCGTAGGAATTTCTTGCCCGCCCGTATGGCTGCGAATAGAATGCCTGCCAAGTCCAAATGTCCCGCAAGTGAATTTTGCTTATGTCGAAAAAAAACTTGTTCATCGGTGTCGGCGGAATTGTTTTGTTGCTGATCTGGTCAGTCGGGCAGCAGTCCGTTTTGGCTGCCCCGGTTCAAAACGGCAAACCGACCAAAGCCTTGCGCCAATTGCAGAGCGAGCAATTGAAAGCGCAGGACGATTTTGACCGAGACGTTGCAAACGAAAAAGTTCAAACCCACGAATGGGAAGTCCGTGCTGAGTTATTGCGAAAAGCGGCTGCGACGCGAGCGGCGGAATTCAAAATCGCCGACTGGAAAGGTGAGGAATTGCTGGCGCTGATTTCGCTGTACCGATTGGCGGAAATGCATGCTCAGGCAATCGAAGCCAGCCGCGAATTTTTGAAAACCGAACCGAAATCTCGACTTGCCGACAATATACGAAGCGGAATGGTTCGCGCGCTGGTGGAATTGGAGCAAGTAGAAGAAGCTCAAAAAATTCTGGACGAATTGTTCAAAGAACCGCCGAGAAGTCAGCTTGAGTTGGGGACGCGAGTCGAATTGTTTTTGATTTTGGCGACTGTTTGGCGCGAACGCGGAAGATACGACCTGGTATCGAAATATGCCCGGCGGGGGTACGACTTGAAAATGGCCAGAGGCCGGTTTTCGATGTTCGACGAACGTACTTCGGATTTAATCAGCCGCAATCGCCTGACGCTGGCCGCTGAATTCATTTCCGCTCAAGAGCGGATAGGGTTCAAAAAAGACGCCGAAGATTCGCACAAAAAAGTTCTCGAAACCGAATTCAACGAACAAGAAGTGCTGAAATCGTTTTACGAATCGGAACTGGCGGCGGCCCGATTGATGTTCAATCCCGCGCCGGAACTCGATGCGCCGCAATGGATCGGTTCCGACCCCATCAAATTCGCCAGTTTACGAGGCAAAGTCGTCCTGCTGAATTTTTGGGCGATGTGGTGCAGCCAATGCGCCACGACATTTCCGCAATGGCGCGAATTTCAAAAGAAATTTTCTGGAAAAGGATTTGAAATCATCGGCGTGACCAAATTGTTTGGTCGCTCCGACACCGAAGAGAGTTTGAAACGCGAGCAGGAGTTGAACGCGCTTCGGAATTTCAAAGTCAAATACCAACTCAATTACCCTTTGGCTGTCGGCAAAATGGATGACGTGACCAATGACGAACGATACGGCATCGCCAGTTTGCCGACGGTGATTTTGATTGATCGGCGCGGCAACGTTCGCCACGTCAAACGCGGCATTGGCGAATATCGCAAACTGGAAAAACAGATCGAAAAGCTGATCAATGAGAACTGAGCTTGCCCGTTGGAGAAGTGGTAATGACGCAGCGGAGGTCAAAAAGCGGATTTCAACTTCGTACGCCGATGGCGCGCGTTGATTTGCAGCACGCCTGGCGGCAAAACGAAGACGCGGTGATTTTGCCCATCGTTTACGAACTGGCCGAACCAGACAGCCGCCGTTTGCAACCCGATTCAGACATCGTTGCCATCAACTGGCCGCTGAAATTACCAAGTCGCCGACATCACAACACCTCGATCATTTCCCTGGATGTTCTTAGCGGCGAAGAAGATCGCAAAAAGAAACTGGCACTGTTGAAAGACAAGGTCGAATCGGCCAGAGCGCGCGTTCTGGGGCGAGGAAAGTTTCAAGACAAGGACGAATCATCAACGACGAACAACCAGTCAAATCCGCCGCAAAATCTTTCTGCGGCGACCGGCGCGAAACCGAATTCATCCGGCAAGTCGCCATATTTCTCCACCGCAGTGCAATTGCTGTTGCTCAGCGTCATCGCTTTGGTCGTGTTTGCCTGGATTTGTTTTAGATAGCTGAAGTCTGTGCGAAATTCGGTACGGAACCGGGAGCGGTAGCGACGGGGTATTTTCATAAGTGCTACTTCAAACCAACCCGGTCGCTACCGCTCCCGGTTCCGTACCCCAGTCCAAATTATTGATGGCAAACCACCTTTTTCACTCATCCTCTCACCGCTGCGGGCTGCCCAGCGTGACCCGCAAATCCTGTTTTGAATAATCCACGCCGACGCGTTGTTCGGCGTCAATGGCTTTGGCCAACAACCTTACCGACGAGCGATTGCTGGCAGCAAGACGTGGAACCTGCCATTGAAATTGATTGGCCGATCCGGGCAGATCGGCAAGTACAGTCTGGTAGCTGGCTCCGCCGTCGGTTGAAAGCCGCACTTGAATGCCGACTATTTGCGCCGATTGCGGCACAGACCACGCGATGAGCGTCGTTTGGTCAATGGTCATTCGCGTGCTGAAATTCGGCGAAATCAATTTCACGACCGGCGCTCCGTCAATGGTCACTGCCACGTCCATCCGCGTCAACGACGCCTGTTTGCCAACTGTGATCGAACGAAAACTGATTTGATAAACATTGCCGGCTTGAGCAGAAGTCGGCGTAAACCAGAACTTTCCGCTGGCCGAATCGAAGCTGGAATTTTCAGGCAGGTTGTAAGCGGTGATTTCCAGCGGCTGACCATTTTGATTTTTGGTGGCCAGCGCGAAACTCAAACTTTGTCCGATCAGCAACCGAGCGGCTTTCAATTGTGCCAAGGTCGTCGGGGGATAGGCGAGCGGCGGCGTGGGAGTGGGCGTGGCTTCACGAAAGGGTTGCGCCATCAAGCGCACCTCCCCCAGATTGAAGAAAGCGTTGCCGAACGGGTCACGATCAATCTTCGTTTTCTGTACCCGCACAAACCGATAGCTGCCGACTTCGGTCGGTTCGGCTCGCCAGTTTTGCCCTGGGGGAACTGCAAGTTCGTTTTGCGCGGCCAGCACGATGAAGCTGCCAAAAGCCGCATCGTTCGAGGCGCGCACTTCAAAATTGCGGCGGGTCAGCGGCTGATCCTGATCCGCGCGAAACAGAATTTCGATCAGTTCGATTTTGTAAGCTCGGCCAAGATCAACCTGCCACCATTCGGCTTTGCCTGTATTCGATTCGGAATGCCAGATGGACAATTTGCCCGAAGCGCGAAGCTGATCGTCATTTGCCGCAGCGGGAATTCCGATGGTGTCTGGCCAGACGCGCGTGCTGGAAGCCGTTGCCGGACGATTCAACGCCACATTCGCCAACGTCGCCGGATCAACCGGTTTCGGGTCTTCGCGGCGAGGCGTTGGGCCAAGCGGAATTGTTTTGGGCGTGACAATCGAATTGGCAAATTCCGGTAACACGTCGGAAAGAATCAATCCCATCTGCCCGTAGGCTTTGGGCGAAGAGCCTGGAAATTGCAGCGAACGAAAATTGATGACGGCACGAGTTGATGGCGCAACGGCTCGACCATCGGGCAGGTCGCGGTAAAACGCATAATCGCGGAAAAGTTGTTTGGCGCGTTCGCGGAAATCTTCGCGTCCGGAAATTCGCGCGGCGGCGGTCAGCACGGGCAAACTGAAACCGGCCAATCCGACCGAACGGTCTTCGGCGATTTTGTCCGCGTACCAAAAATACGACATTCCGGCGGGCAGGTAACTGCCGTCGCTGAGCGTCACGCCGGGTTTCAGCGGAGAATTGTCGCTGCCTTTGCTGATGAGCCAATCGGCCAGCCGCACCAGATATTCAGCTACGCGCGTGTCGCCGGTTTCTCGCCAATAATCAATCACGCCGAGTTGCGTGTATCCAGACCACATCCAGGGTTGAATGTTCGGCTGGCCAGGGTTTTTGCCGACATAAAATCCTTTGCGGCCAAAACTCTCTTCGGTTTGGACAATCAGGTTGACGTTTTCGCGGGCTTTGTTGAGGTAGCGAGCTTCGCCGGTGTAACGATATGCCGCCATCAATCCCAGCGTAGGCCATCCGATCCAGCGAGATTCGTTCCAACTAAGCGCGCTGTCGTAAGTGAAATTCACGCGGGCAAAAGCTTCGCTGCCTTCCAGCGCGGATTCGCGGACGGCTTCGTCGCCGGTCAACGCCCAATACAACCACATGCCTTCGATCCAGGTGTGGCTGGGAACCGGTTCGCGGGCGCTGCCGTGATCGCCTTTTTCGTAAAACGCCATCCCGCGCAGATTCCAGTTTTCATTCAGGTAATCGTCCGATTGGAACTGTCCCCAATCGGCGCGGTAACGAGCCATCTCGCCGCCAAGCTGGAAAGCGCGTGTGTCTGCGCCGCGCAGATATTCGCGCAGCAATATGAATGGCAAATCGTAATGGACATTCGCGTATCCGTCGCCCCAGGCCAGATCGCCGAAATTGCGCCATCCGAATTGTTCGCCCTGTTCGCCGCGTTGACGGTATTCAAAGATTGATTGAGCAGGAACAGCGCCGAAAGCTTCGCTGGATTCGACCGCATAAGCCGAGGCGAAAAGTTTTTCGGTTCGCGTGGCGGCTTCGCTCAATTGCGGGTCTTGTTTGAAAACTGAAGACCAATTGCGGCGTTCGACAAAGGCAGGGCGAACCGCTCCGGTTTGTGCGATGTAAGACGGATCGAGAAGCGCGTTTGGCGAATTGGTCAAAGCGCGCGCGGCGATGG
>JANRKX010000013.1:0-44789 GCA_033763255.1 Acidobacteriota bacterium | reverse complement strand
AGATGGTAAAACGAAACGAACACATCGGGGTGATCCTCCTGGTGCAAAGTTTTTGGCAAAACCTGCATAGGAGATTTTCGCCCTGATGTGAAGTCTTCAGCCCATCATTTCAGAAATTCTTTTTCCCGATTTCTATAGTTTTTCCACTTGACCAGGGTCTTTCCATAGAATCGGCTTGCCAGGCGGCAATTCGGCTTTCTGTTTTTGAACCGCGAGGAGTCGTCCCGGAGCAAGCAGGGAAGCGGCAAGAAAAAAAACAGGGACAGCTAGCAGAATCATCTGAACTTTTCGCATGTTAGGTTTGAACTCCTTGAGTTTGATTAAAATCCGGCGAGTTGATGATAGCAGAATCTGGTCAAAATCTGTTCGCGTAAAAGCGGGATGCTGGAAAGCTTGGCGAGTTGGAAGTGTAATAAAAATGAGTTCTTTGATTAAGGCAACATCCGCTGAAACGGAAATCGTTATCTGAACTCGGGTCAAGTTTTTCTAAAAAGAATTTGTTGACAATCCAGGGCGTTGCTCACTAAATTCCGTTTGTGCAATTCGATGACCGGCTTGAATTTGGGTATTCCGCTCGCATTTTCCGCCCCCGACCATCATCAACAAGCTCAGGTTATTTCTGTCCCCACGCAATTTTCAGATCAGCACTGGTCAACTGAATTTTCAGTTTCGCCTGACCGGTTGAAAGTATTGACCACCAATGAGATTGAACACCAATTAGAAGGAGTAACATCGTGAATCAGAAAAATAGTTTGTTGTCTGCGGAAAAACAGGCCAACGAATCTACGCCTCGCTCACAAAGTCGCCGCGAATTTTTGGGCAACGTCGGCGGAGCCACAGCCGCAACAATTGCGGTTGGAGTGGTGGGAGTTCCTGCTCTTGCAGCCAGCAATGAGATCACGCCCGAAGTTTTGGCCAGTACCGCAGAAGTGAGCGACATCGGTGGCAGCGGAAGAGCCGAGCAGGCGTATCACCTGAGAATTCAGGCCGCGACCATTCAGAAAATCGCCCCCTTGCCAACGCATACCAACAATGGTGACGAAGATCGTTATTTGAATCGCATCGGCAATTATTCAAAAGGCATGCCTCACAATTCGCTGGGCGAAGTTGATCAGGTTGCATATAACGCGCTGTTGCAAGCAATCGGAACGGGCAATCCTGATGATTTCGAGCGGGTTCCGATGGGCGACAACCAGGTCAGATTCACCAACCCTCAAGCTGGCCTGACTTTTGAAATGCAGGGAGCCGATCCGGGTCATATGTACTTGCCGCCCGCTCCCAGGTTTTCCAGCGCCGAGGTTGCAGCGGAAATTGCCGAGAATTATTGGATGGCGTTGGCGCGTGACATCAATTTCAATGATTACGATTCGCATCCATTGACCAATGCCGCCGCTGCGGATTTGACCAAGTTCAGCGATTTTCGTGGGCCAAAGTTTCGGCCAAGTTTGGCTTTGAGAAACCAACCGTCAACGGTTGCCGAAGCTGGAATTCAATCCGATTCAGGCAGTGCCGAAATTGGCCAACAGGAACAGCCAAGAGTTCCAATTCGCCAGCAGTCAGGTTCTGGCCCGGTTACGACCGGTACGCTTTTCAGAGGACTGACGCCGGGCGATTTGGCTGGACCGTACATTTCCCAGTTTCTTTTGAAGGATTTCAATTACGGCGCAATTTCAATTACTCAAAAAATGCGCACGACAATTCCGGGCGACGATTATCTGACCAATTACAGTGACTGGTTGTTGGCTCAAAATGCGCGTGGCAATGCCGGGTTGCCGAATCGTTACGACCAAACGCCGCGTTATATTCGCAACGGACGCGATATGGGCGAATGGGTTCACGTGGATTTGCTGTATCAAGGCTATCTGACCGCTGCGTTGGTGTTGCTGACAATGAACGCGCCGTTCGATCCGAACAATCCTTACCGTAAGTCTCGCAATCAAGCTGGTTTCGGAACCTTCGGGCCGCCGCATTTGCAAGCGTTGGTTACAAGCGTGGCGACGAATGCTTTGCGCGCAGTCTGGTTCCAGAAATGGTTCGTTCATCGCCGATTGCGACCGGAAGCTTTTGGCGGACGCATTCACAACCATCTGAACAAAGCGACGACTTATCCGATCAACAATGAAATTCTGAATTCGGCTGCCGTGCAGGAAGTGAATCGCAAGTTTGGTTCGTACTTGTTGCCGATGGCTTTTGTCGAAGGCTGCCCGACGCATCCGGCTTATGGCGCCGGGCATGCGACTGTTGCCGGAGCTTGCGTGACAATTCTGAAATGGTGGTTCGACGAATCGTGGGTCATTCCTGACCCTGTTGTCGCGTCGCCGGATGGATTGTCGCTCGTCCCGTATCGAGGAACGGACAACTTGACCGTCGGCGGGGAGTTGAACAAAGTTGCCGCTAACGTTGGACTCGGACGCAATATCGCCGGAGTGCATTGGCGTTCGGATGCAACTGAGTCGCACAAGCTCGGAGAAGCCATTGCCATCAGCATTCTTCAGGATTTGAAGCATGGATGGAACGAACGCTTTGAAGGTCTGTCGCTGACCAAGTTCGACGGAACTCGCATTACGATTTGACGCCACAACACCACCACGACTGTGAGGGAGTGGTTGAAGCAACACGACACCGCGACTGTGACGGAGCGATCTGGTTCACAGGCGCGGTTTTTTATGGGTTACGAAGAGGCGACTTGTTCAGGGTGTTTGGATGATCGAAAGTACGATTCGGCCTGGAGCAGCAACACCCCGAAAAGTACCGCAACGCCACCTGCGATTTGTAGCGGCCCAAGCGATTGCCTAAGCCATATCCACGCGGCGGCTGCGGCGACGACGGGTTCCAAAATGGAAGTCAGGCTGGATCGGCTGGCTTCCAGGTATTTCAAACTGGACAGATAAAGCAGAAAAGGAAGCACTGTGGCTACCGCTCCAAGATAAACAAAAAACGCCCACGAAGAAATGCCGTGTTCAGCCCAGGCGATTTTCCAGGGCGGACGAATTATCAGCCAAATCATAGAAGCCGATAAGAACGCATAAGCCATCATCGTCCGCGAATCGTAACGTTGAAGCCCGTGTTTGCCATAAATCGTATAAAACGCAAAGCCCAAGCCTGAACCGACGGCACACAGCGATCCTATCCAGGAAATTTTGCCCAAACCGCCCGGCTGGCCAATCAACATCAAAGCGACACCGCTCAGTGCCAGCGAAGCCGACACCAATTTTCCACCCGTCATTCGTTCTGTTTTCGATAGCACGCCATAAGCCATCAGAAAAATCGGCGACAGGTATTGCAACATCAGCGCATAACCGACGCTGACTTTGGTCAAGGCCAGGTAATAAAGCCCTTGGTTGGCGACCAGCCCGATGGCTCCCAGCAGAGCAAAATATGGTAAATCGGAAATCCGAATTCGGATCAAATGTCTGGCCGTTAGCCAAATCCACAGAAACAGGATCATCGTCGCAAATCCGGTGCGAAAGACAAGCAGTTCGTCCGGGCGCATTTGGCGATGGCGAAGCAGGTAGCTGGTGACGACACCGGAAAAGCCCCACAGCGCGGCGGCTCCGGCAGCAAGCCAGTAACCGGGGGATGAACTTCGGGCGGTTGTTTGTTGAGTGTCGTGTTCGATTGTCGAAGAAGTGTTTGAAATGGTCACGTGGTGAATTGTTGAAAGCAATTTTGAAATCAGTGAATTGAAGTAGCATTCGAGCAGAAAATTTACAACGCGGTCGTCAGTCGAAATCTTGGGCAAGGTGTGTGAGTGTGCTACCATCCCTTACAGAATTTCACATCAGATGTTCGAAGGTTTGAGTAAATCTTATAAGCTGGGAAAAACGACAGGAGCAACCAACAATGAGTGCTGATGCGTTGGGGCAAATCAAACCAATTACCAAAAAAGATCAGATAGTAATTGCAGTAAAAAACGCTATTTTGGCAGGCAAGTTGGAATCAGGCGATCCGATTGTTGAAAGCAGAATTGCACAGCAACTTGCCGTCGGGACTCCTCTGGTCAGGGAAGCTTTGATCGAATTGGAGCATCAGGGATTCGTTCAGAAAATTCCTTTCAAGGGCACTGTCGTCACCAAACTCAGCCGCGAAGATGTAGATAACATTTTTCGGCTGCGCGCCGAACTCGAAGCCCTGGCGGTTGAATGGGCCAAAGAACGGGTCTCTGATTCCGACATACTTGAACTCAGTTTGTTCACCGAGCGAATGAAAGAAGGCGCGGCGGCATTGAACCTGCCGTTGTTTTACGAAAACGATCTGGCTTTTCATCGCAAGATTTGGGATCTGGCCGGAAATCCATATCTGGCTGATGCTCTGGAAAAAGTCGTTGTTCCGTTATTCGCTTTCTTCGTTATGAAAAATGTCCGCGAGCGCGTGAATTACATCGAAAGCGCCGCCAAACACGCTGAAATCATTCAATCGTTGCAGCGTAAAAAAGACAAACAACTCCGCAATATGATGAAAGGTTCAGTCGAATACTGGCAGGATGAAATTCTGAGCCAGTTATTCCCTAAACAAAAACACTAAAACCCGCCAAAACCAATTCAAGAGAAGAGAGGAAATCAAAATGCAAAAACGTCGTTTGTTCGCTTTGTTATTTGTGCTGCTGTTGTCTTCGTTTACGACCGGAGCGCCTGTCACGACTTCGCTGGCCGACGGTGATTGGCCGCAATGGCGCGGAGCCAATCGCAATGGTTTGTCGCTCGAAACCGGATTGATGAAAGAGTGGCCAGCCGAAGGCCCGAAAACCGTTTGGTCAGTGTCTGAAATCGGCGAAGGATTTGGCGCCGTGTCCGTTAGTGGAGATAGAGTTTATGTGCAGGGGACTCGCGGCGAAGCCAGCATGGTGTTCGGACTGAATCGCGCCGATGGCAAAGCGGTTTGGTCAACTGCCTTGGGACCAAAAGGCAACGAACGACGCGGCAATGGGCCGCGGGCGACGCCAACGGTAGATGGCGACCGTTTGTACGTGCTGACAGAAAACGGTGACCTAGCTTGTTTGCGTACACGCGACGGGTCATCGGTCTGGCGTAAAAACATCTTGAAAGAGTTCGGTGGCAGCAATCCTGGTTGGTTGATCAGCGAATCTCCGTTGGTGGACGGCAATCGGCTGGTGGTTTCGCCTGGAGGCCGCGACGCCGGAATCGTGGCGCTGGAAAAAATGAGCGGCCAGGTGATCTGGAAAACTGTCGGGTTGAGTGACGAAGCTGCGTATTCGTCTTGCGTCGTCGCAGATGTTGGCGGCGTGAGAACGATCATGAACTTTACCTCTGCGGCGGCGGTTGGCGTGCGAGCCAACGATGGAAAGTTGATGTGGACTTACAACAAAGCCGCCAACGGCACGGCGAATTGCACTACGCCGGTCTTTGCCAATAACAAAGTCTTCTTCTCGTCGGCTTACGGCACGGGCGGAGCGTTGCTGAATTTGACTGCGCAAGGCGGCGAAGTGAAGCAACAGGAAGCGTATTTCACGCGCGAGATGATGAACCATCACGGTGGAATCGTGCTGGTGAATGGTTATATGTACGGCTTTTCCAACGAGGCATTGACCTGTATGGAATTCGCCACCGGCAAGCGAATGTGGGTGAATCGGAGCGTCGGCAAAGGCTCGCTGACTTATGCAGACGGAATGCTGTTCCTGCTTGGTGAAAATCAGGTGGTTGGTTTGGCTGAAGCTTCGCCGAGCGGTTACGTTGAAAAAGGCCGGTTCAGAATTGCCGACCTCGGCAAAAACAGTTGGGCGCATCCGGTTGTCGCCGGTGGCAAGCTGTACATCCGCAATCAAAACACGCTGACCTGTTACGAGGTGAAAGGGAAGTGAAGTCTGTATGTCCGCAGTCGCCGTCTCCAAACAAAAATACACGCTCGAAGAGTACCTTGAGCTGGATAAGAACTCCGAAGAACGTTACGAATACTTCGACGGCGAAGTGCTGGCGATGGCTGGGGGAAGTGCCAACCACACTCGGCTTGGTTTTGATGTTGGCGTCGTGTTCAGTCAAAAACTGAAGGGGCGGAACTGTGAAGTGTTCAATTCCGATATGCGCGTCAAAGTACCGGCAGCTTTGCCTTACCGTTACCCTGATGTTTCTGTAGCGTGCGGCGGGGCGGTCATTGAGGACTTAAACGGGCAGGAAATGTTGGTTAACCCGGTCTTGATCGTTGAAGTCCTGTCACCGTCAACTGCGGCTTACGATCTGAAAGACAAATTCACGGCTTACCAGTCTATTGAATCGTTTCGAGAATACCTGATCGTTTCGCAGGATCGCCCGCACGTCGTTCAGCACATTCGCCAATCTGAAGGTCGCTGGCTGAGAATTGACTTCATTGGATTGGATGCGGAAGTCACGCTGGAATCAATCAACGTGACTTTGTCCCTGAGCGAAATTTACGAGCGGGTAAAATTCGACGTTGCCTAAAACTCATGCAACTTTGGCTTTCCAAAGACAGTGATGTTTCCATACGCGAGCAATTGATGGCGCAGATCAAGCTGGCCATTCTCAGCCAGGATTTGCAGCCAGGCCAACGATTGCCCAGCACGCGCGAACTGGCTCGGCGATTGAAAATTCATTCCAACACGGTCAGCGCCGCATACAGCGAACTGACCGAGTTGGGATGGGTGGAAATGCGCGCAGGAAGCGGCGTGTATGTTCGCCAGTTCAACAGCGAAGTCGAACTGGAAGCCCAGCTCGATCTTGACAACCTGATTGTCGAATTTTTGCAGGTCGCCCGCCGAAAAGGATTTTCACTCGGCGAAATCCAATCGCGCGTCAAACATTGGTTGCGGCTGCAACCGCCCGATCATTTTCTGGTCATTGATCCCGATCATGAATTCCGCGAAATTCTGATTGCCGAAATTCAATCCGCAACCGGCTTTCGCACTCAAGGCGCAAGCATTGAAGATTGCGCCAACCGCAGCAATTTGATCGGCTCGGTTCCTGTGGCGCTTTACGGACAAGCGGAAATCGTCACTGCCGCGTTGCCGCCGAAGATGGCTTGTTTGCTGATTCGCACTCGGTCGGTGACGGAAACCTTGAAAGGCGAAACGCCGCCTTCGATCGAAGATTTGATTACCGTTGTTTCTCGCTGGCCGACGTTTTTGAATTACGGACGTTCGATGCTGGCTGCCGTTAACGTAGATCAGGACGCGCTGGATTTCCGTGATGCGCGCAAAAAAGGCTGGCAAAAAGGTCTACGCACTTCTTCGTTTGTCATCACCGATGCCGCAACAGCCAAACAAATTCCGCCCGGCATCCGCACTCGTGTGTTTCAAATCATTTCTGACGCCTCGCTGGCGGAACTTCGCAATTACGTCGAAAAGTTTTTGACCGGCGCTGTCGCTGCTTCCGGCGCTGTGGCAATGGATGAAGTGTCATAAGCTGAATCGCCTCGCCCACATTCCCTGAATACTCTGTGCCAGGTTGAAAGAATCGAACGGCATGTCGGTTGCAATCTCGCGTTGAGAGGCTGTTTCTGATTGAAAATGTCGTCATCACAGACGGCTGCAACCGACAAAAGATGGAATCCGGCGACAGTTCGCGGTTTGTCCTGCGGAGTTCTTTCCCCTTAAACGACGGAGGCAAAGATGGTAGAGATTTTATTGGGACTCGTATTGGCTCTTGGCATTATTGCGGTCACCGGTCACGCGATCTGGTGGACGGTGGCTGCGGTCTTTCGCGCAGTGTTTGGCAGTTCGTCCGAACCAGCCAAGCCCGTTTCGTTGAAAAAAGAGTGCATCGAATGTCACGCAGAGATGGCGTTGAACGACGACTTTTGCTCGCATTGCGGGCGTTCGCAAAAATCGGCTGGCAAGCCTGATCCGCTGGTTGATCTGGCGATGACGGCTCGGCAACTGGATCGGTTTTTGAACCTGGGCAAAATTGATCCGGCAACGCACCGCGCCGTGATGAATGCCATCGAAGAAGAGCGCGAGCGATTGACGCGCCCAATGCGTCCGCCACAACCCGCCAAACCAGCGGTTGAAATTGAACAATCGGTCAAACTGCCAACGACTGAGCCTAAAATTGCTTCGGCGCCGCCAGAACCGGTTGCCGTTCCAATTCTTCCCATCGCTCCCGTCGCTACAATTACTCCCATCGTTTCAACGCCTGAACCTGTGCGCGAACCACGCCGTTCGTTTGCCGAAATGCTGGAAACGTTTATGGAGGAAAGCAGCATTCGCTGGGGCGAAATCGTCGGCGGATTGCTCATCATCGGATGTTCGCTGGCGTTGGTGATTAGTTTGTGGTCGCAGATCACAGCGGTTCCATTGCTGAAGTTTTCAGTCTTCGTCGGCGTCACTGCCGGGTTGTTCGGCATTGGGTTTTACAGCGCGTTTCGTTGGCGACTGCCTACGACGAGTCGAGGCGCGTTGACGATTTCGACCTTGCTTGTGCCACTCAACTTTCTGGCGATGACGGCCTTTTCGCAAACCGCCGAGCCGAATTCACCGATCATCATTGTTGGTGAATTGATGGCGCTGGGGCTGTTTATGTTCTTGGTGTATCAGGCAGCAAAAGTCATCGCTCCGGGCAAATCGGTTTTGCCGAACCCATGGTTGCTGACCGGCGTGACGTTGCTTCCTTCGGCGGCGATGTTGATGGCCAAGCATTGGCAGAGCCGACAAGCGGCGATGGTGTGGTTGGGCATAGTGCCGTTGGTTTGTTACTGGTTAGGAACCGGCGCAGCATTGCGCGGCGCACGAGCCGAAACCGATGAAGACGTTGAGCGCAAATCGAACCGAGTCTTTTTGATTTTGGGCATCGCCACGTTTGCTGCTTTGTTGCCGTGTGCTTTGTTTTTGGCGAAGGCGGGCGTTTTCTCAATCACGCTGCATTCGTTCGCGCCGTTCATCACGTTGTTCGCGGTTCCAGCGATTGCCTGCGGAATGACGTTTCGGCAATCGGCGGGAGCTTCCGGCAAAACCAAAACCATTGCGACCAGCATAGCTTTGCTTGGAGCAATGCTGGCGATGAGCGGTTTGGCGCTGACCTGGCCAAGACCTTTGCCGATGATCGGAACGGCGCTGATTAACTGTGCCATCTGCGTTGTGCTTGCCCGAAGCTTTGATCTGAAACCGGCTCACATTGCTGCGCTGGTGTTTTTTGCGCTGGCTTATTTGATCGGCGCGAACGTGCTGATTGGCGATTTGCCTTCGTGGAGCGAAGAACCTGCTCGACTGGTTGCGTGCGTTTGGACGCGCGCCAGCGGATTAGCCTGGATGTCTTTGTTTGTGCTGTTCGCGGCTGTGGCTGAATCGTTCAGGCGCTGGGCGCGAAAGGCTGAATCGCGCATTCAGGAAGCCGCCGCCGTCTTTGCTGCTTTGGTCAGCTTGTTGATTTTGACGGCACATGGTTTTGGGCTGGCTGGCGATCCTCAGCAGTTGACGTTGGTGTATGTGTTTTTTGTCGCTTCGGCATTTGTCATTGCGTGGTTCCGCGATCAATTCATTGCAAGCTGGATTGGCTGGACGCTGACGTTGTTGGCCATCGTGCAGGCGTTCGCGTTCAAATTCGGCTATCAACTCGCGCCGTATCATCCTGTCAGATTGTCTTTGCTGACGCTGGCGAGTCTGGCGACAGTTGTCGCAATCATTTTCCGAAACTCCGGCGGAAAGGTTCGTCGCGTTTTGGCGACGCCTGCGACCTTTGCCGCGCTGGTTGTTTCGGTGGCGGTTGCGCCATTTGTGATTTTTGGCGGTTGGATGACCGTCGCGCAAATGACCGGCAGAGTGTTCTGGCTGGCAATCATCTGGTTGGTGTTGTCGTTGGTGAACGGCTGGCGAGTTTTGTTCACTGCGTTTCAAGCCGCGCTGACCGTCGCGGTTGTGTGCGGAGTGTTGGCAATTTTCGACGCGCATGCTTTGCCGTCGGCGTTGGTTTGGCAAAACCCTCTGCGCTGGCAAGCCATAGGCATTGCACTGGCTTTACTCAGCCTGAGTTGGATTGCCTTGCGGCTGAAAGTTCGTGGCATCGTGCAGAAAAAACGCGGGACAATTTCCCAAATTGTCCCATCTGAAGAGAATGCTTCGTCAGCCGAACAGGCTACCGGAAACTCGATTACGAACTTCGAACGAGTGTTTTTTCCGCCGTGGCCCAAGATTGATCAAATTGTGGTTGTTCTGATTTGGCTGCTTTTGATATTGCTCAGCCTGGGCGGTCTTGAAGCTTTTGATTTGCAGTCGCTTCTGGAGCTTTTCGAGGCTTCTGATTTAGCCGCAAGTGAAACTGCCGCTCGTTGCCGAGGGGTTGGGTCGTGGCTGTTGTTGATGGCTTTGACGTTGGTGTTCGTCGTCAGTTTGTGGGAACGGTTCCAGCGGCGATTGGTGTTGGCGATGATGACTTTGCTGGCTTGCGCCTGTTTGTTGCTGGCTGGGCGATTTTCAGTCGAAGGTTTGGCGCTTCAATGGTTCCGCTGGTCGGCGGCCATCAGCTTTGCGCTGGTTACATTGCCGATCATCTTCCGATCTCAGATTCAGCGATTGTGCGAACGATTCAACTGGCCGCAGATGGAAACTCGTTCAGCCGGATTGTCTGATTTGGCTCGCGCAGAATCGTTGGCGTTGTTTGCCCTGCCGGTTTTGATTTTGACGCTTGGAAAGTTCGTTGGGGCTTTGCTGGGATTGAATTTGTCGTTGGCGGCAACGCTGCTTTTCCTTGCGCCGCTATTCATTGTCAGTTTGATGTTGGCGGCTCACGCTGTGCGCGAACGTTCGGCGGTTTATGCGCTGGCTTCCGGCTTGTTGCTGAATTTGTCGGCAACGCTTGGTTGTTTGTGCAATCCCGAAGTTCACGTTGTGACTTTGGTGCAGGCGAACGTGATTGTTTCGGCGCTGGTTTCACTACTGTGGTTGGCAGTTCGCCAGCGATTGGAGCAGGACAAGTCGGAAACCCCTTCTGTCGCTGCTCCGAGTTTGATTTTGCGAACTCAAGTTTCCGCGACCCTGTTTGTCAGCTTGGCGCTGCTGGCGATTGGCGCTGTGAGAATCGCGCTCGATCCGACGATTCCAAGCCGTATGGCGGCGGTCATCGGAAACGGCTGGGGATGGTTGGCCGTGAGTTTGTCTGCTGTTGCCTGGTTGAGTTTGCGGCGCCGGCAGTTTGCGTCTTGGTTTGCCAAATTGAACCTCGATCACGCTGGCGTGGCTCTGCTGGCAGTGGTTTCGTTGATCGTTTGCAGTCTGAGCCGTTGGCTGGACGGTTGGGCGAGCTATCACGCTTTGATGATAGGCGTTGGCGCGTCGGCCTGTTTGCTGTTTGCTGTTCGCGGACGAGTGAAAACCGATGCTGAAGACTCGGCTGATATTTGGGCGGCGTGTTTGGGCTTGGCGCAGTTCGGGTTGACTGTGCGCGGGATGGAAGCTCCGAATTCGATTTGGTGGACGACGGCTTCGCTGGCGACGCTGAGTTTGTTGTTCGGCTGGATCGCGGTTGCGTTGCGAAGCCGGGTTTATGTTTACCTGAGCGCGCCATTGTTGAATTTGATGGCGTCGTTGCTGTTCGCTGAACGCTTTGATGTGCTCGATCACTGGCGGATGTTTTTAGCGATGAATGTCGCTGTGATGTCGCTGGCTTCGCTGAGTTGGTTGTGGCTGGATTTGAAAGCGATGCGACCAGCGAAAGGGAATCATCCGTTTCATCGGCAAACGACTTTCCTGCTGCTTCCAGTGGTCATGTTGCTGGCCGGTTTTCATTGGATGATTGATTGGAGATCGCCGTATCCCGTCGAGGCTGTTTGGGCAAATTGGGCGGCGATAGGTTCTGTGGCGGTGTTGATGGTTGCCAGGTTGTGGGATGAGGGCGCGTTGGCTTCGTTGCGAGGGCTGCATCTGTTGGGCGGCGCGGTGATTTTGGAAATTTGCTGCCTGTTGCCGATTGTGAACTATGGTTTGCTGGCGACGACTGCGGCTGCGTTTTCGTTGTACTTGTTGGCGAGCGGCTGG
The DNA here is from genome assembly GCA_033763255.1 of Acidobacteriota bacterium. Classification (GTDB taxonomy): domain Bacteria; phylum Acidobacteriota; class Blastocatellia; order RBC074; family RBC074; genus RBC074. The sequence continues at coordinate 32,854 of JANRKX010000013.1, read as the reverse complement.
CTGTGGAAACGGCGCGAATGGTTGTCGCAATTGGCCGAAAGTTTTCGGATTCCTGAAAGCAGCGGTGTTGCAGAGTTGATGCGAAGCTGGTTGCTGACCTGCGGATTCGTCCAAACAGCTTTTGTCATGACAACCGGCGTGATGATCGTTTTTGACAGCCAATCATTAAGAACCCGATTGCTGGTGGCAACCGCTGCGTTTGCTTTGCCAGTCGGATTCGCCTTGTTTGTGCGCGGCGGGCAAGACAAGGGGCTGATAACGGCCTGCATTCGATTGTTTCTGTTGAATCTGGTGGTGTGGAGTTGGGCTTGGCTGGCTCCGCCGAGTGTGGCGGGAAGCTGGCAACTGACGAATCGGTTCATCATCGTTCTGTTAATTGCCGAAGCCATACTGGTTGTTTATCGGCTGTATGTCTCGCAGCGATTTCAGGCAGACAGTTTGTGGCGAAAAGCTCTGCGAGCGGATTTGCCGGTTGTGGCTGGCATTGGTTTGACAGTGCTGGTGTTTGTTTTGGTTGCGGAATTTGAACAGCGAACGAGTTTCGGCGCGGTCTTGATTGGCTGGCCTGCGATTGTGGCGGTGCTGGTGTCGCTGATCGGTGTCAGTTTGATCGGAATCGCGTTTGCCATTTTGCCGGGCGAAGACCCGTTCGATCTGGATGAACGCGGCAAGATGCGATACGTCTATTTGACGGAAATTTTTGCTGTGCTTACTTTCGTGCATTTGCGGTTGACGATGCCATGGTTGTTTGGTGGCATCTTTTCGGCGTACTGGCCGGTTGTTGTGATGTTGCTGGCTTTTGCCGGTGTCGCGCTGAGCGAAGTCTTTCGGCGACAAGGAAAACTGGTATTGGCCGAACCGTTGGCGAAAACCGGCGTACTGTTGCCACTGTTGCCGGTGATTGGATTCTGGTCGTTGAATTCGCAAGTTCCGTATTCGGGTTTGTTGCTGACTGTTGGATTGTTTTATGGCGTGTTGTCGGTGATGAAACGTTCACTGGGTTTTGGATTGCTGGCGGCGTTGGCTGGCAATTCTGGTTTGTGGCATTTCCTGAATCGCGTTGACGGGCTGGCGTTTTTTGAACATCCCCAATTGTGGCTGATTCCAGCGGCGGTATCGGTTTTGCTGGCCGCGCGCATCAACCGCGAAAGTTTGACCGTTGAGCAAATGAACTCGATTCGATATGGTGCGCTGGTGACGATTTATGTTTCGTCCACAGCAGACATTTTCATCAATGGTGTGGACGATGCTCCGTGGTTGCCGATCATTTTGGCGGTTCTGGCGGTTGGCGGAGTCGTCGCCGGATTGATGCTGCGGATTCGAGCGTTTCTGTTTTTAGGAACGGCATTCTTGCTGCTTTCGATGTTGACGATGATCTGGTCGGCTTCGGTGAACCTGCAATGGACGTGGCTGTGGTACGTGACCGGCATCGCGTTTGGCGTGCTGATTATCTACACCTTTGCGATGTTCGAGCGGAAACGGGAACAGATGATCGGCTTTGTCGAACGGCTGAAGCAGTGGCAATAAACCGGTTTCAACCATAACTACTCAGTCTGGAGCCAAAAACTCGGTACGGAACCCGGAGCGGTAGCGACGGGATGCTCGCAAAGCTTACTCCTTACGAGAAACCGGGGCGCTACCGCTTCCCGTTCCGTACCGGCTAAGCAATTACTTTCAACCTGCGCCAAGAAAGAAGGGGGAAGAGCAACCAGTCGAAATTGCTCTCCCCCCTTTTTGATGTGAGTCGCAGGCTTGCCTATTTACTGGCAAGACGGCGGGAAGACCGGAATGATCAAGCTCACAGGGTTTTGCTGAGTCGGCTGACTGAGCGTCACCTTGTGGAAATTGCGTCCGCCTCGATAGGCGCTTTGAGTCGTCGCAGCGTTCAATACCGCGCCAACAATTCCGCCGGGGTTTGATCTGCCGATCTTCAACCACCCTGTTCGTCCAGCCGGAACGAAGGTTTCGTATCGCGGCGTGATTCGTGGGAAATTGTTGTTGATCGAACTGACAAACTGGCAACCGCCTGTAAACGAGAAACTGACAGAGTTTTCAGCATCGTTGTAGAAAATGCCGAACAACGTGCCAAGCGTATCCATTCCCAGTCCCAAGTTGCCGCCAATTCGATCCACCACAATCATCGTGTCGTTGCCATCGGCACGGCTTGGCAGACCGTCAGCAGCGATCACCTGACTCAAGTATTGATACTGCGTGTTGTCGAAATTGAGCGTTGCGGTTGAGGAGGCAGTTGGACAAGAAATCGGTCCTTTTGCTGCCACAGCTTCGGCTCCGAGTCTGGCCGTGTGACCCGATTCCAATTTTACGAATTCGCTGCCGATCACGTAGTTGAAATTGGTCGGGCAGCCTTTGTCATCAACTGCAACGACAATGATGTAACCCCGCACGCCCGGATCCAAATCCGAAACCAGGAAGCTGGAAGTCTGATTCGGAGTCAGGCAGAGGAAGTTATCCGCGACCGTGCAGCTCGATCCGTCAATGAAGAACAGATGCAAAAATGCAGGCAGGGTCGAGTGAATGTTCGTCAAATTGATGCGCGTGTTTTCCGCTGTCGGATCCGACGCTTTGGACGAATAAATCGGGAAAATCAGCACGGAACCAGGGCGTTGGTCGCTGCCGGTGTCTGTCGGGTTCAACGCGAAGTCATTGATGTCCACGCCAGGTCCAACGTCCGGGCAGTTTTGGCCTTCGCAAGGTGGCGGCGTGCAATTGGCCGTCTGACAGAAACTAACTGAGGTAGTGGCATCGTTCATGCTGTCGCTGTTCGTGTCGTAATTCACTCGGAACGTCGAGCAGAATCGCGTGCCGATGGCGACGTTTTGGCGAACGCGCACTTGGAAGGTAACGGTCAGCGTGTCGCCCGGAGCGATGTCGCCGTTCCATTCCGCTTGTGCAGCACTCAGAGTGCAAGCGCCAGTTGACGATGAGCAGGAACCGGGAATCGTGGTCAATTCCACCGGCAACAACGCCAGCAGTTCAGGGCTGTTGGGATCGTTGCGCTGGAATCCGTCGCCGGTGTTTTTGGATTTCACTTCGACCGTCAGAACGTTTCCGCCGCCGATGCAGACATCGGAGCCGGTGGCTCTGATGGTGATGTCGTTCTGCGTGAACTTCGCTCCTGGCGGAGGATTGACCGTCACCACGGACGTGTTGTTGTTGTTATTGCCGGTCGGGTCAGTCGTTCCTGAAGCCACGCTGACGGAATTGCTCAACGGGCCGACGGGGAAGGTGAACGGAACTCGAATTTTGATGGTGACAATGGCGGTGTTGTCAGGCGCAGTCGCCTGCAACGTGCCGATGTCGCAAGTCACGGTTGACGTGCCCGAACAGGTTCCTTTGGTTGAAGTCGCCGAAACGAGCGTGACCCCCCCTGGCAATGGGTCAGTGACAACGACGTTGTTCGCTACAGATGGCCCATTGTTGCGAGCGGTGATGGTGTACGTTACTTCGTCGCCAGCGCGTACGGTTGCGGCATTCGCCACTTTGGTAACAGACAGATCGCTGTTGGGTTGCAGCGTCGAAGTCACAGATGTCTGATTGTTATTGCCGTCAGGATCGGTAACTCCGGTTGGACTGGAAACACTGGCCGTATTGGTAATGGTTCCGGTCGCGTTGGCCGGCAAGCTGGCAGTTAGCGTGAAAGTCGCTGTGCCGCCGTTCGCCAAATTTACCGTCGTATTGATGTTTCCTGTTCCGTTGGCAGCACCGCAACTTGATCCGCCAGACGCGGCGCAAGTCCAGGAAACATTGGTCAGGATTCCAGGGACGTTATCGGTGACAGTGGCTCCGGTGACAGGACTTGGGCCGTTGTTTGTTACGGTGACGGTGTATGTGAACTGCGATCCCGGAATCGGCTGTGTCGGGTTGGCCGTCTTGGTGATTTGCAGGTTTGACAGAGAAATCACATTGTCCGTGTCGTTGGCGGAGTTGTTGCCCGAACTCGGATCGGTTGAACCGGACGGAGCCGAAACGCTGGCCGTATTCGTCAATGTTCCGATGGCGTCGCCTGCGACGGTTGCCGTGAGCGTGTAAGTGGCCGTGCCGCCATTTGCCAACGTCACCGTTGAATTGATGCTGCCGGTTCCATTTGATGCGCCGCAGCTTGATCCGCTGGAAGCAAGACAAGTCCAGTTTGCGTTCGTCAGCTTGGCCGGCAGAGTGTCAACAACCGGAGCATTGGTGACGGCGCTTGGGCCGTTGTTGGTGACAATGATCGTGTAACTGACCTGATTTCCGGCTGTCACTGTTGTCGCGTTGTTGGTTTTCGTGATGGACAAATCCGAAGTCGGAGTCAGTGTATCGGTGTCGCTGGCGGAATTGTTCGACGAGTTACTATCGGTTGATCCCGCCGGAGCGGCGACGGTTGCGGTGTTTGTCACTGTTCCGGTCGCCGTGCTGGCGACGGTCGAATTGACGGTAAACGTAGCTGTTCCGCCGGAAAGCAGATTAACCGTCGTCGTGATGTTGACGTTGCCGCTGGGTGATGCGCAGCTTGATCCTGCTGAAGCCGTGCAAGTCCACGACCCAATCACCAAATTGGCAGGCATGATGTCCGTCACTGTTGCGCCAACAACCGCACTTGGGCCGGAATTGCTCACGACGATGGTGTAAGTCGTTTGCGTGCCGGGAATCAGCGAGTTGACATTGTTGGTTTTAGTAATTGAGAGGTCAGAGTTGATACGAATCTGATCCGTGTCAGTTGCGGAGTTGTTCGCCGGATTCGGGTCGGCTGTTCCTGACGGCATTGCCACCGAAGCGGTGTTGGTCAAAGTACCGGTCGCCGTGCTGGAAACGGTTGCCGTGACGGTCACTGTGACGCTGCTACCATTGGGCAGATTGGCAGTCGTTGAAACGTTTCCGGTTCCGTTCGGCTGACCGCAGGTCGCTCCGTTTGCGCCGACGCAAGTCCAGTTGGCGTTGCTCAACGCGGCTGGCAACACATCCGTGATGGTCGCTCCGTTGACGGCGATGGGGCCGTTGTTCGTAACGACAATCACGTATGTTGTGGGTTGACCAGCAATAACCTGAGTTGCGTTGTTGGTTTTGGTGATGACCAGATCGGTCGAAGACAGTGCATCGGTATCCGTCGCAGCGTTGTTCGCGCCATTGGTTTCGACGGCTCCCTGTGGCGGTGCGATGCTGGCCGAATTGGATAAAGAGCCGGTAGCGTTGGCGGCAACGGTTGCTGTCAGCGAATAAGTCGCCGTGCCATTGACCGCCAGATCAACCGTCGTGTTGATGCTGCCCGTTCCATTTGGCGAACCGCAGCTTGAACCAGCCGAAGCTGTGCAAGTCCAGGTTGCGTTTGTCAGTGCCACCGGCAAGCTGTCTGCGACGGCTGCTCCTGTGACGGCGCTTGGGCCTGCATTGCTGACGACAATTGTGTACGTCGTTTGAGTTCCGGGAACCAACGTCGTGGCGTTATTCGTCTTCGTGATCGCCATATCAACCGTCGTCACGATTGTATTGGTGTCAGTCGCGCTGTTGTTGGATGGCGTTGTGTCCGGCGCTGTTCCCGGCGAAGTCACGGTTGCAGTGTTGCTCAGCGTTCCAGTCGCCGAATTGATAACCGTGGCGTTCAAGTTGAAGGTCGCGGTCGCATTTGGCAGTAAGTTGACGGTCGTATTGATGCTGCCGTTGCCGCTTGGCGCTCCGCAAGCAGCTCCGGCGGACGCAGTACAAGTCCATGTGACATTGGTCAGCTTGGTTGGAACGTTGTCGGTGACAGTCGCTCCATTGACCGTGCTGGGGCCGTTGTTGCGAACCACTATGGTGTACGCGATCTGATTGCCTGCCACTGAAGTCGTGGCATTGTCTGTTTTGGTGATTGACAGATCGGCTTGCGGAGTCAGCGTATCGGTGTCGCTGGCGGAATTATTGGTTGAATTCGGGTCAACCGCTCCATCCGGCATACCGACGGTCGCTGTGTTGGTGATAGTTCCTGTCGCCGAAGCGTTGGGCGTAACTGTCAAAGCGAATGTGGCCGTCCCACCGTTTTTCAGGTCAACTTTAGTGCTGATGCTGCCGACGCCGTTAGCCGCCTGACAAGCGGAACCTGACGAAGCCACGCAAGTCCACGTTGAGTTTGTCAAAACTGCTGGCAACGTGTCGGTGACTGGGACTCCGAAGACATCGTTCGGCCCATTGTTACGAACGACGATTTGATAAGTCGTCGGAGCGCCGGGAACAGCGGTCGTTTGATTGTTCGTTTTCGTGATCGAAAGGTCTGTGGTTGTTGAGCAGAAGGGAATTGCGCCAACCGAGTTGACAACTTGTCCGATTGCGCCTCGCGTAGCGCCGTTTGGCGTGAACTCGGCAACAGAAGGAGCGGCGCTTGTGCCGTTCGCTCCGCCGATGATTTGAGTTGCGAGAGTTCCGCCAGAAAAGGCGATGTAACCTCCTGCGCCGCCGCCGCCCGGTCCTTCGGACTCCAAATCAAACGGTGCGACGGGGGCAATCTGGTTGCCGCCATTGCCACCATTGGCCTGAGCGTTCAATCCGTTGTTGAGAATTCTTGCTGCGACAACAACCGTTCCGCCTGCACCTGCACCACCCGCACCGTCACGGCTTTCGCCACGAGTTGCTCCGCCGTTGGAACCGTTCGCTTTCAAGGTTCCGTTGCCGCTGACGGTATCAGCCATGATGTAAATCAATCCGCCGCCCGCACCGCCAGCACCGCCAGTGTCATTGTTCTGGGCACCAGCGCCGCCGCCGCCGCCGAAGAAGATTCGACCGGAAGTATCCTGGGTGACAGGACGCCCACCGAGTCCGCCGACTTCACGACGGCAGTCACCACCCCACAAACAATCTCCGGGAGGTTTTTGCAAAGCATCTTGATTGTTGATTGCGTAGCTGTATCCGCCGCGTCCGCCGCCGGATGAATCAGTCAGCTTATTAGCATTGGCGATGTAACCCGGATCGAATGCCCAGGCTGCTTGACCGGCAACTGTGCCATCCATTACGCCTTGCCCTGTCCAAGGTTTTCCATTGTTGCCGTTGGCTCCGCCGCCGCCGCCAGAGTTGTGCGATGTTCCGCCGCCGCCGCCGTTGGCTGCCGCTCCGCGTCCGTAACGTCCACCCAACAGGTCGTAATCGGCTTGATAACCGACAATGCTTTCGCCTTTTTCAGCGCCGAAATCCTGTTGGTTGGTGACGTGGTCGGTGCGGAATCCTCCACCGCCTGCGCCTGACAGAGCGCCGCCTCGGAATCCCATTCCGCTGACTTCCACATTTCCATTGATGATGGCGTTGTTCTGAACATGAACGACGACTATACCGCCGATAACTCCATTCCAGGCCGGAGCGGTCAGAGAAGCTCCGTTATTGATGGTCAAACTCAGGTATTGAGGAACGCGTATGACCTGCACCTTGCCTGAAGCGGTGTAGTTGAACCGCAACCCTCCGCAAGGCGGATTGATCGTAATGGTGTTGCCTTGAACTTTGTTGACGGTGACGAATTCGTGGCGACCGGCGTTGTTTAAGTTGGTCACCTGGCCGTAACCCGGCGTGTTGCTGGTATCAATCGAAGCGCCTGACATCTGAACGATCATAATCAAATCGCCTGGCGTCAGCGTGTTGATATCCAAACCGTTTGGCCCCCCAGGATTATCAACAGCGATCATTGAAGACCCGGCTGGGGCATCAACGGCCAGCTTGCCGTATTTGTTGACGATGGTGTTGGCTGCGGTTACGGTCAAATCGCCGTCTTTGCCGGAAATTTCGGCGCGTGTTGTTGCAGGAGTGCTCATCCAGTTCAGTAACCCGTTAAGTGAACTGCTGAACGCCATCGCAAAGATCAGGAATATCGAACAAATCAAGGTGAACTTCTTCATACGTTTCTTTTCCTCAAAAAGCGGAGTGAGGCCGCGAGACCTGTTATCCAAATTCTGCTGACTTCGTGACGTGTCTGGGTAAAACGAAGCGCAAAACGGATGCCAATGTCTAAAGAGGCATAGCTCGTTTAGTAAAGAACTGAGCGGGGAGGAACTCAACGGTTCCGGGCACAACGGTCAAAATATAGATTTTGATGAAATCGGAAGGGGCAAAATTCGCTTTTGGGCATTCGCCTGGTAGACAAATCAAAATAAAACTACTGCCAACCAAAATAAATGCCATTTTTACTGATCGAATTTTGGTGATTGTTTGGACGAACCACGTCAATCCTGAGCAAAGTCTCCGGCGAGCGTGGGGCTTTGAGAGGTCTCGATGCAGGGAATTTGCTTTGTGGATCAACACGCTAGCTTAATGATTAGCGCCCAGTGAGGATCACCACGCGGCGCAAGATACCTTAATTCATTTGTTCTGTCCATCCGTAAATAGGCAGCGGGCTTCGAGTTCAGAGCTTGGCCGGGTATTGCCAGTTACCATCCTTATGCTAATCTCTGCGCCAGCTAAACACCGGGTCGGTGGAAATCGCCGATCATTCAACCCAATAGTTCACCAAGTTAAGGAGAGGCTCGAAGATGAAAAGAAATCTTGTTGCCAAGTTTTTGTATGTCGTCATGGCCATTGTTTTGACCGGCCTAGCAGTTTCTGCCCAGGACAATATGATGAAAGGGAAAACCGCTGATAAAAAAGCTGCGCCTGCGAAAAAAGAAGCCGCACCGGCCAAGAAAGCGGAGGAATTACTCGATCTGAACACCTGCACCAAAGAGCAGCTTGTCGCTCTGCCGGGGGTTGGTGAAGCGTTTGCCGACGCGATCATCAAGGGAAGGCCTTACAAAGCCAAAAATGAATTGGTTTCCAAGAAGATCGTTCCCGCTGCCAATTACAAAAAATTCGTTGGCAAAGTCATCGCCAAGCAGAAATAACTGATTGGTTGGTTGTGCAATTTGAAGGCTGCGGTTTATCATCGCCGCCTTCAAATCTCGTCAGAAAGTAATCACTCAAACCCAGAAATTGGAGGAAGAGCAAATGAGTATGGAAGCTCTCGGCATGGTCGAGACGAAAGGCTTTGTCGGCGCGGTTGAAGCCGCAGACGCCATGGTCAAGGCGGCGAATGTTCAGCTTGTCGGTAAAGAATACATTGGCGCGGGTTTCGTGACCGTGTTTGTGCGCGGAGATGTCGGAGCGGTTAAAGCCGCAACTGACGCTGGCGCTGCGGCTGCGCGTCGAGTCGGCGAACTGGTTTCTGTTCATGTCATTCCGCGTCCGCATGCTGAAGTCGAGCGAGTATTGCCGCGTGCCGCTGCTGCGTTGACTGGCAAAGATCAAAAAGCCTTGCCCGAAGGAAAGAAAAAAGACTGAACCCGGATTGATTTATTGAATTTCCGTTATGGCAGATAAAGACCTGCAATCAATCCAAGCCGCGCGCGATTTGGTTGAAGCCGCTCATCGCGCGCAAGCCGTTGTCGCCACATTCGACCAGGCCAAAATTGATTCGATTTGCGAAGCGATGGCTGTTGCCGCTCAAGCGCAATCGTTTCGGTTGGCGACGCTGGCGCACGAAGAAACCGGTTACGGCAACTCAGCCGACAAAAACGTCAAAAACCTGTTTGCGGCGGTTGATATTCACAATTACTTCAAGAACCTGAAAACCGTCGGCGTTGTCCGCGACACTGGCTCCGTTGTTGAAATTGCAGCGCCGCGCGGAGTCGTAGCGGCAATTGTTCCTTCGACCAATCCTACCTCGACGGCGATTTTCAAAATTCTGATCGCCATCAAATCCAGAAACACCATTGTGCTCAGCCCGCACCCAAGCGCGACTCGCTGTGTGGTCGAAACCGCCAGCGTCATGCGTGAAGCTGGCGTAAAAGCCGGTTTGCCCGCCGAAGCTATTGGCTGTGTCGAGCTGACTTCGCTGGAAGGCACAGACGCGCTGATGAAGCACAAATTGACGGCTGTGATTCTGGCGACGGGCGGAATGGGATTGGTTCGAGCAGCGTATTCGTCTGGCAAACCGGCTTTCGGGGTTGGCCCAGGCAATGTGCCTGCATTGATCGAACGAACCGCTGACGTTGCCAAAGCCGTCCGCGATATTTTGGCCGGAACCTGTTTTGACTTCGGAACGATTTGCGCTTCCGAACAAGCCATTGTTGTGGACGCGCCTGTGGATAAACAGGTACGCGAACAACTTGCAGCGCAAGGCGCTTATTTTCTGAACGCCACGCAAGCCGATCAACTCGGCAAGTTGGTCGTCACAGCCAATCGCACGTTGAATCCAAAGATTGTCGGCAAACCGGCAACGACATTGGCGGAATGGGCAGGAATCAGTGTGACGCCGAACACTCGCTGTTTGATTGCCGAAGCCGGTGGCGTTGGTCGTGACTTTCCGCTGTCCATCGAAAAGCTCTCGCCGATTCTGGCTTATTACGTGGCGAACGGCTTGGAAGAAGGAAGCAGGTTGTGTGACGAAATTTTGCATTACGGCGGAATGGGTCACACTTCCTCAATTCACACGCAAAGCCGCGAAGTCGCCTTGCGGTATGGTTTGTTGATGCCGACTGCGCGCGTGGTGGTGAATTCGCCTTCGACTCACGGAGCCATCGGTTTTTCGACGGCGCTTGCGCCTTCGATGACGTTGGGCTGCGGTTCTTGGGGAGGCAATGTCACGTCGGACAACATTTCGCCGCTGCATTTGATGGACATCAAGCGCGTTGCTTTTGAAATTCGCCCGGTGACTTCATCCGAACCGGCTCAGGCAATTACCGCAACTTCTTCTGCCAAAACTTCTTCGCAAATTGACCGCGCCGCAATAGCCGAGTTGGTGGACAAATTTCTAAGCGCACGTCCTTCGGCTCCTGCGGTTCAGAGCGTGCCGACTCCGCCTCCTGCCGAAGAAAAAGCTGCTGCGCCCCCTGCACCGGCAAAACCAAAAGCCGCTGAGTTCGTTTGCGAAGACGACGTTCGCCAAGCCATTGCCAAAAGCGAAAAGATCTTCGTCAACGCCAAAACCATCATTACGCCTTCTGCCCGCGATTTGGGCAACGAGCGTGAAGTTTTTGTCAAAGGGAACTGACGGAGTAAGATACTCGTCAGGAGGTAAACGACAATGGAACAAGTTATAACCATCGGCGAACTTGCCGAAATGCTGAACACTGAAGAAGTCCTGAAACAGAACGGCGTCAGCCTCGACGACAAAGTCGAAGTCAAAATCGCTAACCGTACGATGACTGTGCGTTCGCTCAATGATGAGGAAAGAGCCAGGAAAATTTCCGCCCTGACCAGAGAGATTTTTGACGAGCATCGAGAGGTTTTTGTGGAGTTGGCAAAAGGGCATCAATAAAAAATAGGTGGCGGAGGATGGTGTTATGGCTCTTTTGTTTTTGACCAAAGAAGAAGTCCTGCAACTGCACGAACAGGGGATCGAAGAATTCGGCGGTAGCTACGGTTTACGCGATGAAGGGGCGCTGGAATCGGCCTTGCTCGCGGCGGAAAATCGGGCTTATTACGAACAAGCGGGATTGGCTGTCTGTGCGGCGACTTATGCTTACCACCTGACGCAAGCTCATGCTTTTGTTGACGGCAACAAGCGAATTGGCGCAGCGGCAGCCTTACTTTTTATCAGGCTTAATGATGCTCGACTGAAGGTGGCAAATAACGAAATGATCGAATTGTTTCTGAAGATTGCTGCCGGCGAACTGACCCGCGACGAAGTCGAACAACTGTTTGAACAGCGGATTGTGATGACGAAATGACCTGTCGTGTTCAAAACTCTTCTCACTAAAACACTCGGCCTGATTTTCCTGTTGGCGCTTGCCGCCTCAATCCTTGCTTTCCAAACTGAACAAAATTCGCTGCCGCAAACTGGATCGCTGTCTGCCGAACCGACTCCGACTCCGACAGTCACGGATTTGCCAACCTTGAACCTGCATCGTTGGGGAGCGGTGACGTTGTTTCATGGTTTGCCCTCGGACAGAGTCAACGCTATTGCCGAAGACGCCAACGGCTTGATGTGGTTCGGCACGGACAATGGCTTGGTTCGTTACGATGGGCGTAACGTCGAATCGGTTCCAGGCGAAGCTTTGTTGCCGTCGCGCCGTATTCTGGCGTTGAAACTGGATGAGCGCGGCAGTTTGTGGATCGGCACGGAATCCGGCGCGGCTCGCTGGAGAGAGAGCCACATTCAAGTGCTGGAAGCGACTTCCGGACGAGCCATTACTGCGATTGATGCGGTACAAAACGAAATCCTGATGGTTTCTCAACGCGGCGAAATCTTTCATTACATCGAATCGAACCCCAGCCAACTGAACGGTGGTTCTTCCGAAAGCTCACGATTGACGCCAACATTGAGTTCGACCAGGCTCGATCCGACTACAAATCCTGCCCAACTGCGAACTCCAAACCAGGCAGAGGAATCATTGCCTTTGCTGGCAGTTGCCCGGATTTCTTCGGAGCAATGGGCGATAGGTTCCGCCGGTCGTGGGGTGTTGGTGAAACGCGAAAAAGAAATTCAGGAAATTGCAGGTAAATCGCCGCGGCCATTTTTTGTTGCTTCTGCTTTTGCCGAAGGCGGAAAGCTTTGGCTGGGCGAATCTGCCAACCAACGAGCAGGCGGGTTGTGGTTGTTTTCCTCGAATACGATCAAACGAATTCCAATTGAAACCGAAGCCGTGCGAGCGATTGACGGCGCCAATGATGAACTTTGGGTGGGGACAAACCGGCGAGGCGTGTTTCTGCTCAAACCTGAAGCCGACAACGCCAAGTTGATCGAACATTTGACGTTTGAAAACACTGCTGGCGGATTGCGATCGAATCAAATCAACGCCGTATTTCGTGACCGCGAAGGCGTGGTCTGGTTTGGTACTGATCGCGGTGTGTGCCGATACGACCGCGAAAGTTTTCGTGCCGCTACGCTCAGCGGCGATTCGCAGAGCAATTATGTCCGCGAGTTGTTGCAGGCTTCGAGCGGCGAATTGTGGTGCGGCACGAATCGCGGATTGTTCCGCCTGGCTTCGCCGGAAAGCAGCGGAGTGGCGATTGGCGAAATCGAAAACCGCTCGGTCTATTCGCTGATTGAAGATGCGGCAGGCGCAATTTGGGCAGGCACCAGCGGCGGGTTGTTCGTCAAAACGAAAGATACCGCCAGTTTCGTCCGTGTCACCGATGCTCCAGCCACAGAAATCACCATCGAAAACGACGCTGCTGCTGAATCGCCTGAAACCGCTGCTGCCGATCCGCAAGCTGCAATCAACAATCCGCAATCGAGTGCTCCGCAACCGAAAGAAAGTGTTCGAGCCATTGCCAGTTTTCGTGGTCAGATTTATGCCGCGCACTTTGGGCGAGGCATTGAACGCATCGAAGCCGGAAGGCGTGTTTCCATTCAGCCAAAATTGACTGAGGTGGCGGCTCAACGGGCGATCTGCCTGGCTGCCGAAGGCGACGAAGCTTTATGGGTTGGCACTTCCGACGGCGAATTGTGGCGATACGATGGTTCGCAACTTAAGCAGGTCGAGACGCCGATCAAACGGGCGGAAAGCCTTTCCGAAAAAGCGATTCGCGCGATGACATACGCCGACCAAAAATTGTGGCTGGCAACTTCGACAGGATTGTTTGTCCGCGAAGCCGAAACTTTTCGTTTGGTGCGAGGCGGAATTGATGCGCAGGATTTGTTGGTCAAACGCGATTTGTCCGGGCGGGAAATTATCTGGTGTGCGACGAAAAACACTGGTTTGTTGAAATTGCTGCCGAGCGAAAACATTCTGATTCGCTTCGATACCGAACAGGGACTCTCTTCGCAACAGGCTTTTGCCTTGGCTTCTTTGACGGATTCAGCCGGAATCTGGGTTGGAACCAACCGCGGCATCGTTCGTCATCAGCCGAGTTCCGTTGAGCCGCGTTTGGCGATCAAAAGGCTGGTTGCCGAAAAAATTCATCAACCCGAAGACCTGATTGCCGAACTCGCTTTGCCGCACACTCAACGCAGTTTCGTGCTGGAAGTTGCGGGCATTGCCAGCAAAACTTTTCCCAGCCAGTTTCAATACGAATTCATTCTGCAAACTCGCACCGGCCAATTGCTGAAAAAGGTTCAAACGCTCGATCCGCAATTCGCACCGGGTGAATTGCCTTCCGGCGGATACGCCATCGAAGTGCGAAGCGTCAGCCGGGATTTGGTTTACTCCGCACCGCTGAAACTTCGGCTGCGAATTCAAAGCGCACCATTTCCGTGGGGAACCTTGTTTCTGGCCGGACTTGCTTTGGTGGCTGTGACTGCGGCGGTTTGGGCGTTTCGTCAGCAATTTCGGCTGAGCAAAACCAATCGCACGCTGGCCGACACCAACGTTGAATTACACGAAACCCGGTTGCGGCTGGCCAGCGAAACCGAAACCGAACGCAGCCGCATTGCGCGTGATTTGCACGACCAGACGTTGGCGGATTTGCGGCATTTGCTGGTGTTGACCGATCAGCTTCCCGCTGGCGCAGAAGATTCCCTGACGCCTTCGCCGTCTGAGATTCGCCGCAAGATCGAATCAGTGTCCAAAGAAATTCGCCGCATTTGCGAAGACCTCAGCCCGTCGGCGCTGCAAAACCTTGGCTTTCTGCCTGCGCTCGAAGGCGCATTGAGCGACGCGGTTGCTCAACTGCCGACCGAAGAAAAATTCGCCTACGAATTCATTTGCGACCCGGAGATAGAAGATCGGTTGCAGCTTTCGGAAATTGAACAGATTCAGCTTTATCGTATTGTGCAGGAGGCGTTGAACAACGTTTGCCGCCACGCCGAAGCGAAACAGGTTCGACTGATCGTCCGTGTCGAAGGCGACGATTTGCTGATCGAAGTTTGCGACGACGGCAAAGGATTGGTCGGCGTAGTGACAAATCGCAGCGGATACGGGCTGGCCAACATCCGTTCGCGCGCCAACCTGATTGGCGCTCAAGTTTCCTGGCAGGACGCGCAACCGGGTTGCCGTTTTGAACTCCGCAAACCCTTGGTCGTACTCAATCGCACCTAGTCGGAGTTTCGGCAGTGCATTACAATTCCACACATCAAGCGGCGAAGCTGCCTAAAGATCACCAGAAAATTTACAGAGGGAAATTATTTGCGACAGTTTTAGAGCGGGACTATACTTCGCGCCGTCTCAGGAGCGGTAAGTGGTTTCCGCAGCATAAGGTCTGGCGCTTGCGCTACGATCAGGCTGTGGCGCTCGGTCTGGAAGCCCGGATCGAACACCGAAAGGTTTCCAATACTACAAACCAAAGAAAATCGAAAAGTTTGTAATAGTAGAAACCGAAAGGTTTCCAGTATTACAAACCAGGTTTCTAGTATTACAAGCAAGCATCTAATAGTAGATGCTTCAGGTGCGCCGTCTAATTCATGTTAGGTGCTAGTTATCAACAGAAGGTGCCTCGCTACAGAAAGGATTGTAAGTGAAACATTGTTTTATCTTTTTTCTCACTGTTCTCTGGATTGTGACCTTTAGCCAACAGGTAGTGCCGCAAGATCAAAAGGCATCATCAAAGGGCTTTGCCGATAATAAATCCTTAAAAATTGAAACCCCTGGCGACTGGAAAATCAGTCAATCTGAAACGGATCGCGCTATAATCATTACAATAACTCCTGAAGCCGCTCAAAATTTTCGACTCCAAATCACTGCTATTCCAATTGCTAATCTAAAACCAGATGCCAATACACCGGAGCAACTAAAAATATTGGCGCAACAAATGGGGCAAAGTCTGCTTGGCGGAGCAGAAGAAAAAGAAGTTAGCCTGATGGAAATAAAAATAGATCATGGGACGGCGTATACTTTTCGCCTAACCGATAAAACTGCAAAACCGGAGCAACGTAAATACATTACGCAACTGATTGTGGGAATTGATGGGGCAGTCATCTTTATGAACTTCAGTTCAGTCGAAAAGGATTCTGACGAAGAGAAAAAAGTCTTTGAAATAGCAAAGACAATTCAACTTGTTAAAGTAAATCGCACCTAACATCCATTGCACCGGAGCGCGCGCAACGTGGGGCGTCTGTTACTACCAGCACTTCAGCGCGCGCCCGGTGAACGAGTTGTTAGGCGCTTGCGAGCCAGAGAGAAGGTGTAGGAATCGAACAGATGCGTTAGAATTTGGGTTCGTCTTATCTTCAACGCAAATGGAAACATGGGATGAGTGAAAACGAATACAAACAACTGATAGAGCGCATGCTGGAAAACGATGCCACCAGCCCGATGATTTCTAGCGAGACGGGGGTGAAAGCTGCCAAGAAAGCAGGCAAACTCGCTACGCAGGAAGAAATAGAATGGGCGGTGGCAGGTGGGCTGGCAATGCACTTTTATGGCAGCCCACGCATGACCAAAGATGTCGATATAATCGCCTCCAATAACCTTTCGCTGACGCCACAGCATCCGCTGACCTTTGGGGGCAGTAGTTACACTTTGAAAATTGGCCGATATAACGTCCAGATTGATTGGATTGTCCGCAGCGATGGCTATCGTGAGCTATATCGGAAGGCATTAAAAGAGGCGATTGGCTTGCCCAATGGCTTACGGGTGGTCACCCCAGAGTGGCTGGTCATCCTAAAATTCAATGCTGGGCGGCAAAAAGACCTGGATGATATAGTCTTTTTACTGAAGCAAAAAAAACTGATTGATCGCTCTACGGTGAAACAAAAAGTGATCGAAACGGCGGGGGAATGGGCTTGGCTGACAATGCTTCCAGGGTTCCGCCGCCTATGCGATTTAGCGGATGGCAACACGAAAGAACCAGGCAAGTACTATGACGAGGAGTAGTCGTTTTCCACGACACCGCGCCTAACATCCATTGCATCGGAGCGCGCCCCACATCGCGTCCGTAAACCAGCGTCACAGGGGCGCGCCTGGTAAACGCGATGTTAGGCGATTGCAAGCGAGCGAGAAGAAAAGCAGTAAGTGAAAGCTAGGGGCGAAGTAATCGCCCTTTTGCCTTTCATTGCGAAGAGAGAACCATAATGAGTGATAGTGATTATAAGCAGCTTGTTGAGAAGATGCTGGAAAACACATCGGTTCCGATGATTTCCAGTGACACCGGTTTGGAGGCTGCACAACAAATGGGGCAACTGGCAGCCCAGGAAGAGATTGAATGGGCGGTGGCGGGTGGAATGGCGATGTATTTTTATGGAAGTCCGCGCTTGACGAAAGACGTAGACATCATTGCCTCCAAAGACTTATCACTGGAGCCTCAACACAAGCTAGGTTTTGGCGGTAGTAGTTACACACTGCAAGTTGGCAAATACGCTGTCCAGATAGATTGGATTGTGCGAAACGATGGCTATCAGAAGTATTACCGAGCGGCTTTGAAAGAAGCGGTTAAGCTGCCGAGTGGGTTACGCGTTGTCACACCTGAATGGCTGGTAATTCTAAAGTTTAATGCCGGGCGACAAAAAGACCTGGATGACATTGTTTTCCTACTCAAGCAGCCGAAGACAGTTGACCGCCCAACCGTTAAGCGAAAAGTGGTTGAAACAGCAGGCGAGGATGCGTGGCTAGCGATGTTGGCAGGTTTCCGCCGCTTATGCGATTTAGCCGATGGCAGGACAACAGAGCCTGACAAGTATTACGATCAGGAATCACAACAAGAAAGCAAACAAAGATAGCCATTCAAGCAAGGCCGCGCCTAACATCGGCTCCACTCGGAGCAGCTTCTTGGAGCCAATGGACTTGGTAGCGAAGGCCGTCGCCCGGTCAGCGCGGTATTAGACGGCAACCTGAAAAAAGGAGACACACAGATGAACAAAGTGACACCTTTCCTGATGTTCAATGATCAACTCGAAGCTGCAATCGCGTTCTATACCGCTACGTTCCCAGACTCTGAGATCAAGAATGTTGCCCGTACTGGCGAGGACGGCCCAATCAGTTCTGCCGAGTTCGTTGTCGGTGGTCAGTTCTTCATGGGGTACAACAGTAACGATGGAGGCTCATACTTCAAATTCTCTCAAGGCTTTTCGCTCTTTGTTGACTGCAAGGACCAGAGCGAGGTTGACGAATACTGGGACAAACTCGTCAGCGCCGGCGCAACCCCATCGCAGTGCGGATGGATTACCGATCAATTTGGCATCACCTGGCAAATCGTGCCGAGGCGTTTCACGGAACTCATCGCCGATAAGAACCCAAAAAAGGTACAGGCTGTAATGGAAGCCATGATGACAATGGTGAAGCTGGACGTGGCGGCACTGGAAAAAGCCTATGATGCTGCATAACAGACAATTGCTGGCAACTGCCACCCGATAACAGCAATTCTCAGTTTGATTGGATAAGAATGATTGAAACCACAAAAAGCACAAAAAACACAAAACTGACTCTGACAATTTTGTGCGTTTTGTGCTTTTTGTGGTGAATCCAAGCCTTCATCAGATGAAGGACGATACAAACTGAGAATTGCTGGCCCGATAAGAACAATACCCGCAGCCTGCCTCACTCAAGGCGTTGCCGAGCATTCGGCTATTATTGATCTTCTGAACTGCCGCCTTGCGTTCGTTTCACGTCTTTCTTTTCGTCGGTTTTTTCGTCTTTGACGGTTTTCAGCAGTTCCTGCCAATCCAGCCAGTTTTGTTTGCCGCGAATCCATTTTTCAAACCAGTTGAATTCGGCTACGGCTTTGACCAGTTGGTTACGAGGTTCGGTGATGCCGTGCGTGTTGCCGGGATAAACCAGAAACTCAGTCGGCACGCCGAGTTTTCGTAATGCCATGTGCAGTTCTTCGCTTTGCGGACGCGGCACGCGCGGGTCGCCGTCCACAACGTGAATCATCGTAGGCGTCTTGGCGTTCTTGATGAATTTCAGCGGGGACACGTCCCAATACTTGGCAAAGTCTTCGTAAGGAGGTTTGCCGCCGTAATAAAACTCGCGGTTGCGTTGCACGTCGCTTTGCGCGTACATCGAAATCCAGTTGACCGCGCCCGCGCCTGAAGAAATCGCCTTGAACCGGTCTGTGTGCGTCAGAATCCAGTTTGACCAGTGACCGCCCGCGCTCCAACCCATCGCGCCCAACTTGTCGCCGTCCGCCAAACCAGAAGCGATCAAAGAATCCACGCCGGTCATGATGTCGTCGTAACCTTGCCGGAAATAATCGCCGCCGATTTCCATCTTGTGGCGTTCGCCGTAATTCGTTGAGCCGCGATAGTTCGGACACAGCACGGCGTATCCGGCTCCGGCGTAAACCTGCGAACCGTAACCGGGATTGAATCGGAGCACATCCGCGCCTGCGGGGCCGCCGTGAATTTGCACAATCAACGGATAACGTTTGCCGCGTTCGTAATTGATGGGTTTGACCAGCACGCCTTCGACCATTTTGCCGTCGCTGGATTTCCATTGGATGGCTTCGGTTTCGCCCAGCGCGATGGATTTGATTTGCGGATTGGCGTCGGTCAGTTGTTTCCAGCTTGCGCGGTTGCCGACGTTGGCCAGGGAAGCGGCGACAAAGTAATTCGTCGGCGCGTTTGAATCGGAGTAATTGACGATCAATCGTTTGGTGTCGTCGTCCTGCACGACAAAAGTCACGCCCTTTTCGTTGGTGAGCGGAGTGACTTTGCCGGTTTCGGTGGAAAGCGCAAACAATTGATTGGTCGCGCGCCAGCCTTCGTTGAAGTAAATCGTTTTGCCGTCTTCTGACCAGAAATTGACTGACACATCGCCGTCGAATCCGTCACCGAGTTCTTTCCACTGTCCGCCAGCAACAGGGCGAACGTTGACGCGCCTGTTGCGGAAATACTCGAAATTATCCGAAGCCGAAAAGGCAATCCATTTGCTGTCTGGCGAAAAGCTCAATCCGCTTTCACCAATTTCTTTGTTGTTGGTCAGGCGTTCGATTTTGCCTGTGGCAGCTTCCAGCAAGTACAAGTCAGCGTAAATTCCGGATTCGGTGACGGTGCGCTGATAACGATCTTTGGGCGTTCCGTTGAAGCCGATCCATTTGGCATCGTCAGAAATCGTCACATTGCCGACGCTGTATTCGGGCGCGGAAGTCATCCGTGATTCCTTATTGCCATCCAGATCAAGCGCCCACAGATGGCTGAGCGGCGATTCTTCGTTGCGAATGCGTACGGTGAATTTTTGCTCGATGCGTTCTTTGTTGGCTTTGTCCGCAGTGTCGGGCGAAGTGAAATAAATGCGGCGGCTGTCCGGCGAAAACTGCCACGAAGAAACTGGTGTCGAGTGTTTGGTCAATTGCTGCGCTTTGGCGGTTTCGATCTCAGCAATTGGCAAAGCCCAGATTTGTTGTTCGTCGGATTTGCCTGCGGAAAATGCCAGCCATTTGCCATCTTTGCTGAACGCGAACTGGCCGACGCCGTCTTTGGCTTCGGTAATTTTGCGAGCTTCGCCGCCGTCGGGGCGCATCAGGTAAAGCTGGCTTTGCGTCGGAGCCGAAGCCGGAGCTTCGCGGTCGGAAGCGAAGACGAAAAACTTGCCGTCGCGCGACCAGCGAGCATTGCCTTCGTTTTTGTCTTTGGTGAAGGTCATCTGCCTGGTCGAAGCAACGCCGCCATCCAGCGAAACCAAGAAAACGTCTGTGGATCGTTTGGCCGCTTTCCAATCGGGAACGCTCAAACTGTACAACGCCCATTTGCCGTCAGGGCTGATGGCTGGCGCGCCGGGTTGGCGAAGTTCCTGCGAATCCATAAACGTCATTGGACGTTTGGATTGTGCCGACGTTGAATGGATGGTCTGAGTGAACAGAACCAGCGCAACGGCGATTGCGCCAACAGTGATGAACACAGCGTTTCGATTGAACAGACGAACGTTTTTCATTTTGCCTCCCGCAGAAAAGGCATCAACCCGCATGGGTTGGTGCAAAACATCATAAACTTAACGCGCTTCTTCCGGCTGCAACCGGACGA
This sequence comes from Acidobacteriota bacterium, assembly GCA_033763255.1. GTDB lineage: Bacteria > Acidobacteriota > Blastocatellia > RBC074 > RBC074 > RBC074. The sequence goes on along the minus strand of JANRKX010000013.1, from coordinate 12,093 downwards.
AACTCAGAATATGAGATAAGTGGTGATAGCGCGGAAAGTAAATCTTCTTGTTCTGAAGCTCAAGTTCGCTGACCAATGCGCGAAGAATTTCTGCCGCAGCAATCAGTTCTTTGGTTGTGAAAGCGATTCGAGCTGCCTGTAATCCGTTTTGAACCAACTGCCGCGTTTCTTCGCTTTTGATTCTTGTCAGGTCAGGCGTGAGCAAGGCTTCCGGGTCGTTGACCAGTTGGTTGTACAGGCTGTTGACGTCGTTGGTGGTCACGGGCACGTAAGTTCGCGTGTCGTCCAGCAAAATGGTTGCTGACATAATTCGCATAATCGGCCCGGCCAGATAGATTTTTTTGCGTGTGGAAAGTCCCAGCTTGCGTTGAGCTTCGGCGCGCAGCGGAGCGCGAATGAATTTTTCGGTCAACGAAGATGTCGTGCGAGCAAAGGTCGCGCGGTCGGCTTTGTCGCCGACAAGCTTGCTGGCTTCGGCGGCCAAACCAAGTGAGCCTTTGGGGACTTCAAACGTGACGAAGTCATACGTGCCGCCGCCGCCAAATTCGCTCAGCCGATTGACCTGATACCCGCCTTGCACCTTGTTGCCCATGACTTCGACCAGCATGGAGATATTGCGGTTTTCGTACCAGCGATTGTTCAGTTTGTAACGGCGCGGGATGCTGCCGGAAATCCCCAATTGCACTGTGGTTTCCACATCCAAAGGCGTCACAGTGCGAGCGGTGCGTGTGCGGATTTCGCTGACAAGTTCAGCGACGTTGGCCGCGATTACGCTCGGCGTGATGGTGATGTAAATCTGTTCCGGTGGAATGCGGTAATCCTGCTGCATGCGGCGAACGTGTTTTTGCGCGGCTGTTGCCATTTCGCGTATGGATTCCGGCGTGAATTTGCCTTCGATGGCTGAAAGCGGCGACAGGATCAATTCTGTGTAGAGAATCGAAACGTTGAAATTTTCTTCTTCGCCGGAAATTCTCAGGCCGATGGCTTGAGCGCCGCGTAAATTGATTTCAATGCCGCCGTGAAGTTCGCGGCTGGGAATCGAAGCCAATCTGGAGTTTTGGCTAAAAACATTCGATGCGGAAAATTCGAACAGCAACAGCAACAGCAACAGCAAAAAAGGGAGTCGTTTCATAAAATCACCAGATGAAGTTGAGCATTCCGATTTACGGATTGCGGGAATGAGTTGAGGAAGTTGGCCAGCAACGAATGATAGCCAATTTCAACGCTCGGCTTGCAAGCGCACGTAGCTCAGAATCCAGGCCAGATGGCCGAAACGAACAAACTGCAAACGTTTGTTGGCGAAGTTCATTTCTGTTGCCACCGCGCGCAGTATTTCGGCTCCGGCAATCAGGTTTTTGGGAGTAAAAGTGTTGCGAACGGATTCGACTTCGCGTTCGGCTTCCTGTCGTAAAGCGGCATTGGTGATGCGCGACAAATCCGGTTCGAGCAGGGTTTCGGGATTTGCCACCGCTCGCAGGTAAAAATTGTTGATGTCGTCCATCGTCAGCGGCGTGAACGAACGGCGATCTTCCGGGCGCAGCAGCGTTGCCATTGCCCAAACGATTCCTCCGCTCAAATAAACTTTGCGGCGATTCAGCAAGCCGGGTTTTCGTGCGATTTCGTTTCGCAGCGGCGCTCGCAGCAAATCATTGCTCAAGGCTTGAGCGCGGCGGGTGAAGGTCAGGTAATCGGCGGTTTCGCCTGCGGTTTTGCCAACTTCGTTGGTAAAGGTGACGGTTCCTTTTGGAATTCCCCACGTCACAAAATCATATCCGGCGTTGCCGACGGCAATCTGACGCAACTGCTGATAACCGCCTTTGGTGTTGCCGCTGCCGATGTCAATCAGCACGGAAATTCCGCGATTATCCAACCAGTTCTGGCCGGATTTGTAGCGTTTGGGGACGGCTCCGGCGATGGTCAACTGAACTTCGGTGTCCACGTCTAAAATGTCCGGCGTCAGTCCCGTCCGTTTGACGATTTCTGCCGAAAGGTCTTGAGGGTTGTCACCGATCAATCCGCTGCTGACGACAATGTGCATGTTCTCGGCTGGAACTTTGTAGTCTTGCAGCATGCGTTGGCGAAGCCTTTGCACGGCGTTGGCTGTGTCGCGTATGGCTTCTGTTGTGAATTTGCCGTCTTTGGTTTGAACCGGTGTGGTGTTGACGATTTCGGCGTACAGAACTTTGACGCTGTAATCGTCGCCTTCGCCAAAGATTCGCAACGCAATTGCTTTTACGCCTTTCGAGCCGATTTCGATGCCGCCATGCAAATCTTCTGGCAACGCTGGCGCAGAGGATTTGCTCTGCGCCGAACCGGATGTGATTTCCACACAGCCAAGAAACAGCAACAGCATGGCCAACAGCGATGATTTACGTGTAACTCGGGGGAGAAACATAAAGTCACCTACTGAATCTTTTCGATTTGTTGTGGCGCAGGTCGGGGCTACGCCGGTTGAATTAACGAGTTCCGTTTAGTTTTTTTCTGAGTGAGCCAACGACATAAACCAACGCGCCAAAAACCAACAGTGCCGCCGTACCCAGGAAAATTGGAACTGCGGTAGAACTTGATGATTGAGACGAAGGCGGTGTCGTTGAATTTGAAGACGTGTTTATGGTGTTGGTCGCCGGAACAGCAGGAGATGTTATCGGTGACGGTGTTGCGGCGATTCGTTCGGGTGTGGGTGTCGCCGTTGGCGATGGTGTAGGTGTGCTGGTTGGAGATGGAATTGCGCTGGGACGGCGCGTATTGGTTCTGTTGGATTGTCGCTGACCGCCTTCTTGTTCGCTGGCTCCGGGAAAAGCGTCTTCGGGGCCATACTTGGACAGCGATTTTTTCTTTTCTTGTGAAAGCCCACCTTGTTGGGCTGGTTGTGGTTGCCGCGTATTGGCAGTTGTTTCAGGAGTTTTGACGAACGTGATTTGTCCGATAGCCGACACGGAAAGCCAGCAACCGATCAGAAGAGGCAGCAGAATCCGACCTGTCAAATTTGTTTTCATACAGCACCTGAAATGCTCTGCGCCGTAATCAGGGAAAAACAGCTTAGGAGCCAAATTGCTTCAATAAAGTCACAATCAGATAAAGCAACGCGACCAGCAGCAAAGCGGCTATCGCGGCAGTCATCGCAATCGCTGTGCGATCTTTCTTTACGCCTTTGGCGACTTCTTCAACTTGAGCTTGAGTCTCGGCCAGTTTGTGGGTGTAAGTTTCTGCAACTTCGCGCGCTTGTTGTTCGGCCTGAGCGCGCATTTCCGCTTCGCGGCGGGCCGCTTCTTCGGCTTTCACTCGTCGCTCTTCGACTTCGCGCGCCAACGCTTCGGCTTCGCGTGCTTTGGCCTCAGCTTCGGCTTTGCGGCGTTCGGCATCCTGTCGTTCAAGTTCCGCGATTTGAGCCAGCCGTTCGGCTTGAGCGCGCGCACTGGCTTCGGCTTCAGCTTTTTGGCGAGCGGCTTCGGCTTCGCGGCGGACGATTTCCGATTCGTAAGAGGATGTTTGCGCCAGATTCAATTCGTGAGTCGCGCGTCTTTCGATTTCCTGCGCTTTGAGTTCCGCCTGACGACGCAATTCGATTTCCTTACTGGCCGCTTCTTCGGCCAGACGACGGCGCTCGTCGGCTTCGCGTGCTTTGGCTTCGGCTTCGGCCAACGCTTTTTGAATTTGACCGTTCGCATTGGGCGAAGGAATTGCGGCAACTGTTTGAACGTTTACGCCGCAAAACGCGCATGCCTTTCGCGCTGTGGCCACTTCACATTGCATCGCCTGGCAAAAATGCTTTTGCGGAGTCGAATGGGGAAATTGATGGCAACCGGCACAAGCAGGTTGAGGCGCTCCCCAATCCAGTACCGCATGATGTTTGCGCAGCGTGGAATCGTCGTAATCCACCATCGTCACCGAACAGTTGTCGCAAGTGTACGCGCGCGGATTCAGCGAACTAAGGCAAAAAATACATTCCTTCAACGAAACACCTTCCTGGCTTCCGTCCCAGGCAATGAACGTCTGACAATTGCAGCAATACACCCACGGCCCTTCGACAGGGAAGTTGTTGCTGAGCGTGTGCGTTTCGGCGCCTTCGCGGCAAACCACAACTCGGCTGGTACGCGGCATCGGGAAGTTCGCGTGATGTTTGAGGCAATGAATTTTGACGATGTCAGCGAGCATAAATAATCAAAATAGTTATTGAGCCGATCAGGTTGCTATTTGTTACGAGTGCCGATCAGGTACGTAGCAAACAGAATCACCATCAGCAAATCGCCAATGACAGCGCCTTTGACCTGATGATCTAGGAACTGTTGGCCATAAGTGAGCACCAAAATGATAAAGATCGTTTTGCTGATGCTCGCTGCCACCAACGTCAGCGGACGCACCGCCAGGTTGTAAGCGCCGTAAATCAACAAGGCTCCGCCCAGAGCGATCAATGCTCCCCAATTGCGAACGATGATTTCTGCCAATGGGCCGTTTAGCGATTCGCCGAACATAAACTGTTGCTGAGCTTGTGGCGCTAGAAGAGCCAGCGTCATTGAGCAAGTCAGAATGCCGGACACCAACATAATCCATTTCATATTTGCGATTATCAGCTTCATAAACGGGTAATCCTCATGTTTTTGTGAGTTGATTAGATTTTTGCGGCAGCAGCCAACACTGCGCGTTTGGCGTAAATGCGAGCTAGATGGCGACGGTAATCGCCTGAAGCGTGAATGTCTTCCATCGCGTCGTCAGCTTCGGCGTCGGCTTTGGCAGAAGCGGCGTTGATTACCGCATCGTCCAACGCTTTGCCGATCAAAGCGGCTTCGACTGAACTGGCGCGAAAGGCTTTTGGAGCCAGCCCAGTGACGCCGATGCTGGCGGATTCGCATTTGCCATTGGCGACTTTCAACTGCGCCGCGACGCCTACGACAGCGAAGCCCGAAGCCGATTGCGGAACTTTCAAATACACCGCCGCCGCTGGCTGCTCTGGTTTGGCAATGCGAATTTCAGTGACGATCTCGTCAGATTCAACCGCGCTGGTCATCAAGTCCAAAAAGAAATCAGCGGCTTTGATTGTTCGCGTCCCCTGACTTGAACGCGCGACGATTTCAGCATCCAACGCCAGAATTGCTGCTGGCCAATCCGCCGCCGGGTCAGCGTGCGTCAAGCTGCCGCCAATCGTGCCTCGATTGCGGACTTGTTGATCGCCGATTTGCGCGGCGGTGTCTGTCAGCAAAGGGCAATGAGTTTTCAAGTCGCTGTTGGCGGCAATCTCTGCGTGAGTCGCGTTGGCTCCGATACTGATTGTCGAACCGTCTACCTTGATCGCTTTCAGTTCGGCAATGCGCCCGATGTCAATCACTGCTCCGGGAGAAGCCAGTCGCAGTTTCAACACCGGAATCAGGCTGTGGCCGCCGGAAAGAATCTTGGCATCCTCGCCGTGTTTATCAATCAGGCTCAATGCTTCTTCAATTGTCGTTGGCGCAAAGTATTCAAAATTGTTTGGAATCATCTTTTCCTCCAAAAGGATTTAGGAGTTTGGATTTAGGATTTAGCCTTCGAGTTTCGATTCTAAGCTTTGGCGTAATTTTGAAAGCATTCTTCCAATTTCGTTGGCCAGTGGTAGCAACTGTTTATCTTCCGGTTGCAGGTAGCCAAGACTGTTTGCGATTTCAATCTGGGTTTCAAGCTCTGCCAAAGAGCCGGAAGCTATCGCCAAATGCCTCAAATATGCTTTCGTTTGTTTCAATGCCTGACCTTCAGCAATGTTTGAAGGAACGGAGACGGCTGCTCGCTGCATTTGATTGGCAAGGGCATAAGTCTCGCTCTTTGGAAATGTCTTTGTCGTTTGATAAATCTTCACAACCAAGCTCATTGCCTTCTGCCAAACAATCAAATCACGATAACTTTCCATCCATCACCTCTTCAAAGCCACCAACCTAAATCCCAGCTCCTAAATCCTAAATCCTTAGTTGTTCATCAGTTTCCAGAGTTTTTCAGGGCGTAATGGCAAATCAACGTGCGAAACGTTGAATGGCGCAAGCGCGTCAATCACCGAATTTGCTGTCGCCGGAGTCGAGCCAATCGTTCCGGCTTCGCCGACGCCTTTGGCTCCAAGTGGGTTCACATCGGTCGGAGTGACCGTGTGATCCAGATCGAAGTGCGGCAGTTGATGCGCTTTGGGCACGGCGTAATCCATCAACTCGCCGGTCAGCAACTGGCCGTTTTCGTCGTAAACGACTTCTTCAAACAACGCTTGAGCCATGCCTTGAGCGATGCCGCCATGAACCTGGCCCTGCACAATCAGCGGATTGATCTGGTTGCCGCAATCGTCAACGGCTATGTAACGCAGAATCTTCACGTCACCAGTTTCTCGATCAACTTCTGAAACGCAGATGTGAGTGCCCGAAGGGAAGGTGAAATTCTTCGGCTCGAAAAAGTGAGTGGCGGTCAAACCCGGCTCGAAATCTTCCGGCACGTTGTGCGGGATGTACGCGGCCAGCGCGACTTCCTGAATGGAAACCGATTTGTCATTCGGAGCGCCAACGAAGCGGCCTTCTTCAAAACTCAAACTGGCTTCGTCGGTTTGCAGCAAGTGAGCGGCGAGCGTTTTGGCTTTGGCGACGACTTTTTCGGCGGCTTTGACCAGCGCCGCTCCGCCAACGGCCAACCCGCGCGAACCGAACGTTCCGATGCCGTATTGCACAATCGAAGTGTCGCCGTGAATGACCAGCACGTCGTTCATATCAATTCCCAGCATATCGCCTATGATTTGGGCGAAGGCAGTTTCTTCGCCTTGTCCGTGCGGAGAGACGCCGGTCAGCACAGTGACTTTGCCTGTGGGTTCAACGCGCACCGTCGCGCTTTCCCAGCCGCCAGCCGGCAACGCAATCGAAGGCCCCATCGCGCAAATTTCGACGTAGGTTGAAACACCAATACCGATCAAACGACCTTGCTTGCGAGCTTCGGCTTGTTCGGCGCGGAGCTTTTTGTAATCGGCCATCGCCAGCGCTTTGTCGAGCGCTTTTTCATAATCGCCGGAGTCGTAAAACAATCCAGTCGCGGTTGGGAAAGGGAACTCGCTTGGCTTCGGCATGTTTTTGCGGCGAAGTTCGACCGGATCCATCTTCAGTTCACGGGCGACGCAATCCATCATTCGTTCGACCAGGTAAGTCGCTTCCGGGCGACCGGCTCCGCGATAAGCATCGGTGGACATTTTGTTAGTAAACACGCCGACGCAGTTCATTTGAATCGCCGGAATCTTGTAACAACCCGACAGCATCAATCCGGTCAAGGTCGGAATCGCCGGAGTCAGTAATTGCAGATAAGCTCCAAGATCAGCCGTCACGTTGTAGCGCAATCCCAGCAGCGTTCCGTCGTTTTTGACCGCGACTTCGCAAACACCAACTTGAGCGCGTCCGTGAATGGTCGCCTGGAAATTTTCGCGGCGCGACTCAATCCATTTGACTGGCTTGCCGAGCTGAATCGCAATCCAGCCGATCAACGCTTCTTCGGAATAAACATTCAGTTTGCAACCGAATCCGCCGCCGACTTCGGGAGTGATGACACGCAGTCGGTTTTCAGCCATGCCCAGCATAATCGCCACCTGAGTTCGCATCAGGTGAGGAATCTGCGTCGAAGACCACAGCGTCATTTGCTCTTCGCCGGGCAGGTAATGAGCCAGCACGCCACGCGGTTCCATCGAAATTGGAGCCAGTCGTTGATGATTCAGTTTCTCTTTGACGATTTTGTCTGCGGCGGCAAAGGCTGCGTCAACGTCGCCGGTTCCGGCTTGATGAGTGAAAGCGACGTTGGTTCCGAACTCTTCGTGAATGACTGGCGAATCGCTCTGCGCGGAGGCTTCGGCGTCGGTGACAACATCCAGCGGATCGTAATCAACTTCGATCAAGTCGGCTGCGTCGCGTGCTTTGTATTTGTCTGTGGCGACGACCGCTGCAATCGGCTGGCCGACAAAAGCGACTTTGCCATCGGCCAACACTGGATATTTCGGCACGTTCAATCCGGACAGCGCAGCCGCGCAAGGAACGAAACCGACTTTGCCAGCGACATCCGCTCCGGTGTAAACGGCGACGACTCCGGGCGAGCTTTTCGCGGCATCCGTGTTGATCGAAACAATTTTGGCGTGAGCATACTGGCTTCGCAGAATGACGACGTGCAGCGTGTCCGCCAGCTTGATGTCGTCCACGTAATGCCCAATGCCTTTGACCAGACGCGGGTCTTCGGTGCGCTTAACTTTTTGTCCGATGTATTTTGCTAGGAAGGACATGTTTATCTCCTGTCAGTAGACAGTAGACAGAAGTCAGTAGACAGTAGGTATTTGCCAAGTCGTTAGTAGTTTGGGGTTGGCTTGTTTCCGAATGAATGAGCAAGAAAATTTCTTCTTCAAAAACCAGAGCCTCAAAATACCTACTGTCTACTGTCTACTGTCTACTTTTGAGCATTCAATTTTTCCGCAGAATATTTCACGGCCTCGACAATGTTCTGGTAGCCGGTGCAACGACAGAGATTGCCTTCGATGCCGTGGCGGATTTGGTCGTCTGTTGGGTTGGGATTGTCTTTCATCAAGCCGCAAACAGCCATAATCATTCCCGGAGTGCAGTAGCCGCATTGCAAGCCATGCTTTTCCCAGAAGGCTTCCTGAACCGGATGAAGCTGGCCGTCTTGAGCCATGCCTTCGATGGTGGTGATCTCCGCGCCGTCGGCTTGCGCGGCCAGCACGCAACAGGACTTGGCGGTCTTGCCGTTAATCATCACCGTGCAGGCTCCGCAGATGGACGTTTCGCAGCCGATGTGCGTGCCGGTCAGTCCGATCACATCGCGGATCAGGTGAACCAGCAAAAGACGCGGTTCGACATCGGCGTCGTAAGAAGTGCCGTTGATGGAGAGAGAAATTTTCACGCGATTACTCCTGAGCGAAGTTCGCAGCGCCGTCTGCCCACGGCGACGCTCAATTGAACGTCAAAACATTAACCACTGACCATTACGGATTATCCATTAACGGTCAGGGTAGACAGCGTTTTTACCTGTCGGTTAATGGCTAATGTCCAATGGCTAATGGTTAATTTCATAGCTGATCCTTTGAGCTTAACGTTGTTGGCCCGAAAAGGCCCGCCGCCCAGATGCGTGGCTACGAACTTGATTGGCAAAATTATCGAAATTGTTGATTGAACTTGAGTTGGTCTGTGACCACGACCGTTGTAAAGCGTGCGAAATTTAGCACTTGCCCTCTGTCCTTTCAATGTAGATTTCTCATTCAGGAAGGATTTTCAAAGTTCGCGGACAAGTTTTTCCAGATGTGATGTGATGTGTGCGGCTTCGGTGTCGGGCGAAAACAGAACGGATTCGCCAAAAGTCACTGTCACTGTGCCCGGACTGGAAAAGTAGCGCCGTTGTTTGGTCAGGTCGAACAAGCCTTCGATTTTGATTGGCACGACGGGCAGGTTCAGGTTGCCGGTCAGCAAACCAATGCCGGACATAAACGGTTTCATTTGGCCGTCGTCTGTGGTGCGGCCTTCAGGGAAAATAAGAACGCTGAAACCCAAATCAACCGCTTCGCCCGCGTAGGCAAAACTGCGACGGAATCCGCTCTTTTGAGGCAGCGGGAAAACGTTGAAGACCGTGACAACCAACAAGTATTTGATCGGGTCAAGCATGCGACTCAGCCGATTCGAGCCTTCGCGTCGTTGTCGTAACCCACGCAACCGTTCGCCTGCCATCGCGATTGCCAGCCGATGTTTGAACCGCCATGGAAGCGCAAACAAAATCATTCCCGGATCAACCATTGAAATGTGATTGGCGATGAACAGCATCGGCGCGGATTGTTTCGGCAGTCGTTCGCGTCCGTGAACGCGCGGCCAGCACATCAAATAAACGAACGGAACGATCAACAGGTAATACGCCGCCACGCGCAACCAGGTGATTGGCCAGCGAAGCGCCCAACGCGGATAAGGATATTCGATGGCGGATTCGGATTTGTCTGCGCGCGTATGATTTCCGGCAGAAATCATTTTTTCCAGATCGCTGAGTTTGGTGTCGGGCGTCAGCGCCGCTTCGTCGAGTTCGATCTGGTAACGGTCTTCAATCGCGCTGAGCAGCGCCACGCGACCGAGCGAATCCAGCTTGCTCAAATCTTCAGCGCCGAACTTGGCTGCCAGCGCCGCCAGCGAATCAGCGCGGGTGTGAGCGGCAGAATCAACCCGGTCGCTACCGCTGCCGGTACTGATCCGACCGACGAATTCTTTGACCAGCGGTTTGCGAATTTTCTGAGTAGTGGTGCGCGGGAAGTCGGCTTCAGGCCAGACGAACCAGCGACGAATCTGCTGCGAAGAGTTCAATCCGGCGTTTGCTTGTTTGATGATCGAAGCGGCGTCCGTTTTGTCATCTCGCAAAATCAAAACGGCCATTGGTTCAGGGCCTTGCGCACCTTCGACGCCAATGACGCAGGCGGCTCGAACTTCCGGTTGATGCGTCAGCGCCAGTTCCAAATCGTCCGGGTAAATGTTCAATCCGGCTGAGGTGACAATCACGTCTTTCTGGCGACCTTTGAAAAACAGATTGCCCGATTCGTCCAGCGCAGCCACATCACCGGTTTTCAGCCAGCCTTCCCCTTCTGGCATTTTCTGCACGCCGTCGCGCCAATATCCTGCGGCGACGTTTTCGCCGCGTACCAGAATTTCGCCGCCTTCGCCGAGCCTTACTTGCTGCCCCGGAAGCGTTTTGCCAATCGAACCTCGACTGGCCTTGAACGGATGATTGAGGCTGACCAGCGAAGCCGTTTCTGTCATTCCGTAACCTTGCACGACGGCAAAGCTCAATCGTTGCCAGAAGTTTTCGGTTTGCTCGTCAAGCGTGGCTCCGCCGGAAACAAAGGCCAAAAACTTCCAGCCGAACAACCGATGCACATCGCGGAATCGCCACCAGCGCAGCGCAAAGTGTTTGCCATCAGCTTCGTCAAAACGACGGCGAAAATCGTCCAGCTTGCCGCTGGCCGCGAAGTCGCGTTCGATTTTTTCGCGCAAGGTTTCCAGTTGGCGCGGCACGGCGGCAGCAACCGAAATACGTTCGCGTTTGATGGTGGCGATGATGTCTGCCGGTTTTTGCGAATGGCTGAAAAAGACTTCGCCGCCCAGCAACAGCGGAACGAACACTCCCATAAACTGACCGAACACGTGGCTGAGCGGCAACAAGCATAAAAACCTGAGCGGATGAAATGGTCGTTCCAGCCACAAATACTTTTGGATTTCGGTTTCCAACGGATTCAGGTTGGCCAGCAAGTTGCGATGGGTCAGGCATACGCCTTTTGGTTCGGCAGTTGTTCCAGAGGTGAAGATGATTTCCAGCAAATCGTCTTCGGCGATGTTGTTCGGAGTGAACGGCTCACTGGAATGCTGTGCGATGGCGGCTTCGAGTTCGCCCAATCGTAACGTCGGCAATCGGTCGGCAAACAGTTTTTGTTGAGAGGAACCGCACAGCAAAAGCTTGGCGTTGACTTGTTGCTGAACGCGCACGGCGAAATCAGGAGCGCTTTGTTCGTCGAGCGGCACGACGACGACTCCACGCAACGCGCAGCCGAAAAACACGGCCACCCATTCGGCGGAATTTTCCGCCCAGATCAACACGCGGTCGCCTTTGTTGATGTCGCGCGCTTCCAGCTCACGTGCAAACCGATAGGCCGTATTCGCCAGCTCTGCATACGTTCGGCGAACCACGCGCAAGCCGTGTTGTTCGGCAAAGGCCGTTTCCTCACCTCTGCCCAAACAATCGTCAAGAAATGTATGAATTGAATTCCGCATGTTGATGCCAACAACCAGTTCGAGTTTAACAGAAAAAGCCGATGGAAATTTTACACCTCCATCGGCTTTTGAATTGAATCATTGTCGAGGCGCAAGATTTTGCGTCTCTACGGTGATTTAACAGCTAGGCGGGAAGACCGGGATGACGTAGTTCATGCCGGAGTTCAGCGTCAGGTGATGCAGGTTGTGGCCTTGGTTGAAGGCTCCTGCGCTGCTCGCTGCGTTCGCGTTGAAGTTGATTGCCGCGCCGGTCATTCCGATCGCTCCGGTCTGATTGAAGACTTTCAGCCAGCCGGTGCGACCCGCCGGGATGAAGGTT
>JANRKX010000012.1:0-12154 GCA_033763255.1 Acidobacteriota bacterium | reverse complement strand
CAGGAACTGAAAAGGGAAAGAGATCATCATCTAAACTACAGACTCGTGGTCTGAGCCGTGGGCCAGATTCATCTTTCCCCGCGATTAACAAGCGCCCTTGTTAATCGTTTGAAAGCTGACTTTCAAGATACAAGCCGTGGGGGGAGCAGCTTGGAAACTCCTCTTGGCCCCTGCGCCGCCGCCATTGCGTTTTGATTCGGCAGCGGCCAACGGGGCGAATGGAACGGCTGCGTCATTTACTACGACGCTGGCGGGGTACGCCGTCACGCTTAGGCGTTATGTCAACGAGCAAGGGCTGGTGAATTATCAAGCCTTGCAAGCGGATCGTGCGCAACTCGACGCCTTTGCAGCAAACGCAGGCGCGCTGGACGCCAGCGTCTATGCAAGCTGGCCGGAAGCCGAAAAGATCGCCTTTTTAGTCAATGCTTACAACGCGCTGACGCTGGAAGCGATTCTGGCGAATTATCCGATCAAGCCTTCATTGGCGGGTACACTGGCACCGAAAAACAGCATCCGCCAGATTCCGGGCGTGTGGGACAAGCTCGAATTCCAGTTGCTGGGCAAGCCCGCGACGCTGGACGTGATCGAACATCAAATGCTGCGCAAACAATTCAACGAACCACGCATTCATTTGGCGTTGGTGTGCGCCTCGATTGGCTGCCCGACACTCCGCAACGAGCCTTACGAGGCGGCGCGACTGAACGAACAGCTTGACGACCAAACGCGCAAGTTGCTGGCAGATGCGAGCAAGTTCAAGCTCGACCGACAGGCGCGGATCGTACATCTTTCGCCGTTGTTCAAATGGTATGGTGGCGATTTCGTCAAACGATACGCGGCGCAACAACCTGCCGGACACAGTGACGCCGAACGCGCGGTGCTGAATTATTTCGGCAGCCTGCTCGCACTCGCCGACCGCGAGTGGTTGAGCCGGGAAGCATACGAAATTAAGTATCTCGATTACGACTGGTCATTGAACGAACTGAAAAACTAAGGGATCAAGTTTGGAGAAAATACAAATGCAAGGCGAAACAAACTCGAAGGCTGCTGCCAAAGCAAAGTGGCGGCTGGTGGGATTGGCGGTAATCATCGTCAGCGCGTTGGTGCTGGCGAAAGTGTTCGGCGTAGGCGACCGCCTCGGCGAATTGCGCGGTTGGATCGAAGGGCTTGGCCCGTGGGGGCCGCTGGTTTTTGTGCTGCTTTATGTCGTGGCAGTGGTCTTGATGATGCCCGCTTCGGCATTGACACTGGCGGCGGGGGCGCTCTTCGGTTCATCGCTCGGCGTAGCGGTGGTGAGCATAGCCGCGACGTTGGGCGCGGGTCTCTCGTTTCTGATCTCGCGTTATTTCGCGCGGGGCACCGTTTCTGACTGGCTCTCGAAAAGCGAAAAGTTTCAGCGCCTCGATCAAATGACCGAAAAGCACGGCGCGATCATGGTGGCTCTGACGCGGCTCGTGCCGATCTTTCCCTTCAGCCTGTTGAATTACGGATTCGGGCTGACGCGCGTACCGTTCCGCACGTATCTGTTCTGGTCGTGGCTCTGTATGTTGCCTGGAACAATGCTTTACGTTGTCGGCGCGGATGCGTTGACCAAAGGACTCGCGCAAGGCCGCGTGCCGTGGCCGTTGGTCACGAGCGCGACAGTAGCCGCAGCGGTATTGACCGTGCTGGTACGGCTGGCGCAACGCAAACTCACGACCAAGGAGGCAGCCAATCACCATGTTTGAAACACTTAGAATCGGCAGCGCTGGGCACGCGCTGGAAGTCGCTCCGGCAGACGAACACAACCGCAAACTGGTGGGCAACGTGCATCCGCCGGATTGGCAGAATCCACAACCCGCGCCGCGTTACAATCTGGTTGTGATTGGCGGCGGCACTGCCGGCTTGGTGACGGCGGCGGGCGCGGCGGGACTAGGCGCGCGCGTTGCGTTGATCGAACGTGCCTTGCTGGGCGGCGATTGTTTGAACGTCGGTTGCGTGCCTTCCAAAAGCATCATCCGTTCGGCGCGGGCGCGGGCGGATGTGCGTGACGCACATCATTTCGGCATTCGCGTGAATGGTGAAGTCGAGACCAATTTCGGGGCAGTGATGGAACGCTTGCGGCGTATTCGCGCCGGAATCAGCCATCACGATTCGGCCAAACGGTTTCAGGAACTCGGCGTGGATGTGTTCATTGGCGAAGCGCATTTTTCGGGGCACGATACGGTCGTAGTCGGCGGGCAAATGTTGCGCTTCAAAAAAGCCGTCATCGCCACCGGCGCGCGGGCGATTGCGCCGCCGATTGAAGGATTGCGCGAAGCCGGTTATTTGACCAACGAGACGGTTTTCAATCTGACCGAACTGCCGCGCCGCCTGCTGGTCATCGGCGGCGGGCCGATTGGTTGCGAATTGGCGCAATCTTTCTGCCGGTTGGGCAGCGCCGTCACTATCGTCGAAGCTGTCGCGCAATTCCTCAGCCGCGAAGACCCCGACGCGGCGGCGTTGCTGGCGCGTTCATTGGAGCGGGATGGCATCCAAATCAGGCTGAGCACTTCGGTGAAGCGCGTCACGACCATAGGTGGCGAAAAACTCGTTACGCTGGAAAAGGACGGCCAGCAAGAGACATTGGCTGTGGATGAAATCCTCGTCGGCGTAGGCCGCGCGCCCAACGTCGAAGGGCTGAATCTGGAAGCTGTCGGCGTGCAATATGACAAACGTACGGGCGTAGTGGTGAACGACAAGTTGCAAACGACCAACCCGCGCATTTACGCGGCGGGCGATATTTGTTCGCAGTACAAATTCACGCACACCGCCGATGCCGCCGCACGCATCGTGATTCAAAACGCCCTGTTCGGCGGCAGCAAAAAAGCCAGCGCGCTGACGATTCCGTGGTGTACTTACACCGAACCCGAAATCGCCCACGTCGGGTTGTACGAACGCGAAGCCGCTGAGAAAGGCATCGCGCTCGACACCTTTCACATTCCGATGAGCACAGTAGACCGTGCAATCGCTGAAGGCGAAGAAGAAGGCTTCGTCAAAATCCACGTCAAAAAAGGCAACGATCAGATTCTCGGCGCAACCATTGTGGCGCGGCACGCGGGCGAGATGATCAGTGAAATCACTGTGGCAATGGTCGGCAAGGTCGGATTGGGAACTATTGCCGGAGTGATTCATCCCTATCCGACGCAAGCCGAAGCGATCAAAAAAGCGGCGGATGCATACAACCGCACAAGGCTTACGCCATTTGTGAAAAAGCTGTTGGAACGCTGGCTGGCCTGGATCAGGTAATTCAGAATAATCTGGTTATCAACACCAGCCGATAGCTGTAACCGAGGCGAGCGATGGACTGTCGCGCCTTCAAAGATTTACTCGACTCTTTTTTCAGTGATGAGCTGATGGTCGAGACCAATCACGCGATTCTGTGGCACGCTGAACGATGCGCAACCTGCCAGGCAGAAATGGAGGCCCGCCAGCGATTGCGCGCATTGCTGCATCGCATCCGCGACAACAGCAAGACAAGTGCAGAATTCCACGAGCGGTTGTGCGAAAGATTGCGCGTGGAGGCCTTTGCTGAAAAGTCATCCGGTAAGTTATCTGGCGCAGAGCGGGTGTCAATGTTTTTTCGTCTCTTCGCGCGGCGGCACGCTAAGTCGTAATTATTCATTGGCTTGTGGCTTCAACGACGGGGGGACCGGCGCACATCAATCACCGAAACAGGAGTAAAGACCAATGACCAATAACGCTGTAACTACCGAATCCACATTAGCCAACATGGCGGATTTGCTTTTGGCGCGAATAAAACAGGATAAGTTTCTACGCCTGTTCACTATCTTCACTCGCATTATGCTGGCATTAGGCTTTTTGCCTTCCGGCTGGACTAAAGCCGTTTACGAACGCTTTACGCTCCTGGCGCTGGATAATCCGGTCGGCTTTTTCTTCGAAGCGATGTATCAGACGGGATTTTATTATCGCTTCATCGGCATAGCTCAGGTGACAGCAGCGATTTTGCTGCTGATCCCTCGCACCGCGCTCCTGGGTGCGCTGATTTACTTTCCCATCATCTTGAACATTTTCATCATCACGATTTCGATGGATTTTCGCGGAACTCCTTTCATTACCGGAATGATGTTGTTGGGAAATGTGTATCTGCTTTGTTGGGATTTCGACCGACTGAAACGAATTTTTCAACCGTAATAGAAAGCGTTCCATATCAAAAGGACCAATTCCCTATGTTGAGCTTTTCCTCTTTCACTTCATCGTCATCAGCCCATCCGCAGTTCCGACTCAGGCTGGCGCTGTTTGTATTGGTAATGGCTGTCGCTGGATTGGCGGCCTGTTCCGGCCAATCTGCGGATTCGATCAGCGGCGTCTGGCGGGCCGTAGTTCTCAACAAAGCAGGCGAAGAGATTGCCTTCAAATTAGAGATCGAAGGCAAAGGCGGGCAAATCACTGGCGCGCTCATCAATGGCGATCAACGTGTCGTGTCAACTGGCGGGTCGTTCGACGGCAAAATTCTGAAGCTGCAATACGATTTTTATGATGGCGAGTTGACTGCGACGCTGACGAATGGCGAATTGCGCGGCGATTTCAAACGGCAATCCGGCAAAAACACGCTGAGCCGCGAATTGCGTGCTTGGCGCGAATCCACCGACGCCGCGCCCGACACTGCTCCTGCCGCCGATCTCAGCGGCGATTGGTTGCTGCGCGTCGGCGAAGGCGACAACCAACGCACTTGGCGCGCCTCCTTCAAACAACAGAATTCCGCAGTCAGCGGCACGATTATTCCTTTGAGCGGCGATTGGGGCACGATGACAGGCAAGTTTGAAAACGGCGAATTGCGCTTGACGCGCTTTGACGGTATCAATGCGTACTTGCTCAAAGCGAAGCTGACCGCTGCCGGCAAACTCGAAGGCCTCATCAATTCAGAACGCAAAGTCGTCGCCGAACGCGCCGACAAAGCGCAACTGGCTGCGTTGCCGCCGCTGCCTGATCCGAACAACTACACGAAACTCAAGAACCCTGCCGAGCCATTCCAATTCAGCTTTCCCGATCTCGACGGCAAAACGGTTTCGTCCAATGATGAACGCTTTCGCAACAAAGTCGTCATCGTGACCATCGGTGGCACCTGGTGTCCTAACTGCCACGAAGAGGCCGCCGTGTTGCGCGATTTCTGGCAACGCTATCAAAAACAGGGACTCGAAATCGTCGGCTTGATGTTCGAGTACACGGGCGAAGCCGCGCGTGACCGCGAACAGATGCGCATCTTTGCGCGCCGCCACAACATCGCTTATCCGCTGTTGCTGGCCGGTACGACCGAAGAGGGCGAGGTCCAAAAGAAACTGCCGCAACTCGAAAACTTCAGCGCCTATCCAACGGCGATCTTCATTGGCCGCGATGGGCGCGTGAAACGCATTCACGCGGGTTTTGAAGGCCAGGCGGCAGGTGCGCGTCATACACAACTTAAGGCTGAGCTGGAAGAATACGTGGAGGAGTTGCTGGACAGCAGCAAAGCCGGAAGCTGAGGTCTTGACGCCAATGTATTGGGAGGCCAGAGTTTTCAGACTGGTTTTAGGGGAGATTCCTTTATGGGAATAAGTTTTTGGATACGCCTATGGGAATAAGTTTTTGGATACGCCGCTTTTGCTTTGTGTCGTGTCTGGCTTTTGGCGGCATCGCTCTTGGCCAGTTGCTTCAACGTCATTCCGCAAGTGATGCCTTCGCCCATGCGGCGCTCTGGGCCCCCTTGTCGGCGTTGGTATTCACGGTTGCCCGGCTTTACCAATCACGCAAAGGCCAAAGGTGCGACATTTGCCAGGACACACCGGAATGACGTTAGCTTGGAGACTTTTTTATGAATCGTTACAAACTGAATGCGTTGTTGTTGAGCAGCTTGCTGCTGACAATGGCCGGATTCGTTTGGGCGCAGACGCCGCTTGCCCTAAAAGATACGACCAAATTGCCACCTGCCGATTCGTTGGCGGTTTACTGAGGTTGATTACCGAGTCCGTCCGTCAAAATGAAGACATCCTGAAAGAGCTGGCAAAGATCGAAGCGGCTGCTCAGAAAAGCCTGAAGTTATCCGTACGGTTTCGGCCTAAGTATAGTGAACCGGAAATTGATCGGAAAAACTTTGAGAAAGAAATGAAGGGACGGAGGAAGACTTTTCGGTTTTCTTCCGTCCTTTCTTTTCGTGACAAATTCAACCGGTCAGTTAATCGTCACAGAAAATTTCCTCTTCGGTTATCACAGCCAACTTTCACTTCTGTTTGCCCGCATAGTCCACTCCAACTTACCAGCCCTGTCGAAAGATATTTGTTCGAATGCGTGATGGACACAGTTCTAAATCACTTGATCTGAAGAAAAGTTGTAAACGAGCACTCAAAAGCGTAGAGAAATTGACAGGCGTCGCGTTTCACGGAGTAAGGCGAGAAGTGGCAATTCCAGTATCATCGCCGCAGGCGCAGTCTTGAAGTAGCGATTTCTTTTCGGCACAAGGTCGCACAAAATGGAGAACCCCGGTTGTTGACGCAATCAGGGTTCTTTGTTTTTCGGCTGCCTACCGCGAACGGCATTCAGCTTCAATCAGCTTGTAGTGATGGTGCCACTCACACGCAGCCTTTGTCCATCCCGACGGAGACGGCTGCGATGTTGGCTCCTTCAGCGGCGGAGCCTTTCCGCCAACGCTTTTGTCGCGCACCGGGCTGCGGCGCGCGCTTCTTTTTGTGTCGCGCGTGTGATCGCGGGCAGTGTTATTGCAGTGCCGCTTGTCGCGCTCAAGCGCGCACCGTGCAACAGCGCCGCGCCCGTCAGCGTCATCAACGCAGTTCTGCCGGACGGCTCGATCATCGGGATCGGCAACGCGCTTACCGCCGTCGTCTCGCTGTACGGCAACAGGCTCCCGTGAGGGTCTCAGCCACTGCGTCTGTGCTCACGCCGTTTTCCCCGCATCAAGAAAACGTGACGGATCCTGCTTCCGCGACCGCCGCGACTTCAGGCAAGGTGTGCCTGTCCGTGTGGAACTGGCCGGATTTCCCGGCGGCGACGCGGACAGCGCTCGGCGTACTCGTTTGCCGCTGGTGCGGACGCGTAGGCCGATGGCTTCACCCCTTTTTTGCTACGGGCTGACTCGATGATCGCACCGGAAACCGTCGCTGAAATTCGTCGCCTCTTTTACGCCGAGCATTGGAAGATCGGCACCATCGCCGCTGCGCTCTGCTTGCACGCGGACACCGTCAAGCACGCCTTGCGCGCCGTCGTACCGGTCGTGCGTACACCAAAGCCCCGCGTGCTGGAACCTTACGAAGCCTTGGTGCGCGAGACCTTGCAGCGGCATCCGCGTTTGCGCGCCACGCGTTTACTGGAGATGTTGCGGGATCGTGGTTTCACCGGCTCTATTCATCAGTTGCGGCGCGGAGTCAAAGCACTGCGACCCGCCACACGC
This sequence comes from Acidobacteriota bacterium, assembly GCA_033763255.1. Lineage (GTDB taxonomy): Bacteria > Acidobacteriota > Blastocatellia > RBC074 > RBC074 > RBC074. The sequence goes on along the minus strand of JANRKX010000012.1, from coordinate 4,737 downwards.
GAAGCCTTCTTCCGCCTCACGACTTTGCCCGGCGAACAGGCGCAGGTAGATTGGGCTTCGTTCGGGTGGATACAAGTGGGGCAGGCACGTCGTCAATTGGCCTGCTTCGTGATGACGCTCTCTTACAGCCGCGCCGCGCTGCTTGAACAAAAGCGCAAAGCCCTCGGCGCAACCGCCAGTGGACGTCTCGCGCACGCCGTGCCCGACATCGCCACTTTTCTCGACGCGGCGTTCCAGCGCGGCGAATCTCCGGCGCGGCAAACCACGCAGTTGCTTTTGTTGTTAGACGATTACGGCGCGCCTGCGCTGGCCGACGCCGTGCGCGAAGCCCTCGCGCAAAACACGCCGCGCGCCGCTTCGGTGGCATTCATTCTGAGTCGTCGGGGGCGCGGTTCACGCGCGCCGCTCCCAGTAGACCTCAGCCGCGCACCGCACTTGGCGGATTTATCCATTCCCACTCAAAATCTGGAGGCTTATGACCAACTCACGCAAACTCGCCCTGAAGACCGTGCTGCCAAAACCCCTGACGACACCGACGCACGCGACGAACCTGCTGCCTGACCTGCCAGCGCAACTGCGCCAACTCAACTTGCGCGCAACGGCGGAACAACTCGACGACATACTCGCGCGCGCCGCCCGACAACGCCTCGCGCCGCGTGCCTTACTGGAAGAACTCGCCGCGCGCGAACTCGCCGACCACGCACAACGCAACCTGGAACGCCTGCTCGCCCAAGCCCGCCTCGGACGCTTTCGCCACATGGCCGATTTTGACTGGAGTTGGCCGAAGAAGATTGACCGCCCGCTGATCGAGCGCGCCCTGAGCCTCGAATTCATTCACTCCCAGCGCAATCTGATCCTGCTCGGCACCAACGGTTTGGGCAAAACCATGATCGCTAAAAATATCGCCTACGCTGCCGTACAAGCCGGGCATCGCGTACTGTTTCGCACGGCCTCGGAAATCCTGACTGACCTGGCTTGTGATTCACCGCAACTGCGCCGACGCAAATTCAACAGCTACGCGCGACCCGCATTGTTGGTCATAGATGAAGTCGGCTATTTGGCCTACGACGCTGCTGCCGCCGATTTGCTCTACGAAGTCGTCAACCGCCGCTACGAACGCTGCTCGATTCTCATCACCAGCAACCGCGCCTTCAAAACCTGGAACGAAGTCTTCCCCAACGCCACCTGCATCGCCACGCTCCTGGATCGGCTCACCCACCACGCCGACATCACCACCATCGAAGGCCAAAGCTACCGCGTGCGCGAAAGCGAACAAGCCGCCGCCGCACGCCGGAACCAACCTTATGTTGAACAATGAAACATCAGAAAAGGAATTCGTCGCGCGTGTCCTGAGTTTGTATTTGCGCCTGCCGCATACGCCCACGCGCACCAGCCGCACCGACCGCCGGCTGGCAGCGCAGTGGCACGCGCAAGGTATCATTTGGGAAACGCTCGAAGGCACATTGTTATTGGCGACGGCACGCCGCAGCCTACGAGACCCGGCCTTACCACCGCTGCCGCCGATTCGTTCACTGCATTACTTTGTGCCGCTGTTGGAAGAAGTACTGGCGACGCCGCTCGCGCCGGAGTACGTGCAGTATCTACGCCGCAAACTCGCTGGTCTCACTCCGGCAAACTGAGGAAATCCGTGAAACCCGACGCCTGTCAATTTTTCTACGTTTTTCACTGCGCGGTTACATCGTTGCGGTTCCCTGCTCACTGCGCCCCCGGAGCGCGAACACGGCGAATGGCTGCTCCCCTGCTTTGATTGCGGGGCAAGAAATATCATCGCCGTCTCTTTTTCAGAGAGATTGGAAGCGCCCCGGTTGGAGATAGTTGGCCTCAGTTGCAATGACAATCCTTGCCGACTCTGAGCTGTAGGCAGATTTGTTGACAGGATTGTGTGCGCTTGTTAGGGTGAAGGAAAGGAGAAACAGTTTATGTCGAGTCTCAATGTCCGTATCAGTGAGCCAGCGCACCGCGTTTTGAGGGAGCTTTCGGAGCAGCAAGGAGCTTCCATGCAAAGCCTGCTGGATGAGGCGGTCGAGCGATTGCGGCGCGAAACCTTCATGGCTCGAACCAACGAGGCCTTTGCCGTGCTCAAGAGTAGCCCGAAGGCCTGGCAACAGGAGCAGGAAGAACGCGCTCTCTGGGAGCAGACTCTTCAGGACGGAGTGGATGACAAATGAGCCAACTGGTACGCGGAGAAATCTGGTTCGTCGATCTTGATCCGACCCAAGGGCGCGAACAGGCTGGCAGTCGTCCTGCGCTGGTGATTTCGGTTGACCCCTTCAATCAAGGGCCGGCTGATTTGGTCGTGGTCTGCCCGATTACCTCGATTGCGAAAGGCATTCCCCTGCACGTCAAAATCACGCCGCCCGAAGGTGGATTGAAAAAAGAAAGCTTCGTCAAATGTGAAGATGTGCGCTCCGTTTCCAAACAGCGCCTGACCAAACGCTTTGGAGTCGTTTCTCGCGCTACCCTGTCCGCCGTCGAAGACCGATTGCGCATTCTGCTTGGCTTGTAGAGGGTTTTGGGATTAGCAGATGGACAACAAGAAAAGAAAAGCATTGGAAGCGGCAGGCTGGCGCGTTGGCTCCGCCAGTGATTTCCTTGGCTTGACGCCCGAAGAAGAGCGTTACATCGAAACCAAGCTTCTGCTGAGCAAACGTCTCAAGAAGGAACGCGAAAAGAAACAGCTTTCCCAAACTGCGCTGGCAAAGTTACTTCATTCCAGCCAATCGCGCATTGCCAAGATGGAAGCCAATGATCCGGGCGTTACGGTTGATCTTTTGGTAAAGGCGCTCTTTGCCACCGGGCTAACGACGAAAGACCTCGGCAGGTTACTCGCCAAAGCTTCCTAGCCAGAGGTAGACGTGCCATTGCAAGCGAATGCCTAATTGGCGATGGCAGAACGAGTTGGCTATCTGATCGGCTCGCCGATGACGTAGCCGTTGACCAGAACTTCCGGTTCCCTGCCCAGACGCGCGATGCAGGTGTTGGCGAAGCCTTCCTTGTTATCGTTCTTCGGAGTCCAGGTGATTTCCAGCGCCTGCACCGCCCGGCTGACCGCCACCGTAGTCGTCGTCTGCCCAATGCGAATCTTGTCCGAACCGGTTCCGAGCTTGTCGCCCGCCTTCTGATCTATCGTCACCACATTACCTGCCAGCTTGGATTCCGTCTCGCCCGAAGGCAGCCGATTCAGCGTCACCGGCCTGATCGAGATTGTGTACTGCTTCATCTCGGCGGCATCAACACCTCAACCTGCGCCGTCGAATCATCCAACCGCTGCGCGACAATGGCTACAGCGTAATGCGGCGTCAATGCTCCCAGCGCGTGATTGCGTAACGCCTCATCGCGCCACTCGGTGTAGGCAGCAAGTATAGTAGATGAGAGTTGATCGGTTACTTTATCTTGGCTTAACTCTGTGACCTAACTACAGGACAAAAGCTTGATAACTTTCCGCCAGGCAACAAGATCGAAGTGCTCGAAGTTCGTCACCAGACGGCACAATAGATTGAGTCCGAGGCGGAAGATACTTTTTGGCGGATAGCCGTGTTTCTTCAATTTCAGTTCTTTGACAATTGCTTGCCACTGTCCGACCACGAACGCCCAGGTGAAGGCCAGGTCCAGCAAGGCCAGTAATCGGCTCAATCGCTCCGGGTCTTTCAAATGAGTGTCTTCAAGATTGAAACCTCGTGATTTCAAGGCTCCGAAGAGCGTTTCGATTCCCCAACGCTTCCGATATTGTTCACTCGGAGCATCACAAAATTCCGGCGAAACCAGGATTAGATATTCGCCGTGCGGGAGGCGGCACCCGCTCAGAAACAATTCCATTCCCCACATCTGTCGGGCTTCTGGAATGACCAGCGGGGAGTTGATGCGCGTCCGGCAAAACAAGCGCCAGGCTTGGCCCCACTGTCCGCGTGCATTGCGCACCAGCGTGTCTTTCTTCAGTCGCATCTGAAACTTGATCCGATGCTGCTTCAGGAATCGGAACCATTGCTTGCCGACAAACTCGCGGTCGCCCAATAAACAGGCGATGTTCGGCGTGCCGAACAAGTCAATGAAGATTTCCAGCACCGTTTCTCGTTCGGTGGTGTCGGAGTTTCCGGCTTTGGGCAGGACGATCCAAACGACGGGGAACCCGATGCCCTGGTAAACAATCGAGAGCATCAGAATGTTGAGATGGACTGTTCCGACTTGCCAGTTCGTGCGATCCAGCGCCAGCGTGTAGGGGGCGGGGACGCCAAGCAGTTTGACCACAAAGGCGGCGACTTCCGCATAGGGCATGGTGAATGAGCGCAGAAAGCGTTGCAGCCGTTTGTAGTTTGACTCCTCCTGAGCGTGGCCGGAAAAGGCCGTCGCCAACATCGAAAGGTTGACGGTCTGTACGGTGTAGAGGGCCAGAAGAAAGCGTGCCACGAATTTGATGCGCGCCTTGTTCCAGGGTAGATTTTCAATCAACGTTTGCTCAAGCGAGCGAATGTCGGTCATCGTGTGATCTCCTTTCCGTTTGGCGACAGAAAGTCTAATCGCACGATGACCCAATCAGCTACAACTACAATTCGTCTTCATTTTTTGTCCTGTAGAGAGGGCTTGAACAAAAGCCAGCTTTTTGCGCTCGGAGCGATCTTTTTGTACCAGTTGGCGCTGCTCTACCAACACGAAAATCAACTTGAGGTCGGAAAAGGTATAAAAGCTCTGTTACGTGCGGCTTAGCTTGCGAGTAACATA